>CAMDHZ010000003.1 GCA_945898275.1 Chitinophaga pinensis | reverse complement strand
TGAGCGCTATATTTTTTGGCAGTATCTACTTTGCAGCATAGTTTTGCAACAATGAGTTTTAAGTTTAGGGTTTTACTTTTTTTAGCCACAGCACCTTTGTTTTTGTGGGCACAATTTGCTCCACAAGCTGGTGTTTTAGGCACCACAGCTATTGTTGCCGACAGCAATGTGTTTGTAAATTGGGCAAGTGGCTACACGCTCAATCGTTCTTGGCAAAACATGGCAGACACATCTCTTGGTAAAGTTACCACTGGCGAAGAATGGAGCATTACTGGAAAAGCAGGAAATGGCGTTATTAGTCT
The DNA here is from genome assembly GCA_945898275.1 of Chitinophaga pinensis. Taxonomy (GTDB): domain Bacteria; phylum Bacteroidota; class Bacteroidia; order UKL13-3; family UKL13-3; genus B1. Next base: position 198,763 of record CAMDHZ010000003.1, on the reverse strand, counting down.
TGGAGATGGCGGTTCTATTACGTTAACTTTTCCGTTTCCTATAAGAAACGGCCAAGGCCCAGATTTTGCAGTGTTTGAGAATGGTTTTAAGGTAAATGATTCCCTTGCATTTTTAGAACTGGCATTTGTAGAAGTAAGTACAAATGGACAACGATTTGTTAGGTTTCCTGCAAGTTATATTGGTAGTAATATTCAGCTTGACGCATTTACTGGCGCTGATGCAAGAAATTACCATAACCTAGCTGGAAAGTATATTTTCAATTATGGGACACCATTTAATTTGGAGGAGTTGAAGGATAGCACTGGCATAGATATTTATAACATCAATTTTGTGCGCATTATAGATGTAAAAGGAGCTGTTTCTGAGTTAGGTTCAAAAGATATCAATGGCAATTATATCAACGACCCATGGCCAACACCTTTCCCAAGTGCTGGATTTGATTTTGATGCTGTTGGCGTTATTTATCAAAAGGATGGTTTGGCTTTGCAAGAAACAAATGGAACTGAGTTTACTGTTTATCCAAACCCTGCTAAGCTTGGATCTCCAATAAGTCTTAGTGGTTTCGGTTTGAACCAAATAAAAATTCACAAATCCAATGGGGAGACTTTTGATGACTTTCAACATCAAAGTGAACAATTGATATTTAATCAGTCAGGATTATTTATTATTGAAGTAAGTTCAAATAATGAAAAGTCGAAATCCTTTTTTAAATTAATTGTCACCCCATGATAAAGCATATTGTAAGACAAGACCCAAAAGAGCCAAAGTTTGTACAAATCGTTTCTGAGATTTCAACACTTGGTTCAAACCGAACCTTGCTGCAATTGCCCGCTTGGAGACCAGGCCGCTATGAGCTAGGTAACTTTGCTAAAAACATCAAGGGTTTTAAAGTATATGACCACAGTGAAAAGGAATTAAATTTTAAGAAAATAAGCAAAGATTGTTGGGAAATAGAAACCAATGAGGTAGCGTATTTTTACATTAGTTATTATTACTACGCACAGCAGCCAGATGCAGGCGCTTGCTATGTTTCAAACGAAATGATTTACTTAAATCCAGTACATTGTTTTATGTATGTATCTGGCAGAATAGAGGAGGGGCACCAAGTGAAGTTTGAAGTGCCATCTGATTGGAAAATTGCTTGTCAACTGCCCATTAACGGCATGGAACTTTCTGCACCAAATTTTGATGCCTTAGCAGACAGTCCAGTTTTTGTTGCAGCGCAAATGCAACACCATAGTTTTAGCTTGAACCAAACCAATTTTCATTTTTGGTTTGTAGGTGGCGAATATCCCGTATTGGAAAGATTGGCTGCTGATACCCAAAAATATGCAGCTTGGCAAACAAACTTGTTTGGTGAATTACCGTGTAAAGATTTTCATTTTATGTATTTGCTTTTGCCAACGGTTTTTAGGCATGGTGTAGAGCACATGGATTCTACAGTTATTGCCATGGGGCCATTGGCAGAGCTAGGTAATGAGGATGTTTACCATGATTTTTTAGCCATTAGCTCGCATGAGTTGTTTCACCTTTGGAATGTAAAGCGTATTAGGCCTGTAGAATTATTGCCCTATGATTTTACCAAAGAAAATTATTCAAGATTAGGATATGTTTATGAAGGCGTAACCACTTATTATGGAGATTTGGCTCTTTGGCTTTCTGGTGTTTGGAATTGGGAGCAATACAGTGCAAGCTTAAGTGGTGATTTGAGCAAACACTTAAACAATGAAGGGCGGAATTTTTACTGTGTGGCAGAAAGTAGTTTTGATACTTGGTTGGATGGATATGTCCCTGGTGTGCCAGGTAGAAAAGTATCTATTTACACAGAAGGATTGGTTGCCGCTTTAGTTGCGGATGTTATGTTAATTGAAGCAACTAATGGCAAAAAACGTTTACATGATGTGATGAAAGTCTTATATGAAAGAACCTGGAATCAAGGTGTTGGATATACTCAAGAAATGTACCAATCAATACTAGAAGAAATCGCTGGGATTTCATTTTCTAGTTATTTTTCTGAGTTAATTGAAGGCAAAGGTCACTTAGAAAATTGTTTGTTGGAAAGTTTATTTAAATTGGGTTTAAGTGCTGAAAAACAAGTAGATGTAACTGGAATTGTAACTTATAGAATTGTGAAATTCATGAATCCTACCATTTCGCAAGCTCAATTATTTGACTTTTGGAGTCAAAGTCATTAATTTTCCTCAATAATTTCCACTCAAAACTCATTTCTATGCAAAAAATGTATCTTGAATGCAACCATTGTGATGCCAAAAGTGTAAGTTTTTTATCGGCATGTACAAGTGATGAAGCAGATGTTGTAAGTGCTGCAAAATCTTGCAGTCATTATAAAAAAGGTCAAGCCATATTTTATGAAGATAATATGCCTTTGGGCATTTATTGTATTAGCAAAGGTGCCATAAAACTCACTCGTTCAAATAAGGATGGTAAAGAGCAAATCATCAGGTTTGCTAGGGAAGGTGAGTTTTTGGGATACCGTGCATTAATTGCAGACGAGCCACTCGTAGCCACAGCAACTTGCATTGAAGATGTAATTTGTTGTTTTATTCCAAAAAATGTTTTTATGGATTTGCTAGAAAAGAATAGTCAAATCAATAAGCAAATGTTAAAATCTCTTTGCCATGATTTGGGATTAGCAGATGAACGCATACAAAGTTTGGCACAGAAAAGTGTAAGAGAGCGTTTAGCCGAAACCTTACTTTTCTTGCACAAAACCTTTCATGTAGACAATGCCGCAGATAATTCTTTAATAGCAGTTACTTTGCCTCGAGAAGATATCGCAAACATTGTGGGCACTGCAACAGAAACTGTAATTAGATTACTTTCAGAGTTTAGAGCTGATAAATTGATTGACATGGAAGGCAAGAAAATTAGAATTATAAACTTCTCTTCTTTGGAGAAAATTTCGCACGCATCCGTATAGGATTTTACTGATAAAAATCATAGGTACCCTTGAGTTCGGTCATGTTTTAAAAACATGATTCGCAATATTTTTGATTAAATAAATAATTGGAAATATACGTGGTACGTAACATGCTAATTTTAATGGACGGATCTGCGGATGCAGAAAAGTTACTCGACTGCTCAACGAAGATTTTTCCTAGCAAGGAAGACCACTTTAAAGGGGTATTTGTGGATGGAATAATCGGTAAAAATCTTGATCAGGTTTTTGATTTCCCAGCCAATCTAAATACACAATTTACACGCTCAGAAATTATTGAGAAGATTCTTCATACCAACCTAAATAACAGCAGTGAATACATTTCTAGGTTTGTAAGTAAGTGTGAGGAGTTGGCTTTAAAAACAAAAGTTTATATCACAGAAGAGGACGTAAACGAAGAGCTCGTAAATGAAAGTTTATTTAATGATTTGTTCTTAATTGGTAAGGATTTATTTAATCGGCCAGACATTGACAAGCAATCATTTGATGCTTTGTATTTTCTTATGCATAATACCAAATGCCCAATTTTATTGTTGAGTTGTGAGCAGATTTCTTTTCAGAATATTGTTTTAATTTATGATGGCAGTAATCGCTCATTTGAGGCGATTAAATTGTTTACCTATTTAATGGGCGAACAGCTTCAAACCAATAAAGTAACAATAAATATTGTGGTAACAGAGGCTAGCTCAGAAAACGAAAAGGCGGTTATAGAATATCTTAAAATGTATAAACAACATTTTTATGTACACAGGGTTTATCCTGATAATTATTTTGACGAATTAAGAGGCTTAGTAAGAAATATGAATTCTTGCCTAATAGTTACAGGTGTAAATAAAAATGAAATTTTAGAAGATATCATTTTTAATAAGGAGAAATCCTTTTTTATGCACGGACAACGTTCAATTTTTCTTGGATAAACATCATGAGCAAAACTGCAATTGCGGCTAAAGTTTCTTGTTTTCATTGCGGGGATAAAATAGCCTCATCGCCAATTCTATTTGACGAAAAATCGTTTTGTTGTCAGGGTTGTCAAGGGGTTTATGAGCTGTTATCTCATAGTAATCTTTGCGATTATTATGCAATTTCAGATAACCCTGGCCTTGCGCAAAAAAATCCTGTTTCGAAGGTTAAATTCGCTTATTTAGAGGATGATGAAATACAGAAACAGTTAATTGATTTTAAGGATCAAAAGATTTCAAGAATAGCCTTTCATGTTCCTACCATGCATTGCAGTAGCTGCATTTGGTTACTTGAAAGTTTATATAAAATTGATAAAGGAATTGGTCATTGCAGGGTTGATTTTCTTAAGAAGCAACTTAGCATTAGCTTTAATCATCATGAGACTAGTTTAAGGAAAATTGTTGAATTATTAAGCTCTTTGGGTTACGAACCAACATTAAGCCTTAGTCATTTAGAAGAAACAAAAAAGGTTAGCAATAATAATCAGTTATTGTATCAGGTTGGGGTTGCAGGTTTTTGTTTTGGAAACATCATGCTTATTAGCTTTCCAGAATATTTTGGATTAGATAGTTTATCTCATAAAACCTTTTCTCGTTTGTTTGGCTATTTAAATATGGGTTTGGCCTTGCCCGTATTTTTATATAGTTCTCAAAGTTATTTTAAATCTGCTTACCAGAGCCTCAGAAAAGGAATTATCAATATTGATTTTCCTTTGGCATTGGGTATTTTAGTTATGTTTTTTAGAAGTAGCTATGAGGTAATCTCGCATTCTGGAATCGGATTTTTTGATACCCTAGCGGGTTTGGTTTTCTTTCTTTTAATAGGCAAGTGGGTTCAACAAAGAACCTTTGATACTTTATCTTTTGAGCGAGATTATAAATCCTATTTTCCTGTTGCTGTATCTGTTTTGAAAGAAGGTAAAGAGCACACCGTGCCAGTAACCAAGCTCAAAGTTGGCGACCGCATGCTTATTAGAAATCAGGAGATCATTCCTGCCGATGCCATTCTTTTAAATGGAGAAGCCAAAATTGATTTTAGTTTTGTTACAGGTGAAAGTCAGCCCGTTGATAAAGTTTTAGGTGAAATGATATATGCTGGCGGAAGACAAACCAGTGCCGCCATAGAGTTGGAAGTTTGCAAGCCTGTTTCTCAAAGTTATTTAACCCAACTTTGGAATAGCGAACATTTTACAAAGGATAGAGTTAGTCAAATCATTACCTTCCAAAGTGTGGTGAGCAGGTATTTTACTTTTGCCTTGTTAGGCATTGCAATTACTGCAGCTATTTTTTGGTTACTGTTTGACCCAAGCCGCAGTTTGGCAGCTTTCACAGCGGTTCTAATCATTGCTTGCCCTTGCGCATTAGCCCTTTCTAGTCCATTTGCCTTAGGAAATGCGCTAAGAATGTTTGGTCGCGCTAAGTTCTATTTAAAATCACCAGAAGTAATTGAGCAAATGGCAAAAACAAATCACATGGTTTTTGACAAAACAGGCACAATTACCAATGCTGCTCAGGCTGCTATTAGTTTTATAGGTGCAGATTTAACTAAGGAAGATAAAGAAGCAATATTTACCATTGCAAATAATTCGGTTCACCCATTAAGCAAAAAAATTGCAAGCTTTTTGAACCTACATAATATAGGCAATGCTGGATTAAGTAACTTCAAAGAGTTAACTGGCAAAGGCGTTTCTGCGCATTATGGAAAAAGTGAAGTGAGATTAGGTTCAGCAAACTTTTTAAGCATTAATAGTTTTGAACCAAATGCTGATGTTTTGGCTTCCTATGTTGGTGTTTCAATTAATAGTGATTATAAAGGTTTTTTTAAAATTTCACATGCCTATAGAGAAGGCTTAAAAGAAGTTATTGATAGTTTAGCACTCAATAGAGAATTGAGTTTATTGTCTGGAGACAACAATGCCGAGGAAGCAAGGTTGAAAGCATTTTTTCCTAAAGATAGTACATTAAGGTTTATGCAAAGTCCGTCAGAGAAGTTGCTTTACATCAATCAACTTAAAGAAAACGGCCAACAAGTGGTAATGATAGGAGACGGTTTAAACGATGCTGGAGCATTGAAGGCAGCAAATATTGGAATTTCGGTAACAGAAGATACAGCCAATTTCTCTCCTTCGAGTGATGTAATTATGGATGCCACTGTTTTTAACCAATTACCTAAGTTTTTTCAATATGCAAAAGATACAGTAAAGGTAATCAGAATGAGCTTTGTGGTGTCTTTACTTTATAATTTGGTTGGGTTAAGTTTTGCTGTAACGGGTACAATGTCACCAATAGTGGCTGCTATATTAATGCCATTAAGCAGCATAAGTGTCATAAGCTTTACTACTGCTGCAACTTGGATTTATGCAAAGAAGCGCTCTTTGCTACAATAGTTATTTAAATAATACTTTACAGATGAACATTATATTTTTATTGATTGGATGCAGCTTGGTTTTGGCTGTTGGTTTTTTGATGGCATTTATTTGGACAGTAAAAAGTGGCCAAATGGAAGATGATTATACTCCTTCCATCAGAATGTTGTTTGATGATAAGCCACCAGTAACGGATAAAGATGAGTTGGTTTCTAAGTAGTTCATCTCTTTAGATGATATAAATCAGGACACACCATAAGTTATGTCATTTTTCTGTCTATTAGTTGAGGGTAATTTTGGTTCAGAAATTTAAAACTCAAACTATGCAAATAGAAAACTTTAACTACGACAACCGGATCGTCCGGAATTTCATAATTGCCTCAGTAATATTTGGGGTAGTTGGAATGTTGGTTGGGGTAATTGCTGCTATCCAGCTCTTTTATCCTGCCTTTAATTTTAATCTGCCATATACATCATTTGGTAGAATTAGGCCTTTACATACCAATGCAGTAATTTTTGCCTTTGTGGGTAATGCCATCTTTGCGGGTATTTATTATTCCTTACAAAGATTAACCAAGGCTAGGTTGTTCAGCGATTTCTTAAGTAATTTCCATTTTTGGGGATGGCAATTAATCATCCTGGCGGCGGCTGTAACGCTACCTTTAGGCTACACATCTTCTAAGGAGTATGCTGAGCTAGAATGGCCAATTGACATTGCTATTGCATTAGTTTGGGTTGCATTTGGTGTAAACATGATTGGTACAATCATCAAACGTAGAGAACGTCATATGTACGTTGCCCTATGGTTCTACATTGCAACTTTTGTAACCGTTGCTGTTTTACATATCGTTAACTCTATTGAATTACCAATTAGCATGACCAAAAGTTACATGGTGTATGCAGGTGTTCAAGATGCCTTAGTTCAATGGTGGTATGGACACAATGCGGTTGCATTTTTCTTAACTACACCTTATTTGGGTTTAATGTATTACTATTTACCAAAAGCGGTAAATCGTCCTGTTTATTCTTATAAGCTTTCAATTTTACATTTCTGGACATTAATCTTCTTATACATTTGGGCTGGTCCTCATCACTTGTTATACTCATCTTTACCAGATTGGGCGCAATCTTTAGGTGTTGTATTTTCAATCATGTTGATTGCGCCATCTTGGGGTGGTATGATCAATGGTTTGTTAACCTTAAGAGGTGCATGGGACAAGGTTAGAGATGAACCTGTATTGAAGTTTTTTGCGGTAGGTGTTACTGCTTATGGCATGGCAACTTTTGAGGGTCCAATGTTAAGTTTGAAAAATATCAACGCCATTGCGCATTTTACAGACTGGATCGTTGCCCACGTGCATACTGGTGCTTTAGGTTGGAATGGCTTAATGACATTTGGTATGTTTTATTGGATAGTACCAAAAATTTACGGAACTAAATTATACTCTAAATCATTAGCAAATACACATTTCTGGATTTCAACTTTAGGTATATTGTTTTATGCAATTCCTATGTATTGGAGTGGTTTCACACAAGGTATGATGTGGAAAGAGTTTTTACCAGAAGGCATCTTGAAATATCCAAACTTCTTAGAAACAACCCTACAAGTTATTCCTATGCATGTAATGCGTTCAATAGGTGGAACTATGTTTTTATCAGGGGTGTTTGTAATGATTTACAATTTAGTTAAAACTGCTGCAAGTGGCAAATTGATTGCTAATGAGCCAGCTTCTGCACCAGCTTTAGAAAAAGAATATAAACCACATGGTAGTCATAGTTACTGGCATAAAGCTTTCGAAAGAAAACCATTAACCTTTACCGTACTTACTGTGGTTGTAGTATTAATTGGAGGATTGATTGAGATTATTCCAATGATTACCATCAAAACAAATATCAAAACAATTACAAGTGTTAAGCCATATACACCGCTTGAATTGCAAGGAAGAGATATTTACATCCGTGAAGGTTGCGTGGGATGTCACTCACAAATGATACGTCCTTTCCGCAGCGAAACTGAACGTTATGGAGAATATTCAAAAGCTGGAGAATATGTTTATGACCATCCATTCTTGTGGGGCTCGAAACGTACTGGACCAGATTTGATGAGGATTGGTGGAAAATACCCAGACAGTTGGCATTACAACCATATGATTGACCCAACTTCAATGTCTCCAGGATCTATCATGCCTGCTTATCCTTGGTTAGCAGAAGATGATTTGAATACTTCTAATACGGCAGATAAAATTAAAGCCATGCGCACTTTAGGCGTGCCTTATGAAGCAGGTTTTGAAGATATTGCTGAGGCAGATTTGCTTAAGCAGGCTGAAAAAATTGCTTCCAACCTAACCAAAGAAGGATATCCTGTTGAACCTAATAAAGAGATTATTGCAATGATTGCATATCTACAAAGAATGGGAACGGATATAAAATTAAGTAATACCGCAAGTAAATAATAATTAAGAACCATGTTTAAACAACACATTCAAAATATGAGCGGTATCCAAGACGGTTACCTTGTATTTTCCCTAATTGTATTCTTTGTATTCTTTGTGGGAATTGTTTGGTGGACTTTCACCGCTGATAAAAAGTATTTGAAAGACATGGAAGAAAAACCATTTGAAAATTAAAAAATATTCACATGAGAAATAAAATTTCAATCACCTTGGCAATGCTAATGCTTGCCGGTACCCTAGGGGCTCAAACAACAGAGGTTGCAAGTACTGGCCCGGGCTTAACTACTATTCTCATTGGCGTAAATGCAGTTTTATTGCTTTTAGCTGTCTTTTTATTGTTAACGCTTTCAAACGCGGTGCAAAGATTACGTGCTGGAGAAAGTGGTAAAGTTCATTTATCTTGGTGGGATAAGTTTGCAGCTTTAAAAACTGAAAAAACCGAAGAAGAATTAAGACTTGATGAAGACTTCGACGGCATCTATGAATTGGATAATCCAACTCCACCTTGGTTCAACTTTATATTTTACACAACTATAATTGTAGGTATATTATACTTGTTAAATTACCATGTTCTTAAAACTGGTTTACTACAAGAAGCTGAATATACCGAAGAAGTTGAAATTGGAAAGGCCAAAACAGCTGCATACTTAGCTAAAGCAGGTAACCTAATTGATGAAAACAATGTTACCTTATTAGCCGAAAAAGCAGATGTAGAAGCTGGAAGCAAAATGTACCAAGAGAAATGCGCCGTTTGTCATGTAAATGATGGTGGTGGATCTGTTGGTCCAAACTTAACTGATGCTTATTGGATACATGGCGGAGATGTTAAATCTATTTTCAAAACCATTAAGTATGGTGTACCTGCAAAAGGTATGATTTCATGGCAAAATACTTTTAATGGAAAGCAAATGCAGCAACTTGCAAGTTTTGTAAAAACCTTACAAGGAACCACTCCAGCTAAGCCAAAGGATCCACAAGGTGATCTTTACAATGAAGGTGGCGCTGTGGTACCAGCAGCAGATAGTGCAGCTGCAAAAGTTACAGCTTTGAATTAATATAGAACAATAAATGAAAAGTGCTCAGGCTTTAGATCAAGATCATTTTAGAGATGAATTATCAAATGTAGATAAGAAAGGAAAACGCCTTTGGATACATCCAAAAAAACCTAAAGGCAGTTTCTACAACTATCGTACTTGGTTCTCTTGGTTCTTGATGGCATTGATGTTTATAGGTCCATTCCTTAAACTCAATGACAGGCCTTTGCTACTTTTAAATGTCTTAGAAAGAAAGTTCATTATTTTTGGCATGGTGTTTTGGCCGCAAGACCTTAACCTATTTGCCTTACTCATGCTTTCTTTTATATTATTTATTGTTCTATTTACTGTTTTATTTGGCAGGGTTTGGTGCGGATGGGCTTGCCCTCAAACTATCTTTATGGAAATGCTTTTTAGAAAAGTAGAATACCTTATTGATGGCGATAGCGCACAACAAAAGAAACTTGCCAATCAAGAATGGAATACCGAGAAAATTACAAAAAGGGTGCTTAAACACACCCTTTTTTGGATTCTCTCTTTTGTAATTGCAAACACATTTTTAGGTTATATAATAGGGATAGATGAACTTAAATTAATGGTAACCGATGGCCCCCTTGCTCATATCGGGAAATTTATTTCCCTATCCATCTTTACTACGGTATTCTATTTTGTATTTGCTTCTCTTAGAGAATTGGTTTGTATTTTCATTTGCCCTTATGGCAGACTTCAAGGTCTTATGCTCGACAAAAACTCAATGGTGGTGGCTTACGATTTTGTTAGGGGCGAACCTAGAGGAAAAATGAAAAAGGGTGAAGAATCACCCAAAGGGGATTGTATTGATTGTAAGTTATGTGTTAATGTTTGTCCAACTGGGATAGACATTAGAAATGGTACGCAGCTAGAGTGTATTAACTGCACTGCCTGTATTGATGCTTGTGATGAGGTGATGGTGAAAATAGAAAAGCCTAAAGGTTTGGTTCGTTTTGCTTCTCTTAATAATATCACTGAAGGTAAAAAATTAAAATTGAATTTGAGAAATGGCGCCTATGGTGTGGTTTTGATTGCTCTTTTAAGCGTTTTTGTATATTTGCTCACCACAAGAAAATTAGTAGAAACTACTTTACTAAGAACCCCTGGCATGTTGTACCAAAAAACCGCAGACGGTAATATAAGTAATTTGTATACCATAGAGTTTGTTAATAAGACTTTTGATGAATTACCAATAACCTTGCAAATTATTGAACCAGCAGGTTCTGAAATCAAAATGGTTGAAGGTGATAATGTTGTGGTGCATAAAGAAAGTGTTGGAAAGGTAAGTTTCTTTCTTCAAATGAAACCTGAAAACATCAAAAAGCTAAATACACCTGTGAGAATTCAAGTGTTGAGCAATGGTAAACTTATCGAAGAAATGAAGTCGAAATTTAATGGGCCAATTTTTAAATAATACGATATATGAAAATTAATTGGGGAACAAAATTGGTGTTTTTTGCACTGCTATTCATGACCTTCATTATTGTTTTGGTAGTGCGTATTATGCGTACAGATGTGCCAATGGTGGAGGAAAACTATTATGAAAAAGGACTCAATTACCAAGACGAAATTAACAACAGTACTCATACCGATACCATGGTTCAATTTAATGTTTTCAAGGATGATAGCGGTAACCAGAACTTGGTAATATTAAATGTTTCAAGTTCCGATATCCCTAACGGAAAACTTACTTTTTATAGGCCTTCAAATGATAAGGAAGACACAGAAGCGGAGATTTCCATTCCTTCTAAAAAAGAGTTTCAATTCCCACTGTATACACTAAATCCAGGTAAATGGACGCTTAAATTCACTTGGACAAGAGACGGTAAACGTTATAAAATCGAAAAACCCATTAACAGGTAATGTTGTTCTTTACAGCATTTATAACAGGGGTTTTAGGTAGTTTTCATTGTGCTGGAATGTGCGGCCCAATTGCCTTCGCTTTGCCTTTTAAGCAAGCTGGAAATTTAAATTTTTATTTAGGTAGGTTCATTTATAACCTTGGTAGAATAATTACCTACTCCTTTTTAGGGTTATTAATGGGCCTGTTTGGTTCAGGACTAAAACTAGCAGGCATCCAACAAGGACTTAGTATTGCTGCAGGCATTTTAATACTTTTATGGGCTTTGTATCAATATTTGGGTTTGCGCGTAATTAAGTTTCAACCGCTTTCTTGGTTAGGAAAAGGATATTTTTCAAAATTAATGGGAAATGCTTCTTATACCTCTTTATTGAGTATAGGTTTACTAAATGGTTTGCTGCCTTGTGGCTTTGTTTACCTCGCTTTAGTAGGTTCAAGCGTTACTCAAAATCTTCTAGATGGAGCAATTTTTATGGCTTTGTTTGGATTAGGAACATTGCCCATGATGTTTGGTGTGTCTATTGTTGGTCAGTTTTTGTCTCAAAAAGTACGCTCTAATTTGTTTCGCTTAACGCCCATTTTTGCCATTTTAATTGGGGTGATTTTTATTGTTCGTGGACTAAACTTGGGAATTCCATATTTAAGTCCACAACTTCAAAGTAACACCATAGAATCAAGTGAATGTCATTAATCTAGTTTACTTAAACTAGCAAGGCCTAAAAAGTTTTGTATAAGGGTTAGTCCGCCTTCACTTAAACAAGATTCTGGATGAAATTGAATACCATAAATAGGCAATTCAACGTGGGAAATAGCCATTATTTCATTGTCATTTATGCTTATGGCTAATTGGTTCAAACATGCTGGTAATTCTTTTATTACCAATGAATGATATCTTGTGGCATTGAATTGGGTGGGTAAATCCAAAAACAAGGCATCGTCATTATGTTCAATTACACTAACTTTTCCATGCATGGGCTTTAACCCTTTAATTAGCTTTGCCCCAAAGTATAATCCAATTGCTTGATGGCCTAAACATACACCTAAGATGGGTATTTTACCTGCCGTAAGCGCAAGAATATCCATGGTATTACCGGCTTCAAGTGGCGTACCTGGCCCAGGCGAAATCACGAGTGCATCATATGCTAAAGGATTAATCAAATCCAAAGAAACGTCATTCCTAAACACCTCACAGGTGCCACCAGATTGCTCAATATAATCTTTCAGCATGTAGGTGAAAGAGTCAAAATTATCAATTAGTAAAACGTTCATTAAAGTAGGGATTGATAAACTTTAAATGTTTTTCGTAAATGATTCTCCCAGCTAAAATCAGTGCTTCTCCTTACTGCTTTGCTTCTTAGTTCGGTTTGAACCAAAGCGTTTGTTAGTATCAATTTTATTTTGCTTACAAGATCTTCTTCGTCATTAGGGTTAAAGTATAAGGCAGCATCAGCTGCTACTTCTCTAAATACAGGGATATCGCTCAAAATAGTGGGTGTTGAGCAACTCATCGCCTCTAAGGTTGGAATCCCAAAGCCTTCATTAAAACTTGGGTATACAAAAACCTGCGCATTTTGATAAGCATACTTTAATTCCGCATCTGTCAATTTATAATGAAATACTTTCTGAGTTAGGTTCAACCTTGAAATGATTTGGTTTTCTTGATTTGATAACGCTTGTCCACCACAACATACCAAATTTAATTCTGGAAAGTCTTCAGATAAACTGCCAAATGCATTGAGTAAAGTATTGAAATTTTTATAATGACTGCGCTCTCCCACAAACAATAAGTAATTATTTGTTAGGTTTTTAATAGGAATACTTTGTTCAGGAAGGTTTTGTGCCAAATGAATAATGCTAACCTGTTTGTTTTTTGTAAATGGGTAATATTCTTCCATTTCTTTTTTGGTTTGACCCGACACCACAATGATATGATCAGCACGTTCCAAATTTTGTTTTTTTATATGCGCCAAGAAGTCATTGCTCTTTTCATGGGTCAGGTCGTGCAGCGTAAAAACCAGTTTTGTTGCCTTGGGTAGGGCAGAAAAAAAGTAATTTGAATAAAAGCTTGGATGAAAAATGCTGATGTTTCCTGATTTTAGTTTTTGATTGGTCACAAAATGACTCAAATTACCAATTAAGAATCGGATTGTTTTACCTTTTAAAGGGAATTGGTGATTTTTTAAATAAGGTTTAAGTTTACTTAATCCAGCTTCTTGCAAATATTCATTTTCAGAATAAAGGTTTTGGAAGGTAATATCTGCATTAGCAAATAGATTTCTAGCATTAAGAATTTCGATAAAAATTCTGCTTACCCCCCCAAATCTTTGGCGAATAAAAATTTCATCATCAATTAAAATCTGCGGCTTTTTCATCCAGCAAAAATTAATTTTTGGCGTCTTTATAGAAGCAGGTATTTACAGATTTCGCCACCAAAACATATCCTTGTTGCGTTAAATAATGATGTACTTTGTCATTCATTATTTCATCCATATGCTTAAGTAATACCTCAGCCAAAACAATTTTTGGTCTGAACCTACTCCAATCATTAGATTTTAACACCTGTAAATCATGTCCTTCTACATCTACACTCATAAAGCTAATGGTTTGGTTTAAGGGCAAATTCTTAGTTAAAATTTCATCCAACCTTTGAGTGAATATTTCTTTTTTAAAAGCGAGTTTACTTCCATTTGCGGCATGAAACTTATATCCTTCCTCGTCGATTGTATTTAGGGCAGGTTCTTCAAACGCATAATAGGTTAATGTAATTGGGGTATCCGAAACGGCTGCCTCAATATTTATATCTTTGGGTCTTTTACGATTGAAAATAGCCATGCTATTGGGCATTGCATCTACGTTTATACCTGTCCAACCTTTTTTGTAAAAAAAATAAGTGTTAGAAAACCTAAAAGGGTGGTGGGCGCCAATATCGATATAAAAACCTTTGGTATCCCCTTCAAAAAGCCTTGCCAAAATAAGATCTTCCCCTTCTTGGGCATATGATTTTCTGTGATACCCTAAAATTTGCTGCTTCAGCTTATAAAGCATTTGGGAAAGTGAACTTGCCATTTATTTTTACAAATCAAATTTATTGGTTACAAACTTATTTAAATTTTGGTTCAAGCCAACATCAGATAATTTCCTAAAATTAAATTTGCTCAAATAATAAATTGTCTATATTTGGCCTACAAAAGAGCGTTAATGGATTATCATATTCGCAAAGAAGGCAAGTTTAACTACATTGATGAAGGGGAGGGAGAAGTTTTACTTCTGCTTCACGGATTATTTGGCGCGCTCAGTAATTGGAAGGATGTTTTGAACCATTTTAGCAAGGAACATCGTGTGGTAATTCCGCTTATGCCAATCTTTGAGATGAATATTCTTAAATTAAGTGTTGATGGGTTAGCCAATTTTATTCATGATTTTATTGAGTTCAAAGGCTTTGAAAAGGTCCATATTCTAGGAAATTCATTGGGTGGGCACGTGGCTTTGGTTTATGTTAAAAAGCACCCACAAAAGGTTAAAACGCTTTTGCTAACGGGTAGTTCTGGTTTGTATGAAAATGCATTTGGAGCTTCCTATCCTCGTAAAGGAGATAAAGCGTTTTTAAAGGAAAAAATTAGTCAAACCTTTTATGATCCAGCTTCTACCACCGATGAATTGGTGGATGAAGTATATGAAACCATACAGGATAAAGGGAAATTATTGCGAATCCTAACCATGGCAAAATCAGCCATTAGGCACAATATGAGAAATGATATTCCAAATTTCAAAATGCCAGTTTGCCTGATTTGGGGTCAACAAGATACCATAACTCCACCAGAAGTATGTGATGAATTTCATGAGCTTTTCCCAGATTCGGAGAAACATTTTATAGATAAATGTGGCCATGCACCTATGATGGAGCAGCCTGCTTCTTTTAATATAATTGCTTCGGCCTTTTATGCCAAACAAATCAATAGATAAGTCATGTTTGCAATTCAATTTGTATCGCAAGAGTTATTTCCTCTAAAACGCTCTGACGCTTCTGAAAATGCCATGCTATTTATGGAAGATTGGCAAGTGAAAGAATTGCCTGTGGTAGAATCTGGCAAAATAATAGGCATGATTACCTACAATCAAGCTTTTGAAAACCCTGGCAAACGTGTAGATGAATTCATGCAATTACCTGATGCTTTTTTGGTGAATACCAATTTGCATATTTGGGAGGTTTGGAGTAAATTTCAATCATTAGGCTTAACAACAGTGTGTTTGCAACAAGAAGACGGCATGTTTGCAGGGCAAATTCATCATAAAGATTTATCCATCCAATCTTTTGCGCATTCGGCCCTTATGCAAGAAGGAGCGATTCTTGTTTTAGAGGTTGAAGCAATTCAATATTCATTAGCAGAAATTGCTAGGATTTGCGAGGCTAATCAGGCAAAAATTATACATTTAATGATTGAGCCAATAAAGAGTGAGGCAAATCTGCTCCAAATTTCTATTAAGCTAAATACGAGTTATCCAGCATACGTAATAGCTAGCCTAGAAAGGTTTTCTTATAAGGTTACTTTTAGTAGTGGTTTTGCCGATCCTAACCATTCATTTGATGATAGGTATAAATGGCTGGTTAAGTACCTAAACACCTAAAAACATGAGAATCGCCATTTTTGGTAAATATTTTAAAGAAGAGAAGTTTTCTGAAATTCAAGAGTTCTTCGAAAAACTCCAACACAAGAAGATCTTTTTCTCTGTTTATAGAAAATATTACGACGATTGTATCAGGAATGGTTTAAACCTGCCTTCCAATTTACCTCAATTTAATAACCATGAGGAATTTGTGGAGGGTAATTTTGATTATTTATTTAGTATTGGAGGAGATGGTACTATATTAAACTGTGTTGAAATAATGCTAGATAGGCCAATCCCTATAGTGGGAATTAACACAGGTAGGTTAGGATTCTTAGCCGGTGTTGCCGCAATAAATGCCTCCGCAATAATTACAGAATTAGAGAAAGGTAGATTCACCCAAGATAAAAGAACCCTGTTAGAATTGGCATCTAATAAACCGCTTTTTGGTGGAGTTAAATTTGCGCTTAACGATTTTGTTTTGCATAAAAAGGACAGCTCAAGTATGATAACCATTCATTCCTATATCAATGGTGAATTCTTAAATTCGTATTGGAGCGATGGCTTAATTATTTCAACACCAACAGGTTCAACGGGTTATAACCTTAGTTGTGGTGGGCCAATTCTTTATCCAAGTTCTCAAAGTTTTGTGATTACGCCTATTGCGCCGCATAACTTAAATGTTCGACCAATTATCATTTCCGACCAAAACGTAATTTCTTTTGAAATTGAAGGAAGAAGCAGCAGTTTTTTAGCCACACTAGATTCTCGGTCGGAAAGTATAGACAATAGCACCCAACTTGCCATTAAAAAGGCAGATTTTGAAATTTGCTTATTGCGCTTTCATGGAGATAATTATCTAAATACCTTGAGAGAAAAGTTACTTTGGGGTCATGACAATAGAAATTTCAAGGCTTAGGCAAATTTCTTCATATCATTTTGCACTTTACTAACGTTTAACTTTGTGATTTGATGTTTTTCAGTATTTTTGCCTTTATGCGCATTTCAAAAAGCTATATATTAATTGCCTTGAACCTATTTTTGGTTTCAGGATTAAAATCTCAAAATGTTGAGGTAGGATTAATGTTGGGAGGTTCCAATTACCTTGGAGACCTTAGCAATGAAACCTTTTTGATGGATCAAACAAAATTTTCTGCCTCAATTTTTGGTAGGTATAATTTTTTGCCTCGTTTCTCAATGAAAGGTTTTATTGGTTACGGTCGAGTTGCTGGGGATGATAATAATTTTAAGGATGAAACACGTTCCTATTCTGGAATAGAAGATTTTAAGTTTAATTATTACAGAAACTTGAACTTTTATTCTGACATATATGAAGCATCGGTTCATGCAGAATATAATTTGAGGAAAATGGACTTAAATACTTACCAATCCCGTCCATTTATTCCTTATGTATTTGGTGGAATTGGTTTGTTTCACTTCAATCCTAAGAGCACATTTGATGGTAAAGAGGTTGAACTTCAACCGTTAGCAACAGAAGGGCAAGGTTCAACTACCTATAACGATTTGAAAAAATATTCACTTACTTCCATTTGTTTGCCAGTAGGACTAGGTTTCAGACAAAAAATTGGGGATGATTTTTTTATTGGGGTTGAAGCTGGACTTAGGTTCACTCGAACCAATTATTTGGATGATGTTGGTGGGTTATATGCTTCTAATTCGGTAGTAAATGGCGCTACTGGAAGGGTTGGATTACTAATGTCTGATAGAAGCTGGGAAAGACCTGATGTTAACGTATCTCCAGATTTAGATTTCCCTTTAAACAATGACTACTTATTTGAAGAAGGTTTCAAGCGCAGCGACAGAAAAACCTTTAGTAACGACATGTATTTTATGGCTGGTATTACCATTTCTTATGTAATTAGGTTTAGAGGCCAAGGGTGCCCAACCTTTTAAGCTTTGATGAAAAGGAATTTAATTTTATTTTCTTTCACTTTTTTGGCTCAAATGTTATCAGCGCAGAGAGTAGAGTTTGGCCTATCTGCTGGTGCATGCAACTATTGGGGTGATTTAGCTCCAAAAGTTAAATTATCAGAATCTCATTTTACAGCTGGTGCTTTTATGAGAGTTAATATCAATAATACTTGGGCTATAAAGGCAGAGTTCAATAGATTGGAAGTTTCTGGTACAGACCAAAATTTCGAATTCAATAAAAATAGAAACTTGAGCTTTTTTAGTCCAATTAGCGAAGGGGCCATTTTATTTGAATATAACTATTCAAAATATGGACCTTTTGTTTTAGACAAAAAATTTACTTCTTATTTCTTTGCTGGTTTTGGCGGCTTTGTCTTCAATCCGCAAACAGTAATGGATGGTAAGGTTTATGAGTTAAGAGATTTTCAAACAGAAGGAAAAGTTTACAGCCGATTTTCAATGGCAGTGCCTTTTGGAATGGGTGTTAAATGGATGTTAAATAACCGTTTTGCGCTTGAAAGTCAGATTGGTTTTAGGAAAACATTTACTGACTATATGGATGATGTAAGTACTGTATACCCTGATGTTCAGTCTAGGTTAGAAAACAGTGGTGTTTTAAATGCAACTTTAACAGATCGTTCAATAGAATTATATGGTGTTCCTCAGTATGCAAAAGGGTACAAAAGAGGAAATTCCAACCATAATGATTGGTATATGAGCGCAACTATTTCGATAGCCATGCGTCTCAATACGAAAATAAAGTGTGCTAGATTTTATTAACTTCGCACGCTTACCCTATTTAGAAAATGAGTTTGAAGGAAAAGATAGACGAAAAAAAATTGCCTGAGCATATTGCCATCATTATGGATGGGAATGGACGATGGGCAAAAGGTAAGGGGAAACTCCGAATTTTTGGCCATCATAATGGTGTTACTACTGTTAAGACAATTACTGAAGCCTGCGCTAAGGTTGGGGTTAAATATTTAACTTTATATGCCTTTTCGACTGAAAACTGGAATAGACCTGCTTTTGAGGTTAAAGCTTTGATGGAGTTATTAGTAGATACCATGAAAAAGGAGCTTCCTACCCTTCAAAAGAATAATATTCGCTTGTCTTTTATTGGTAATTTTAATGATTTGCCTGAAAAATGCCAGAAGCAATTGGCTTCCACTATGGAGGCGACTTCTCAAAATACCAGAATGAATCTAGTATTGGCTTTGAGTTACAGTGCAAAATGGGATTTGGTTCAAGCCATAAAAAATATTGCAGTTGATGTAAAAAATGGCAAGGTGAAGGAAGAAGAAATTAATGATAAATTGGTTAATTCTTATCTTTCTACCCATAAAATGCCTCATCCAGAACTTTTGATAAGAACAAGTGGTGAAAAAAGAATCAGTAACTTTTTGCTATGGGAAATCGCTTATAGTGAATTGTATTTCACAGAAAAGTTATGGCCAGACTTTACAGAAGAAGATTTGTATCAAGCAATTTTAGATTACCAACAGCGCGAAAGAAGATTTGGAAAAACTAGCGAACAATTAAGCAGTAAAGCATGAAAAGAAAGTTAGTCATATTCGGTTTTCTATTGACATTGGCAAATTTTGTCAATGCTCAAATTTCTGTCGGTGACACTCTCCGCTACATGGATATAAACTATAATAATCCAAAGCAATATATAATAGAAGGAATAAATATTATTGGTACAGAGTATTATGACAAACCTGCACTAGCTGTTATTTCTGGTCTAAGTATTGGTCAAAAAATTCGTATTCCATCTGAAGATATTTCAAAGGCAATCAATAATCTTTGGAAACAAAAGTTATTTGAAGATGTGAAAATTGTAATTGCAAAAATTGAGGATGACAAAGTTTGGTTCGAGATTTATTTAAAAGAAAAGCCAAGACTTTCAAGTTTTACCATTAAAGGGCTCAAAAAAGGCAAAGCAGAAGAACTTAGAGAACAACTCACATTAAGATCTGGGCAAATTGTTACAGAAAATGTGCTTAATAGCACCTACAGGGAGATTAGAAAGTATTACGAAGAAAAGGGGTTTTTAGATGCCTATGCAACTTTTGAACAAATCCCTGAGGAAAATAAGAAAAATATGGTTCGCCTTAGAATCAATGTTTTTAAGGGTAAGAAAATTATTATTTCAAGTATTGAATTTGTTGGGAATAAGGAAGTTGAATCTAGGAAGTTGAGAAAAGTTTTGAAAGAAACTAAGGTTAAGAAGTACTTCTTCACTAAATCTAAATTCATAGACGACCTTTATCAAGAGGATAAACAGAATATCCTTAATAAATATTTAAGTCTTGGTTTTAGAGATGCCACAGTTATAAAAGATAGCGTTTGGAGAGATAAAAAAGGTATCAAAATTAAATTGTATGTTTTTGAAGGTCAGAAATATTATTTTAGAAATATCACCTATGTCGGCAATTCAAAATATTCAAGTGATACCTTGAACCGAATTTTGAGAATCAAGAATGGAGATGTGTTTGACCAGTCAATTTTGGATTCTAGGTTAAATGGTAGTCCAGATGGAAATGACATATCCACTTTGTATATGGACGATGGTTATTTGTTTTTTAGGGTTGACCCAGTAGAAGTTGCCATTGAAAAGGATTCTATTGATTTAGAAATTAGAATCATGGAAGGAAATCAGGCATATATTAATAAAGTTACCGTAAGAGGGAATTCCAAAACGAGCGACCATGTTGTTTTGCGGGAGTTAAGAACAAAACCCGGACAGCTTTTTAGCAAAACGGATATAACACGTTCTATTCGCGAATTAGCTCAGATAGGGTACTTTAATCCTGAGGCTTTAAATGTTAACCCAGTGCCTAATCCTAATACTGGAACAGTTGACATTGAGTATATTGTTGAAGAAAGAGCAAATGACCAAATAGAATTAAGTGGAGGATGGGGTGCTGGATTTGTGGTAGGAACATTAGGTTTAACCTTAAACAACTTTTCGGTGAGAAAAGCAGGTCAAAGTAAATATTGGAATCCTATACCTTCTGGAGATGGACAAAGAGTTTCGCTACGTGCACAAACAAATGGAAGCTTTTTTCAATCGTATTCAGCCTCTTTTACAGAGCCTTGGTTAGGTGGAAAACGACCTAATTCTTTAACTACATCAGTATTTCATTCAATACAATCGAATGGCAGACAAGGGGAGCTACGTTCTGGTTTATATACAACTGGAGCATCGGTTGGATTAGGGAAGAGATTGCGTTTTCCAGATGACTTTTTTACAATTCAATATCAATTAAGTTATCAGTTATACAATAATGACCCAGATGAAAATGGAGGGCTATTTTTTGCTACCATTCCAAGCGGGAAATCACATAACTTGAGTTTTAGGGTTATTTTAGGTAGAAATTCAACTGATCAGCCCATCTATCCAAGAACAGGTTCAAACATTTCATTGAGTTTGCAGTTTACACCTCCCTATTCTCTAATAAATGGAAAGGATTATTCGGATCAGGATAATATTCCAAATACCAAATGGTTAGAATTTTATAAATGGAAATTTGATGCCACTTGGTTCAATAAAATTGCTGGAAATAAAAGACCTCTTGTGTTGATGACTAGGGTTAATTTTGGGTTTTTAGGGGCCTATAATTCAAACATGAATATAACCCCATTTGAGCGTTTTTGGGTAGGTGGCTCAGGGTTAACTGGATTTAGTTTGGATGGAAGGGAATTAGTTGCACTTAGAGGCTATCAGGATAATTCGCTAACACCATATGTTATCAATCCAAACACTGCTTCCTATCAACAAACTGGAGCAACCATTTATAACAGATATACAATGGAACTGCGTTACCCAATCTCACTAAATCCCCAAGCTACGGTTTTTCCTTTGTTGTTTTTAGAAGCAGGCGGAACTTGGTTAGACGAAAGGAAATTTAATCCATTTGAGGTAAATCGTTCTTACGGTTTAGGTGTTCGTATTTTCTTACCAATGTTTGGTATGATAGGTTTAGATTATGGTTGGGGGCTAGATTTGCCGCCAAATCACCCTAATCCATCTAGGATTAATGGGGGTAATTTTCACTTTTTATTGGGTCAACAATTTTAATGAATATGAAAATGAAGAAATTATTTAGCACATTGGCTTTCCTATTTCTTTTAGGAAATTCAAATTTGTTTGCACAACGTTTTGCCTATGTAGATACGGATTATATCATGGATATGCTTCCAGATTATAAGTCGGCGCAAAAGCAGCTCGACTTAATCGCGGAAAATTGGCAAAAGGAAGCAGAAGCGATGAAGCAAGAAATCGATAAGATGGAAAAGGAGTACCAAGCAGAGCAAGTACTACTTACAGAAGAACTTAAAAAAAAGAAAGAAACCGAAATCAAG
Source organism: Chitinophaga pinensis (assembly GCA_945898275.1). GTDB lineage: Bacteria > Bacteroidota > Bacteroidia > UKL13-3 > UKL13-3 > B1. The sequence continues at coordinate 176,195 of CAMDHZ010000003.1, read as the reverse complement.
GCCAAAGAAACAGAACTTAAGGATTTTATGAATAAGAAATTTGGCTATGAAGGTGAACTTTTTAAAAAACGTCAAGAATTGGTAAAACCTATCCAAGATAAAGTTTTTGATGCATGCCAAAAAATTGCAAAACAAAGTGCACTAGACTTTATATTTGCCAAAGGTGGAGAGGTAATTATGATGTACAGTAATGCTAAGTATGATAAGAGTGACGAGGTTTTAGCAGAATTGGGCGTTAATGTTACCAAAAATAAAACCCAAGGAAACGACAAAACAAAGCCAGCAACTGGTGACAGGTAAATGGCATGATTTTAGAAAGAAATAATTTAACCAATACTAATAAAAATGAAAAACAATTTTAGAATCCTTATTGCTTTTTTTGCCATGCTGATTTTGGCAGGTAGCAACGTAAATGCTCAAAAAATCGGATACGTAGATTTACAAGAACTTATGCAACTAATGCCTGAATACAAAAAGGCAAATACTGATATGGAAGCTTTTGGAAAGTCTTTGGAAGATGAATTGAAAAAGATGAGTGATGAATTTCAAAAGAAAGTTGCTGATTACCAAAAAGGCGAAAAAACAATGCCTGAAGCAATTCGTAACGTAAAACAACAAGAATTGCAAGATATGCAAACTCGTATCCAAGATTTCCAGCAAAGTGCGCAAGAAAATATTCGTAAAAAAGAAGCTGAATTATTAAAGCCAATTATCGAAAAGGCTAAAGGCGCAATTGGGCAAGTTGCCAAGGAATCTGGATATACTTACATTATGGATAGCAGTGTTGCAGGTTTCTTATACAAGCCAGATGATACCAATGTTTTAGCTGCTGTTAAAAAGAAATTAGGAATATTGTAATTTTAACCTACATTAACTTAAAAAGGCTGCCTGGTTTCAGGCAGCCTTTTTTGTTTTATTTTATTACCTTGCAATTACATGATTACATTTCCTAAACCTATTCAACCCATTGGCATTTTCGATTCAGGTATCGGCGGTTTAACCGTTGCCCGTGCAATCACACGCTTACTTCCAAATGAAAAGATAATTTATTTTGGAGACACTGCACATATGCCTTATGGAGAGAAAAGTGCAGAGGCGATTAAACATTATTCTCTTAAAATTGCTGAATTCCTTATGTTTAAAAACTGCAAGATGATTGTGATTGCTTGCAATACTGCCTCTGCTGCGGGCTATAAGGCTGTCCTTAAACACACGGGTATGAAAGATTTAGTAGTTAATGTGATTGACCCTGCAGCCGAATTTGTAGTTAAAAATTACTACAGAAAGAAAATTGGCGTTATAGCAACCAAAAGAACCGTTAGCTCAAATGTTTATAGTAAACGAATTTCTCATTTAGACCCTGTTGCTGATGTTTCTCAATTAGCTACCCCCCTGCTAGCTCCAATGATTGAAGAAGGTTTTTATAACAATAAGATAAGTCAAACGATTATCAATTCTTATCTTTCCAAATCTAAATTGGGAGATATAGATGCCTTAATTTTGGGTTGTACCCATTATCCGTTAATTAAGAATGAGATACAAAAATTTTATGGTAAAAAGGTAGCTGTAATTGATAGCAGTGAAGTAGTTGCCAATCACGTTAAATCTGTTTTAGAAAAGCATAATTTGCTTAATCCTGGTAGTAAATTTGGTTTAAGCAAAGCAGATAAACAATTCTTTGTGAGCGATTATACACAAAGTTTTGAAGAAACCAGTAAAATTTTCTTTGAGGAAAAGGTGAAGCTTAAACAGTTTAATATTTGGGAAGACTAAATTTATATTTTTATGAAAACTAAAATTATTATTTGTATTGTTTTGATTGCAACAACTTCTATTTGGAGCGCTTGCAATTGTGATAATGTTCAAAATAAATTGATGAAACTAAACCCAAAGCAAATTGCTTTTTTTGAATCATTGCAGGAGCGTTACCAACAGGTGTCTTTTAAATCATCAAATGGGCAAATTATTAGTTTTGCAGTCTATGTTAATTTTTATACCTATATAGGGGAACAGTTAAAACAAGGTGCTTGTCCAGTTTATCGTGAATATATTGAAAAGAATTATAATTATTCAAGTTATGGACAGTCTGGAAATGATTATATTGATATTGATTTTTCATTATCTTCAAAAAACCAACCTGGAATTTTGCATACAGAGGTAAACCAGACCTATTACTTTAGCATCGATACCGATTTACATGATTTAGGCCTTGTAAAAAGCTCGAGCATGACTGGCAGTAATGGGCTCCAAAAGGGGTATATTTTTGTTGGTGATACTACCATTAATGGTAAATCTTATTCGGATATTTATCATTTACCAATTAATAAGGCGGCGACTTCGCTTTCTACTGAAATCAAAGACCTATACATTTCTTTCTCCAAAGGTTTAGTAGGGATTAAAAAAGTTAATGGTATAAGTTGGGTTTTACAATAAATTTTTGTTTAAGTCACAGCTTTATTATCCCTTTTAATGAGTAAGCTAATGGCTCCTATAAATACAATTTCACCTAGCAAAATTATAAGCCAATTGAAAGATTTTGGAATCAAGGTTCCCTGAAGATTTCATGTTCCAAATTACCGTCAATGAATGGGAAAACTTGAAGTCACATTTTGTGACCGCAAGTTGGGGCGGTCGAAGGACCCCACCTTATATGTTCACAGAACAAGGTGTTGCAATGCTATCTTCTGTTCTTAGCAGTAAAACAGCCATTCAGGTAAACATATCAATTATGAGGGTATTTGTAAAAATGCGGCAATGGTCTGCCAATTATGATGAGTTAGCAAAGAAAATAAATGAACTTGATGAAACACAGGGTGAGCATAACGAGCATATTCGTAATATTTACAGCATCATTGAAGAACTTGTAAGGCCAACTTTTACAGAAAGAACGCAAATCGGTTTTAAAAAAGATTGAATATAAAAAAGACGGCAGAATCTATCAAACCTGAAATTAACTCAAATTCACAATCTCTCCATCCACCACATCAATTACATTGGCAGCGGGTTCTTTGGGCAAACCTGGCATGCGCATGATTTCACCTGCTACGGCAACTATAAAGCCTGCACCTGCATTGATAACCAAATTGTCTATATGAATGTTAAAACCTTCTTCTGCGCCCACCAAAGTGGCGTTCTCGGTAAAGCTAAACTGGGTTTTGGCGATGCATACTGGTAAATGCGCTAATCCAAGCGTTTTAATTTTTTTGAGTGCTGTTTTCGCGTTCTTGCCAAACGTAACAGATTTGCCTTTATAAACTTTGGTCACAATTTTAAAAATCTTGTCTTCGATGCTATCGCTCAACTCATAGGTATGAACAATTGGTTTTGAAGCTTGATTTTCAACAATCTCAACCACCTTTTTTGCAAGACTTGCCGCTCCTTCACCACCTTTTGCAAAGCCTTCGTTAATTGCAAAATGAGCACCCAGTTCTTTACACCAATTTTCAATAAATGAAATTTCTTCCTCTGTATCAAAGCCAAATTTGTTGAGCGCAAGAATTACTGTTTGTCCAAATTGTTGTAAGTTTTCTATATGACGTTGCACATTAACAATTCCTGCTTTTAAGCCTTCCAAGTTGGGTTGCTTAATCAATTTTTCATCTACTTTTCCATGGAGTTTTATGCTTTGGGTGGTAGTTACCAAAACACATGCCTTTGGCGCAATACCTGCTGTTCTGCATTTGATGTTTAAAAATTTCTCACCACCTAAATCAGAGCCAAAACCTGATTCTGTTACAGTGTATTCTGAATGTTGCATGGCTGCTTTAGTTGCCATAATGCTATTGCAACCATGGGCTATATTGGCAAATGGTCCGCCGTGTATAAACGCTGCGCCTCCTTCTATGGTTTGAACCAAGTTTGGCATAAAAGCATCTTTCAGTAAGGCTACCAAAGCACCACTAACGCCAAGGTCTTTTACATAAAAAGGGGCATCGTCGTATTTGTACCCAAGAAGAATATTCTCTATCCTACTTCTTAAATCGGTTAAAGAATTTGCCAAACAAAAAATGGCCATGATTTCACTTGCAGGGGTAATGTCAAATCCGGTTTCGGTTGGAATGCCATTGCTGCTGCCGTTTAGGCCACTTAGCATATATCTTAAAGATCTATCATTAACATCAAGCACTCTTCTCCAAACAATTTGCTTGAGTCCGTTTGGATTGTTTTTGTTGTAGTATTGATAATTATCTAACAATGCGGCCAAGGTATTATTGGCTGAGGTGATGGCGTGAAAATCTCCGGTAAAATGCAAGTTAATGTCTTCCATGGGTAAAACCTGCGAATAGCCCCCGCCTGCAGCCCCACCTTTCATGCCAAACACAGGTCCCAAGCTTGGTTCTCTCAAAGCCACAATTGCTTTTTTGCCAATCTTGTTGAGGCCTTGCGCCAAAGCAACAGAAGTAGTAGTTTTTCCTGAGCCACTTTTATTGGGTGTAGTAGCGGTAACCAATATCAAATTGCACTGATTTATTTTATCAGCGTTTGGTTCAAACCGAACCTTTGCTTTAAATTTACCATAAGCTTCTAACGCTTCTTCTGAAATGCCAATACTTGCGGCTATATCTTTGATAGGTTGCAATGCAACTTCGTGTGCAATTTCTATATCTGATTTCATGTTATGTTTATTTATTTAAGGACAACAAGGTGCTTTCGATAATGTCACAAGCCTCATGCATTTGAGAGGCATTGATGGTAAGGGGAGGGGCAAACCTAATGATATCGCCATGGGTTTGTTTGGCTAGCAGTCCGTTTTCTTTGAGCATTAAACAAATATCCCATCCAGATTTATTACCAAAAGGTTTGATAACAATTGCATTTAGAAGTCCTTTACCTCTTACGGCACTTATGAGATTTGTTTTGGCCATTAGTGCATTCATTCTTTCTCTAAAAATGACACCCATTTTCTCGGCATTTTCTGCTAGATTTTCATCTATCAAAACTTTCAAAGAGGAGGTTGCTACTGCACATGCCAATGGATTGCCTCCGTAAGTAGAACCATGTTCACCTGGTTTAATGGTTAACATAATTTCATCATTTGCCAAAACTGCAGAAATGGGTAACAAGCCTCCCGAGAGGGCCTTGCCTAAAATTAGAATATCTGGTTTAACACCTTCATGGTCGCAAGCCAACATTTTTCCTGTTCTGCAAAGTCCAGTTTGAACTTCGTCAGCAATCATTAAAACCTTATATTTTGTGCAAAGTTCTCGCACCTTTTGTAAATAACCTGCCTCAGGAACCACAACGCCTGCCTCACCTTGAATGGGTTCAAACATAAATCCAGCAATGTGAGGGTCTGAGGCTAATATGTTTTCTAATGCGTCAATATCATTATATGGAATTAAACCAAAACCTGGCATAAATGGACCAAATCCGGCATAACTACTCGGGTCGCTGCTAGAACTAATGGCTGCCATGGTTCTTCCCCAGAAATTGCCTTCAACAAAGACTATCTTGGCTTGGTTTTCCGGAATTTGTTTTACCGTGTATCCCCAACGCCTAGCAAGCTTGATGGCAGTTTCACCACCTTCAACACCAGTATTCATTGGGAGCACTTTATCAAATCCAAAATACTCGGTGATGAACTTTTCATATTCTCCTAACCTATTGTTATGAAAGGCTCGGCTAGTTAAGGCTATTTTAGAGGCTTGAGAAGTCAATGCCTCAATTATTTTCGGGTGCCCGTGACCCTGATTAACCGCACTGTACGCAGAAAGAAAGTCGAAATATTGTTTGCCTTCAACATCCCAAACAAAAATTCCTTCGCCTTTTTCTATTACCACCGGAATGGGATGATAATTATGTGCCCCAAAATGATGTTCTAATTCAATGAAATACTGGCTGTCTTTTACTTCTGTAGCAATCATGGCCCAAAGGTAGCAATTTTTATAGTTAGTATTTAAACCAAACTAAGAAACCAAATCTCAAAATTTTGTTAAAAAAAAGATGTTAAAACTTAAATGTTAAGCCTAACATAATATGCCTTTGTTCCAAAAATCTAGCTGGATTTGTAGGTGGCGGACCACTCACGCCCAATCTTGGATCAACATACCTTGGGTCAACCCAAGAATCCGGAACATTATCTCCTAATTGGTAGGCTCTGCCTGTAACTGGATTTATGATAGAAGCGTTCTTATTATTTAAAATGTTAGTGATTTGTATGTTAAAGCCAAGTGTGGTTTTGTTAATTTTCCAATATTTACTGTAGGTGAAATCTGCCCAGAACCATGGCGTTCCAATTTTACTCCAACGCGCATCTGGGTCTGGATTTTCTACAAAAATAGGTCTTCCTGTACTTGGGTCGTTTCTATCAAAAACAAATGGTGTGTACCTCACCCCAGTTCTAAATACCGTTTCAAAATAAAAACTCATATTGTTGAGCCAAGGCAAATTAAACAATCCACCTTTCTTTTCAATTTTGAAAACATGATTGGTTTTAAAATCGAAGGGAACATCCCATGGCAGGTAATACTCTTTTGTGTCTTCAACAGTTCCAGTGGCTAAAATATCCTTCAATGCCTCATTGGCAGAAGCACTTTGGCCTGTGCTCACCATATAAGTAAAGGCCGCCTGGCCTTGGTACCAGTTTTTATAACGTTTGATGTAATTTACTTCCAAACCCCTTGTGCGCGCATAATCACTGTTAATCCTAATAGTTCTGGATACTTCTCTGCCAGTAATGTCTTTAATGATAACTGATGTTGTAGTTACAAAGTCATATTTGTCTTTAAAAAAAGCAGAAATGATTAAAGCATCGTTTGAACCAAGCGAGCTTTTTAAACCTATTTCATAACTAATATCAACTTCTGGATTTAGGTTAGGATTTCCAACCCTCGAAAGTGTTGATCTGTCCTGATAGTTTGGGTTCAAACCGGGATAAATAAAGCTTGGATGGGGCAGAATAGTGGTATGGCCATAATTGAAATACAACATTTTGTTTTCGGCTATCGGGAAGGTTGCATTTATTTTAGGTAGAAACCTAAATTTGTACCTAAGGTTACCAATTTTTACGGTACTGTTTTTATAATCTTCTCTCACCGCATCTAAAATGGGAGCTCTTGGGTCTTCAACTGCATCGTCTACATATTTGCCCGGAGCCCAATACTCAAATCGTCCGCCAATGCTGGCAATTAAGCCTTTGTACTTTATTTGGTCTGTAACAAAAAAGCCGCCACGTCTTGGACTTACCTGCCAAACATCGCTTTGTTGACCTAAACGAAAGGTTTGTGAATATGTGCCATCGGCTAATTGAATTGGAGCTCCTATCCATGGACGAACTATATCAATCCATAACATTTCTTGGAACTTCATTTCAAAGCCAAAGGTGAGTTTGTTGAGGGAGTTTTTGCTAAAATAATTACCCGTTGCTTTGGCAACATATTCTTCTAAATAATGATGATGCCACAAAGTTGCTATCCCATTATTGTTAAAAAAGCCAGAGGGCGGATTGACATACACTACGCTGTCCGCAGCTGTAGGAGGAAAAACCTCTATTGGAAACTGGTTAATTGAACCTGGGTCAAATACTTGGTCTACATTAACCGGACGCCAAACTCTGCCATTTGCATCTGCACGAAGTTGAACTAAAAACCTAGAAACAGTTGCATTATAACTTAAGCGCTTATTTACAGAATGCTTAAAGTTTAACATTTGCATAAATGCCTCATGGGTAAAGGTATTGGCATTGTCCATTTGTTGGCTAAAATTATATTGGTAGCCCGGTTGAAAGGGAACATCATTGCCAAAAATGCGCAACATGTTTACATCTTGATTAATAGACAAACTTCTTAATACCGTTCCAGTTAAGATTTTTCCCTTTTTAAAATCATAGCTAAACTTCATGAAGCCACTCCATCGGTTATCTTGAAAGGGTGTCCAACGGGTGGGGTTCATTCCTTTTTCTTGAAGCACAGAAGATTGCAATTGATTCGCTGGGTTTCTGTAAAACTCGTCAGTAAAAGAGGCTCTTAAGGCGGTGTTAAATTTCAACCTGCCGTCAAATGCTTTTTTAAAAATAGGTGTGCCAATGTTTACCTCTAAAACTTGGCTGTTCCATGTGCTGATCCAATCGTTGTTGAACCCAAAATTGTCTCTTTTATAAGAACCGCTTACATCTAATTTGTTTCCAGCAGTTTTGGTTCTTGCGCTTACTACACCAGCGGTGGCATCTCCAATTTCTGCGCCCACACCACCCGTTGTAATTTCAATTTCACCAATTGCATTTGCCCCAATGTCTAAACCAAAACCTGTTCCAGCCATGGGGTCGGTCACAGAAACGCCATCAATATATGTTCCCGTTTCATAGGTTCTACTTCCTCTAATGCTAACTCCCGCAGGGGATTGAATGACACCAGGCTGTGTATTGATGATTTTTTGCAATTGACGCGCAGGACCAAGTTCAATGTTCTCTTGGGTGATGGTGTTTAAGCTTTGACCTTTTTCGATATCAATGAGCGGTTTCTTACCTAAAATTACAACTTCATCAATATTTGCAGTGGATTCAATTAGTTGATAAGTGCCTAAGTCTTTGGTTTCGCCAGCCTTAACACGAATGTCAGTTTGAATTACCTTTTTATAACCAATAAATGATATTTCGATTGCGTATTGACCCGGTTTAATATTTTTGATTAGAAAATTTCCATTGATATCTGTAGCAGTTCCAAACGAAGTTCCTTTGATTAAAACGGTTACACCAATTAATTCAGATTGGTCTTTTTTATCAATTACTTTACCTTTCAGACTTGCTGTATTTTGGGCAAATGCAAAGATTGGTAGGAGGCTTAAAGCCAAAAATTGTAAAATCCTGTTCATCAATTAGTTTTTGGTGTATAGTTGAAACAGCAGTGCAAATTAAAACAAATGAACAGAAGTAAAAACAGTAAATAATAACTTAATAATGGTTTGAACCAAAAACCTTAAAAAGAAAAAGATAGAAAGTTAATTTGAGAATAGATTAATTGAATTTATTAGGCGAATAATCTTGCATCATTCCTAGGATTTTATCATAAATATCCTCAGCATTTGGCTTACTAAAGTAATCGCCATCTGTTCCATAGGCAGGCCTATGAGGCTGCGCAGTTATAGTTAGTGGTTTTGCATCTAACCATTGGTAAGCATTTTGTTCTTCCAAGATTTGTTGAAGGATATAGGCACTCGCACCTCCAGGTACATCTTCATCAATAACCACCAATTTGTTGGTTTTCTTTACCGATGCTACTATAGCATGATTTATGTCAAAAGGTAACAAGGTTTGTGGGTCTATTAAATCTGCAGTAATGCCAATTTCTTTTAGCATTTGCAAGGCATCCTGCACAATTCTTAGGGTTGAACCGTAAGAAACAATGGTTAAATCGTCTCCTGTTTCTAACAATTCTGGAATACCTAAAGGTACTGTATATGAACCAATATTGTCCGGAAGTCTTTCCTTTAGCCTGTAGCCATTTAAACATTCAATCATCAAAGCAGGTTCATCACTCTTCATTAATGTTTCATAAAGACCAGCAGCTTGAACCATATTCCTTGGTGTCAAAATATGCATGCCTCTTAGTGAGTTTAGAATCATACCTATAGGGGAGCCAGAATGCCAAATGCCTTCTAATCTATGACCTCTGGTTCTAACAATCAACGGCGCTTTTTGACCGCCTTTTGTGCGGTATTGAAGTGTGGCTAAGTCGTCACTCAAAGGTTGCAAACCATACAATAAGTAATCCAGATATTGAATTTCGGCAATTGGTCTTAAACCTCTCATGGCAGCACCTATTCCTTGGCCAATAATGGTTAGTTCTCTGATACCCGTATCAAATACCCTAGACTCTCCATATTTTTCTTGAAGTCCCGCAAATCCTTGGTTCACATCACCAATCTTTCCTAGGTCTTCACCAAAAGCAAATACTCTTGGGTCGCGACTTAATAAATTATCAAAATAAGCAACCAATACTTCTCTGCCATCTACTACCTTGCTATTTTCAGAAAAAACAGGTTCTGTTGCATCAACTTTTAGCACTTGTTCATTGGATTCGCTAAATAGATAAGAATTATATCTTTCTTGGTTTAAAGCTTTAAATTCAGATTGCCAATTTATCAATTGTTGGCGTTCAACTGAATTTTCATTGGCGCTTAACCTAAGCGATTTATGAACTGTTGCGGCTATTTCCTTTCTGATAGGTTCGTTAATATTTTGTAGTTGGTTCTCTAATGCAGCAATTTCACTCCCTTTGCTCGAAACCATAGCCAATTGTGCCAATAGTTGGCAGGCTGCTGACAAATCTGCTTTGATAGGGTTTAGATAATTTTCCCAAGCATTTTTCTTCGAAACATTTACCTGAATTTTTGCTTCATTTTCTAAGGCATCTAATTCCTCTGATGTAGCAACATCATTGGCTAAAATCCATTCTCTGAATTTTTTGATGCAATCATTATCAGTTTCCCAGGCTAACCTTTCTTTACTTTTATATCTCTCATGAGAACCCGAAGTGGAGTGGCCTTGGGGTTGAGTAAGTTCCGTCACATGTACTAAACAAGGAATATGTTTCTCTCTGGAAATTTTTCCTGCTTCCTCATAAACACGGCACAAATCTGCATAATCCCAACCTTTTACAACAAATATTTCAAAACCTTCTCCTTTATCATCTCTTTGAAATCCTTTTAATATTTCGGAAATACTTTCCTTGGTGGTTTGATATTTTGCATGAACAGAAATACCATAAGAGTCATCCCAAACAGAAACCACCATTGGCACCTGTAAAACCCCGGCGGCATTGATGGATTCGAAGAAATGTCCTTCACTACTACTCGCATTTCCAATAGTTCCCCATGCCACTTCATTACCATTATTAGAGAAGTTATTCTCTCCAATTGCTGAGGCTTGGGAACGATAATATTTGGAAGCATGCGCTAATCCTACCAAACGCAACATTTGACCAGCAGTTGGGGAAATATCCGAAGAAGAGTTTTTTAGTTCTTTTAAATTTTTCCAATTTCCTTTTTCATCTAATGTGCGTGTGCCATAATGTCCATTCATCATGCGGCCTGCACTTGCTGGCTCTGCATTTACATCTGTATGCGCATATAACTGAGCAAAAAATTCTTGGGCAGTTAACAAACCAGAGGCCATCATAAAAGTTTGATCACGGTAATAACCACTTCTGAAATCCCCTTTTTTGAAGGCCTTTGCCATAGCAATTTGTGGAAGCTCCTTGCCATCACCAAAGATGCCAAATTTTGCTTTGCCAGTTAACACTTCCTTGCGTCCGATTAGGCTAGCTTGTCTGCTTTGGAAAGCAATTCTGTAGTCCTCTAATACTACTGATTTGTATTTTGTATTGGCCGAAGCCATTGTTTCAACAGTCATATTATCCAAGATTTCTGGCCCAAACCTAACTAATTTCTCTAAGGATGCCAAATACTCAGCTTTGATGAATTAACTATTTTTTAAGCAGCTAAGGTTTGATTAATTTCATAGTATTACTAACTTTGGAACGGAAATTGTTATTTTGAGAAAGCAAATACAGAAAAAATGAAAAAATTAATTTTAACAGCTCTAATCGCTATTGGCGGTATTATCACTACTTCGGCTCAAACAGCAGAACCTGCTAATGAAAAAGCTCCAGAAATCAAGTTTACTTCAGAAACACATGATTTTGGTACCATTCCACAAGGTACACCTGCTACTTATGAGTTCACATTTAAAAATACAGGTAAAACCAACCTTATCATTACTAGTGCTTCTGCTAGCTGTGGTTGTACAACTCCTGAATGGACCAAAGAGCCTATTAAACCAGGTAAAACAGGTTATGTTAAGGCTACATTTAATGCTGCTGCATCAGGACCGTTTACTAAAAGTGTTACTGTAAATAGTAATGCTAAAAATTCTCAGGTGCTTCTTTACCTTAAAGGAGATGTTAAACCTACTGAAACCAAGTAAATTATTTTAAAGAATTAAAACCTGCATACCAAAAAATATGCAGGTTTTTTTATGTTTGAACCATGAAAAAATCAACGATTTCATTTTTAACCTTGTTATTGATTGCCTTTAGCTCCCTTGCTCAAACTAAAAAGGAAACTGCGAAGCCTATAATTTCTTTTGAAAATGTAGTACATGACTTTGGGTTAGTATATGACGGAAAGGCTGTTTCTTATGAATTTTCATTTACAAACACTGGTGAGGTTCCATTAATCTTAACCAACGTACAGCCGTCTTGTGGCTGCACAACACCTGAATGGCCTAGAGAACCAATTATGCCTGGACAAAAAGGAAAGATAAAAGCAATTTATAATCCAGGTACTTTTAGAGGGGCTTTTAATAAGAGTATTTCAGTTGTTTCAAATGCAAACCAAGGGGGTGTGCAATTAATTATTAAAGGCATTTCGGAAGACAGACCTAAAGAACCAAGTTCACCAGTGCGAATTGACCAAGGTGGAGGTTTCTAGTTATCGTAAATCAATTACTTCAACACCCTGATATTTTTTAGGGTCAAACATAAATTGATTATCGTCGAATTTTAAGTTTGGAACTTGATTCGTTACCGTATAGGTATGAATGGTTCCAGTTTTGTCAAATACCTGAGAACTTAAGATAGTTTGATTGGTCTTATCTACTACAACCTTTATCTTAAAGAACTTTTTCTTTTTATCTTTAGGCGTCAACTCTAAGGTTACAATCTCTTTTACTCCTTCTTTCTTAGTTTCTAAAGTTTTATATAAAAACCCTTTGCCATACATGGTAAAAATGTCATCAATGCGTATAGCTCCTTCTTTAGGATTATAGTTGTCTATTTGAACTTCATTTACCTCTTTGCTATATGTCCAGATGGTTTTATTGTCACAAATGATAACTTGATTGGCAATGTCTAACTTGAATTTATTGCCTTTTACCAATAAATTTCCTTTTTGTTTTTCTTGACTTTTTTGTTGTTTATTTTCTACAGTATAAATAAAATCTGCCTTGATTGATTTGAAGGCTTTGTAACGCTTACTGATTTTATCCATCAGTTTTTCTGCATCATTTTGCTTAGTGGTTTGCGCCCAAACCGAGGCTGTAGAAATTAATACTACAATTAATATTATACTTTTTTTCACGCTACAAATATTCATTAATTCAATCAAATAGAAAAACCATGCCAAGATGAGTTATTTCATGTTTCGTAATATTTCCTCTAATTCAGCTTCTGTATGCACCATAACCTCGCGCGCTTTACTTCCTTTGAACGCCCCAACTATTCCCGCTTTTTCTAATTGGTCAATTAATCTTCCTGCACGATTATACCCTAAATTTAATCTTCTTTGTAACAAAGAGGTTGATCCCTGCTGATGAACAACTATAATTTTTGCAGCTTCTTCAAATAAATCATCTCTGTTGCTGTGGTCAAATCCTTCTCCACCAACCCCACTGTCATCGCCTTCGGTTTGAATGAGTGGCAATAAATAAGGTTCTCTTCCCGGTTGATTGCCAATAAAATCAGTAATTTTTTCAACTTCAGGTGTATCCACAAATGCACATTGCAACCTTATTAAGTCATTACCATTGCTAAACAACATGTCTCCTTTTCCTATTAATTGGTCAGCTCCATTAGCATCTAAAATGGTTCGTGAGTCAATTTTTTGTGAAACCCTAAAGGCAACCCGTGCAGGGAAATTGGCTTTAATGGTACCAGTTATAATATTTACACTTGGCCTTTGTGTGGCAAGAATTAAATGTATTCCAATGGCCCTCGCCAATTGTGCTAAACGCGCTATTGGATGTTCCACTTCCTTGCCTGCCGTCATCATCAAATCTGCTAACTCATCAATTACCACAACAATATAAGGTAAAAAGCGATGTTGAATCTTATCCGTTGGTGCCAAACGCCTGCTGATAAATTTAGCATTGTATTCCTTTAAATTTCTTACTTGCGCATCTTTCAATAAATCATATCTATCATCCATCTCCTTACACAAGGAGTTTAAGGTGTGAATAACCAACTTGGTATCCGTAATGATAGCATCTTGGTCTCCAGGTATTTTTGCTAAAAAATGACGCTCAATTGTTTTGTAAATGTTTAGCTCCACCTTTTTTGGGTCAACCAAAACAAACTTTATTTGAGAAGGATGCTTTTTATAAAGCAAGGAAACTAAAATAGCATTGAGCCCCACAGATTTTCCTTGTCCGGTAGCTCCAGCCATCAATAAATGAGGCATCTTTGCTAGGTCGGCCACAAATACTTCATTCGAAATAGTCTTTCCAAAACCTATTGGCAAATCCATTTCTGCATTTACAAACTTCTGACTTGCCAAAACAGATTTCATGCTAACCATAGCCGGTACAGAATTTGGCACCTCAATACCAATGGTTCCGCGACCTGGAATTGGGGCAATTATTCTAATTCCTAAAGCTGCTAAACTTAAGGCAATATCATCTTCTAGGTTTTTTATTTTGGCAATGCGTACACCATCTTGCGGAATTATTTCATACAAGGTTACCGTTGGCCCAATGGTGGCTGAAATTTTCTTGATACCGATTCCATAATTTTTAAGGGTGTCCTCAATCATCCTTGTTTTTTCGGATAATTCAGCACTTTCTACTTTACCTTTATTATCGCCATATTCGTTTAATAAATCTATGGTTGGAAACAAGTAACGACTAAAATCTAAGGTTGGGTCATAAGGTGTATTTAAATCTAGGATGTGTGCGGTTGCATCCTCTTCAATCAATTCTTCCTCCGGCAAATCTTGAACCTCCAAAACCAAACCACTATCAGTAGTTAAGGCATTTATTTCAGGTAGTGACGGTTCTTCTGCTGTAATTAATTCCTCAGGATTGTTAATGTCTAAAACTAAGGTTGAACTTTCTTCTTCCTTAGTAAATCTCTCTATTTCAATCTCAGGTTCAAGCTCAATATTTGACTTTTCTGTTTCAGTTGTAATTGCTTCCTCATTAATTATTGGGGTTTGTTTTAATACAAAATCATCTGCATTTATAGCTATTTCTTCTTCTTCAGTTTCGGTTTGAACCAAATCCATATTTTCGGAAAGTGGAATAATCCTGTTTGTTGCTTCATTTTCTAGTGTGGCCTTAATTTGTGGTGAATAAAATTCAATATTAAATACCACAATTAGGAATATTAGTAAATAGCTGGCTAAAAGCAATCCAGTGCCTAAACTTCCTAAAAGCGTTTTAAGGTATAAGTTACCAAAATAGCCAAATGAACCTGCCGCAACTGGAAATAAATCGCCTAATAGAAAACCTAGCAGTAATGAAATCCAAATTCCGCCAAAGAAGCTGTATCTAAGCACCTTGAAAATTGGAATTGGTTCAAGCTTAGCCAAAAGCAATATGCCAAACAAGAAAAAGTGCAAAACAAAAGCAAATGAAGCAACTCCAAAACCTTTGTAAATAAAAATATAACTTAGCCAGGCACCAAAAGTTCCAAGGAGGTTAGAGGTTAGGTTGGGTTGATTAAGCTGAACCATCCCAAAAGAGGTAGATTGAACCAAACTTTGGTCGTCTTCCCAACTGTTAAAAAAAGAAATGCAAGAAATGAATAGAAGTAGGGAGAAAAAAATAAAAATAATTCCTGCCGACTTTTGAAAACGTTCATCCAGCAAAAAATTAAAGTATTTGGTTTTTTCACTTGCCTTTTTTTCCTTCTTGGGACGCTTTTCGTCTACCTTTTCTTTCTCTGGAAACTCCTCAATTTCACCGAAAATGAGTTTATTTTCTTTTACCTTTTTAGCCATCTTATTATAGTAACGAAACTAACATCTTATTTTGATTAGCGATTGCTTTTTTTTGAACCAATTCACAAGTCAAATGAGTTTGTTCTATTTTAAAAAACAAATCCAATGAAATGGATTATATTCGGGCAAATTTTCTAACAAAGATGAACGAAGTTGCAGTAGTGTTTTTGGAGATTACAAAGTATCTCATTCCCGCATTAATTGTATTTATTATTACCTATTATCAATTTAAAACTTTTTTTGAATCTGAATACCAAAAGAGGGCATTAGATTTAAAATCAGAACAGCTTAAAACCATGCAGCCTTTGCGCTTGCAAGCGTATGAAAGATGTATTTTATTAATGGAAAGAATGAACCCAGAAAGTCTTGTGATGAGAACTCATAAACCAGGAATAAGTGCTTCACAACTTAAATTAGAATTGATTGCTGCTATCAATTCAGAGTTTAATCATAATTTATCCCAACAACTTTATGTTTCGGCACAAGCTTGGCAAGTAATAAGGGTAGTAAAGGAAGAAACTATTAATTTGATCAATACAGCCTATTCAGATTTGGGTCCAAGTGCGGTAGGCTTAGATTTAAGCAAAGCAATTTTTGAGCAACTAATTAAAATTGAAGTCATACCAAGTACTAAAGCACTTAATTTTATAAAGAAGGAATTTGATTTGGTTTTTGGGTAAACCTTAAGTAAAATGAGCGAAAAAAAATTCACCACAGATGCTGGTATAGCAATCAAAGAATTATATACTGGAAAAGCTGACGCCGAATTGCCTGGAGAATTTCCTTATACAAGAGGAGTTCAAAAAGACATGTATCGCGGTAGACTTTGGACCATGAGGCAATATGCTGGATTTAGCACGGCAGAAGAAAGCAATAAAAGATATAAGTACTTATTAGCCAATGGTACCATGGGTTTAAGTGTTGCCTTTGATTTGCCTACGCAAATTGGGTATGATTCAGACCATGCGATGAGTGAAGGTGAAGTTGGTAAAGTAGGCGTTGCCATTGATTCTATCAAAGATATGGAAGTGCTTTTTGATGGGATAGATTTGGAAAAGATAACCACCTCTATGACCATCAATGCAACTGCCTCAACCTTGCTTGCGTTTTACATAGCATTGGCCAAAAAGCAAGGAGCAGATATCAAGAAAATTTCTGGAACAATTCAAAACGATATCTTAAAAGAATATGCAGCTAGGGGAACTTATATTTATCCGCCAAAGCCAAGCATGCGCATCATCACAGATATTTTTGAGTATTGCAGTAACGAAGTACCTAAGTGGAATACCATTTCTATCAGCGGATATCATATCAGAGAAGCAGGTTCTACCGCAGTGCAAGAAATTGCATTTACGCTTGCCAATGCAAAAGCTTATTTGCATGCCTCTATAGAAAAGGGAATGGATATAAACGTGTTTGGTCAGCGACTTTCATTTTTCTTTAATGCACATAATAACTTCTTTGAAGAGATTGCAAAGTTTAGGGCCGCGCGCAGAATGTGGGCTCAAATTACAAAGGAAATGGGTGCAACAAATCCTAAGGCAATGATGCTCAGGTTTCATACCCAAACAGGGGGAGCTACCTTGCAAGCGCAACAACCTGAAAATAATATTATGCGGGTTACCTTGCAAGCATTGGCGGCGGTAATGGGCGGAACGCAAAGTCTTCATACCAATGGATTTGATGAAGCATTAAGTTTACCAACAGAAGCCGCTGCAAGAACCGCTCTTAGAACCCAACAAATTATAGCTTATGAAAGTGGAGTAGTAGATACCGTTGACCCAATGGGAGGTTCTTATTTTGTAGAGGAACTTACCGATACCATAGAAAAATTAGCATGGGAATACATGCATAAAATTGAAGCCATGGGCGGCGCTGTAAGTGCAATTGAGCAAGGATATATGCAAAAAGAAATTGCAGATGCGGCTTATCGTTACCAAAAGGACATTGAACACGGTGATAAAATAATTGTAGGCGTAAACAAGTTTTCGCTTGAAAAAGAAGTAATGCCTCCGTTGTTTAAGGTTAACGATAGCATACGCTTGGATCAAACCGAAAAATTAAAACAGCTAAGAAGCGAAAGAGATGCAGGATTAGTAGCAGATTCTTTTGTAGCCTTAGAAAGTACGGCAATAGAAGGTAGGAATTTAATGCCACATATCATTGAAGCGGTAGAGAGAAATCTCACCTTAGGAGAGATTGCCGATACTTTTAGAAATGTTTTTGGCGAATACAGAGCATAATATGAAAAAGTTATTTCTAATACTTGTTGTTGCGTTTGCAGCTTGCCACTCTCAACAACAGGTGGCAAGTGTTCAATCTGAATTTTATCGGATTCATAGGGACTCCATTAAGCCAGATGAACGTATTTTAAAAACCATTGCTCCTTATAAAAACAAATTGGATAGCGCAATGAATGTTGAACTCATTCTTGCAGAAGGAGATTTTTCTAAGTCCCAACCAGAAGGAAGTCTTGGAAACATGGTTTGTGATGTTTTGATGCAATATGCCAAAAGTAAAAGCTTGCAAGCAGATTTATGTTTGATGAATAATGGTGGCCTTAGAATTCCTGTTATTTATAAAGGACAAGTTTCTGTAAGGACAGTTTATGAGTTAATGCCTTTTGAAAACCAATTAGTACTGGTGAAAATTAAAGGAAGCAAGTTCAAAGAATTAATGCAAATGCTTGCATCCTCTGGAGGTGCGCCTGTTGCGGGAATTAACTTAGTAATTCAAGATAATGCAATTCAATCACTTTTGGTTCAAGGCCAACCTTTTGACGAGCAAAAAGAGTATTGGGTTTTAACAAGTGATTATCTCGCCAATGGCGGAGATAAGTATGATGCGTTAAAAAATCCAATTGAGCGAATTAACTTAAATTTATTACTTAGAGATGTTCTCATTGAGACACTTTATAAAATGGATACCGATGGGGCGCATTTAATACCTGTAATCGATGGCAGAATTAGAAAAAACTAGAAGAAGAGATTTTATCCAAAAAACCATTTATCTAGTGGGTTTTGGAGCATTAGCCAATACACCTTTAAAACTATTGGCTAAAGAAAGGCCAAGAGAATCACTGTTAGTGTTGCACACCAATGATTGGCATAGCAGAATTGAGCCATTTCCAGAAATAGATAAACAAAATGGAGGAATGGGTGGCGCAGGCTATCGTGCAGCGCTAATAAAATCTATACGCGACAAGGAAGGGGAGGTTTTGCTATTAGATTCAGGTGATATCTTTCAAGGTACTCCTTATTTTAATTTTTATGGAGGTGAGCTAGAATATAAGCTTATGTCTGCCATGGGTTATGACTGCGTTACTTTAGGCAACCACGACTTAGATAATGGAATTGATGGAATTGTGAAACAATTGCCACATGCCCAATTTAAATTTGTAAATGCCAATTACTCCTTTAAAAATACAGCTTTGGAAGGTGTTGTTAAGCCCTATTCAATTTTTAAAAAGAAAGGCCTTAAAATTGGTGTGTTTGGACTGGGAATTGAGTTGCAAGGGTTAGTGCCTGAGAAACTTTTTGGAAACATCGTATATAATGACCCAATTGCTGCCGCAAATAAAACGGCTGAGCATTTAAAGTTAGTTGAGCAATGCGATGCGATTATTTGTTTGTCACATTTGGGGTACAAATACAACAATAATAAAGTGAGTGATTTAGTTCTAGCAGAGAAAACAAAACACATTGATCTAATACTTGGAGGACATACCCATACTTTTTTAAATGAGCCTACCCTTGCTAAGAATCTTATCAACAAAAATGTAATGGTTAATCAGGTAGGCTGGGCTGGGTTACGTTTAGGTGCCATTCGCATAACTTTTGAGCCATTTATTAACACAAATATAGCTGTTCGTCTTAAGGGTGAACAGTCAATAAGCATTGAAGAAATTTGATTTGTTAATAAATTGTTTCGTCTGTTGAGTGCTGATTTTATTGGTTGTTTCGGGTATTATGAAGAAATTCTTATGAAAATCGCTACATGGTTTTTAGCAATCAAAAAAATTTTTTTTCAAACAAAAAAAATTTCTGTTAGAAATCAGTGGGTAAAATGTTTTACCCCCAGTTTTTCAATTTACGATTGTTGAAAATGTTTTGTAGTGTGAACTTTTTTGGTCATTTTCACGAACGCAATTGGAGGCAAAGAAATGACTGAAAAAACATGTGAATCTGTTTGGAATAGTATCCTAAAATTAATTCAAGACAACGTACCCGCACAAAGCTTTAAAACTTGGTTCGAACCTATAAGGCCAATTAAATTGGATAACAAGGTACTTACCATTCAGGTACCTAGCCAGTTTTTTTATGAGTGGTTGGAAGAACATTATGTTAGTTTACTAAAGAAAACGCTTAAACAAGAATTAGGCGTAGGCGCCAGACTTGAATACAATATAATAGTTGAAAATGGCACAAGTACTTCAAATCCGTATATTGTTAATATTCCTGGTAGCACTAGTTCTAGGTCAGAATTACAGCAAACTGCAACACATGGTATCAACCTAAATCCAAGTATTAGAAATCCATTTATTATCCCTGGGATTAAAAAGGTTAATATTGATAGTAACCTTAACCCAAATTGCACGTTCGAAAATTTTATTGAAGGAGATTGCAATAGATTGGCAAGAAGTGCAGGTTTAGCTGTTGCTAATAAACCTGGTGGCACTTCTTTTAATCCACTAATGATTTTTAGCGAAACAGGGTTAGGTAAAACCCATTTGGTTCACGCTATCGGTAATATGATAAAGCAAAGCAGCAAGAATAAGGTTGTTTTGTACGTACCTGTTGAGAAATTCATTAACCAATTTGTAGACGCCATAAGAAATAACTCTAATCAGGATTTTATCAACTACTACCAGCAAATTGATGTTTTAATTGTTGATGATGTTCAGTTTTTAGAAAATAAACAAAAAACGCAAGAAATTTTCTTTACTATATTTAATCATTTGCACCAATTAGGTAAGCAAATCATCCTTACAAGTGATAGAGCGCCTAAGGACTTAAAAGGCATGGATGAGCGTCTTTTAAGCAGGTTTAAATGGGGACTTTCAGCAGATTTACAAACGCCCGATTTTGAGACACGCATGGCCATTCTTGAGCATATGATGTACAATGATGGAATTACCTTAAATAAAGAGGTTGTAGAATATGTTTCTCACAACATCAATAGTAACGTAAGAGAATTGCAAGGAGCTTTGGTTAGTTTGTTAGCTCAAGCTAGTCTTAACAGAAAAGAAGTTAACCTTGAATTGGCTAAACAAATTCTCAAAAACTTTGTGAAAAATAATACCAGAGAGATTTCAATTGAGTATATACAAAAATTGGTTTGCGATTATTTTACCATTCCAGTAGAGCAGGTAAAGTCAAAAACACGTAAGCGTGAAATTGTACAAGCCCGTCAAATCTCTATGTATTATGCCAAAGACCTTACAAAATCAAGTTTAAAAACTATTGGAATGCACTTTGGTGGTAGAGATCACTCTACTGTTATTCATGCTTGTCAAACTGTAAACGACCTTATGGAAACAGACAAGAAGTTTAAAGCAGATATTGATGAAATTGCAAAGCGCATTAAGATGAATTTAGTGTAAAAATTTGATTTTATTGGGTACATTAATAAATTTATACCCATGAAGCCAAACCAACTTTTGTTAATGCTAAGCTTTGTTTTTTTTGCATTAACCAATCTTAGCGCCCAAAGAAATTTCCATGTATTTGATAGTACCAATTATTGGGTAAGTTCAAACCTTAGTTTACATGCTTCCAAATACAAGCTATATGCAACTAGAAGCAACACCACCCAGTTATTAAAAGATTTTAAAGGGCAGGATACCAATTACTATATTAGGGATGTTGATTTTTTTGATGAAAACCACTTTTTGGTTTTAATTGGAAGAAATACCATTGGTTTTCCAACACAGCTTTTCATAACCAAAGATGCAGGTCAAACCTGGAAGCTTGACACTACTTTTTTTTCTGTTTCAGAGCATAAAAGTCTTAACCAAGTGCAGGTGCTAGGAAAGGACACCTTGTTGCTTTTTGATGGCTATTACCAAAGTGATGTCTTGCGTTCCTTCGACAGAGGTAAAACTTGGCAAAAATGGCTTAGTTCTATCATTGCCCATTATTTTCAGGTTCATTATTGCCAAAAAACATCGCGCTATCATATGATTGGTTTGCCTGGAGATGCTTTTACTAGTGTTAGCTTTGAGATTCCTGATTCGATTTGGAAGACAATTAATTTAAATTGGTATAGTGGATGTCATAACAAACAACCTTGGTGTTACCGCGTATTATATGGTGTTAATATTTGGCAAACAGACTTTATCAATGCTCACAAAATGTATATCGATAGCATTTGTGAACAAGTGAGTACTTCTTTACCTGAGCAAGGGTTGGGTTCAAACCGAAAAATTATTGCATTTCCAAATCCTGCCTCAGATTATATTACAATACCTGCCTGGAGGAATGAAACGGTTGAATGTTATACCATTGAGGGTGTTTTTGTTGGTTCAAACCAAACTGATGAGAATGGACACCTACCTTTGAAAAACATTGCAGAAGGCGTTTACATTCTTAGGTGCAATGAAAATTGGTTGAAAATTGTAAAGAGTAATTAATCCTTTATCGCTAGCTTAGGTTTAGCTTTAAATATTAACCTCAATGAGCTGTCACTAGAGAAATATGCCCAACTCCAATGGATTAAAATTATTAGCTTATTTCTAACACTTAGAATAAGCATGAGATGCAAAAACATCCAAACCAGCCAAGCGATAAATCCTTTAAAGCGCATAAAAGGTAAATCCACTACGGCTTTGTTTTTTCCTATGGTTGCCATTGCTCCTAAATCTAGGTATTCGTATGGCTTAGGCGCTTCAGACTTTAATGCCCTTTTGAAGTTTTTTGCCAGATTATTGGCTTGATTGATTGCAACGTTTGCCACCTGCGGATGACCTTTTGGATACAAAGGCGTTTCCATATAGGCAATGTCTCCAATTGCATAAATATCATTATGGTTAAATACCTCATTATGCCGATTTACTTTGTACCTTGAGTTAGGTAAGTAAGCCTCTGAAGCTAAGCCAGGTAAAATATTTCCTTTAACCCCCGCAGCCCAAATTAAAGTGGAAGTTTCAAGGGTTTGTCCACTACTTAATACCGCAACTTTTCCATCATAATCCTTCACAAAAGTTTCAGTAATAATCTCAACGCCCATTTGTTTTAGGTATTTTTCGGAAGAAACTTTAGCCAAATCACTCATGTTGTTTAAAGTATGAGCGCTTCCTTCAACCAAGATTACCTTCATTTTTTTAGAATCAATTAAAGGGTATTCCTCAGGTAAAACCCTTTTTATAATTTCGCTAAAGGCGCCTGCCAGTTCAACGCCTGTTGGTCCTCCGCCCACAATTACGATGTTATTCCGCGGGTCACTATTTTCTTGTGAACTTGAAGATAGTGCTTCGAATACTTCTAAAAGATGGTTTCTAACCTGAATGGCTTCTGTGGTCGATTTTAAGGTAAAAGCATTTTTTTCAATGCTAATGTTATTAAAAAAATTGGTTTTACATCCAGTAGCAATTACCAATTTGTCGTAAGGTATATTTTCGGTTTCGGTTTGAACCAACTTTGCTGCAGGATCGATGTTGAGTACCTCGCACATCTTGACTGCAATGTGCTTTTTGTTTCTTAAAATATTACGGATAGGAAATGAAATAGAGGAAGGTTCCAATTGTGCTGCCGCCACTTGGTAGAACAAAGGTTGAAATTGATGGTGATTTAAGCGATCAATTAGCACAATATCAAAAAGTTTAGCATCTAAACTTTTTGATATTGATAGTCCTGCAAATCCGGCTCCAAGAATAACTATGGTTTGTTTAGAAGACATTTTTAAGATTGGTTAGTATTCTCGCTTTCGTAATCCTTAAGCACTTCAGTTGCTTTTTCTAGGTCTTCTTCTAACACCTGAAGTTTAATGCCTCCAATTGCATTAGAATACAATGGATTCATTAGGATTGTAAACTCATCCTTCACAAAAACAGGGATTCCAGAATCCTCAAGCATGCTTTTTAATAAAGTAATTTCTAAGGGATATTGAAAAGTGCGAAGGGTAATTAAAGGCATAAAGTACTTATTAATATGAAAATAAAATTGGTTGTCTGCTGGTAAGCAAAAATACTTCTTTTATTCGGTTTAATTATTAAAACTAATTTATTTAAATACCTGAAAAATAGAAAATTAGCCAATCATATTTAGCATTCTAGACATAATTGTAATGATGAAAATATTAGTTATTAATAGTTTGAAAATAAAGTTATTGACCTATGTTAAAGTTAAAAAACCTTTAATAAACGCACCTATTGACAAGCATTATTTAACTTGAATATGTTTTTTAATTCTTTTTCAATTAATATATTGCTCAAAAATTAACTTCCATTTAAATTAGTGATTTAAAAAGTTTTGTAAATCACTAATTTATAATTGCTTAAATAAAACAATACTTAAAAGGTTAAAATACAGTAAGTATTAATTGGAAACAAGACAAAGTTAATGCATTAATACTTCAACAAACATTATGAATACACCCAAAATAATAGATTTGCCAAAATTTTTAGATCCTCGTGGAAATTTGTCTTTTATAGAAGAAGCAAGAAACATACCATTTTGTATAGAAAGAACTTATTGGATTTATGATGTTTCTGGCGGAGAAGTAAGAGGTGGTCATGCCTACCATGAATTACAAGAGTTTATTGTTGCACTAAGTGGAAGTTTTGATGTAATTTTAAATGATGGTAAAACAGACTATAGATACACATTGAATCGCTCTTATTATGGACTTTATGTTCCAAAGATGTATTGGAGATCAATGGAGAACTTTTCAACTAATTCTTTGGCATTGGTCTTAGCAGACAAACCTTTTGATGAAAACGAATATATCCGAGACTTTCAACAATTTAAAGAAATTCGAAATGAAAAGTAATATTACTGTTTTTGATTGTAGTGTGCTTCATCTCCCTAAAATTGGCAATAGATCAGGGCATATCACACCTATTCATAATAACCAAGAAATTCCTTTTGCAATAAAAAGGGTTTTCTACCTTTATGATATTCCTGGTGGGGAATCTAGGGGTGCTCACGCACACAAAGAATGTCATCAGTTTTTAGTAGCTGCAAGCGGCTCTTTTGAAATATTATTGGATGATGGAAGGTCAAAAAGACTTGTTCATTTAAATAGGCCTTACATGGGTTTACACATTCCTCCTGGAATTTGGGCTTCCGAAATTAATTTTTCATCTGGTTCTATCTGCCTTGTGTTGGCCTCTCATACTTATAATGAAACAGATTATTTGCGGAATTATGAAGAATTTTTGAAGTACAATAGTATTTAATTCATCAAGCAGAGTCTTCGCTTTTTTATTACTCAGATCTATTTCAATTCAAATACATAATATAGTCTAATGTTAAAAAACTACTTTCCCGAGTTAACTGGAGTTAGAGCAATTGCTGCCATAATGGTTTTTATTCACCATTATAATCCATTTGGTGATAATATATTGGGAGGGGTATTACGAGGATTTGCTAAAGAGTTGCATACTGGAGTTACTTTTTTTTTCGTACTCTCAGGTTTCTTGATAGCTTATCGATACTCTGAATTAAAGAACTTTAACTTTAAAAAATATTTTCTTTACAGAGCTGCAAGGGTTTATCCAATGTATTTTATTTTAACCACTTTAACTTTAATTGTTTCTTTACCTAAATCATTTAATATTTCAATAAATGAGTTAATAATATACATTTTAAATATTTCATTCTTACGAGGATTTTTTGAAGAATTTAAGTTCTCTTTGGTTGCTCAAGGTTGGTCCTTAACTGTTGAGGAAACCTTTTATATATTAGCTCCTTTGTTGTTTTTTGCTTTAATCAAAATTCGTTATTTTATTTATTTATTGCCAATTTTGCTTGTTTCTTTTGGTTATCTTTTAGTTGGCTGTTTTCAAAACCTCAATTGGCATGGGTTCTTTTCAAACGATGAATTTATGCTAATTTATACTTTTTTTGGCAGGAGCACAGAGTTTATAGTAGGAATTGGTTTGGCTTTGCTAGTTAAAAGTGATGTTAAATTGCCTAAAGGTACTACCTATATAGGATTTTTCTTTACCCTTTTATTCATTTATTTGCTTTATTTACTTCAGAATAATGGAGTCTACCCCTCGGGAATACTAACTCCCTTTGGTAAAATTGTAAACACCTTTTTATTGCCATTGCTCGGAATCTCATTGTTTTACTATGGCCTAATAACTGAAAAATCAAAATTTTCCGCAATTCTAGGTTCAAAACTGTTTGTATTGCTAGGTAAAAGTAGTTACATCTTTTACTTAATTCACTTAGGAGTAATTCACTCATTTGTTAATACTTATGTTTCAAAGAATTATTTTATTTCCTTTGTTTCTCTGCAGTTAATTTCTATTGTTCTATTTCTTCTAATTGAAGAGCCTTTGAATAACTTCCTCAGAACGAAAATCAATTCATTCTCCAGTAAAGTTATTGATGGGAGCAAAGCATAAGTTAGGTTTTCTATTTTTTTTTACAATTGCAATCATTAATTTTTAAAAACCCTTATTTAATCGTAATGTTCTCTTTAAAATACTGTAGTTTTTTAATTGTTTGTGTGGCATTTCAAATCTCTTGCTCCCCTACGCGTCTAATTAAACCGCTAGAAAAGGGTGAAAAGGCCCTTGGCGGGAACTTAGGTGGGCCGATAATTAACTTTTCAGGTGCACCCATTCCCCTGCCTTACACTGCTGCCTTTTTTGCCAAAGGAATCACAGATAAAACGTCAATTTATGGAGGCATACACCTTACAGCTTTGGCCTTTGGTGTGATGCAATTGGAAGTTGGAGCCTGCCGACAATTGTGGTCAAACCAAAATAAAACTTTGGGATTTTCAGTTTCGCCTGCCTTGCATTTTGCCCTCGATAGATGGGATTGGAAATTTCGCTTTTGGCCACAAATCGATTGCCAATTGTATAGAACCTTTGCCAACCAATCTTTTATTTATGCAGGTGTTGGTAATTGGTTTGAACCAACCCGAATGCGCCCACATAATGAAATGCAAGAAAAGTTTTGGTTCATGCACCCACAATTTGGGTATAGATGGGGAAAGCATAAATGGAATTATGGCATAGAAAGCAAATGGGTTGGGTCTGGCATAGCAAATAAGCCAAACGTAGCAGATTATATTGGCATTGACGGTAAAGGTGCTTTAGGTGTTTATTTCTCCATTATGAAAAAGTTTTAACATGAAAAAAATCATTACGATAACTTTAGCATTAAGTCTTTTTAGCGCCTGCCTTCGACTCGATTCTAATTTCTATAATTTGAGTGATAAAATTACTGAATACAAATAGGATAATTATACCGGAGAACAAGACTTTAAACTTGGTTCAGCCTATAATATCGCAGATAGTATGCACACTACCTTTACCCTTAATTCGGAGGGAAATAAAATTTATGCAACCTTTATTGGAGATATTAACCAAATTGCCTCTGATACAGTTATCTTATATTGCCATGGCAATAAATGGCATATGGATTTCTTTTGGCAAAGGGCAAAACTTTTGGCTCATACCAATGGAAAACATACTTATGGAGTGTTAATGCTAGATTACCGTGGGTATGGGTTATCTGAAGGTAAACCCACCGAGGATGGTTTGTATGCAGATGTAAATGCTGCCATGCAATGGTTACAGTCAAAAGGTTTAAATGGTAATAGGTTAATTTTATATGGCTTTAGCATGGGCACTGCACCTGCAACCGAACTCACTGCCAACCCAAGAACCTTAAGCCCTTTAAAACTTATTTTAGAAGCACCCTTTGCTAGCAGTGCAGTTATGGCAGCAGATGGTGCAGGATTAAATGTGCCTGGTTCATTTGTAACCAACCTTAAAATTGATAATGCAGAAGAAATTAAAAAAGTAAAACAACCCCTTTGTTGGATACATGGTACCAATGATAATTTTTTAGGCATCAAAACACATGGCGAAGTGGTTTTTAAAAATTATTCTGGCACCTATAAAGAAGCACATCGTATAGAAAAAGCTGACCATGGAGAGGTTCCAGTTTTAACAGGTTTTGAAAACTATCTCAAAATTATGGGTGACTTTATCAGAAAAAAATAATTAGGTTCAAACCGAAAGCAATAAGAACAAATTATTGTTTTTATGACCAATTCTTACTTAGTATGAACTTAACTTCACTAAAGCTTGTCTAAGTCTTCCTTTTGGCAAGAAATTCTCTTCTAAATCTAAGTTAAAAGGAACAGGCGAGTCTAAACTTCCAATGCGCATTACTGGGGCGTCCAAGTTTTCAAAGCAATGTTCCGAAAGATAAGCTGCAATTTCTGCACCGATGCCTCCTGTTAAGGTATCTTCATGTAATACTAATACCTTTCCTGTTTTTTTGACACTGGCTATTACAGACTCCTTATCCCAAGGCAATAAAGTGCGAAGGTCTATTATGTCTGCATCTATTTGCATTTCTTTACATGCCGTAACAGCCCAATGCACTGCAGCGCCATAGGTAATAATACTCAACTCATCGCCTTGTTTTACTGTTTTTGCTTTGCCTATTTCTAGCATGTAGTAATCGTCATAAACTTCTTCTTCCAATTCAGTCATGCGATACAATACCTTGTGTTCAAAAAATAAAACTGGATTAGGATCATTAATAGCTGCTGTTAACAAGCCTTTTGCATCAGATGGACATGATGGATAAATAACTTTTAAGCCTGGTACATGAAAGAACCAAGCTTCATTGCTTTGAGAATGAAATGGTCCGGCACCCACGCCAGCACCCGTTGGCATCCTAACCACAACATCTGCATTTTGGCCCCAGCGGTAATAACTTTTAGCCAAATTATTTACAATCTGGTTGAACCCAACACTCACAAAATCTGCAAACTGCATTTCAACCATCGCTTTCATTCCTTTGATGGAAAGTCCGTAACCGGCACCAATAATAGCACTTTCACACAAAGGTGTATTGCGTACACGGTCTTTTCCAAACTGCTCTAAAAAGCCTTGGGTAATTTTAAATACACCACCATATTCTGCAATATCTTGGCCCATTAGCACCAATTCTGGATGCTTTTCCATAGATTGCCTTAAGCCATCGCTAATAGCGTCAATATACCTTTTCTTACTAACATTCTCGCTCGCTGGTGCTATTACAACATCATGCAAGTTCCCTACCTTTTTTCCATTGGCTTCAAAACTGGCTGGTGCATAAACATCATTGAGTTCAAAGTCAGTATTCGGAATAATTTCTGGTTCGTTTAATACCGATTCAACGCCTTCATCAATTTCTTTTTTGAAGGAAGTTCTAATTTCATCAATGATTTCATGATTTAAAACGCCTTCATCTTGCAAATAGCGTTCGAAATTACTTACAGGGTCTTTTTTTGCCCAGGTTTCAAATAGTTCTTGAGGAACGTATTTAGTTCCAGAAGCCTCTTCATGGCCGCGCATCCTAAAGGTTAAACACTCTAAAATGACTGGGCGCGGTTTGCTTCTTATTGAGTTACCAAGGTTTCTAACAATATCATAAACTTCAAGGATATTGTTCCCATCAATTTGGTAGGCTTCCATCCCATAACCAATCCCTTTATCTGTAAAACTTTTGAATTTAAATTGCTCATTACTTGGAGTTGAAAGGCCATAGCCGTTGTTTTCTATCAAGAAAATAACGGGTAAACTCCAAACCGCTGCAGTATTTAAGGCTTCATGAAAATCACCTTCACTTGCACCGCCATCCCCACTAAAAACTACGCTTAGTTTTCTTTCATTTTTCAATAAGTTAGCCAAGGCTATTCCGTCTGCCACGCCTAACATAGCGCCAAGATGCGAAATCATCCCTACAATATGATGCTCATTGGTTCCAAAGTGAAAAGAACGTTCTCGACCTTTTGAGAATCCATTAAATTTTCCCTGCCATTGCGAAAACAGCTTGGCGAAAGGAATGTCTCTTCCCGTAAATACGCCTAAGTTTCTATGGAGTGGCAGAATATATTCATCCGATTCTAATGCTGCTGTTAAACCAACTGATATGGCTTCCTGCCCAATTCCACTGAACCACTTGCTTACTTTTCCTTGCCTTAATAATATTAGCATTTTTTCCTCAATCATTCTAGGAATCACAATGGCTTTGTATAAGTTTAATAGCAGTTCGTTGCTATATTGTTTGCGGTTAAAGTTTAGCATATCAAAAAATGTTGTGCAAAAATAGTGTTTAATTGCTAACTTGAACCTCAATCAGTATGGAAAAAATCTTGTTTTTGCACGGAGCACTTGGATCTAAACTGCAATTCCAGCCCATTATGGGTATGCTCAACGATACTTATGAGTGTCATGCCATTAATTTTGCTGGGCATGGAGGAGAATTAATACCAGCGCAAGGACTAACATTTCCAAGCTTTGCAGATAATATTTTGCAATACCTAGATAAACATCAAATAGAAAAAATAAACCTATTTGGGTTCAGCATGGGTGGTTATGCCGCATTATATTTTGCGCATTTGCACCCCAATAGAGTGGCTAAGGTTTTTACCTTAAATGTAAAGTTTAACTGGGATCCCATTTCAACTGCAAAAGAAGCCGGTATGTTAGATGCTGATAAAATGCTTGAAAAAGTGCCAAGTTTTGCTAATAATCTTATGGTTATTCATGGCATGCATCTCTGGAAATCCTTGCTTAAAAGCACAAGTGACCTGATGAAACAACTTTCAGAGACTGTAACCTTAACCGAACAACAATTACAAGCCATTTCACATCCAGTTTTGCTTGGAATAGGCGATAGAGATCAAACTAGCTCTGTTTACGAAACCTTAGAAACCTATAAGAAACTGCCTAATGCAGGCCTTTTAGTATTGCCCCACACTGCCCATCCTTTCGAAAAGGTTTCTTTAGAATTATTGGTACCTGCTATTAAACAATTTTTTAAGTAATTTTGGTCTAATTATTGTTTCGGTTTGAACCTAAATAAATGCTATGAAAGTACTGAAAAATTTGACCTTAGTAATGGTTTTGTTTTTATTGTTTAGCTATAAAAATCCAACAGAAGAAACCTTAAAGTGGTATGCTTGGAACGAAGGGTATCCAATAGCAGTAAAAGAAAAGAAAATCATATTAGTGGATGCCTATACCGATTGGTGCGGTTGGTGTAAAAAGATGGACAAGGATACTTATGCCAATCAGGATGTCATCAAAAAATTAAACAAACATTTTATTGTGATCAAGTTCAACCCAGAACTTAGAGATTTAACTTATGACATTGACGGTCAAACTTATTCAGCCCGCGATTTTTATATGCAATTGAGCAGGGGAGAAAGTACAGGTTTTCCAACTAGTTATTTCATAGACCCGAAAAAGAAATCTGTTTTTATAGACCCAGGCTATCGCAATGCCCAAACTTTTTTAACCATTTTGGATAAGGTGATTGAGGATGCGAAATGATTGGATTTGAAAATCCATAAACAAAAATGCCCCAGATTTTTCTGAGGCATTTTTTGCTTAATCTATGGTCTGTCGTCTATTGACCATGGTCTAATAGCGGTACATTTCCACTTTAAACGGACCTTCAACTTTTACGCCGATATAATCAGCTTGTTCAGTATCTAGAACGGTTAATTTAGCACCAATATGTTCTAAGTGTAAGGCAGCAACCTTTTCATCTAAATGTTTAGGTAATACATACACTTTGTTTTCATAATTAGCACTGTGGTTCCATAATTCTATTTGAGCCAAAGTTTGGTTCGAGAATGAATTACTCATTACAAAACTTGGGTGACCCATAGCGCAACCTAAGTTAACCAATCTGCCTTCCGCTAAAATTATGATTTCGGTTCCGTTGATATTGTAAATATCAACTTGTGGCTTAAGATTATATTTGGTTGAACCGTAAGTTTTGTTTAACCAAGCCATGTCAATTTCATTGTCAAAGTGACCAATATTACAAACAATAGCTTTATCGCGCATGTTCATAAAATGACGGTCAGTAATGATTTTTAAATTACCAGTAGCCGTTACAAAGATATTTGCACGTGTGCAAGCTTCTTCCATTGTTACAACTTCAAAACCATCCATAGCAGCTTGAAGTGCACAAATTGGGTCAATTTCAGTAACTAATACGCGAGCTCCAGCGCCACGTAATGATTCAGCAGAACCTTTACCTACATCGCCATAACCTGCAACAACTGCAACTTTTCCAGCCATCATAATGTCTGTAGCCCTGCGGATAGCATCAACTAAAGACTCTTTACAGCCATATTTATTGTCAAACTTAGATTTAGTAACCGAGTCGTTAACATTGATTGCAGGCATTACTAAAGTGCCTTTTTTCATGCGCTCATATAAGCGATGTACGCCTGTTGTAGTTTCTTCTGATAATCCTTTGATTTCAGCAGTTAACTCAGGGTAACGATCAAAAACCATATTGGTTAAATCACCACCATCATCCAAAATCATATTTAAAGGCTTTCCACCTTCAAAAGCAAACAAAGTTTGTTCAATACACCAGTCAAATTCTTCTTCATTCTGACCTTTCCAAGCGTAAACTGGAATTCCAGCAGCAGCAATAGCAGCGGCAGCATGGTCTTGGGTAGAGAAAATGTTGCATGAACTCCAGGTAACTTCTGCACCTAATTCTTTAAGTGTTTCAATTAATACTGCAGTTTGGATGGTCATGTGAAGACAACCAGCAATGCGGGCGCCTTTAAGAGGTTGCTGCGGGCCGTATTCTTTGCGAATAGTCATTAATCCCGGCATTTCTGCTTCAGCCAATTTGATTTCTTTTCTTCCCCACTCTGAGAGGGAGATGTCCTTAACTTTGTAAGGAAGAGCGGTTTTTGCGTCTGACATATAATATGTTTTATTTCGATATGAGTTGCAAAATTAATGTTATTTTATTTAATTTAATTTCCTCAATGTCATTTTTAGCTAAATTTATTGATTACTTAATTTAGCCATTTAGTTAGCGTTGGGTTCAAACCGAACCCTAATTATTTGGTCATTTCAATCCTGTGTTGTTGGTTCTGAAACTATTTTATACCAATATTGTATTTTATTTTAAGTAAAACTATTTTATGTCATATCCAGAAATGTTAGTTGCGCCAATGCGCCAACAATTAGAATCAGCGGGCTTTCAGTCGCTAATGAATACAACCCAAGTGGAAGAAGCATTAAGCAAGAAGTCAGGAACTCAATTATTGGTATTTAACAGTGTTTGCGGTTGTGCAGCTGGTACTGCCCGTCCGGGAGTTTTAGAATCCCTCAACGGTGAAGGCAAAAGACCATCAGAATTATTAACAGTTTTTGCAGGTCAAGAAGCAGAAGCTGTTGCTAAAGCAAGAGAGTTCACACTTCCATATCCTCCTTCTTCACCTTCTATTGCATTGTTTAAAAATGGAGAATTAGTACATTTTATCGAGAGACACAATATTGAAGGCAGAAGTGCTGCAATGATTGCAGAAAATCTTAAAGGAGCTTACGAGGAGTTTTGTTGATTTAAATCGTCTTAACTTTAATAAAAAAAAATTCCTCACCAATCATTGATTTACAATGACTGGTGTGGAATTTTTTTATTTTACAGCAAATTTTATATTATGTCTTCAAAACCATATAGATTAGATATTGATGGCATTAGGGCGTTTTCAGTTTTATCTGTAATTCTTTTCCATTTAGGTTATTTAAAAAATGGTTATTTAGGGGTAGATGTATTTTTCGTAATTAGCGGATTTTTGATTACTGGGATTGTTTTTGATGAAGTTGTAAATGAAAAGTTTTCAATTCTTAAGTTTTATGAACGAAGATTAAGAAGGATTTTTCCGCTTGTTTTGTTTGCCACAATAATTAGTTTATTTATTGGATATGTAGTAATGCTTCCTGATGATTTCGAAAATCTTTGCCAATCCATAATTGCTTCTAATTTTTCAGCAAATAATATTCTAATGTACGTTACTTCAAGTGATTATTGGGCTGTAAAGAATGATTTTAAGCCACTTATGCATACTTGGAGCTTGGGAGTAGAGGAGCAGTTTTATATAGTTTTCCCTTTTGTCATTTTCTGTCTTTCAGGAAAATTTAAGCATCTTATTTTTCCAGTCTTGATTTTCTTAGCCTTAATTTCCTTTTTTCTATTTTTAATTGTCAGCAATTCAGCTGCCAAGTTTTATTTTATT
This sequence comes from Chitinophaga pinensis, assembly GCA_945898275.1. Classification (GTDB taxonomy): domain Bacteria; phylum Bacteroidota; class Bacteroidia; order UKL13-3; family UKL13-3; genus B1. The sequence goes on along the minus strand of CAMDHZ010000003.1, from coordinate 142,244 downwards.
CAATATAGATTTTTTGAACTTTCTTTCGGTGGAATTTTGTCTATGGTTTTACGAAAATATTCACACATCAATTTTGCAAAATTTAAGGGTCTTTCTTTTTTATTTTTAATTGCAATTTGTATCCTTTTGTTTTCTAGCTTTGGAATTAAAAATGATTTATTGGTTATTTTAATTACCGTTTTTAGTTCTTTACTATTGTTTTTTGGAAGTTTCGAGTCAGATGGCAAATCATTTTACTCCTTAATTTTAACTAATAAGGTTTTTGTTTTTCTTGGTAAAATAAGCTTTAGTTTGTACATATGGCATCAAATTTCTTTTGCCTTTTCCAGGTACTATATTTTTGAAAACTTTACCCCTTTAATTTCATTTATTTTAGTTGCTGTTACATTCTTTTTTTCAACTCTTTCATATTTTTTGGTCGAAAATCCTTTTCGAAATCGAGATAAAATTACTAATAGAGGATTAATTCTAACTGTAGCTTCAACTTTTATTGTAATTAACTCATTTGCTTTTTATTTTTATACAAATGGAGGAGTTGTGCGTGATGTTCCCCAATTAGGTATTTTAAAAGATAATAAAAAAGTTAATGCTAATCTTTTTGGTAAAAGAGATAATATCCATATTAGCTACAATGAAAATGCAAACAGATTTAATTCAGATTTTTTAGAAATCAGCAAGAAAAAAGTGCTAGTAATGGGTGATAGTTATGGAAGAGATTTAATCAATATCCTATCTGAATCGAATTTGATTTCCAAACTTGATTTGAGTTATTTTGGGATTGTAAGTAGAAAAATATTCTTAAATCCTAAACTTAAAGAGGTTAATAAAAATTTGATAGATAGAGTTAAAGCTGCTGAAATCATTTTTATAGCAACTGATGTTCTTGGAGCTATTTCTTATAATGAATTTAATAGTTTATGTAATTATTATTCAATAGACCCAAAGAAAGTGGTTTACTTTGGTTTGAAAGACTTTGGAAATAGTAATGGCATTTTTTATTCAAGAATTAAAAATGGTGAAGATTGCAATATGCTTAGAGGTAAGTTAAAGTTGGGTGTATTTGATAATAATGAAAAACTCAAAGCTGAGTGGGGAATTAAGTATATGGATGTTTTATCTTTTTTAATTGACAATAACCAGCGTGTTACAATTTTCACTCCAGATTGCAAGTTTATTAGCCAAGACACCATGCACCTAACTCGATTTGGTGCAATTTATTTGGCGGCATTGTTGGAGGATGAGTTTAAAAAGCGTTTTAATCTTTAGATATATTACTCCTCCAACTCAATCTCCTCATCTCCCTTCTGATATTTTACATAACTTAAGATGAGTTGAAACATCTCATCTGTGGTTTTCATGCTGCCGTTTTTTTCAGAGATGAGCCTTGGTGGCGAGAAAGGATTGTTAGGATTGTTTTCTGTGTTATCGTAAATTCCTTCGACATAGATTGTGCTGCCCCTTGGAATGGGCAGCATTTTTTTGGGCATGTAAAAGTACTGCCATCTAAAATCCCAACTTGGAATATGTATTAACCTAATGGTGTCTCCACTTGGTTTAATGGCATAGGCTAAAAATTTCTTTCCTATCAAATGCATATGTGGAACTATACTCACAATAGAAATATCTAAGGGAACGGTAAATTGTATATGAAAGGTTTTTATGGTATTTGGCTCGATTACTAATTTTGGTTCAACCGGACTTAAACCCAAAGTCCCTAGTTGAAATTCAGAAACCGGTCGGGTAGGGGCATTCGTATCAAAGTACAATCTAAAGTAAGAGGAATCAAGTTCATCTTTGGCACTTGGGCCAAAATGAATATCATTTAAATATAAAGCTGCCTTTTTGTGAATTCTATATCCACCAATGCCATGAGGGTAAAAGCTAAATTGAGAGCCAGGAAGGTAATTGCATACACTCGGTGTCATGGCTGGATAAGTGCCATCGTCATTGGTAAGGTTTAAATCTTGGTGAATTCGCATGCTTTCACTTTGGTCCTGCCTAATAAAATAGTTACCTTTATGCAAATCCGATTTGGCATTTTCTTCATAATTTATCAAATGCGCATTCATGTGATGTACCAATTTCTTTTGGTGTGGCACAAATTCAACTGCTTTTAAAAAGGTGTCTGAACCTAATTCTATTGGAAATTTAACTACATAAAACCGGTCTTGATTATCGCCTTTTATTTCAAATGGAGTAGGAATTTTTATAAGCTTTGAGAAGGTTCCATTGATATTTTTGGTAGGTGGAATATAATCTGTTAAACTAGCCGTATATCCTGGTTGATTTCCTTCTTTTACCCACCTTCCTATTAAGGCAATTTCCTCGTCAGTTAAATAAGTTTCATTGGCAAAATGAGTATAGTTAGGGTCTGCAGGCCATGGTGGCATAATGCGATTTTCTGTTACATATTGAATGAGTTTTCCTTTGCTTGCAACCTGCTCAAAATTATATAAATTAAAAGGAGCTCCCCCTTCTTCATTATGGCACTTACTGCAGTTTTTTCTAATGATGGGTGCAATGTGTTCGGCAAACAGAACTGGTTCTCCCTCAGATGGATATTGCTTAGTTGTATTGCTATTACAAGCTACTAATAATAGGGTCAATCCAAATAGAACTATTTGCAATTTATTCAATTTATAAAACATCCCACTGCTTTAGTTTGATATGGTTTAAACTCTTTTCCAATTAATAAATTTTGCAAAACGTTTTCTAAATCATGTGAGGTTATTACCGCCCTTTTTTTCCCAAGTTCATATGCCCAATTATCAATTCTTCCGCTATAAACTAATTGATTGTATTGGTTCAAAACAAATACCTCTGGCGTTATGCTTGCCTTCGTTTGTTTAGAAAAGGCATAGTTTGGGTCAAGAAAAAACGGAATATTTTTCAATCCATAACCATTTCTATATTCCACAATTTTCAAAAGGGTATAATCTTCTCCAGGCACTATTGCCACAAAATCAATTCCCTGTGATTTGAATTTTTCATGTAGCTTTTTGATAGTAAGGGAATAACTTTGACAAAGTGGGCATTCAGGTGAAAGAAAAAGGATTACATAGGCCTTTTTTTTATTAGAGTTTCCGATAAACTCATATTTACCCTCCAAATTTTTTAAAGTCATTCCTTTAAAACCTATTCCATCATTTTTTTTGAGGTATCCTTGTGAGGTAACCCCAGATGTCCTTAGCATGATAGCATTACTTAACATGAAAATCAGTAATATTTGTTTTATTCTTGAGTTCATTAACTACAAATGTAATAGCCTACAACTATTTTCGTCTAAAATCTAAGTTTATGTATAAATATCTAATATTTCTTTTAGGTTTCGGTTTGAACCTAAACGCCTTTTCACAGGTTAGTATTTCTCTTACGGTAAGTGAAAATACTCCCCCTGATGATTCTATTTACATTGCTGGTTCTTTTAATAATTGGAATCCAAAAGCGTTTGCCTTTAGGTTGTCTAAGGAGGGAAGTGTTTACCGCATTGTTTTACCTTCTGGGTCAGAAACTGCTAAATTTAAGTTCACACGTGGTTCTTGGGAAACTGTGGAAGGTACTGCCACTGGTGGTTTTGTGCCAGATAGAACTTTTAATTATTCCACTGGTCTACAACTAAACCTAAACGTTTTAGGCTGGGAAGATAAAAAAAGTGGGGGCGGCGGCACAGGATCAACTGCTTTACCAAATGTCAAGGTAATTAGTGATACCTTTTTCATGCCAGCGCTTAATCGTAAAAGGCGTATTTGGATTTATCTGCCCAATGATTATGCAAGTTCTGCTAAAATGTACCCAGTTTTATACATGCATGATGGACAAAATTTATTTGATAACCAAACTTCATTTTCAGGAGAGTGGGGTATAGATGAGGCCATGAGTAACATGGAAAAAAGCGGCTACAGCGGTTGTATAGTGGTTGGAGTTGATAATGGTGGAGCTCAACGCCTCAATGAATATTCTCCTTTTGTAAATTTTGCTTACGGTGGTGGGCAAGGCGAGGAGTATGCTTCATTTTTGGTTCAAACCTTAAAACCATATATTGATGTAAAGTATAGAACCTTAAAAGACAGAGCTAACACCATGATTGCAGGTTCCTCTATGGGAGGTTTAATTAGCATGTATGTTGCTATAAAATATCCGGAAATTTTCAGCAGAGTTGGAGTTTTTTCGCCAGCCTATTGGTTCTCTGATTCCTTGTTGCAATTCATTAAACAACAAACCATTTCTGAACCAATTCGATTTTTTCATATTAGTGGCGCCAATGAGAGTGCCAGTATGGTTGGTTTGATGCAAAGATATGATTCTTTGCTTGCCACAGAAGGGTACTCCAATGTAGATAGAAAGTTGGTAGTGAAAGCAGATGGAGCACATAGCGAATGGTTTTGGAAGAGAGAGTTTCCAGAGGCATTTACTTGGTTAATCAGCGGTCCAGTTGGCATGCAGGCCGGTTTGATAGCCAAATTAAACAATGCAACAACTATTTATCCTAATCCAGTCCAAACTACCTTATCTATAAAAGCAGAACATATAATTGATAGTGTTCAACTCCTAGACAATTTAGGTAGATTAGTATACACTCAGCAACTCAATACAAATAACTACAAAATTGAAACTGTTGATTTTGCCAAAGGAAATTATGTATTATTATTTCATGCCGATGGAGTTTATTATTCGCGTAAAATTACACTAGAGTAGGTATTGGAATAAGTCCATAAAAAAACCGGCACTAGGCCGGTTTTTTTATAATGTTATAAAATTAAATACCTACATCATGTAAGGCACTTTCCATTACATAAGGATGTTTAGTTGGATATAGATTTGCCTTAGTTAAAGCTCTTAAAGTCATCCACAAGAAAAGTCCCGCAAACAAACATAAGAACCCTATTTCCATTAAGCCAATTCCTTGAGAAGGAATTTTAATTACTCCAGCTGGATGAGCATCTGTTGGGTCAGTTGCAAGATTCATTGCTCCTGGCATAACCATTGCCCAAACATCTAACCAATGTCCAATTAGTAGCATTGAACCAACAATATAACCAGAGATTTTACTTCTTTTCCAATCACGCATCATAAAGAAGAAAAAAGGTGTAATAAAGTTTAAGAATAGAATTAGGAAAATCCAACCTTTATAAGAACCAAAGATTCTATCTTTATAGTAAACAACTTCTTCTGGCATGTTGGCATACCAAATTAATAAAAATTGAGAAACCCACATGTATGTCCAGAATACCGAGAAGGCAAACATAAATTTACCTAAATCATGCTGATGTTCGTCACTTGCAATATTTAAATATCCTCTGCTGCGTAAATAATGTGCAAATAAATAAATAATAGTTAATGCGCTTACCCAACCAGTAGCAAAGTTATAGATTGAAAAAATGGTTGAATACCAATGTGCATCAATACTCATCATTTGATCCCATGAAAACATAGAAAATGTGAATCCAAAAATCACTGTGAAAGCAGCTGATAAGGCATATGTTTTTTTGTAATTTTCTAGTCCACCAACGATATCTTCATTTCTGCTGTATTTTCTAAACATATGCGCACACCAAATCCAAAAGCCCATAAATACTGCCATTCTGATTAAGAAAAAGGGTTTGTTTAAATACCAACCTTTACTTGCCAACAATGCATCATAGTTGCTAGTTCCTTCTGTCATAATACCTTCATGTGCCCAATGGTACAATGTAGGTAAAGAGAAAAAACTAATAATTAATAAAATTGGTCCACCAATTAAAGTGTATTCGCTCATTGCTTCAGGAATTCTGCGTATGGCAATGTACCACCCTGCATTTGCAATTTGGCTAATCGAAATAAAAGCAGCTGCACAAATTGAAACAATGAAAAAGAAATATCCATTAACCAATAAATTGGCCCAGAATCTCTTTTGAATCAAATGGTGTAAGTCGTGTTCTGATAACCCTTCAATATGAGGGTGGTAGGTAAAATAGCCAATAGCAGCCAAAATAAGTCCTACGATCATTAATCCAAAGGCCCACTTTTTGTTGCCTGAGGTAATGGTGTATTTTTCTTCTCTGATATGAACTTCTGCGTGTTCCATTTTGTTCGTTTTCTTGAGTTAAAGGTTATTTAGATGAACTTAAGGCAACAGGAGCGGTGCCATTTACAGAATGAATATAATGTACTACTTGCCAAATTTCTTCTGGCGTAAGTGTGGTGCCATAGGCTCCCATTAAATTCTTTCCGTATTTTATTGAATAAAACATTTTTCCATCAGGTGTGGTCTTGATTCTGTCTGAGTTATAATCTGGTGGAGGAGGGAATTTGCCTGCTGCTACAATGGTTCCATCACCAGCACCTTTTTCTCCATGACAAGGTGTACAATTAACATTGTATAGCCTATTTCCTTGCGCTATGTTTTTAGGAGAAGCTGGCAACGGGTTTTTCAAAGAAGCGCTAGCTTCGTAAGACTCATTGCTAACTTTCATGTCATATTTACCATAATCAAATTGGCCTCTAGCAACTGTGTTTTTAACAGGTTCTCTCATGTTCATGCCATGAGGATTGATGGTATTTGGCTCTTCCTCTAATTGAGTCATTGGCTCATAGGCAAATGAGTTATACATGTTTGGTGCATACTCATAACCTGTATTCTCGCCTCCAGCGCTGCAAGAACTAATTACAGTAATTGCTCCTATGATTAAGCTGGTGTATAAAATAGATAATCTCATAGCTCTTTAATCCTTTCTCTAACTTCAATTGCGCCGCCGTCAATTAATTTTTGATTCAATGCACCCATATCGGCTTTACTTGCTTTTACATCTACTGCAATTACAAATAAATCATCTGTAACTCTAGGGTCCATAATATCTGCATTTTTACCCCAAAACATTTTATTGACGATAAAAAAGCAAGTTACCATTCCAAATGCTGTGAATAAAATACTAAGCTCAAACGTTATTGGAATATACGTTGGAATATGTAAACTCGGCTTACCGCCAATGTTCATTTGCCAATCAAAATAGGAAACATATACTTGAAAAGTAACAGCCAAGGATAAACCAGTCATTGCAAATAAGAATGCTGCAATGGTTAATCTTGAGCGTTTAATTCCTAATACTCTATCCAATCCGTGAATGGCAAATGGAGAATATACATCCTCAATTTTGTAACCACTTTTGATTAATTTTTTAGTGGTTGAATATACCTTATCTGGGTTGTCATAAACTCCCAAGATAAGTTGTTTTGTTGTTTCTTTAGTTGCCATGTAAAACTCCTTTCTCTGTTGCTAATTCATGGCTATTACCATGATCATGATGTTCTTCTCCGTGTGCATGGGTTGGAATAATACTCTTAACCTCTGCCATATTGATGGATGGTAAGAATTTAATAAATAAAAAGAATAAGAAAAAGAACAAGCCAAATGAACCTATTAAAATTGCAATCTCTGTAATTGTTGGTGTATACATCGCCCAATTAGCCGGAATAAAATCTCTATGTAATGATGTAACGATAATTACAAAACGTTCAAACCACATTCCAATATTTACGATAATACTCATGATAAATAATATTGTAGGATTTGTTCTAGCTTTTGAACTCCAAAACACTTGCGGAGCTAAAAGATTACAACTCATCATAGTCCAATATGCCCACCAATATGGTCCAAACGCTCTATTTAAGAATGCATACTGCTCATATTCAACACCAGAATAAGCTGCAACAAAGAATTCAGTGATATAAGCCATACCTACCATAGTTCCTGTTACCATAACCACTTTTGCCATAGCATCTAAATGAGACTCTGTGATATAATCTTTGTAGTTCATTACCTCTCTAGCTACTACTAGCAGAGTTAATACCATTCCAAATCCTGAGAAAATAGCTCCAGCCACAAAGTATGGAGGGAAAATAGTTGTATGCCAACCTGGAACCAATGAAGTCGCAAAGTCCATTGATACAATTGAATGTACTGATAATACAAGCGGTGTAGAAATACCTGCTAAAATTAAGCTGATGATTTCATATCTATGCCATGTGCGTGTTGAACCTGTCCAACCCATCGCAAATAAGCCATACCAAAACTTTCTTGCCTTAGTGGTTGCTCTGTCTCTTACTGTTGCAATGTCTGGGATCAAACCTACATACCAAAAAACCAATGAAACACTGAAATAGGTTGAGATTGCAAATACGTCCCAAACTAAAGGTGAGTTGAAGTTAACCCATAGTGTACCAAAAGCATTTGGTAATGGAATTGGCCAATAAGCTACCCACGGTCTTCCCATATGCGAAAGAATAAAGGAAGCTGCACAAATAACCGCAAAGATGGTCATAGCCTCCGCTGAGCGGTTGATTGACATGCGCCATTTTTGACGGAATAATAATAATACTGCTGAAATTAGGGTTCCCGCGTGACCAATACCAACCCAAAATACGAAGTTGGTAATGTCAAAGGCCCAGCCAACTGTTTTATTTAGACCCCAAGCGCCTAAACCAACTAAAACAGTGTAAGTAGTGGCTCCTATCCAAATGGCTAAGACTATTGTAGAAAGGCTAAAGCCAATCCACCAGCCTTTAGATGGCGCATTTTCTAGTGGCCTTGTGATGTCTCTTGTTACATCACTGTAGGTTTTTCCACCAGTAACTAATTGATCTCTAATGGGTGATTCGTATGACATGTGATACTTTTAGTTTAATGATTATGAATGGTGTTCAGCGTGTTTTTCTTCTGACTTATGTTCCTCAGGCTTTGCCTCATGCTTTGCAGCACCATGGCCCTTTTCATGTACCAAGGTTTCATTTACATTTCTAATTTTAGTCATGTAAGCTACTGCTGGTTGAATATTGTATTCTTCTAAAACAAAGTAAGCTCTGTCCTTTTTGAAATGCTCTCTAACTTTACTTTTCTCGTCATTGATATCTCCAAATATAATGGCATCTGCTGGACAAGATTGTTGACATGCTGTTTTAACATCACCATCAACTATCGTTCTGTTTTCGAGTTTAGCCTTTAATTTTCCTGCTTGAATTCTTTGAACACAGAAAGAGCATTTTTCCATTACCCCTCTTGAGCGAACGGTAACATCTGGATTGATAACCATACGACCTAAGTCATGGTTAAAGTTAAAGTCAAATTGGTCATTATCTCTATACTTGAACCAATTGAATCTACGAACTTTATAAGGACAGTTGTTTGCGCAGTAACGGGTTCCCACACAACGATTGTAGGCCATATGGTTTAAACCTTCACTGCTATGAACCGTTGCTAATACTGGACATACCGTTTCACAAGGAGCATGTCCACATTGTTGACACATTACTGGTTGAAAGGTAACGCTTACATTTTCAAAGTCAACCCCAGTTGCTTCATTATTGTAATCATCTTCTTTCGTTATAAAGTTATTGTCTTTGTTGTGGAAACGATAGTATCTATCGATACGAATCCAATGCATTTCCCTACGGTTCAATACTTCTTTTCTTCCTACCACAGGTACATTATTTTCCGCATTACAACTTACCACACAAGAACCACATCCGGTACATTTGTTTAGGTCAATTGCCATTGTCCACTTGTGTCCTTTGCTATCCTTTTCACTCCAAAGTGTAATTAAATTACCATTTTCCTTTAAAGATTTATGGTGATCATGATTACCTGCTTTTGAGTCTTTAATATATTCACCCAAAGAAGCTTCCTTAATGATAGCTCTACCTTCTATGGTATGGTGCGTTTGCGTATGCGCTAATTCGTATTTCCCTTCTGCCTTTTCTACTTTTACATCATTTTGCATGTGGGATTGAGTAGTAGAAAATACAGCAGCAGTATAGGCATTCACACCAACATTTAATCCTGTTTTTCCACCAGATGTTCTTCCATATCCAACTGCTAAAGCAATTACATTATTGGGTTGTCCGGGTTGAACCAAAACTGGAACTGATTCTATTTTACCGTTTTTAAAGCTGATATTTATTTTATCACCGTCTTTTATTGAAAGCTCCTTAGCTGTCGCATGACTGATAGCCGCATAGTTATCCCAAGAAACCTTAGAAATAGGATCAGGCATTTCTTGAAGCCAAGGATTGTGTGCTCCTTCTCCAGCACCTACACCAATTTTAGTATATAATTTTAGTTCTAATTTTTTAGTACTATTAGTATATAACTCATATGCTCCAGCTTCAATTCCTTTTGTTGCCTCTGAATTAAAACTTACTGCCACAGGGCTTACAGGAGCTTGATAAAAACCATCATGAAGTGCTTTTGTCCAACTATCTCCACTAAGTGTATTTGCCCAATTGCTCAATATGAAGTCATAATAATTTGAAGCAACTCCTGCCCACTTCAGCATACTGTCTTGCATTTGACGTGTGTCAAATACATTGCTAATAGTTGGTTGTGTAAATGTGAAATAACCAGCCTTTGGTTCATTGTCATTCCAACTTTCTAAATAATGAGAATCAGGTGTATTAAACATACAAACCGATGCTGTTTCATCTAAATTGCTTCCAGAAGAAATACTTAATTTGGCTTTCTTTATTGCTTCAGCAAGTTTTGCGCCATCGCTGTAACTGTAAACTGGATTTACATTATAGAATATAACACCATCAGTTGCACCTGAAGATAAATCATTTACAAATGAGGCAAATAGTGCATCATCACTGAAATGTTGATTGCTATAGTTAGCTAAATCAACCGTGGTACCAATGTTGCCAAGTAGACTATTGATTGCATTAACAATTACTTGTGCCCCAATAGAATTTGAACCTGAAACAACTATAGATTGACCTTTATTTGCCCAAAGTTCTTTTGCTGTATTCTCAATACCATTAACAGGTAATTCAACAGCTGGTAAACTGCCAAGTGTAGGTGCTCCAGCTAAAGCTGCAACCTTATTATATAAACTAATTAAATAAGCTGTTTCAGCAGATGGCTTAATTGGGTAGCGTACATCTGCATTTGAACCAGTTACTGAAAGGTAAGATTCAATTTGGATGTGACGGCTCATCATTTTATCCTCAGCACTTCTGTTTTTTGCCCATTGCTTTGTAAATTCAACTGGGCTAATCCAAGTGCCTAAGAAATCCGCTCCAAAACTTACAATAACTTTAGCCAAATCAAACCTATATCCAGGAATTACTTCCTTGCCAAAAGATTCTTTGCTAGCTTTCGCAATTGCACCATATGAAAACGGTTCGTAAGAAATATGTTTTACTTGGGGATATTTAGCTATCAAAGCCGCAATAGCTTTTTTAGTGCTTGGGCTATTTACTGTTCCAGTAATTAAGGCAACATTTTTGCTTGAACCCAATGCCGCTTTAATCTCTTTGTCTATAGCATCCCAATTTGCGTCTGCACCTTTGATACGTGGTTTGCGCAAACGTTCATTATCATATAATCCAAGAATACTGCCATGTCCAGTACCACAAACACCTCCTTTAAAAACTGGAGATTCTGCATTACCTTCTATTTTAATTGGTCTTCCTTCTCTAGTTTTTACTATGATACTGCAATTAGCAGCACAAGCATTACAAGTACTTGCATACCAGTTTGGAATGCCAGGAGTAATATTTTCTGGTTTAACTATATAAGGAATTGCATTTTTTACCGGTGTTTTATTACAAGCAGCTAATGCTACGGCTGATATTCCAAATCCAAAGTATTTTAAGAAGTCTCTTCTGTTTGAAGTTAAATCTCCATCCTCTTCAGTAAATACATCCTCAAGTGGAATACCTTCTGCAAATTCATGTTTTTTGCCTGCAAGGAACTTCGGGTCATTATTTAACTCCTCTAGTCCTCTCCAATATTGATTCTTATTTTCCATTGATAAGTTAGTTCTGATTAGTTATTAATAATGACATTTTCCACATTCCAAACCACCATTTTGAGCAACAGTAATTGAAGTTTGTCCTTCAATTTTAAGGTTTGCATGCAGTTTTTCGTAATAGTCGTTGTTAGCCACATCAACATTCGCTTCTCTATGGCAGTTGATACACCATCCCATTTGTAAGCTCTTTTGCTGAGAAACTACTTTCATAGTCTCAATTGGTCCATGACAAGCTTGGCATTCTACTTTTCCTATTTTAACATGTTGTGCATGGTTAAAATAAGCATGGTCTGGTAAATTGTGAATTCTTACCCATTTGATAGGGGTTTTTGGTTTACTTGGGTCATACATGCGCTTTTCTGCATCCCAACCAACTGCGTTGTATATCTTTTGTATTTCAGGTGATACTTTGCCGTCTTCTTTTTTAGCTTGAACATGCATATGGCAATTCATACAAGTGCTGGCAGATGGAATAGTTGCTTGCTTGCTTTTATCAGCACCACTATGACAATACAAACAGTTTATTTTATAGGTACCTGCATGTAATTCATGTGAGTAATTGATTGGTTGAGTAGGTGCATAACCCTTTTGAACTCCGATTTCTTTATTTCCATAATCAAATCCTAATAAACCAAATATGACCATGAATAAAAGGGAAACGATTATGGTTCCAACAACTGGATGCTTTTTAAATAATTTATATCTAAAAGATAGTTTGTTGTCTTTCCAACTAACTTCTTGAGCCTTCTCAGCAGCAACTGCTTCTGGATACTTTTGTTCATATAAACCATCAACAACCTTTCTAATTCTAAATAGTACAAAAACTATGATGGCTAATACTAATGACATAACAATTAAGGCATAATAAGTGCCATTTGAATAGAAACCTGTTCCATTCGCATTGTCATTGGTTTGAGAAGGTGTTGTATTTACTGTTGACGCTACAACTGGTGCAGCTGGTGCTTCACTTTCTTTTTTAATGTAATCTACAATGGAGGTTATTTGAGCATCGCTAAGATTTTCAAATGCCAACATTGGTGATTCATTGTTCTCTTTGTAAACCTGAACTGCAACAGGGTCACCTGACGCAATTAGTTTTTGAGAATTTTTAATCCACTTGAGTAACCAAGCAGATTCTCTTCTTTTGTGGACGTCTTTTAGAGCTGGTCCTACTACTTTTTCATTGATTGCGTGGCAAGCTGTACAATTTGCTTTGTAAAGTTGCTCACCTTCGGCCGCATCGGCAAACGTTAACTGATAGCTCAGTAAGATTGTAACAGCTAACGTTAATAATTTTGAAAGCTTCATTGAATTGAAATGGTTTTCGGTTGTTAAAGCCTAATTTTAGAGATTATCACCTTGGTTTGCTTGGTGTGACATGTTATTGTTATATAAAATGGCACTCTTTTTACAAACCGACCGCGAATATATAAACTAATCTTTAACCCCGCGTACTTGGTGGAAAATTTTACTATTTAGAATTTGTCTAAAGATTTACTTTTCATAAACTTTTTTGAGTATTGAATCTCCAATAAATGGTCTGAAATGGTAATTTTCGTACCAATAGTATTTGTTCTCGGTGATCCAATTGGTTCCGGTAAAATTAAATATTCTATCAGGTGGAAAAATTTCATTTAATGTACCTAAGGCACTTTTGTTAAAAGGAATTTTGTCAAACGTTGGAGATAAAATAATTTTATAATTTGTATGATGATTAATAAGGATTTTTTTAATTTCCTTTAGCATATAAATTGTCTCTGAACTAAATCCCTCCTTTTCAATTCTTTTTGCTTTCTTATCCAATGATTCTTCTTCAATATGAAAAAGGTTATTATTTTTTTTATAATACTCATCCTCACCTTTTGACAATTCATTTTCAAACCCATCTACATAAATTTGATTATTTGAAATATCTAAATGTGTTTTATTTATTTGAATAATATCCTCATTTAAAGAGTTAATTTTTCCAGTAATTTTATAATAAAAAAAGCCTAAAAGAAATTTGAAAGTAAAATATACTTTAATATGCGTAAAGTGAAATTGAATCCAGCTTTCCTGGCTAATGAGAGGATGCTTAATATTCAAATGTTTACTACTATTCATTTCCTTGTGAAATGCGTCACGACATATAAAAATTAGACAATTGTCAATGGCAATGTCGTTTATGGAGTTTAAATACCTTAGTTTACAATAAATTCCATATATGTTTTCCCCTGCAGCATCATATTTAAACACTTTGGAATCTTTAGGAATATATTTCATCCAATCCTCAGCCATCACAGATATGGTTCTTGAACTTCCAAAAACAAACGAATTATACTGTTGACTTTTATAGTGTTGAATGAATAATTCAGTTGAGACAAAATCTCTATTTAAAGGCACTTCAGATTCAAATTGAGATTTATTTTGCCAAATTATTTTAAAGGGGTCAAAATAAATATATGATCCAAACATTATGCTTGTTGGTATCATAAAAACAAGCAGAAATTGAAATATTTTCCGTTTAATCATATTAAAAATTAAAGTAAATAAATTTCCCTTCTGAACCCGTATTTCCAATAGTTAATATACTGTATATTATTAACGAGAGGATAAAATACTTTAGTGGTTTATATTTATTTAAGTATAGCAAAATTCTCTTTTTGTTAAATTCAAGCATAAAGTCATATGAAAGTAACATAAATAATGCCAACAGACCTACTAAAAGTGATATTGAACTAATATATGGCATTCCTAAATTTGAAAATATTTTTTTGAATAAAAAAATCGCATTTGGAACACTTTCTGCTCTTGCAAAAACTTGTGAAATTGCAAATAAGAAAAATGTCAAAGCCATTCCAAAAATAGCAGGTAATTTAAAGTAATTTGAATTTAACTCTGTCCCTTTTTTTTGTTTTAAATATAACATGGTGGCTTCAATGCTTAAAAATAAGCCTTGAAGAATACCCCAAACAATGAATGTGAGGTTAGCACCATGCCAAATTCCACTAACAATGAATGTAATCATTAAGGAAATTAATATTCCATAGATTCCTAATTTCCTAAACTCATAAGATAAAGGTGTATAAAGATACTTATTGAACCAATTTATTAAAGACATATGCCAACGACGCCAAAATTCTGCCATAGTAGAAGCAAAAAATGGTCTATTAAAATTGGGAATAATTTTTATGCCCAATAATTGGCCAACTCCTATAGTTATTAGAGAATATCCACCTAAATCTGCATATACTTGAAAGGGATATAAAATTGCTGCTAAAGCAATACTTGAACCCGAGTAGTTGTTTGGATTACTGTATACTAAATCTATATATAAACCTAATCTATCAGCCACAACTAGTTTCATAAAGTACCCCCAAATCATCAATTTTATGCCTTGATTTATGAAATGGAAATCAAATTTTGGCAAATTTGAAAATTGAATTAACAAGTTTTTACCTCTTTCAATTGGTCCGGATAAAACAAGTGGAAAAAAAGATAAAAATAGCAATAACTTACCATAATTAGGTTCAGCCTCAATTTCTTCATTATATACATCAATAATATAACCCAATGCCATAAAAGTATAAAACGAAATTCCAACTGGAAGTATAATCCAAGATAAAGGATTATCGCTTTGTTCAGTAAAATAAAAATAGTCATTTAATAATTTAAACAACGTCAGTAAATATTTCGATACTAATAATGGCAATATTGTTAAAAATATTCCAATTCGAAATGTATTTACTCTTGATTTTTCGTTTTTCGAGTTCTTAATTCCTATGGATGTCAAATAGGTAATGATTGAAACCAAAAATAATATTAGGGTAAATCCTAAATGAATATTTAAGTAAAATGCAATACTAGCACCTAATAATAATAGCCATCTAAGTGTGTTTTGTTTTAATAAATAAAACAAAATTAAAAATACAACTAAATATGGAAGAAATAGGACTGAAGTAAAAGTCATAACTATTTTTTACTTTCGATTAATGATATTAAATCTCCAACATTCTGCATTTTATTGATTTCTCTTAATGAGAATTTTATTTTAAAACTTTCTTCAATATTACTCATCAAAATCATATGAGTTAAAGAATTCCATCCTTTAACATCATTGGCAGTTAAATTTTCTGAAATTTGAATTTCAGGATTGTTGAATACTATTTGGAAAATAGGGGTCAATTGAGAGATTACTTCTGTTTTATTCATTTTTTATATTTATTAATTGCATTAATACCTTTTTTGTATCCGGAAGAACACCAAGTAGATTTTTGTCTAAGTTTTCTTTAGTTTCAATAATTTCAAAACCTATTCTATTATAAGCTTTAATCGCAGATAAGTTATTATGATAAACTTGAACAAAAACTTTTTCTTCTTTTTGATTTATTTTTTTTTGTAACACCTCTAGTTGTTGTTTAATTAACTTTTCAGCTAGTCGATTTCCTCTAGCTTCTTCAGCTACATAAACCAACCCAATTTGAATTGATTTTACTGGTATGTCAAAGTGTACTTCTTGCAAATTTTGCCAATATTTACTCGCATTTATTAAATTTTTCATTGATAGATGCTGCCTTAGAAGATTTCCTTTAATAACCGATGAAGAAACATCATTTAATGCCTCTATCCAAGCACTAACAGCACCAATTGGTTTGTTATCATGAAAAGCAACCAAAAAGGCATCCATTGATAATTCACAATCTTCTTCGTTTTGTTTTAAAATGCTATTTAAAATATTTTCTGTTTCGTCCTCACTAAGTCCAAAAATTTTCTCATAAGGCAAAATTGAAGTGCCACTTTTTTCGGCATCAATTATTGTTCTCACAAGAAACGGAACTTCTTTTTCTGATGCTTTTCTAATTTCTATGTTCATAAGTTAAAAAGCTTTTTAACTGCGTTTCTGTCAACTTTCCCATTCTGATTTAAAGGAAATATATCATGAAAATAATATTTGCTGGGTATCATATATGAGGGCAAAATTACAGATAAGTGTTTGTTTATAGCATCATTATCTATTGGGTCTGATTCTAAGCATAGAACAATCTCGTTATCATCATTTTTTCCTTTTACGGCACATGCTATCGCATACTTTCCATCAATCAATTGACGAGCATGGTATTCTATTTCTCCTAATTCAATTCTATACCCTTGAATTTTTACTTGTTGGTCTGCCCTACCCAAATAATGAATTTGATGATCATTATCCTCAAATACAACATCCCCAGTTTTGTAATAGTTTGTTCCATTTATTTCTATAAAAACCTCTGAGGTTTTTTCCTTATTATTCCAATAACCAATAGTTAATTGAGGTCCTGATATCAATAGATTACCTTTTACATTTTTATCAACCGAATTATTTTCTTCATTAACTATTAAGTAATTCAAACCTTCAAAAGGTCTACCAATGCATAATAATCCGTTTGTATGTTTAATTTCACTTCCATCAAGTGGCACCTCATATGACGTGCAATATATAGTTGCCTCAGTAGGTCCGTAAAAATTAAATATTTTAGAATTGGGTATGCAATTATGCCATTCCTTAACTAAATCTACTGGTGATGCTTCAGCTGTTAAAATACAATAACGCATACTTGGGATATTGATTTCTTCAAAATTTGGTCTTAGTAATTTAACTAAACTCGGCGCAAATACTCCAAAGGTTAATTGGTGATCATCCATAAGTATATATGCATAAGTATATTTAATTTTATCATGTGGGATCGTGTAAACACACGCTCCACTTAAAAGTGGAATTAGAAATGCCTGAACCGAAACATCGAATGTTAAATCGAAAGCCTGAAGACACTTATCGTTTTCATTTAGCTTTATTCCTGCCAATTCGAAAGAATTAACAAAAGTCACCAAATTTTCGCAATTAATTTGAACTCCTTTTGGTTGTCCAGTGCTACCAGAAGTAAATAATATATAACATAAGTCATCAGGGCTGTCAATATTATTTATAACCAAACCAGTTGGCTTTGAGATTGCTGAGTTTATATTAATTAATTTTTCACCAAAATTTGAATTCTCAGAGTCAATGTAAAAGTTACTTCCAGTTTGACTTAGTATTTCTAAATTTCTTTCAGTTGGCTGCTTTGGATGCAAAGGAACATAAGCTTTATTAGCTTTCCATATTGCTAATATGCTCGCATAAGTTTCTATATCATCATTTACAACTAGTCCAATAATGCCTTGAGCAATTTGTAGGTCATTGATTTTTGCACTAAAAGCATTAATTTTTTCATCTAAATCTTTATACGTGTAGAATTTTTCAGCTATGCAAAAAGCATTTCTACTTCCAAATTTAAGTATGTTTGAGTCAATTTTATTGAGAATTTGCTCGGTAAATTGAGTTCTTTTTTGATTCATTTATTTAAAGTTTTTAATCAACTATTGTAATAGCATTTTTTGTAAATCATTTGAGTTTGGCAAGGTTACATCATTATCCAAACTTTCGAAAATTGAGTTTTTACTTTTAAATTCAGGTACGAGTTTTTTCATTTTGCCCACAATTAACATGTTATCTTGGGACGAATAACTATTAATTAGATCCTCAATTCTTGATTTAGTTTCAATGAAATCATACTCTCTAACTTTGCCAATCATGATTTTCTCATGATGTGTTTGCAACGAATTTTCTTGGTCATTCAAGAGCTCTTCAAATATTTTTTCTCCGGGTCTTAATCCTGTATAAATGATTTGAATGTCTTTTCCTAGGGTCAAACCACTTAATTTTACCATTTTTTTAGCCAAATCAACAATCTTGGTGCTTTTACCCATATCAAAGATGAATATTTCTCCTCCTTTACCCATGTTTCCAGCTTCTAAAACCAATTGGCATGCTTCTGGAATGGTCATGAAGTATCTTGTAATATCTGGGTGGGTAACTGTAATTGGACCGCCTTCCTCAATTTGTTTTCTAAACCTAGGGATCACAGAACCACTAGAACCAAGTACATTTCCAAACCTTGTGGTGATGAATCTTGTTTTGGTTCCATCCGTTTTGATTAGGTGATTATTTAAACTTTGAACATAAATTTCAGCAATTCTTTTACTTGCACCCATTACATTAGTTGGGTTTACAGCTTTGTCTGTGCTCACCATTACAAACTTACTTGCACTAAATTCAACAGCTAAATCAGATACTGTTTTGGTCCCATTTATATTAGTCCAAACTGCTTCACCAGGGTTTTCTTCCATTAATGGAACATGCTTATATGCCGCAGCATGGTAAATGATTTCAGGGTGGAATGCCTCGAAAACTCTTGTCATTCTTGGCTTATTGGTAATATCAGCAACAACAATATCCACAAAAGTGTTTAATGCACCAGGATGATTTTCTGATATTTCCGAATCTAATTCGTATAATTTAAATTCATCCTTATCAACGCAAACAAGTTTCTTTGGCTTAAATTTTAGCAATTGTCTCACCATTTCAGAGCCTATGGATCCGCCTGCTCCTGTAACCATTACTACCTTATTATTTACCTGATTGCCGATGGCATCTTTGTTTAGCTTAATTACGTCGCGCTCAATCAGATCTTCAATCTTCGCTTGTTTAATTTGTTTAAAACTAAGTTCTCCATTGATCCATTTTTCAACTGGAGGAACCGTTCTTACAATTACATTTAGGTTTAAACATCTTTCAATTACATCTTGTTTTTTGCTAATTGGTAAGTCTTGATCAGCAATTACTAATTGTTTTATTTCAAGCTTTCTGATTACAGACTCTAAATCGTGGTTTCCATTGTATATGGTTACGCCATCCAATATTTTTTCAAATGTGGTGCTTCCATTGTGAAAAAATGCTACCACTTTAATTCCATGCTCGCTTTCTAATTCTAATTTTCTTTTTGCAATAATCCCTGAAGATCCAGCACCATACACCGCATATGGTTCTTTGTCTGATTTGGAGTTAGAATTGATCCTAATAAACATTAAACGAACAAATAATCTAAAACTGCCTAAAAAGAAAGTGGATAATATAAAGTCAACTAGTAGTAAAGTAACTGGAAAAATATGCTCCTTTTTTAAAGGGAAATAAAGATAAACCGAATCGATTATAAATAAAAATAAAAATGAAGTACTCATGGCGTAAAAAATCCTTACTCCATCTTGAATACTCGTGTGCCTTATTACAAATGCATGTAGTCTAAAATAACTTATTGAAACAGCTTTTACCAATAATAATATTGGAATTGCTGATAAGGCATCATATAAATTAATTACATTAAAGTCTAGTGTATATCTAGAGACAATTGCTAAAACATAAGCTAGTGCACATAAACCAATATCAAATAGTAATATGAACCAACGTGGCACTTGACTAGATTTTGAAAAGATAACCCTTAACAGTTTCATAGGTTTAAGTTTATGATTTAGATTAAAAAGAAATTAAAAACCAATTTACCGCACATTAATTTGCAATTTTAATAATAAATATTGGAATTAAAATTTCATTTTTTCACCGACACCATCTTAAACCCTTCTGAAGTTGAATTTCCTAAGCTTTGCACCTCGTATCCAAATTGATGCAAGAATTGCCTATGACTTACACTTTGGCAAGGTAAAGGTTTGTCCCAACAATAGCCTTTAAATACAGAAGTATCTTGATATTGATAAAATGGCAGGATAAGATTTCTTGGTTCAAAACCTTCAAAATTAGTGATTTGCTTATTACGAGAGCTATCTTTCATGAGTGAAAAAGGTATGAAGCTTAGAAATAAAAAAGCAACTAAAATTATTGACGGTAAAAATGTCATTTTTTCCGAAATCTTTCTCGGAATAAAAAGACCCAGACTTAATGAACTTAGCACAATGGTACTTGGAAGTAATAACCTATACTGTCTTAGAATTAACCATTCAATAACCAGGATTAGTAGGGTCAAACCAATAAAAAAACGCATTGTATTGGTGATTGTTTTACCCAAAGACAGGCGTTTAGATTTATGTAAAAGCAAAATTACAAATCCAAAAATCCAAATAAAGCTAATGAGTTTATTAACTAAACCTTTATACCCAGCGCGCAACCACCAAACCGTAAATTGATTTATGATTGAATTATTTTGGATGTTTGTTTTAACAACGCTGGTGCTAAAATCATCTTTATTTCCCCAGTTAATAATTCCAGTGCGGTAGGCTTGATTCCAATCCGCTGGAACTTGCCATTCTGGTTTAGGCAAATATTTTGCTACTGATGAAAACGACTGATTTGACATGGGGTAAAGTATATGACCTGAAACAATATGATTCTTATAAATTAATGGCGCTAACAGCAAAATTGGCATTAACAATAAACTTGAAATACGTACAATTTTTTTTGCTTGGCTCAAACCAGATTGCTCTATTTTAAATAGAAGCCATAAATTTTTGAACGCTAATAGTCCAATAATTACTGGGAGCAAGGCTGGAGGCTTAAGTGAAAATGCAAAACAACTTAAAATAAAAATGACCCAATTTAACTCTTCTTTTCCTAAGGCTAAGTAAACCAAAAGTCCAGTATAAATGATTATTGGCAAGTCTGGTGAAGGAGCACTTAAATAAAGAAAGCCTAAAAAAATTGAAATTAGACTATAAATAAATAAATAGGAGTTAGGTTTATTAACACCTTCCCACAGGAAATAACCCAAGCTTAATGATAATAATAGTCCATTTAAACCTAAATATTTTAATGTTTCAGGCATGCCAATCGCTGTCAAAAAATTGTGGCAAGAAAACAAAGCAGTTAAGCTATGCCAAGCACTAAACAAACCGTAAGCTGGATGCAAGTTTGCAATACCTTTCACTAAACCATAGGATTCCACCCATTTGATGGTTTGTAAATAATACATGCCCATGTCGTTTATTTTGGTAACTTGAGCACTTTGGTAAGCTATTAGTATAGAGCAAATTAAGAAAGCATATAAACTTGTTTCGGGAAAATGAGCAAGTGCAATTAAACTTTTTTTTGTTTCGGTTTGAACCAAATGAGCATAACGCCATTTTATAACAAGGCCACCTATGATTATAACCAATAGTGAAAACGAATCTGCTTTGCCCCCGAGTAAAATGAATTGGCTAAAAATCCCAAGAATGCCAATTCCTATTAATGAAATGAAAAAAGGGTTTTCTGGAATTTTTTTATTGCCGAACACAAAAGGTAATACCCCATAATAGTAAGCTAAAAAGCTAATTATTATACCAATTAATAAATTAAGAATCATACTTCTGTGTCTTATGTCCTGCTAATTTATAAGCAAATGAGCCAATCACAAGCAGTGGAGAAAATAAAATTGGATTTAAGAATTTACTAATTTCAATTGGAATGAACCAAAGGTAAGAGCTAAAGTAAATGCTTATTAGAATAGCCATGGCTAAGAAAAATGCCAATAAAATATTCCGATTTACATTTTTATAACCAATCATTAGGTTCAAACCTGCTAAATTTAAACTTAACCTAATCAGTTTGTTTGCAAGAAAATCTGGTAATAATTTAGTAATCCCATCCCATTCATAATAGTTTTTGAAAGTAAAACTAAATGGATTTAAAGATTGCAGGGAGAAATTAATCAAGATAATTCCCAAGAGTAAAAAATTTTCTTTTTTTAGCATATTGGGTTAATTCGATTTCTTTGAAAGGTTATTTTGATATTTTACCCAAAAAACCATAATTAGAAATGCAAAGCCGTATAGAATAGCTGGAAAAATGTATTCGTGAAATAATGGGAAATAGCTTGCATTCGTAGTTTTAATTTGAACCAAAATCCAAAGCCTTAAAATATTGCCAATTTGTAATATTGCAAAACTTGCTGGGATGAACCAAAAAAAAGATTTGAGTTTACCTCCATAGGCTAAACAAAACGAAACCAATGTAATCCAAATGGCCAATCCATTGCAACCCTCTGCTAAGTTAACAATAGCTTTTTGGTTTAGCAAAACCATAAATCCTGAAGCATCATTTCTGAGTTGAGTGCTTATAGACGAGAAGCAAACATCAAGTAAATAGGCAGCAAATTGTGTAAATGGGTCTGGCTTAATTTTATCTATAATTATCCAGTATAATAAATTTCCAAATAGGTAGGATGATCCAAATTTTAGCAAAAATTTTAAGGAGGGATGCATTTCGTTTTTAGAAAATTATAATTTTACCAAAAATCAGGTAAAACGGCACCAAATAAAAATTTACTAAAACATAATTTGTGGAAAAGACCTTAATTCAACTTATTTTGCAAAACTTTTATGAGAGAAATACTGCCTAAATCAGAAAAAAAATGGTATTTATTATACACAAACCCTCGAGCAGAAAAGAAAGTTGCTGCCTCTTACAATAAAATGGGAATTGAGTATTTTTTGCCATTGCAAAGGACCATTAAGCAGTGGAGTGATAGAAAAAAATGGGTTGAGGAGCCCTTATTTAAAAGCTATATTTTTATTAATATCGTATTAGAAAAAAGCATTTATCAAGTACTTTCGGTTGCCGGTGCCTCTAGGTTAATTAATTACAATGGCAGACCAGCTATTGTTGATCCTCGCGAAATTGAGTTGGTAAAAAGGCTTTTAGGAAATATTGGCGAAATCATTATTTCTGAGTCCAACGAAGGAAGTTTAATGCATCAAGAAGGGGAGGAGATAGAAATTATAGCTGGTCCTTTGATGGGTTGTGAGGGTAAGTTTTTAAATAAAAAGGGAAATCAACAAGTTGTGATTGAACTTAAAACGATGCAACAAGTAGTTTGTGTTTCCTTGCCATTAGACTATATTCGAATCAAGAAAAATAATACAAGCAAAATTGCATAAAATGAAAGAAAGTTTAAGAAAAATGCCAAGTATACTTAAGCCCATTGGTATGGGTTTAATATTTGGCCTATTGTTGCTAACATCATGCGTTAGTAATAAGAAATTTTTATACATTCAAGACAAAGGAAATGTTAAAATGGATTCAAGTGAACATATAATTGTTCAGCCTTATAATTATAAAATACAAATTGGGGATATTTTATACATAAGTCTTTTGTCAGAGGATGATAAATTAAACAAACTTTTTGTTCCAAGTGCTCAAGGTCAGGCAATGGTTGGTGGGGGTTTAGGGTCTCCTTATTACTTCACTGGATTCACAGTAGACCCACTAGGATTTGTTGAATTGCCATATGTTGGAAAGGTAAAGGTTTCTGGTTTAGACTTAGACGCGGCAAGAAATGTTTTATCCGAACAGTTGGCAAAATACTTTAAAGTGTTTTTTTTACAGGTAAAAATGGCCGAGTTTAGGTTTAGTATTTTAGGCGCTGTAAATGCTCCAGGGCAATTCTTCTTTCAGCAAAATAAGGTTAGTATTTTAGATGCCATTTTGAGGGCTGGTGATTTACGAGACAATGCTGTTCGTAATGAGGTTCAATTGTATAGACAATATCCTGAAGGCGTTAAAATGATTAAATTAGATCTTACAGACCGAAGTATTATGAATTCCCCATATTGGTATATGCAACCAAATGATTTAGTGTATATTATTCCACTGAAAACAAGAACTGTAGGTGATTTCTCAAGTTTTGAAAGATCTCTTGCGACTTTAGTTCCAATTATCAATACATTTTTTTTAGTAGTAAATACATACGTTTTATTTAAAGCCATAAGTCAATGAGAAATAGCAATGTTAGTGAATCTGAGGATTTTGTTGATAAAAATAAAGTTACAGAAATTCCAATTGACTTTAAAATGGTCATTGGAAAAATATTGTCATTTCTGCCAATTTTTGTCCTTTCAATTGGGGTTTCAATGTTAATAGCATGGACGGTTACCCGTTATTCCGAAAATAGGTATTTAATAGCAGGTAGTATTCTTCTTAAAGAGAAAGGGCGCGGAGCAAGTGCTGGAGGCATGGAGAATTTTATTGAAGGAATGCAATTGCTTTCTGTAAGTAGAAACCTCGATAATGAGATTGCTATCTTAAAATCTAAGAAGATGGTAGCTGAAACAGTTAAAGGCCTAGACTTTGGTGTTTCCATTACTGGCAAAGGGGCAATTAAGGAAACTGACTTATATCAAAATAGCCCTTTTTCAATAGAAGTGGATAGTAATCATGTTCAAATGGTTGGAACTGAAATCAACCTTAAGTTTATTGATAATGAAACTGTAGAAGTTTCAATAGAAACTCCGGGCTATCCTTATATCATAAGAACCAAAGAGTATATTATACCAATGGTAAATATGCCAAAGCAGAGGTTTAAAATAAAGAATGGAATCTATTCAGATATTATAGGACTAAAACTTACTGTTTGGGATGTTACCAGAACTAAGCCTGGATCCGAGTTTAGCATAAGATTATACACTGAAGAAATGCAAGTTGGGCTTTTTTATGGGAAATATGCCATTGCACCAATTACAAAACAAGCAACCATATTGAATATTAGTATGGAAAGCACTTCCCAAAAAAGAACTGTTGTATTTCTTAATAAGTTATTTGAAACCTATATGCAAACTGACTTATATGATAAGTCTATTGTCACAAAACGAACCATAAATTTTATTGACGAACAACTTTCAATAGTTTCTGATACGTTAGGGGTTGTGGAGGATGAGTTAAGTAGTTTCAGAAGCAGAAATAATATCATTTCATTAGAAACTAAAGGCGAAGAATTGATGGAAGTTTTGGTGGGTTTCGAAACCGACAAAATGAAATTGCAACTCCAAAAACGATACATGGATTATCTTGAAAAATATGTTAAGGAATCTAAACCACTTGATGAGCTTGTTTTACCTGGAGTAGTTGGAATTGAAGATGGTCCATTGGTTTCTATAACATCTCAGATGGTAGAACTTTATGTGAAGAAAAGAACCTTAGATGCAAGTTATTATCCGCAAAATCCAATTTTTAAAGAAACAAATGAAGCACTCCTTGGTATGACAGAGGCATTATTAGAGGCAATTAAAGGCATGCGTGCATCCTTTGCAATCAATGAGAAATTTATTGAAGACCAAATGGTTAAAATAAACCAAAAGGTTAGTTTATTACCTGAAACCGAGCAAAAAATGCTTCGAATGAATCGTAAATTTTTACTAAGTGACAAGTTGTATACCTATTTATTGGAAAAGAGGGCAGAAGCTGGAATTGCAGGAGCAGGAGTTGAACCTGATAGTAAAATTGTAGAGGCTGCGGCTATGCGCGAGCAGACTTTTCCAAAACCTGCCAATAATTATATTCTAGCCTTTAGTATTGGATTAATTTTGCCATTAATTTTTATTTTAACTTTTGAATTTTTTAACCAAGATATCAAAAACCACTCTCATTTGCAGGAGTACACCAGAATACCGCTTGTGGGAACTATAAATCATAATGATAAAAATACAGCCTTAGTTATTGCAAATCATCCAAAATCTCAAGTATCTGAGTCATTCAGAACCTTGAGAAGTAATATTGCCTATATTGGTGAAAAAAATGCTAAAAGAGCCATCATGGTTACTTCAACTATTTCTGGAGAAGGCAAAACCTTTGTGAGCATGAATTTGGCTTCGGTTTTGGCTATTGGAGGTTATAAAACTGTTTTGGTTGGGGTTGATTTACGGAAGCCAAAGATTTTTCAAGATTTTAAATTAGATAATAGTATAGGATTAAGTAATTATCTAATAGGAAAAGCAAGTCTTTCCCAAATAATACAAGCAACTGGTTTAGAAAATTTAAGTATTGTAACTGCTGGTCCAACACCTCCTAATCCTTCTGAGTTAATTATGTCAGACAACTTTTATGATATCATTAATAAGCTTAAAGAAGATTTTGACTTTGTAATTCTTGATACCCCTCCTATTGGTTTAGTTGCTGATGGTTTGGATATTATGAAGCATGTAGATGTTGTGCTTTATGTTGCAAGACAAAATGTTTCAAAAAAGACATTCTTTGGGATGATTAATGAAATTTATGCAAATGAGTCCAATAAAAATATTGGTTTAGTGTTTAACGATGTGAATTTTGCTACTGTATACGGTTATGGTTATGGTGCCTACGGCTATGGCTATGGTTATAGTGGTGGTTACGGCTATGGTTATGGATATGGGTATGGCTATGGGTATGGGTATGGATATGGATATGGTTCTGGGTATGGTGAAGGAGAAAAGGAAGTTGAAAAGCCAATTTGGAAAAGGATTTTAGGATTATAGTAAAATATTGGTTTACATTATTCTGTAAGCCATGTAATTTGAAGTTTGATTTTTGTTTTTTGTGAATTACAATTTGTGACTCACCAAGCGGAGTCATGTAATTAGGTTATAAAGAAAAATATTATATTCAAATAGTTTTAGGTTAATTGAAACTGTTTTTTTGAAATTAATTGAAATGAATTTAAAAGGTCGATTAGAAAATTTGGAACATTTTAAAGAGGAAAAAAATGAGAAATACTAAAATTGCAATTATTGGACTTGGTTATGTAGGTTTGCCTTTGGCTGTAGCCTTTGCTGAAAAATATTTTGTTGTTGGCTTAGATATTAATGAAAGGCGAGTTTTTCAACTTAATGAGTGCAAAGATTCCACCCTTGAAATTGATGATAACTTGTTACAAAAAGTTATTACAAAAAACCATGAGGGCAATTATAGTGGTCTCCTCTGCACTTCCAAAATTGATGAAATAAGAAATTGCAATGTATTTATTGTAACTGTACCAACACCTACAGATAAACATAATCGGCCTGATCTTACTCCACTTTACAAGGCGAGTGAAACAGTTGGGAAAGTTTTGAAAAAGGGCGATATTGTTGTTTATGAAAGTACAGTTTATCCTGGGGTTACTGAAGAGGAATGCATTCCTGTTCTAGAAAAAGTTTCAGGTTTGACCTATAATTTAGATTTTTTTGCTGGTTATTCGCCAGAAAGAATTAACCCTGGCGATAAAGAGCACACTGTTACTAAAATTCTAAAAGTAACCAGTGGATCAACCCCAGAAATTGCTGAAGTGGTTGACCAGTTGTATAAAAGTATTATTGTTGCAGGTACACATAAAGCCAGTAGTATAAAGGTTGCGGAAGCCGCCAAAGTAATAGAAAATTCACAAAGAGATATCAATATAGCATTTGTAAATGAGTTATCTAAGATTTTTTATAAATTAGGAATTGATACTAATGAAGTATTAGAAGCAGCTGGTACGAAATGGAACTTTTTAAAATTTAAACCTGGATTAGTTGGGGGGCATTGCATAGGAGTTGATCCCTATTATCTGGCTCAAAAAGCACAAGAGGTTGGATACCATCCTGAAATCATTTTATCAGGAAGACGATTAAATGATAGCATGGGTGCCTATGTAGCGGAGGAAGTGGTAAAGTTAATGGTGAAAAAGGATGTACCTGTCAAGAATGCTCGATGTCTGGTGTTGGGATTTACTTTTAAAGAAAATTGTCCTGATGTTCGTAACACTAAGGTTATTGATATAATAAAGGAGCTCAAGAACTTCCATATTACACCTGTTGTTTATGATCCATGGGCAAACATTCAAGAGGTTCAACATGAATATGGTTTTACCCCTTACAATACGTTACCTGAAGGTAAATTTGAATCTATAATATTAGCCGTAGCTCACAATGAGTTCAAATCCTTATCTATATTAGATTTAATGATTGATAATGGAGTGCTGTTTGATGTAAAAGGAATTCTTCCTAAAAACATAGTAGACGCTAGGTTGTAAATTATGAAATTACTAATAACAGGAGGGGCGGGTTTTATTGGTTCAAACCTTGCTAAACACTTTTTAAGCCTTGAGGAATTTACCTTGGTAAGAGTGCTAGATAACTTAGCAACTGGAAAACGATCCAACATTGAATCACTTTTGAACCATCCAAAATTCGAATTTATCGAAGGTGATATAAGAGACTTAGAAACTTGCATGGCTGCTTGTGATGGCATTAATATAATTTCTCATCAAGCAGCGTTGGGATCAGTTCCTAGAAGCATCAAAGAACCCTTAACTTCTCACCAAGTAAATGTAAATGGATTTTTAAATATATTAGAAGCTGCTAGACATAATGGAATTCAACGAATGGTTTATGCCTCATCTTCTTCAGTTTATGGTGATTTGAAGGAATCTCCTAAAGTTGAAAATAGGGTTGGAAAGTTATTGTCTCCCTATGCAGCTACTAAAATGGCCAATGAATTATATGCTGAGGTTTATGCTAAAAATTATAATTTAACATTGGTTGGCTTGCGATATTTCAATGTATTTGGCCCTAACCAGGATCCTTTTGGACCCTATGCTGCTGTAATTCCTCTATTTATTAATGCTGCATTAAATGGGTTATCGCCAATTATAAATGGTGATGGAACAATAACAAGGGATTTTACCCCTGTTAGCAATGTGATACAAATTAATCATAAAGCACTGATTAGCAATTTAAGTGATTCTAATCATTATGTTTTTAATGTTGCTTGTGGGCAAACCACAGATTTAAATACAATATGGCGCTATATTCAAGAAATAGTTGGAGTCAAAATCCAGCCAACCTATGGACCAATGAGACCAGGAGATATTTTATTTAGCTTAGCTGATATTCAAAATGCCATTAGTATTCTTGGGTATATGCCTGATGACAATCTGAAGTCTAACTTAATAAACACGATTAATTATTATAAAAATACAGTTTTATATTAATGGCTATCATCGAAAAGAAATTTCAAGATTACAAACCACCTGCAAAAAGTACTGACAAGCTTGCTTCATATTTTGTGTTTTTGTTTTGGCCATTATTAGGTACTATTTTATCATTCAGGCATTATAAATTCAAAAATTCAGTCAATGTAATTTGGTTATATAATATTTTTGTTGGAATTACATTTGGGTTCACAGTTGGAACTGATTCATTTGCTTATGCAAGTAATCTTAAAATTCTTCATGCGAAAAAGCACTATACCTTTAATGAATTTTGGGAACATTTAACTAGTGAATCTTCTGAAAGTATTGATATAGTTCAGCCTTTAATTAATTTTCTTGTTTCTAGGGTCACAGACAATGAGTATGTTCTATTTGGAATTTATGGTTTAATATTTGGTTTTTTTTATTCTAGAAATATTTGGTTCTTAATTGATAAAGTAAAGGATAGGATTAAAACTGAATCACTTGCGTTTTTAGTTTTATTTGCTTTCTTAGTGCCATTTTGGTCCATTAATGGATTTAGGTATTGGACTGCTACCCATATATTTTTTTATGGAATGGTGCGCTATTTCTCAGGGAGAAAGGTAAGTGGTTTGTTGTGGATATTTTCAACCTTATTGGTTCATTATACCTATGTTTTAGCAGTAATTATTTTTCTTGGGTATTTAATTGGCGGAAATAGGCTTAGGATTTATTTTGGGATTTATATTATTTCAATTTTCTTTTCATTTATTGATATAGGTATTATTGGTGTTTACTTAGAAAAATTACCAGGAAATGTTCAAAATCGAAGTGCAGGGTACGTAAATGAAGATTATGCAACTGATTATTTTGATAGTTTTGAAAGCGCAAATTGGTATATTAAATATCGATATGACTTTGTGAAAATTCTTGTTATGGGCAGTTTTTTTTGGATTTTCTTTGCACGTTTTAAACTCATAGAACAAAATCCATTTATGATGAAATTATTTTGCATTGGACTATTGTTTATGGCTTTTGCAAATTTTACAGCTTCTGTACCTTCCATGCTTAGATTTTATTATATTGGATTAATGTCTGTTACTCTTATGCTATTTTTGTTTTTTCAACTTTTGAAGTTTAAGCGAAGGCCTGATTGGTACAAAGTTGCTTCTGTTGTTTTTGTATTTTTGTTTTGTCTAGTTGAAGTTCGAGTTGGACTAACTAACTTAACCCTAGCCACTGCTTTGGGCAATCCACTTACCTTTACTTTTTTTGACCGTTCTCAAACCCTAATGCAATTTATCAGAGGGGTTAGATAATTATAATAAATATTACATTACTAAATGATTGAATTAAACATTTTTGGTTTTTTGGTTAATGATATTAAAACATAGTTAAACATTAAACCTTTAGCCCTTTAAGAAGATTAAACCCTAGTGTTTTGGAAATACAACAATTAACATTTGAAAAGTATAAAGAGATTTTTAACAATCCTTATCATGCTTTCAATTCAGCAAACTTTGCCAAACACAACGAAGGTAAATGCGAGCAATTACTTTTTTTGGGTTTTTTCAAGGACCAAAAGCCACGATTAGGCCTTGTTGCTGGCATTCGTAATGGACGTTTAATAAGCCCTTTTTCAGCGCCCTTTGGTGGATTTACATTTTTAAAAGAGGAAGTCAAAATTGGTTATTTGGACGAATCGATCGCTGCTTTAGAAGTTTTGGCTAAAGAACAAGGGATTCAACACATAAATTTAGTTTTACCTCCAGATTGTTATCATGGGAGTTTTGTGGCAAAACAGATTAATTCATTGAATAGAGCTAACTATAGAATTAATTTTATAGACCTAAATTATCAATTTTATACTAAAGATTTTACAGATAATTACTTAAACGAAATTTGGTATAATGCAAAAAAGAATTTTAATAGATCTATTAAGAATGAACTTTTTTTCCAGAAGCAAGATAGTTTAGAAGGTAAAAAGTTGGTTTATGATGTTGTAGCTCAAAATAGAGCAAGCAGAGGTTTTCCATTAAGAATGACTTGGGATCAGGTTTGGTCAACTACGGAAATTATTCCAGCTGACTTTTTTCTAGTTACTAACGCAAACCAATTAGCAATTGCCTCAGCAGTGATATTTCATGTAGCTATTAATGTAGTTCAAGTTATATATTGGGGCGATTTGCCAGAATTTGCAGAATTCAAAACAATGAATTTTTTATCCTACTCTGTTTTTAATTATTATAAGGCTCAAAAAATTGAAATTGTAGATATTGGCCCATCTACTGAAAATGGTATTCCAAATTTTGGTTTATGTGAATTTAAAGAAAGTATTGGCTGTAAAATATCTCCTAAATTAAGTTTTGATAAATCCATTTGATGTTTGTTATAAATCCAGATCCATTTTTACTCCCTTCTTTTCTCATTAGTCCTTTTAATTTAGAGGCCTTGAAATTGCATTCTTTATATAAAGATGATGGTTTTTGTGACTTATATTTAAATAAAAGATTTGGTGAAAATAATTGGTTAATAACTAAAAATGGAAGAGAAGGAATTGCTTTGGCTTTGAACCAAACCTTCAAAAAAAATACAAATAACAAGGTTAGTATTTTGACTACAACTCAAAATAGGTATATTTCTTCATGTGTAACATCAACAATTGAATTTCAGGCATCTTGGAATCGAAGTATTGAAGAAGAATGCAGTGCTATTTTTGTAAACCATGAATTTGGTTTTCCGTTTAAGAATATGGTAGAATTGACCGATCTTGAAATACCTATAATTGAAGATTGTTGTACCACTTTTTTTAGTCAGGATGAGTTAGGAAAGATTGGTAATTATGGGAAATTTAGTGTTTACAGCTTTCCAAAATTTTTCCCTGTTCAAATTGGAGGGCTTTTAGTTGGAAATGAAGTAGGAAAAATGGGTTTAAATTCTACTCTAAGTGCTGAAGAAAAATCCTTTTTAAAATCAGCACTTAGTCATTATTTTAAAGAAATTGATTTAAACCTTTCTTCAAGAAAGACGGTGTATAATTACATGTCAGAAGTTTTTGCACAAATAGGTTTTGAACCAAGAATTGAAAAATCAGATTTGGTGTTTCCAAGTGCATTTTTGTTTAAAGCAACCAATAATGAAAGTATCGATTGGGTCAAACTAAAAACTTTCTGTTGGAATCATGGTATTCAATCCAGTGTTTTTTATGGTGAGGATGCATTTTTTATTCCTTGTCACCAAAATCTTTATAAAACAGATATAGATTATTTTGCCTTTGTTATAAATTCTTTTAAAGACTTCAACTAAGCTAATAAAGTTACTTCATATATTTAATCAAAGGTCATGGAAAGTAATACAAACAAATTTGGCGAGAATGTAAAAATCAATGAAGGTTCAAGCGTAAACAATACGATTATTGGTTCAAACACTAAAATCGCAAAACGATGTTCAATTTATGGAAACCCTGAGTTTCCTTTGTTGGTAGGAGTAGGTTGTTATTTTGGCATGAACTCTATTTGCAATGGTTTTGATGCACAAATAGCAATAGGTAATTACGTGAGTTGTGCCCAGAATGTAAATATTATGGCTGGTTCAGGGCCAAATGCTTCTGAAAGAATGCAACGTATCTTTCCTTTGAAAATGAGTCCAGTTACTATTGGAGATCATACTTGGATTGGGGCAGGTGCTGTAATTTTACCTGGTGTAGAAATTGGGAGGTTTTGTTTTATTCACGCAAACTCTGTGGTTAATACCTCTTTTCCTGATTTTTCAATAATTGGTGGAATTCCGGCGAAACTTATTAGAACATTTACTGACTTAGAAATAGAAAAATTATTGTTATGATTAAATTTTTAGATTTAGAAAAAATTAATTCCTTACACAAAGAAGGTTTAATAGAAGCCTCTCAACGTGTCATCAATTCTGGATGGTATTTAATGGGTAATGAATTAAAAACTTTTGAAACAAAATTGGCTAGTTATACTGGTGCTAAGCATGCAATTGGAGTTGCAAACGGATTAGATGCATTAAGATTGATTTTAAGAGCTTATTTAGAGCTTGGTGTTTTAAATGAAGGTGATGAGATTATTGTACCAGCAAATACATATATAGCAAGTATTTTGGCTATTACTGATAATAAATTGGTGCCAATTTTGGTTGAACCAAACATTCATACATACAATTTAGATATTGATTTGATAGAGGCGCATATTACACTTAAAACAAAGGCAATTCTGTTGGTTCATTTATATGGTCAAGTGTGTTGGTCGGATACACTTTTACAGTTAAGAGATAAATATGATTTAAAAATAATTGAAGACAATGCGCAATCAATTGGAGCAACCTGGAGGGGAATTTCAACAGGCAATTTGGGCGATGCAGCTGGGTTCAGTTTTTATCCAGGAAAAAACCTAGGCGCATTAGGAGATGGAGGAGCTGTTACAACCAACGATGAAGCTTTATCCTCTTTGGTTAGGAGCTTAGGAAATTATGGTAGTAAGGTTAAATATCAAAATGAATATAAAGGCTTGAATTCTAGATTGGATGAAATTCAAGCAGCTTTTTTATCTGTTAAAATAGATTCAATCAATCAAGAAAATGACCGCCGAAAAACTATTGCTAAAGCATATTGCGAAGGAATAAAAAATGATTTAATACAACTGCCAATTTATCCTGCAGATGCCGGTGAACATGTTTGGCATTTATTTGTAATTAGAACTGATAATCGAAATAAGTTACAAAATTACCTTTCAGAAAATGGTGTTCAAACTTTAATTCATTATCCCATTCCGCCACATAAACAAATTGCCTATAAGGAATATAATAATCTTTCATTTCCATTAACTGAAAAAATCCATAATGAGGTTTTAAGTTTGCCAATAAGTCCAGTTTTAACAGATGAAGAGGTTAATGAAGTGATATTATTGTTAAACTTGTATAAATAGGTTTTAATGAATCAAGAATGGGACTCAGTTGTTAACGCTAAAAAGAAGAACATATGGCCTGATTTGAAGGAAGTATGGAATTTTAGAGATTTAGTTTTTTTGTTTGTAAAAAGAGATTTCGTTTCAATTTATAAGCAAACTTTGTTAGGACCAATTTGGCTTTTCATTCAGCCACTTACCACTACTTTCATTTATGTTTTCATTTTTGGAAACTTAGCAAATTTGGGAACCGATGGCTTACCTAAGCCCCTTTTTTACTTAACAGGAATTGTAAGTTGGACTTTTTTTTCTGAGGTGTTTACTAAATCTTCAGGTATTTTTTTAGCAAATTCACACATTTTCACAAAGGTTTATTTTCCAAGGTTAATTATAATAATTAGTGTTTTTTTCTCGAGCCTAATTAGAATGGGTATCCAATTACTATTACTAATTTCACTAATGATTTATTTCATATTAAATCAAGATTTTCATTTTAATTTAACTTGGCATCTTTTATTTCTTCCAATAATTGTTTTTTTAATAGCCTTGATTGGAATAGGGTTGGGAATGATTGTTTCATCCTTAACCATTAAATATAGAGATTTAAATAATTTGATTCAATTCGGAGTGCAGTTATTAATGTATGCGACTCCCGTTGTGTATTCAATGGCAAGTATGCCCTCAAAATATAAAAAATTCATTCTTTATAACCCTTTAGCTCCTTTGATTGAAGGAATTAGATTTTGTAGTTTTGGAGCCGGTGAATTGAGTTTTTCAGGATTGTTGTTTTCTTTAACTTTTGGAGTTATAATATTCTTAACCGGATTATTGGCTTTTAAGATTTCTGAAAGCGATTTCATTGATAATATTTAGCATGAGCATAGCCATAAAAATAGAAAATTTATCAAAGTTATATAAGTTGGGTAGTGTTAACTCAGGCTCTTTATCTATGGATTTGCAGAGGTGGTACACCACAAAAATATTAAAGAATGAAGATCCTTATCTTAAATTAGGCGAAGAGAATGATCGCAAAATAAAAAGTAATTCAGGAATTGTATACAGTTTAAGAGATATTAATTTAGAAATTGAACAGGGAAGTTCACTTGCCATAATTGGTAGAAATGGTGCAGGTAAAAGCACATTGCTAAAAGTGCTTTCCCGCATAACTAGCCCAACAACAGGTTCAATAAAGGTAAAAGGTAGAATTGCAAGTTTGCTAGAAGTTGGTACAGGGTTTCATCCAGACTTGACTGGAAGAGAAAATATTTTTATCAATGGTGCAATCTTAGGAATGAGAAAGCACGAAATTCAACGTAATTTAGATGAAATAATAAGTTTTAGTGGTGTCGAAAAGTACATAGATACACCTGTAAAGCGCTACAGTAGTGGAATGTATGTAAGACTTGCGTTTTCGGTAGCTGCTCATTTAGAAAGCGAGATACTAATTGTAGATGAGGTTTTGGCAGTTGGTGACTTTGATTTCCAAAAAAAGTGTCTTGAGAAAATGAATCAGATTCAGAAACTAGATGGAAGAACAGTCATTTTTGTAAGCCATAATGTGATAAGCTTAAAAGCCTTGTGTTCTAAAGCAATTCTTTTAGAAAAAGGAAATATAGTTTCGGAAGGTAACATTGATTTGGTCATCAATAATTACTTAGGTACTAAAGATTCTGAAAAAAACTATAACAAGGTAAAAATTGAAAATTCAAATTTCGATTTTTTATTTATTGGTGCTAAAAATGAAGATAAAAACTTTCAAGACCCTATTGAAAGAGTAAAACCTATTTTGTTAGAAATTGAATATAACAACAAAAGTAATCTTGAGGATGTTTATTTTAATATTAAGTTTAAAGATGAAGAAGGACGATTCTTCCTACTTACTCATTCCATAGGAAGTCCAAAATTAATATCGTTGGGTAAAGGAAGGGCGCAAATGCGAATTCCAAAAGGGTTTTTTAATGATGGTATATACTCTTTTGATATATGGGTTCAGCATAAAGGCAATACAGTTCAAACCTTAGCCAAAATAGAAAGCGCACTAACACTTAAAATATTGCCAGAACAAAGAGATTTAGGTGCTTGGATGGGTAAAGAACAAGGATACATTTGGCATAATCTTGAATGGAGAAAAATAGTTGATTAATCATGAATTTTAAAGGGAAATTTGGACCTTTGTTAATAGCAGAAATCGGGGGTAATCATGAAGGTGATTTTAAACAAGCTCTTCGATTGACAGAGTTGGCAATTGAATCAAATGCTGATGCAATTAAATTTCAAATTTACGAAGGTGATCAATTGGTTTCTTCTTTAGAGTCACCTGATAGGAATAAACACTTTAAAAAGTTTGAGTTAACTGTTGAACAACACATTGAATTAGCCAATATGGTTAAGAAGGCAGGCAGAATGTACATTGCTTCAGTTTGGGACCTGAAAAATTTGGATTGGATTGACCCACATATTTCAATTTATAAAATTGGAAGTGGAGATTTGACAGCTTACCCTATTCTTAAAGAAATAGCGAAAAGAAATAAACCAATGATCTTATCGGCTGGATTAGCAAATGAAGTTGAGGTTTTAGATACTATAAGATTTTTACAAAATGTAAATCCATTTTATAAAGAAAAAGATAATTTGGCCATACTCCAATGCACAACTATGTATCCTATCAAAGAATCAGATGCAAATCTCAATGTGATGGAAACATTTAGGCAAAAGACTGGCTTAACAATTGGATTCTCAAATCATCTCGAAGACTCTTATGGAATTGAAGTTGCAGTGTCCGCCGGTGCCGAAGTAATTGAATTTCATTTTACGGATACACGATTTGGAAAAGTATTTAGAGATCATAAGCTTTCTTATACAAAGGATGATGTGCACATTTTGATAGAGAAAATAAAAAGGATAAACACACTAAAAGGGAGTTATGTTAAAACTCCAATACCTATCGAAATCGAAAATAATAATGAGGTTTCATTTAGAAGAGCAGTTTATCCTTCAAGAGAAATTTTGGAAGGTGAGATGTTTACCAGTGATAACTTAACAGTATTAAGACCAAATCACGGAATAGATGCTCGAGATTTTGACAAGATTATTGGTAAAAAGGCAAAGGTTGCCTTAGCAAAGCATCAAAAGTTAAGTTGGGACTTAATTAAATAAGCGATGAATGAAATCTTAGTTTCTGTTTATATTACTAATTACAACTATGGCGCTTATTTGAAGCAGGCCATTGATAGCGTATTGAACCAAACTATTCAAAACTTTGAATTAATAATTATAGATGATGGTTCAATAGATGAGAGCAGAAGCATCATAGAAACCTACCGCAATCATCCTAAAATAAAAATTGTTTTTCAAAATAATAAAGGTTTAAATGCCTCAAATAACGTTGCACTTCATTTAGCAAATGGTAAGTACTTAATTCGTTTAGATGCAGATGATATTTTTGAACCTGCTGCTTTAGGTGTTATGTCTTCAATTTTAGAAGGAGAACCAGAGTTAGGACTCGTGTTTCCTGATTATTATTATATTGACCAGTATGGGAATAGAATAGGTTCACACCGAAGACATTTATTTGATGATGAAGTAACATTATATGATCAACCTGCTCATGGTGCTTGCACCATGGTTCGTAGAAAGTTTTTAATTGATCTTGATGGATATGATGAATCCTTTTCTTGCCAAGATGGATATGAACTTTGGGTTAAATTTATATCTTTTCACAAAGTTTCGAATGTAAATAGACCGCTGTTTTCCTATAGACAACATGAGTTTAGTTTGTCAACTAACCAAACTAATTTGTTGCAAACTAGAAAACTAATCAAATCTAAGTTTGTCAATAAATATTTAAGTCCAATAAATACCCTTATTATTATTCCTGTTCGAGAAAAAACAATAGCAGGAATAAGTTGGCCTAATTTTATGTATTCTGGTAAATCAATACTTGAACATAAAGTATTTATGGTACTGCAGTCCAATAGTGTTAAAAAAGTAGTTATCACTACGGATAGTGAGAGTTTATTTAAGGTCTATACAGATTTGTTTAAATCAAACATTCAGGTTGAGGTAGTAATAAGAAGTAGAGAATTTGCATCACTCAAAACATCAATCAATAAAACCATCAAAATGATTGTTGATTTGCAA
Source organism: Chitinophaga pinensis (assembly GCA_945898275.1). Lineage (GTDB taxonomy): Bacteria > Bacteroidota > Bacteroidia > UKL13-3 > UKL13-3 > B1. The sequence continues at coordinate 103,862 of CAMDHZ010000003.1, read as the reverse complement.
GAGGAAAAATTTGATGCAGTTGGAATAGTTTCATTGGAGTACCCACTAATTGATGTTTCTGTAGTAGATGAAGCAATTGACACATTAAATATTTTTAAGTCAGATTCGGTTATTACTGTAATTGCTGGTCAAGGTCCATATTACAGACATACAGGTCAAACGCTTAAAGCCATCTTAAATCAAGATAAATATACTGTGTTAGAGAGAGAATACTTGTTTTCTGGTTCTGGTGGGGTAGCAATTTCAAGTTATGATAGCTTTTGTACCAATGGAGTTTTGATAGCAGATAGAGTTGCTCATATTTTATTGGACCACAAGCATTCATTCGGAGTCTTTTCAGATTTTGATTTTGAATTATTCAATAAATACATTTCTAATGAATCTTAAAGAAATAAAAAATTGTCCTTTATGTAATTGCCAAGTAAGCTCATTTCATTCGAATGCCTTTTCAAATCTTTACTCCGAAAAGATTGCTCAAATGGTTAATGTGTCTGAAATTGAATTGCTTGAGAACGTATTTAATGTGGAATGCAGCGAATGCGGATTAATATTTAAAAATAAATGGTTTGAACCTAAAGATTTGAATCAATTATTTACAAAGGAAGTTCCATTTCACCCTAAAGGATGGGATGCGGCTTTAGGTAGATTTTCAGCAAATAATTTTTTTAAGGAGTTGGAAATATTTCAATTAGCAATTACTAATAACGATATTTCTAAAATAAATCAATATAGAAGAGCATTGTTATCAATAATTGACTCAATTGTTGATGCAAATAATGCTGAAGAGAAGCAAATGTTGTCTAGTTACATAGAAAGTAAAAACATTGAAGGACTTAGAAATTCAGAAGATTTAATTCGTAAATATATTATTGAGCCTGCACCATTTAAACGATTTGCTGGATTTTCTTCTAAAGCAATGTGGGATTATTTTGAAGAAAAATGTGGTGGTGTTAAAAATTATGCTGAGCTTGGCTGTCCCTTATGGGGAATGCTAAAACACGCAAAAGCTAAAGGCAAACCAGTTTCATTTTTAAAACGGTTTGAACCAAATTATTGGGGTAGCAATTGCATAAATTTGGGTTCTCATTGCACCTCATTTGCAAATAATTCTTGGGATGTACCTCTTGTGGATTTTGATACCTCTGAAAAGGGACATTTGATTGGTTTTTTTCAATACTTAGACCATCTAGAACATCCAGGTGAATTTTTGAGTGAGGTTTTTAATAAATTCGAGGCAGCAGCAATAATTTTAGATGGAGTTGAACAACCTGTAGCAATTCAACATTATACAGGTTGGACAGATTCTTCCATAAATTTTATTGCTGATAAATTCAATAAAACAGTTCATACAAATTTTGAAGAAATTAAGTCCTCAGGAAATTATCTCTATTTGTTTGTTTAGTTGAAACGTATTTTATGGGTTTGATTTTAGATTTTTTAAATGAATTGTGGCCTTATAATAGAAGTATTTCTGGCGCTGGACTAAGATTGACTCTTCAGAAAATAAAAGAGAAATTGCCCGAATTAGAATTAATTGAAGTTCCAACAGGTAAAAAGGTTTTAGATTGGATTGTTCCTGAGGAATGGGATATAGACGAAGCAGTTTTGTCTGGACCCGATGGACATGTTATTGCAGATTTTAAAGTAAATAATCTTTCAGTTTTAGGGTATAGCACAGCAGTTGACAAAGAATTGAGTTTAGATGAACTTCAACCACATTTATTTTCTCTAAAGGAACAACCCGATTTAATCCCATATGCAACTTCTTATTATAAAAAAAACTGGGGATTTTGTATTTCAGAAAATGATAGGCAGAATTTACCCCAAGGAAATTATAAAGCCTTAATCAAATCAAATCATTTTCTTGGAAGTATTACTTTGGCTCATTTAATAATACCTGGGGAAAGTAAACAAGAGGTGCTGTTTTCTACTTATTGTTGTCATCCTTCTATGGCCAACAATGAATTATCTGGCCCTTGCGTAGCAACCTTTCTTGCCATGTGGGTAAAAGGTCTCAATAATAGAAAATTTACCTATAGATTCATTTTCATACCTGAAATGATAGGTTCTGCCGCATATTTAGAATTATTTTCAAAAGAATTGAAGGAAAATGTAATCGCTAGTTTTAATTTAACATGTGTTGGTGATGAAAGAGCTTGGTCATATTTGCCCTCAAGAAATGGTAACACCTACGCAGACAAGATAGCACTTCATGTTTTAAAAAATAAAGTTAAATCATTTGATTCCTATAAATGGTTGGATAGAGGAAGTGATGAAAGCATGTTTTGTGCGCCAGGAATTGATATTCCAATGGTTTCAATCATGCGTTCAAAATATGGAACCTACCCTGAGTATCATACCTCAGCAGATTTGCCTTTAACTTTAGTAACTGAAAAGGGTTTAGGAGATTCTTTAGAAATTCATAAAACCATTGTTGAGTTAATTGAAAAGAATGTAATACCTGTCACTCAGGTGCTTGGTGAACCACAATTAGGTAGACGAGGACTCTATCCTATGGTTAGTGTTAAAGGTAGCACAGATAAAGTGAAAAACATGTTAAACTTAATTTCTTATTCAGATGGCAAATTAAGCTTGCTAGAAATAGCCGAGAAATGTGAAACGCCTATTTGGACATTATATGAGGAAATTGAAAAACTTGTATTGGCCGAGGTATTAACTATAGAAGATGGAAAAAAATAAACTCGGAATAATAATTTTTTCTAGGATGAATTCTTCACGATTGCCTGGAAAGGCAATGATGCCTTTGGGCGGAATGAGTTTGATTGAAAGAGTTATTAAGAGGGCTCAGTGCTCAGGATATAGGGTTTTGTTGGGTACAACAAATAGAACAGATGACGATGTGTTAGAAGACGTTGCTGATCAATTGGGCATAGGGTGTTTTCGAGGTGATTCAGCAAATGTTCTTAAAAGAGCAGCTGACGCAGCCTTAAAATTTGATTTAAGCTATTTTGCCAGATTATGTGGTGATCGCCCATTGTTTTCTATCCAAGAGATAAAGACGTCTCTTGATTTAGCCCAAAAGTTTTTGAATTGTGAAAACGGATTTAAACCAGACCTAATCACAAATAATTTTTTCGGAAAGAAGATTAAAGGTTTAACTACTGAGGTTATAAGAACTGATGCTTCATTAGCCGTTTTAGACCAAACAAAAAATGAGTCACATTTAGAACATTTAACTTCTTACTTCTATCAGTTTCCAGATAAATTTAATATTCTTAGTTTAAAAAATATTAACCCATATATCCCGAACTGTGCAGGCTATGCGATAGATGAATTAGATGATTATCTAAGAATGAATTCATTGTTTAATATTAATTCTTCAATTGATTTAACAATAGAATTGGCAGATAAATTAATATTAGATTTTCCAACATAAATCAAGTCGGACCTATATTCAATTAAAACCTTTATATAAATATGAATAAAGAATCTATATTCTATAAGACAATTTCTGAAATCCTTCTAATTGATATTACAAATGTGCCCTTGGAAAAAAATGTATTTGAAATTGAAGGTTGGGATTCATTAGCTCATATCAGGATAATTACCGAATTGGAAGATAATTTTGAAAAAAAATTAACTGATAATGAAATGATTGAAATCAGTTCCCTTGGAGCATTAAAAGTTGCTTTTTTAGGTAAATAAAAATATTTATAATATTTCGAGATGAAATTAGTAGATAAGGTATTAGAATTTGCTTCCAAGTATCGAAATAAAGTTGTTTCCTATAGTGTCGATAACCAAATTTTGACTTATGGTGAATTTTATCATTTGGTAATAAATCAATCCGAAAATCTTATAAAATGTGGGCTGTTGCCTGGTCAAAGAGTTTTAATAGATGCAGATAAAAATATAAATTTTGCAATTAATTATTTAGCTACTCATTTATCCAATGGAATTGCCGTACCCATTAACCTTGCAACTCATAAAGATAGAAAGGAAAGAATCATTTTGGATTGCAATCCAAGTTTTGAAATTATTGGTTTACAAATTAATAAATTATTTGAAATTTATGACAGTCAGGAGGATACAGGTATTTTTCCTGAAACTTTTGTATTAGGAGGTGATTTATTATATACAACTGGCACCACAGGAAACCCTAAAGGTGTTTTCCTAAATCATTCAAAAATTCTATCTTCTGTAATAAGCATTAATTCCTATATTAATATTTCCCATGAAGATACAGAGTTGATAGGTTTGCCGATGGGGCATTCATTTTGTTTAGGAAGGTTAAGATGTATTTTAGCAGTTGGTGGATCTATAGTTTTTATAGATGGTTATGCTCAACAACAAGTATTATTTGAAAAGATAAGAAATTTTCAAGTGACAAGTCTTGGTTTAGTGCCTGCAGCATGGCAAACAATTTACGCATTAAGCAAGGATAAAATTGGGGAGTTTAAACATCAAATTAGGTTTATTGAATTTGGCTCTTCTTTTCTTGATGATACACATAAAATGCTATTAACAAACCTTCTACCAAATACAAAAATATGCATGAATTTTGGATTGACGGAATCGCCACGTTCCTTTTTTCAAGATTTTAAAGCCGATTCTAATTTTATGAGTTCAATAGGCTTGCCTAGCCCTTCAATGCAGGTTTCGATTAGAAATGAGGAAGGAAATGCAGTAGAAAATCTGGGAGAAATTGGAGAAATTTGTGTTAAAAGTGAATTTTTGATGGATGGATATTGGAATAACTTAAAAGAGACTGAATCTGCTTTTTTTAAGGATTGGTTTAGGACTGGTGAAATAGGATATGCCAATTCAAATGGGTATTTTTTTGTTAAAGGTAGAGTCAAGGAAATCATAAATGTTGGAGGATTTAAAGTGGCTCCAAAAGAACTTGAAGATTTAATTATTCAGCTAGATGGAGTTGAGGATGTTGCCTGTTCAAAAGTACCTGATAAAATTACTGGAGAAGCTGTTGCCGTTTTTATCGTTGTAAAAAATGGTATTGTAATAAGTAAAATTGAAATAAAGAACTTCTTGAAAGACAAAATAGAAAGTTATAAACTTCCCAATTACATTGAATTCGTGAGTGTTATTCCTCGTGCTGAATCTGGAAAAATTCAACGTCAACTTTTAACTTTAAATCAATTTAATTAATCACATGAGTCTGGATATTAAACTCCCAAGATTGTTAAATGATGGTCCTGTTTTTTTTCATACCGACATAAAAAGGGTCTTGCACTTAGTGGATAGAAGGAAGGATGTAAATGCAACTTTAGATGATTTATTGTCTGTATGTAAAAATTTGGCAGATGGGAGAGATATTTGGATGCCGGTTTTTAGTTACCGTTTTACAAATGAGGGAATTTATGATGTTCAAAACGATCCTTCCCAAATTGGACTGCTTAGTGAACATTTTAGAAAAACTTCTAATTGGAGAACTAATGAGCCTGTGTTTTCAATTTGTGGACTCGAAAATACTGCAAAGCCACAAATGATAAATCCTGATATTTCAAATAAATTTAAAGCTTTTGGTTCGGAATCTGTATTTGCAAAACTTACCGAGCGTAAAGGTATAATTGTTTGGTTTGGGGCATCATTAAGAAATAGCATAACATTCGTTCATTATGCAGAGTCTCTTTTTGGAACGCCATTATATAGATATGTTAAAAGGTTTAAAGGCACCATTGTTGATAATGGTCAAAACTTTGAAGTTGATTTTGAATATCATGTAAAGCCAAAACAGTTTAGAATTTCATATGATTACGATATAAGATTAGCAGCCATTTCAAAAGGGATAATTAATGAAATTCCAGGTTCTAATGGAACTTGTTATTATAGTTATGCTGATGAACTTGTTGCCTATTTTAGTGAATTTTTAGACAAAGATTTATTATCCCTGTTGGATGAGACTTCCTTGAAATGGGTAAACACACATCTAGAGAAATTAGGGAGAGGATTTATTCAGTCTGATTTTGAACCTCATTCGTAACTAAGAATAAAAAATGAATGCAGTATTTTGTTATGCTACCCTCCCAAAAGAGTTATTGTTAAAGACATTTTTTAAGTTAAAAAGCCTAAACATAAACCTGAATGCTATAGTAACACATTATGGAGATTTGAAAACAGTAAATGAGTCTTTAAAAGATGTAAAATCGTACTGCATTTCGGACTATAATAATCCTGCTACTTGGGCAGAATGGATTAAATATAATATTTATTCTCGACCAAGAAGTATAGAAAAGACATGGACCGAACCCTTTGATAATATTTTGTTTGATAAATTAGTAAGACCAAATATTACTAGATATTTGCCTATTACTGAAAGATATGGACCTTTTGAAGGTGGTAGTATTGAAAGTGAAACTAGATTAATGTTTGATTTTTCTATTGCGCATCATATTGTAAATACCCACAACCCTAGCTTGATGTTTTTTTACTTGGAACCCCAAACTTCGCTAGAAAATATGTTGTATTTGCTGGCTAAGCATTTTAACATAAAAACTTTTGTGGTTCGCTCGGGATTATTCAGACATCAATGTGCGTTATCCCAAAGTTTTGATACGCCATTAGTTGATGAACATTGGAAACCACATTCGTCTTTATATAAAATTGAAACAAATATCCCTAAAGATAAGGAGCTACTCGATAGAACTTTAGAGGTAATTAATAAAATAGCTTTTCCAAAAGACAAGTATGAACCCCAATACATGCAAGGGTTAGAGTTTTTTAAAAGTAAAAAGGAAATCGTTAGAGAACTTATAAAAAGTAAATTTCAAAGGAATTTATTTATTCAATTTGGTTTTGAACCTCCTTATGGTTCTCTATTAAAATATCAGTTGTATAGAAATTATGGACATTCGGTGGCCTATGAAAATTATGCAGAGAAATCCCCTCTGATTTTCTTTCCTTTACATTACCAGCCAGAACTAAACACAATGCCAAGAGGAGGAGAATATGTTAATCAATTGAAAGCAATAAAGTTCTTGTCCGATGCATTACCAAGTAATGGGCATATTCTAGTTAAGGAACATCCTTCAGTCTTTTCTAAAATTCACCATGTAAATAAGAATTTTAGACCAGGAACTTTTTACAACTGGATTAGCCGATTGCCAAATGTTAGTTTGGTTCCAATAGAGATTTCTTCTGAAAAGCTTCAAAATGAATGTGATTTTATAGCGACAATAACTGGAAATGCAGGACTTGAAGCAATGATTCGAGGAAAGAAGGTTCTGGCTTTTGGATATGCCTCATATCTAAATGGTCCAGGGGTGTATCAAATAAAATCCAATGATTTGCTTAAAAAATATTTGTTAGAAAATACACCTAATAGAAATTTCATAGATGAAAACGCTTATGAAAAATCTTTGAATTTTATTAAATCAATTAGCGCGAATTGTTACCACACAGACCTAGAGTTCAATTCAAAACTTTTTGTGAATACAAGACTTAATCATTGGACAAATACATTATTAAGTGGCTTAAAGAACTTATATGGTTAATTTAAAGTTTAGATATGCTTAGTATTATTATTTGCGCTCACAATCCAGATTTGCAGAAATTAAATTTGGTTTTAAATTCATTAAATCAACAAACAGGAATTGATAAGCTATTAGAGATATTGTTGATAGACAACTGCTCAACTATTTCGTTAAAAGCGATTCCGAATTTAATGGTAAATTCAAAAGTGAGAATCATTGAAGAAAATGAATTAGGTTTATCAAAGGCAAGGATGAGAGGAGTAGTTGAAGCTAAAGCGAATCTATTATTGTTTTTAGATGATGATACCCCAATTGATTCTGAATATGTAATTAATGGCTTAAAGATAGCTGATGATTTACCAGATTTGGGATCCTTCGGAGGAAGTCAAATTGCAAGATTTGAAGTCGATGTTCCTCAATATGCTTTACCTTACATTGAAATGATAGGTTCAAGGTATATTGCTGAAAAAAGGATGTCAAAAGAGTACACTTGGGAAACAACGCCAGGTGGCGCTGGAATGTTTATCAGAAAGCATATTGCAGAACACTACCAGAGAATTGCATCGGAAAGTGCAGTAAGGAAAAATTTAGGAAAGAAAGGTAAAATTCAAATGTGTTCGGAAGATGTAGATATGGCTTACACTTCTATTGATTTAGGATATAATAACGGATTATTTCCAAATTTAAAACTGTATCACTATATACCCACAAAACATTTATCTAGAAAATACTTATTGAAAAGAAAATTTTATAATGTTTATTCAAATTCCTTGCTAGAGCATGTTAGATTTCAAAAGCGACCTTATGTGCAATCTTTTAAAAGTTTTTTTATGGATTTTAAAAAAATGATAGTTGGAAGAAAAATATTTGACGCATCTATGCTGTTGTCAGAACGTTTAGCCCTTAGAAAGGCAATTAAATTTATAGAGAGCAATTGATTTTTTCATTTAAAATATTTGAGCTAAAATGAAAAAGATTCGAATGTTTCTATTTATGCGTGAATCTTTTAATCACATGACATCTATAAGCGGTTTTGATGCGTTATTTACTGAATTAGGAAAACTAAATGATAATAACTTTGAAAGTGTTTTTGTATCTAACTATGATTTGCAACCAACTAAGGAAAGCTATAAATGGATCAAGCAAAAACTAAGAATTTACAAGCCTCAGGTTCCATACGGTCGTCCAACACTTTCTCCTTTTGTACAGTATAAACATGAAATAGCTGCAAGTAGTTTGGTTCAATCATTTACGTTAAATCCAGACGCCTTGCTTTTTTTAGCATTTTCTGAAAATCAATATGGGGCTGTTTTTTATAGTTTACCTGATGAATTAAAAAAGAGAATCATAATTTTTGTTCATCAACCTCCTTCTTGGTTCAAACTTAATTGGAAAGATTTAAATGAGTTTTCTAAACTGGGTGCAATCATTACCTTGAGTTCAGAACAAACTAAGTTTTTTAAAGGGATTTCTTCAACAAAAGTTTATCAAATTAATCATGGTGTTAGGTTGGATTTCTTCAAACCACCTCTCGATTATCAATTTCCAAAGCAACCTGCAATTGTGTTTGTTGGACATTGGTTGAGGGATATTTCAACTTTTGAAAAGGCGATAAGGTTAATAAAGAAAGAAATACCTAACCTAAAAATAAACTGTGTTGTTCCATGGAATGCTAGAGAAAGGTTAGAATTCTTAAAAATTTCTGTAAATGAAGAGGTCAGTTGGTTTGCAGATTTAAGTAATGAAGATTTACTTAAACTTTATCAGGAAGCAAGTTTAATGTTTTTACCGCTTATAGATTCAACGGCAAACAATGCAATGAATGAAGCAATTGCATGTGGACTCCCTGTTGTTACAACAGACATTGGTGGAACTCGTGATTATTTAAGCCCAGAATTTGCATCATTTTGCGAACCTGGTAACCATGAGCAGCATGCAGCTGAAGTAATCAAGTGGCTAAATCTTATTCAACAAGGTAAAGTTAACAAAGAAGAAATTAGAAAACACGCTAATGATAATTTAGATTGGACTAAAATAGCAGAAGCATTAACAAAAGAAATCCAGCAATTAACAAATGATTAGTATTACTGTAATTATTAGTACAAAGCGAGAGCAAATATTTAATTTGAGAAGGTTGCTCTTGTCATTAAAACTTCAAGATTTAAATTATAAAGATTGGGAAATAATAATTGTTAATCATAGCGATAGACTTTTAGCTGAAGACAATATTGATTTAAGTTGGCAACCCCAAAGCCAAATAATAAATACATTGAATAAGAGTTTAGGGGAATCAAGATTTAAAGGTATTGAAAATGCTACCGGTGATAACTTAATTTTATTGGAAGAAAATTTGCTTTTAGAAAGAGATTACTTAACACAAGTACTGACCATTATTAATGATAAACCATACATAGGCGCATTTTATGGTAGCATAAAGCCTCAATTTGAACAAGGTGATCATTCCTTATACTATAGTTTAAATGACAAGTTCTACCTTGAAGGAAAACAAACTGTTATTTCCAATTTGCCTGTGATAAGTATTGCTCCTATAGGATCTGGTCTCGTTTTAAAAACAGCATTAGTAAAGAATTATTCAAATAATTTTTACCTTAATTTCGGAAAACACCTCGAGGATTGGCAAGGTCAAAATTATCTGGAAGTTTCTGATTTAGTTTTGTGTAATCAAGTTCTAAAGGCTGATTATTTAATTGGATTTTTTCCGCAGCTAAGTTTAGTCTGTATGATTTCTAACCTCAAAATATCAAAAAAAGAAATCCAATCTAGCTTAATGGCTAGGTATATAGGAATTCATCAGTTAAATTATATTAATTTTCAAAAATGGCCTACAGGTTTAAGCCAGTTTAACTATTTCATACATCAAATTCGAAATGTAATTATAAAAAACAAAGAGAATATTTTTCTCGCTTGGATCGAAAGGAAAAGCTTTTTGAATTCAGTGAAAATTGCCTTTGTGTTAAGGAAATTAAAAAACAGCAATGGCTATTAATAATAAATTTATTAATACTTATACAACTATAATTACTGAAAGTCATTTGACTCATGCAATTGCATTATTTGAATCAATTTTGCAACACAGTAAATTGCCTTTTGAATTTCACTCCTTTTTTGCTGAAGAAAATTTGAACATAAAAACAATTGAAAAATTAAGGACACTACATCCATTTTTTATTCCAATTTTAATGGATGAACTTAACGGAATGCAGTTCGACCAAATTTACGAAAAGTATTACCAGAAGTATAGGGATGAGTTTAGATGGTCCATGAAACCCGTTTTAATTAATCATCTCCTAGAAAAAAACATTAACAGGAGAGTTATTTATTTAGATTCTGATTTGTACTTTTTTAATAATCCAGATTTCTTGTTTGATGAGTTAGGAAAATATAAAGTTTTACTTTCACCCCATTGGAGATGCTCACTAGACCCAAAGCTTGATTGGTTTAACTTTGTACATAATTTCAAGCATGGAATTTACAATGGAGGATTCATTGGATCAACTATTGAAGGTAGGGATATAATGCGCTATTGGGCAAATTTATGTTTGACAGCATGCGAGAAAAAATTAGAGAATGGTTTTCATGATGATCAAAAGTATTTAGATATTTTTCATAGCTATTTTGAAGGAGTTGGTGTTTTGAGGCATAAAGGATGTAATGTTTCAAATTGGAATAGAGTCGAATGTAAGAGAATGTCAGATGCCAACGGAAATGTCTCTATAAATGGTGAGTATCCGATCATATTTATACATTTTACAGAAGGAACAAATACCGAAATATGGAAGGGACATGATGTATTATTAAAGCCTTTTTTTGAAGCTTATGCGAAACATTTAAAGCAAATAGATTCCAACATTGACCTTATTATGCAAACCGATGCAATTTTGGCAAGTCAAAATAAAGTCTTACCCCAAATTGAAGAGGTTAAAATCTCTAAATTGAAAAAACTAGTTAAAAGATTATTCAATATTTCTATTTTCATTTAAATGAACCCAAAGATTTTAATTGGCATTGACAGTTTTCACGATGGTGGGGCCGAGATGTTTGCCATAAGACTCGCAAATAGTCTAGCATCCTCAATTGAGGTTCATTTTTTGGAATTTAATACCTTTGTTTCTAAGAATAAAATTCAAAAAAAAGAACTCTCTACTTGGGTTTCATTATTTCAACCAGATAGAAATTGGATAGCAAGATTACTACAGTTTATCAATACTTTTTTGTTTTTTGGGAAATACAAGAAAGTACAAAATCTGCAAGATTTATTAAGACAATTTTTAATTAAAAGGTATTGTAAGAGGAATCAAATAAAAAATTTTAATAGCCATGCTATTCTTCTAAACAATAGCTTAATTAAAGTAAAGGAACAATTAAAAGACCTAAATTTGGTTTTGACTTTACATGGCCACTACGAGTTTCACTATATTAACAATCCAGAACAAACAAAGGAATTGCTTCAATTGCATTCAAAAGGTTTTGATAAAGTAATTTATACTACTCAGGAGCAACTAAACAATTTTATCTCGAATGGTTTGGTATTTGAAAAGGCCAAAAGGATTTTTTATGGTTTTGAAGTGCCTGATTTCCAAAATGATGTTATTGCTGATAGGAACGATTTTAATATTCTATTGCATTCTAGGGCAATTTCCCAAAAAGGGTGGAATGAGGCTGTAGAAGCTGTTTTTTTGCTACGGGAGAAAGGATTAAATGTTTCGCTAACCCTTATAGGGATGGGTGATCTTGTTAGCCCTTTTAGGTATAAATATGTATCAAATAACTTTATTGAAATTCCTGGATACATAGAAAATGTCTTTCCTTATATCAAAAGATCTAAGTTAGGATTATTGCCTACCTATTTTGAAGGTGAAAGCCTTCCTAACTCAGTTATTGAATGCTTAGCTATGGGAAAGCCTGTAATATCTACCACAGTTGGAGCAATTGAAGAAATGTTAAATACACCCGATGGAATTGCTGGAGACATTATCGAAACTGTTAAGGGTATACCAGTTGATCCAAAAGTCTTAGCCAATTTAATTGAAAAATATGTTGTTGATTTGGATTATTTAAACAGTAAAGTTAAACTATCAAAACTTGCATTTGAAAAGTTTAATATGGAAAAATGTGTAAAAGAATATTTATCAATTTTAGCTTAAATGAGTAATAATATCAAACCATTAGCAATTTATCTTCCACAGTTTCATCCAACACCTGAAAATGATGCATGGTGGGGTAAAGGGTTTACAGAATGGACAAATGTTACGAAAACTTCACCACAATTTAAAAAGCATAAACAACCAAATTTGCCTTCTTCTACAGGCTTTTACGACTTAAGACTTGAAGAAGCAAGGTTGATGCAAGAAGCGATGGCAAAAGAGTTTGGTATCTACGGTTTTTGTATTTATCATTATTGGTTTAATGGAAAGCGATTGTTAAATGAGCCAGTAGATAGAAAGTTAAAAAATCCAAAAGAGGATTTGCCGTTTTTACTTTGTTGGGCAAACGAAACTTGGAGTCGTCGCTGGCTAGGTGAGGAAACTGAAATACTAATTAAACAAGAGTATAGTGAATTAGATGACCAAATGCACATGAATTGGCTTGTAAATGTATTTAAAGACAGCAGATACATCAAAGTTGATAATAAGCCAGTATTTATCATCTATAGACCAACTCATATACCCAGAATAAAAGAAACATTAAAAATGTTCAGAGAAATTGCCAAAGAAAATGGCATTGATGACCTTTATTTAGTTGGTTCTAATTCCCATTCTGAATTGAAAGATTTGTTTGAATTAGGATTTGATGATGTGCTAAATTTTCAACCAAAATTGGGGTTTCTTCCTTTGAGCTTTAATGAAAAATTCAATTTTAAAAGAGCAATTAATAATTTGAAATTTGGTTCTTTTAATCCATTTCATAAAATATATGCTTATGACAAGGCAAAGGCTTTGATGGATAAAAGGCCGCTACATAAGTATTTTCCATGTGCTTTAGTTGGATGGGATAACACACCTAGAAGAGGAAACAAAGGGATTATGGTTGTTAATAAAACACCTGAAGTTTTTAAAGAATATCTTTTAAAAGATAAAGAAGAACTGATTAAACAAAACCGACCTGAAAGCGAAAATTTTATTTTTATTAATGCTTGGAATGAATGGGCTGAGGGTAACTTTTTAGAGCCATCGATTTCAGAGGGAACAGCATACTTAGAGGTTGTAAAGGAGGTTTTTAAGAAATGACAAAAAGTACATTAAGAGCAATCGCTTTTCATTTGCCTCAGTTTCACCCTATTCCAGAGAACAATGAATTCTGGGGAGAGGGTTTTACCGAGTGGATAAATGTTACTCAAGCCAAACCAAGGTTTAAAAAACACTATCAACCGCAGTTGCCTGACGATTTAGGATTCTACGATTTGAGACTTGAAGAGTCTCGATTGGCTCAAGAAGAATATGCAAAAATTTATGGTTTGACAGGATTTTGTTATTATCATTATTGGTTTCAAGGAAAAAAAGTGCTTAATCAGCCTTTGGATAGAAAACTTGGCAATAAAAAAGAGGATCTGCCTTTCATGATTTGTTGGGCGAACGAAAACTGGACGAGAAATTGGGATGGGCAAAACAATCAAGTACTGCTGGAACAGAAATATAGTAAAGAGGATGATATCAATCACTTTGAAGAATTTCTTAGGTTTTTTAAGGATAATAGGTATATTAACATTGATGGGAAACCAGTTTTGATGATCTATAGAACTGCCTTGTTCCCTGATATTGCAGTAACTGCTTCGATTTGGAGAGATTTAGCCCTTAAAAATGGCTTTTCAGGTTTGTATTTAATAGCAGTAAAGGGTATCAATGATGTTCAAGTAAATCCAACTTCTTATGGATTTGATGCAATCGTAGATTTTCAACCCGATTTCTCGATTAAGTACAAACAAAGAAAGCCAACTCTACTCGAAAAATTAGTGACAAAGATTGGTTTGAACCAAAGCAAATTAGGTGAAAATAAGATTTACGATTACAATGAATTGGTAAGTAAATGTGTGAATGCGAAATGGCCAGACTATAAGTTTTATCCTTGCGTTACGCCATCATGGGATAATTCTGCTAGAAGAAAATCTGGAGCCATTATTTTTGAAAATGCCACCCCAGAAAAGTATGGGAAATGGTTAACTTCTGTCATTAATAGGTTCAACCCTTACTCAAAAGAAGAGAACTTTATATTTATAAATGCCTGGAATGAATGGGCAGAAGGCAACCATCTTGAGCCATGCAGGAAATGGGGACGCAAATATTTAGAAGAAACAGCAATAGCCTTAGATATTTGAACTTAGTTAGTATCATCATTCCAAATTTTAATCATAGCCAATTCTTAAACCAAAGAATCGACTCTGTTTTGGGTCAAACCTACCAAAATTTTGAAGTGGTCCTTTTAGATGATGCCTCATTGGATAATAGTCGCGAAATAATAAATCAATATGCCAATCATCCTAAAGTTAGCCATGTAGTTTTGAATGACAGAAATAGCGGTTCTGTTTTTTCTCAATGGTTTAAAGGTATAGCTTTGGCCAAAGGGAATTATGTTTGGATAGCAGAAAGTGATGACTTTTGTGAGACTGATTTTTTAGAAAAAGTAATGCAAGTTTTTGATAGCGATAATGAACTAGGTTTAGTTTACACAGGGTCTTATTCAATTGATGCAATTGGAAATACTTTGTGGACCTCTCCTAACACAGATTCAATTGATAAATGGAAGGGAGTCGACTTTATTAATGAAAAGATGGTTAAAGGCAATGCAATTTACAATGCAAGCATGGCCGTATTCAATAAAAAATTTATTACAAAAGAAACCGATATCATTAAATCTTTTTCATTTTGTGGCGATTGGCTTTTTTGGATATTACTGGCTAAAAATGCAAAGGTTGCCTATGTTGGCAAGCTCTTAAATTATTTTAGAAACCATGATAAAGACCTTTCCGGGAAATCTTATCAATCAGGTTTGTATTTTAAGGAATATAAAATTTTGCTGAAAGAACTGCAGGATAGAAACATTATCAGTTCAAAAAAAATGCGTCATGTTTTGTATCTCAAATTGCCACTTATTGCTGACCAAATCTATGAGCCATCCTTAAAGGCTGAAGCCTTAGCCTCATATAAGAGTGAGTTAAATTGGTTGGAGTGTTTAAGTTGGAAGTTTGAATCTGCAATTTGGCAAAGAGTTAAATTTCGTCTCAATAAGTTTAAAGAAATTTAGGATTGAATAAGGGGATTTCAATAATTGTTTGTTGTTATAATAGCGAGGCAAGAATTGCTCAGACCTTGATCTATTTAGCAAAACAAAATATAAAAGGACTATTTGTTGAAATTATTTTGGTGGATAACAATTCTAAAGATGAAACAGTACAAATTGCAGAAAAAAAATGGCTTGAATTAGGCGCACCTTTTCCATTAAGGGTTTTATCTGAGCCCAAACAAGGATTAAGCAATGCAAGGTTTAGTGGAGCTTTAGCTTCAAATTATGAAATACTTGTCTTTTGTGATGACGATAATTGGCTATCGGAAAATTATTTACAAATTGGAGATTTTGTTATGAATAAAGATGTCAAGATTGGCGCACTTGGCGGATTTGGTGAAGCAGAAGCTGAAATAGTTTTGCCAGATTGGTTTGAAGAATATAAAGGAGGATATGCTATTGGTGATTCCAAAACCCCAACAGGTAAACTGAATGAAAATAATTACCTTACAGGTGCAGGCATGATTTTGAGAAGGTCTTTATTTTTGAAAGCATTTGATAATTTACCTAGCTTATTATTGGATAGAGTAGGTAATCAATTAAGTTCTGGAGGTGACACAGAAATTTGCTTGAGATTTAAATTAATGGGATTTGAGCTTTTTTATACAAAGGAATTGGTATTTAAACATTTTATTCCATCAGAAAGACTAAGTGAATCCTATCGAAATAGTTTGTTTGAGGGGTTTAAGCAGCATAAAGAGGTTGTTGAATTTTACCATAAATTATATTGGGTAAAGTATGCTAACCTTTTTGCTAAAATTAAAACAGTGTTAATCATATTAATAAAATTCCCATTTACAATATTTGGATTTGTTAAAAGGTGGGATTTAAAAAGAGATTTGTTGATGTTATATATAATAACAGGAGTTAAACTTTTGAAATTACCTAATGGTTGGACTAAGTTAAAGGATTTTTAAAATTAGAAAAGTAAAAATTAGTATGAAGATCTGTGTTGCTGTTACCACTTACAATTCGAGTCAATATGTTATTGAGACACTTGAAAGTGTTTTTAATCAATCACATCAGGAGATTGAATTAATTATTTCTGATGACTTTTCTACAGACAATACAATTGAAGTAGTTGAAAGTTGGATTGATAGGACTGATGTAAAAAAGCGCTTTGACAGCATTCAATTGCTAAAAGTTACTAAAAATACTGGAATATCTGCTAATTGTAATAGAATGCTAAAGGCCTGTCAAAGTGAATATATAAAAATGATTGCAGGCGATGATATACTATTTCCTAAATGCTTAGAGGAGAACCTGAATTTTGTTTTAGAAAACCCTAAGGCAAACATAATTTTTAGTAAAGTTGAAGTATATAAAAATGATTTTCAAAAGATAAACCTAATTCGAGTTTCACCAGATGTTTTCCCTGTCCAATTCATGGGCGAAGAGATTAGCGCCGAATCCCAGTTTAAAATGCTGCTTGTTTCAGATAGAATTAAATTTACGCCTTCATTTTTCTTCAAAAAAGAAGCTATTATTAAAATTGGAGGGTACGATGAACAAAACAGACTTATTGAAGATTACCCAATGTGGTTGAAGTTAACCAAATCTGGTGAAAAATTGTATTTTTTTGATAAAGTAACTGTCGGATATCGTGCCCATGAAAAATCACTTAGTAACTCTGGAGAAGCAACGCTATTTCAAATTTCATATCGTACCAATTTTCAAGTTAGAAAGCTTTTTGTATTTCAATATCTTAGTAAGTTAGACATAGCTAATGAATATTTTATTTTCTTTTTACAGCAATCTTTTGATTTTTTTGGCTTGAATAAAAAGAATATTTTTTCAATTGCTTTGTACAAATTGTTTTTTTTTTATCTTAATCCATTTTACATCATTAAGAAATTTTAATTTAAAAGATAGTAATCCTCAATTGAAATAGTAGTTCCAGAATTTAATAGGATTCAATCAATTTAATCCTATTATAATAGCAATTAAGTTCTATTTTATGTAGCATTGCAAAGTTTATGGTAAAAAATACTAATACAATCCTGTGAAAAGATTAAAAGTATGCTTCGTAGATTTTTGGGAAGGATTTAATCCTAGTGATAATTTCTTTATCATTTTTTTAAAGAGGTATTATGAAGTAGAAGTAAGTAATAATCCAGATTATTGCTTTTTCTCAAATTACGGGTACGAAAACCTTCGTTTCAATAGCTGTATAAAAATTCAATTTGTTGGAGAAAATATGGTCCCCGATTTCAATTTAACAGATTATGCTATTGGATTTCATCATTTGAATTTTGATGACCGTTATTTTAGATTTCCACTTTATTTTATCTATGGTTATAATTTTATTCCTGATGGATTCAATAAAGTTAAAAATAAAGTGCTTCAGGATTCTAAGTTTTTATTAAATCGACGCTTTTGCAATTTTGTTTATTCTAACTCGGTAACTGCAGATCCCATTAGAAGAGAGTTTTTTGAAAAGTTATCTTTATATAAAAAGGTTGATTCAGGTGGTAAGTATTTAAACAATATTGGATACAACATTAATAAAAAGCTTGATTTCATTCAGGATTATAAATTTACAATTGCCTTTGAAAATTCAGTATGTGAAGGGTATACCACAGAAAAAATATTTGAACCAATGGTTGTAAATAGCATACCTATTTATTATGGTAATCCATTAGTTGATAGAGATTTTAATTCAGATTCCTTCATTTGGATGAAAGGCCCTGATGCAATAAAAGAAACCATTGAAGAAATTATACATTTGGATTTGGATGATGCAGCTTATCTCGAAAAACTATCACAACCTAATCTTACAAAGCGTCAATTAGATTTTGATTGGGAGGTTGAATTAAAGAGCTTTTTCGAAAATATTTTTAACCGAGAAATACAAACTTTCAAAAGGGCCCCATTATTCGGTTTTAATCAAGTTTATTTAGAAGAATTAAAGCAAATGGTATTATTGAGAAAAAGGCAAAAAAATATTAATCGTTGGAAAGCGGCCCTTGCAGATTTGTCTTATTTTTTGAAAATAAAAAAGAAAGTTTATAATTAGGTTTTTGTTTTACATAGTTCATATGTAGTTTTTATCAGACTTTCATTTATTTTGAATATTTTCTAAATTACGATTTTATTTTCTGAAATTGAATCAAGTCATTTTGACCATGGATGCTACTTTTCTTACTCAGATAGACACCAAAAATTTGTAGTCAAAACAGGCATTGTTATTTAAATATTGATGTAGTTTTTATAGATTTTCAATTTTGCAGTTATCTATTTGGTAATATTTTGGTAACTAGATTTGCAAGTTTATAATTGTTATTTTGTTCCTATCAGGTATGATAGTCTCCTTTTTATGTGTCAGAGTTTTATATTTGGGCAAAACCACTGAAGGTGCAAAGAATAAGCCTATTTATATGATTGATAAAATATTTAAAAAAGAAGACAATTGAATTTAAGTAGTTTAGAATTCCTTGGATAACAAAATTTCAAATTAATATTAATGCTTTAATATTCTAGATTGAATAATCCTTTATTATTTGTAATTTTTTTTAGATACTTTAGAGATTATTATATAAAAACTTAAATTATATTTTAAAATATGATAAATATTCAAGCTGAAAATTTAGAAGTTGGAATCAATTCTTTTATTGATCCAAGTGCTTCCATAAGAGGTGTTAATGGAAAGGCAAAGAGAATTAAAATTGGAGACAACTGTTTTATTGGTGCAAATGTGCAAATTATTTGTGATGATTTTGAAATTGGTGATTACTCCAAAATCCAGCATTCTACGAATATTCATGGATATAAACCTTGCTCGATTGGTCATAATGCTTGGATAGGTCAATACACCATAATCGATTCAATTGGAGGAACTACAATTGGCAATAATTGTGGGATTGGAGCTCATTCCCAATTATGGAGTCATATTAAATTTGGCGATACTTTGGAAGGTTGCAGGTTTTTGATGGATAAACCATTAGAAATTGGCAATGATGTGTGGTTTGTTGGTCATTGCATTGTATCACCAATCAAAGCAAAGGACAAATCTATGGCGATGGTAGGTTCTGTTGTTACTAAGGATATGGAAGAAAATCATATTTACGCTGGTTCGCCTGCTAAATCTATTTCTGATAAAATTGGTTTCCAATTCATTGACATAAGCTTAGAAACAAAATTTGAAAAATTAAATGAATATTTAAGCCAAGCAAATATAAATTCCAATAAAATTAAAATTGTAAAATCATCTGACCAAATTGATTTTAACGATACTGATATTTCTTTTTTCGATGTTTCGAATCGTCATTATACCAAAAGGCAGTCTGAAGATGAAATAAAATTTATGAAGTTCCTTTTGCCTGAAAAGGCAAAATTTGTCCCTTATTAATAATTCAAAATGATTCCCTTTAACAAACCCTACCTCACTGGCAAAGAAGGCCACTACATTTACCAAGCAGTTTTGTCTGGAAAAATTAGTGGAGATGGTGTGTTTACAAAAAAATGCCACCAATGGTTCGAGCAAAACTATGGGTTCAAAAAAGTGCTACTAACAACTTCCTGCACTGATGCTCTTGAGATGGCTGCCCTGTTATTAGATATTCAGCCAGGAGATGAGGTTATCATGCCTTCCTACACTTTTGTTTCTACCTCTAATGCCTTTGTATTGCGCGGAGCAATAATTGTTTTTGCAGATAGCAGAACAGACCATCCAGGCATGGATGAAAGCTCCATTGAGGTACTTATAACACCAAAAACAAAAGCCATTGTGCCTGTGCATTATGCCGGTGTTGCATGTGATATGGATATTATAATGGAGCTTGCCAGTAAACATAACTTGTTTGTAGTTGAAGATGCAGCTCAAGCAGTTGATGCCTTTTATACTGATAAGAATGGTGTGAAAAAACCATTAGGTTCTATTGGTCATTTGGCTGCATTCTCATTTCATGAAACGAAAAACATTATGAGTGGCGAAGGGGGATTATTGGCCATAAACGACGAAAGGTTCATTGAACGTGCCGAAATTATTAGAGAAAAAGGAACCAATCGCTCAGCCTTCTTTAGAGGCGAGGTAGATAAATACAATTGGGTAGACATAGGTTCATCCTTTTTGCCTTCCGATATTATTGCTGCTTTCTTGTTTGCCCAATTAGAAAACTTACAAGATATTCAAGCAAAACGAAAATCAATTTGGCATCAATATTTTAATCAATTGGAAGACTTGCAAGCCCAAGGGAAATTGATACTTCCATCACTTCCAGATTTTGCAAGTAATAATGCCCATATGTTCTATATTTTATTGCCAAATTTAGAAACAAGAACTGCTTTAATTGAATTCTTAAAGGCCAATAATATACTTTCTGTTTTTCATTACTTAAGTTTACATAAAAGTGCATTCTATGAAAATAAACACGATGGCAGAAATTTACCCTATAGTGATCATTACACTAACACGCTTTTACGTCTGCCAATGTTTTATGAATTAGAGGAGGAACAAGTTGCTAAAATTTGTGGTTTAATTACTACTTATCTCAAATAGAATTGAAAATCCATATTCTAACAAATCAAAAGTCTTGGGCTAGGGGCTTCAATGATTTTTTTCCATTGTTTAAATGGGAAAAGGCTTTGAAAATTAATGGATTCGATTTTTATTATTTTTATAATCAAAATCATTCGAATTTGTTTAATTGTGACCAATTATGGGTTGAATATAGATATTTCAATAGCTATTTTGATACAACAGACCAGACAATTGATATTTCTCCAGTTATTTCTTTTTTACAAAAGGCAAAATCTAAAATTGGTAGTGTGGTGTTATTTGATAGCTCTGATAGCACAGGCAGCCAATGCTTGGTTTTGACCCAATATGTTGATCTCCATTTAAAAAAGCAACTGTATAAAGATTTGAATCTTTATACAATTAACAATGGTGATAAAGGGTTTATGTGCTGGATTCCTGAAGGTGCTACTCCAAGTAATATAAAGTATTACACCACTGATGTCTCTCAATTGCATAAATTTAGACTATCATGGAACATTGGAATGGTGGATTATCGGTACTTTCCACTATCAGGGTATTATCCTATTGGTACTGCAATTTTAGGATCAAACTATTACAATAAATTTAGGACAAGAAGCCCTTTTTCTTACAGAGATTTGCTTACCTCTTATAGAGGTTCTATTTCTAAAGACACACGTTATTCTTTTCAAAGGGCTGCGCTTTTAAGTCTACTTAGTAGGTTTAGTTCGACCTATAATATTAAAACAGGAAGCTTTATTAATAAATCTGACTACTTAAGTGAAATGCAACGTTCTCGAATTTCATTTAGTCCTTTTGGTTGGGGAGAAGTTTGTTATCGTGATTTTGAGATTTTTCAATCGGGTAGTGTGTTGATTAAGCCAACAATGGAGCACTTAACAACTTTCCCTAATTTTTATTTAAAGAATGAAACGTATATCCCTTTAAAATGGGATATGAGTGATGCCGAACAAATAATTTTAAAGCTAATTGATACGCCAAAAGAAGAATTGGAACAAATGGCTAAACAAGCTCAAGACCTCTTTTTAGAAAATCAATTTAGTGCGGAGAATTTTGTAAACCATTTTGCAAAAATGTTGCAAGAATGAAAAGTACTTACATAGTTCATTTTATGCAAGGAGATAAGTTTACACTTCCCTTGGTAAAACAATTAAATAAAATATTTGATAGTACCCAACATCATTTTTTGATCTTAGGTGAAAATGATGTCATCAGCCCATCCGATGCGGCCGTTTCTATTATTCGTTCGCCGTTTAAAATTCATTTTTTCATGAATCTGATTAAGGTAGCTAAGCAGTTTTGGAAAGCAGATAGAATAGTAATGCATGGAATACCTGCTTTACATTATTTCTTATTTTTTCCTTTTGCTTTGAATAAATTGGTTTGGGTAATTTACGGGGGAACAGATTTGTACCTTTACAGCGGAAGAACTCTTAATAAAAAAACCATTTGGTTGAACCGAATAAGAAAATATGTTTTAAGGGGTGTGAAAATTCATTTAACCCACATTGAAGGAGATTCAAAATTGGCAAATAAGTTTTATGGTTCAAATGCAAAATTTTTGTATCATCCAGTTTATCTTAGCAATGTGGTTGATAACATATTTGCCGAACAATATGGGGAAACAAAGAAAACGTCTAAATTAAATATTTTAATTGGCCACTCTACAGACCCTAGCAATCATCACCAAGAAATATTTGAATGGTTGAGAGATAAAGAAGATGTTCAGATATTTTGCCCGCTTTCATATGGCCCTTATGAAGACTATAAATTGAAGGTTAAGCAAATTGGATTTGAAATGTTTGGTGACCGTTTTATACCAATAGAAAATTTTATGTCATTGGATCAATACAAAGCATTTTTAAATACAATCGACATTGCAATTTTTAACCATAAAAGGCAAGAGGCAATGGGTGTAACCTTGAGCCTATTGTCTCTCGGGAAAGAAGTTTATGTAAACAATTCCACTACTTCTTTTAAAAGCTTTATGGATAGAGGATTTCAGGTTTTTGACAATGCCCTTGTAGCTAATGAATTTGATAAATTAGGCACTAGAGATGTAGGTAAAAATGCCGATTTACTTAATCATTATTACAGCAGGGAGGTTTGGGAAAAGCAATGGCGAACATTATACAATATGAATTCTTTTGAGCAATTCACATAAAGAAAAAACCCTAAAAGGTCTTAAATGGTCGGGTGGGGGCCAAATTGTTAAGCAAGTTTTAAATATTTCAATTGGAATATTTCTTGCTAGGTTATTGTCTCCCACTGAATTTGGCCTGCTTGGGATGATTACAGTCTTTACTGGATTTATGCAGCTTTTTAATGATTTTGGCTTTGGGGCAGCACTTATTCAAAAAGAACAGATAGACAACAAAGATTTGAACAGCGTTTTTTGGTTCAACTTGTTAACTGGTCTGGTCTTTTTTATGCTGCTATTTTGGGTTAGTAATTTAATTGCAGATTTTTATAAAACCCCCCAGTTAGTTGAACTAATAAGGTGGGTTGCTTTGATTTTTATCTTACAAGCACTAACTTATGTTCAACAAACCTTGTTCAGAAAAAACCTAGATTTTAAAACTATTTTTTTAGTTGAACTTTTTGGAATGTTAGCAGGAGGTGGCACAGCTTTAATATTAGCCTATTTTGGGTTTGGGGTTTATAGTTTGATTGTACAATTGTTAGTTAATAGCTTAATTACTGTTGTTTCTTTATGGCTTTTTTCTTCCTGGCGACCTGCATTTGAATTTTCGGTGGAAAGAATAAAGAATTTATTAGGATATAGTTTACCACTTATGGGTTCGAGTATTCTTGGATATGTTTTAGGGAACCTAGACAAACTATTAATAGGAAGATTTTTGGGCAACCAAAGTTTGGGCTTGTATTCTAGAGCCTATTCATTGATGGTTTTTCCAGTTGGGCAAATTAGTGGTGTAATTTCACAAGTAATGTTTCCTTCTTTGGCGCAAATTCAAACTGATAAAAATAGGATAAAAGAGATCTATTTAAAAATGAACCGTATCATTAGTTTTGTCACATTTCCTTTAATGGGACTTGGTTTTCTTTTGGCTGAACCTTTTGTATTATTTGTACTTGGAGAACAATGGCGCGAAATGATTCCTTTATTTAAGATTTTTACCTTTATTGGGGCTTTGCAATCTATAGGAACCTTGATTGGGAATATATTTATGGCACTTGGCGAAATGAAGTTATATTTTAAAGTGAATCTATATTCAGGCATTGTTTTCATTTTAGCCTCTATTATTGGTTTGCAATTTGGTATTTATGGAGTAGCCATTTCATACAGCATTGCCTCTTTATTTGTTGGTATACCACAATGGTTTGTAACAGGAAAGTTGATTAATCTAGATTTATGGGATTATATGAAATCGTGGTTGCAAAATGGTGTTTTGACTTTATTAGTCGTGATATGCATATTCGCAGTAATTTATTTTTTTAAAGTAGAATTAACCGTGTTAAATTCAGTTTTTGTGTTGTTTTCATTTATATTGTTTTATGCAATTTTGATGTATTTTACAAATAGAAATATGGTGCGAGAATTAAGAGGTTTGAAATAGTAAATTCTAACAACTTCTTTTTTAAAAATGGCATGATTCAAAAAAAGAAGTTGGAAAAAAAGATTGTAAATTTTTAGATCAAAAATAGTAACTAATATAAAATGTGTGGAATCTCAGGTATAATTAGTAGAGGAAATGGCTTACAGGTGAATGCTTTGGCTGAAATGAATAATATTGCTAAACACCGTGGACCGGACGATGAAGGTTATGTTTGTATAAATTCAAAAACCAAAGATTATATTAGTGCTGGCGGAGTAGATACACCTGATGCATCTTGGCAAACAAAAACTGGCTATCAGCCTAGTATTATGGTTCACCATATTAACCAAGAATATAACGTTGGTTTAGCACACAGAAGGTTGTCAATTTTGGATTTGTCTCCGCTTGGGCATTTGCCAATGTCTGATGAAACTTCTCAATATTGGATTACATACAATGGGGAAGTTTATAATTACCTTGAAATTAGAAAGGAACTCATAGCTTTAGGTTGTAGTTTTAAAACAGAATCTGATACTGAGGTTGTTTTACAAGCTTATATTAATTGGGGGAAAGCCTGTGTTGAAAAGTTCGAAGGTATGTTTGCCATTGCAATTTTTGATATCAAGGCTGGTATATTATTTTTAGCTAGGGATGTGTTTGGTATAAAGCCACTTTACTATTGGGTTAGTCCTGTTGGCGATTTTTGCTTTGCAAGTGAAATTAAGCAATTCACCAATTACCCGGGTTGGAAAGCAACTATGAACAAGCCTAGGGCTTTTGACTATTTGTATTATAGTTTAACGGACCATACCGAAGAAACCTTGTTTGAGCATGTTTTTCAATTAATGCCTGCTAATAGGGTTGAGTTTGATTTTAATAATTTACCTCATTGGCAACAAGGTACCCCAATAGTTACTGAAAACTACTTTAGGTTCAAGCCAAGCCCACAAGCAAAAGATTTTGAAGCAGGAAAGCAGCAATTCTTAGTAAAATTTCAAGAAAGTGTAAAACTACACATGAGGTCGGATGTAACAATTGGTTCTGCATTAAGTGGTGGAATTGACTCGAGCGCAATTGTTTGTGAAATCAATAAGATATTAAAGGAGGAAGGAAAATCAGAACTCCAAAAAACCTTTTCTGCTATTAGTGATATCCCTAAATATAGTGAGCAAAAATGGATGCAAGAAGTAACTGATTTTACAAATGTTTCAGCGCACTTTGTTTCACCCAAAAAGGAGGATGTAATAAAGTTAACACCTAAAATTTTGTGGCACATGGACGAACCATATCAGTCGCAAAGTGCGTTTTTAGGCTATCACGTGTTTGAGTTGGCTGCTAGAAATGGTGTTAAAGTATTGCTAAATGGACAAGGTGCTGATGAATATTTGAGTGGATATGAAGAGTTTAGGAATTTACGTTGGTATAAATTTTTTAAAGAGTTTAAATGGTTTTCACTTTTAAAAGAGTTTAGGTTTTATTTTGGTTTGAACCTAAAAACCTATTTTAGTTACCTTATTAAATTTTTAACATATGGTTTTCCAGATGCTTGGTTTGATTTTTTTTCTAAGCAATCATCGCATTTCAAATCTTATAATAAAATAATGCCACCAAAGGCATACTTTGAAAAATTTGTACATCCATTTAAAGGGTATAATTCTAAAAGAAAATCACATAGTAGTTTAACCCAACACCAGTTATATTGCTCACCATTGCCAAGATTTTTGCATTGGGAAGATAGAAATTCAATGGCTCATTCTGTTGAAGCAAGAGTGCCATTTTTAAATAAACCTATGATAAGCTTTGCCATGGGCCAGCCCCTAGAATATTTAGATGGATTAAATGCCCCAAAAAAATTAATGGTAGAAGCCTTAAAGAATTTGTTGCCGCCAGCAATTTATAATAGGAAAGATAAAAAGGGTTTTATAACTGCTGAAGAGCAATGGGTTAAAAACGATCCAGATGGCGCTTTTGAAAATGCATTCAAAAATAGTATTGAAAAATTAGGTGACCTAGTTAATCGGGAGGAAGCAATTAATTATTATTTGAAATTAAAATCAGGTAAAATTAATTTTGATTATTTATATTGGCGCCTGATTTTGTTAGGAATGTGGGTTGATATTTATAAGGTAGATATACGTAAATGAGAATAACATTAATTGCAGGTGCTAGGCCAAATTTTATGAAAATTGCTCCAATCATACATGCCTTGCATAAGCATAATGCAACTAAACCTAAAAAGTTAGATTATTCATTGGTACATACAGGACAGCACTTTGATGAAAAAATGAGTGAAACATTTTTTCATGAACTTAATATTCCAAGTCCAGACATTAATTTAGCTTGTGGAGGCGGCTCTCAAGCAGAACAAACTGCATTAATAATGGTGGCATTCGAAAAATACTTAATATCGAATCCATGCGATTTGGTGCTGGTAGTTGGAGATGTTACCTCAACGTTGGCCTGCTCTATTGTTGCAAAAAAAATGCAAATTAAAGTAGCACATGTAGAGGCTGGCATTAGGTCCTTTGATTTGAGCATGCCTGAGGAAATTAACAGAATGGTTACAGATAGTATTTCAGATTATTTTTTTACTACAACCCGCTGGGCTAGTCAGAATTTACTAAATTCAGGTGTACCAGCAGAGAAAATTTTTTTTACAGGAAATGTAATGATTGACACTCTTTATAGGAATATACAAAATTTTAAAGAACCCCAAATTTGGAAAGAAGCAAAACTACAAAAGGGTAATTTTTTAATACTAACCTTACATAGACCATCTAACGTTGATGATTTAACCCAGTTGAAAGGTTTAATGGAGGCAATTACTAATTTTTCTGAAGATTTGAAGATTGTTTTTCCCGTTCACCCTAGGACTAGAAAAATGTTATTGAAAATTGAATTAAACACCGATAAATTATTTTTAATAGACCCTTTAGGCTATTTAGAGTTTAACTATCTGGTAAGTAATGCTATGGGTGTAATAACAGACTCTGGCGGAATTACAGAAGAGACAACTGTTTTAGGTATACCCTGTATCACCTTAAGAACTACAACAGAGCGACCTGAAACCATTAGTGTTGGAACAAATGAACTTATTGGAAACAATCCAAAAGATTTGGAATTACCTATGATGAATTTAATTTCAGGTAAATGGAAAAAGGGAGGAATTCCAGAAAAATGGGATGGAAAAGCAGCAGAAAGAATTACAGAAGTTTTATCGAATCTTGTTTAATAAATGAAAATACTAATTACAACTACTGCCTTTTATCCAGAAAATTCTCCTCGATCGATTAGAGCTACAGAATTAGCAAAGGGTTTTGCCTTAGCAGGAAATGAGGTTACTGTTGTAGCTCCATTGAAAAGTAAAACGGTGGAATTGGCTCAGAAATTTGGGTTTGAGTTAAAGGATTTAGGTCCAATGCGGTTTAAGTATATTAAATTGCCAGAAAAGGGAGGCCTAAAAAGAAACATTATAAGAGTGGTTTCTCGAGTTCTAAATTTGCTTGTTGAATATCCAGAAATTGGATGGTATTTTAATGTGAAAAATGCACTTAAAAATGAACGCGGATATGATTTATTGGTTTCAATTGCAGTGCCGTACCCAGTTCATTGGGGAGTGGCATCAATTCACAATCAAAGGAATAAAATAGCTAAAACATGGGTGGCTGATTGCGGTGATCCTTTTTACGGACTAAAAAATGATTCCTTTAAAAAAATGTTTTATTTTAAGTACATAGAAAAGAATTTTTGTAGAAAAGCAGATTTTATAACGATTCCACTTGAAGAGGCAAGAGATTGTTATTTTTCTGAATTCCATTCGAAAATAAAAGTAATCCCTCAAGGATTTTATTTTCCCAATTCCATTGAAAGCAAAGAGGTGATTTTTAATCCCAAAATAGTATTCGCCTATACTGGAAATATTCGCTCCTATATGCATTATGCAATACCCTTTCTAAGATTATTATCCAAGACCAGGTATGATTTTGAATTTCTTTTGCTTACTGAAGATAGTGTGATTTTTAGTGAATTGGAAAATTTTATTCCCAGCAAATATCAGGTGCTTCCTTATTTAGATAGAGAAGAAATGTACAAACTTTTGGCCAATGTGAATTTTTTTATTCATTTTCCTTACCTAAAAGAAGGGCAACAATCACTAAAATTGGTAGACTATTATTTTATGGGAAAACCAATTTTTTCTTATAATGATACAAATAAAGCCGAATTAATTTTTGAGGAATTTATGAATGGGGATTTTACTAATTCCTATGAATTACAAAACCCAGAAAAATATCGTATTGAGAATGTGGTAAAACAATTTTTAGAGTTAGTTTAAAAAAGTATTTGATGAAAATTGTAATTGTATCTAATTCTTTTTATCCAGAAATTTCACCTAGATCTTTTCGGACTACAGAGTTGGCAAAATGTCTCGCCAATTTGAATTATGAGGTGTTGGTGCTTACTAATTTTCATGAAGAAACTGAAAATTTTGAATCAAACCACAATATTAAGTTCAGTTTTTTTGACCCAAAGAAGTTTCCAATAATTGATTTTAAAAGTGATACTAAATTAATCAGTTTTTTTAATAGGGCACTCAATTTTGGATTAAATTATTTATTTACCTATCCAGATATTGAATTGTTTTTTTTAGTGAGAAGAACTATGAAAAGGGTCAATCCCAAAGCTGATTTGTTAATTTCGATTGCTAACCCTCACCAAATTCATTGGGGTGTAGCGTCTGTTATTAATCAAATGTCAATTAAAACCTGGGTAGCAGATTGTGGAGATCCTTTTATGGGACAAGAGAATAATTCATTTAAACCGCCTTTTTATTTTAAATGGATTGAAAAATACTTTTGCAGAAAAGCTGATTTCATAACAGTACCTACCCAAGATTCTGTTACCGCATATTATAAAGAATTTACGGCTAAAATAAAGATCATACCACAAGGGTTTAATTTTGATGAAGTAGAATTATTTAAAGGTACTTTGGATAAAGATATGCCAGTTTTTGCTTATTCAGGTTCTTTCATTAAAAACAAAAGAGACCCGAAGGAATTATTAGAATTTCTTAAAACCATTGAAACGGACTACGAATTCCATATTTACACACACCCAACTCACTTTAATTATGTTCTTCCATACATTTCCGATAATGATAGAATTAAGGTTTTTTCCTATGTTGATAGAAAAATCTTGTTATACGAGTTAAGCAAAATGGATTTTGTAGTTAATTTTGAAAATGTTGGAGTTAAACAAACTCCAAGCAAATTGATAGACTATGCAATCCTAAACAAACCTATATTATCTGTAAAAACTGGGAGCCTAAATGAACAACACGTATTGCAGTTTTTAAATAAAAATTATGCTGAGACATTTAAAGTTGAGCATCCTGAAAATTATAGAATCGAAAATGTGGTTAAATCTTTCTTATCATTAATGAGTAATGGGAAATAGTTTGAATATTAAATTCTACATATTAAAGGGACTATATTTAATTGGAAGTTTATTAACTATCAATTTGTTTTTTTATTTGCTTTTAGCAGCATTTAGTCCAGTTTTTAGGAAAGTAAATGAAATTAAGAATTTTAAAGATAAAGAATACGACCTCTTGATATTTGGAAATAGTGCAGGTTTGGATGGTATAGATGCCTCGTTACTTTCAAAAAAGGGATTAAAGTCTTATAACTTTTGTATCGGTGGTAGCCATATAAAATCATCTGTAATATTATTGCAGAATTATTTGAATGCTAATAAGCGTCCGAAAAAGGTTTTACTATGTTTAACCTCTTCAATGGAGGGGACTTTTTTAAAAAAATACCCATTTATTGATCCATGTATAAATCACTTTTATAATAAAAACATTTTAGAAAGGTATTTAACCATTTATTTAAAAGAGTTCGAATGGTTGTACATTGAAATTCTAAAAATGCTTGTTTCTAAACAACATAGGGAGGCAAAAATGGAAGACGGCCAGTGGCAAATCAAAAAAACTATGACTGATGAAACTACGTTTTCAGAGATTCCTTTGATTAATATTAATTATAATTCAAATTATTTGGATTATTTCGTTTCTTTTGTCAAGAAAAACGCATTAGAATTAAATGTAATTGAAATGCCAGGCTGGAGAAAACATAGAAATACGCTTCCTGTTGAATACGAGCTAGTTACAAGGTCTGGTAAAGTTATTAATATAGAAAACTTAAATAATTTAAGTATAGCAGACTCTTTGTTAAATCCTAGAACTGATTGGCTTTCTTTGAATCACCTAAATCAGTTTGGCGCTATTAAATTAACCGAGTATTTGCATAAAAAGCATTTCAAGAATTAAAAAGAGGAATTTAAAATTAAATTAAAGATTAATATTTAACATGTCATCGAAGGATAATTTTAGTTCTATTTTTAAATCAACTTTTTTATTTGGCGGCTCCCAAGTAATTGGGTTATTGATAAGCTTAATACGAAATAAGTTTGCAGCTGTTTTATTAGGAGCTTCTGGTATAGGATTAAATGGAATTTTTATTTCCACCTTGAACCTAGTGAAGGCTATTACCACATTAGGAATACATGAAAGTGCTGTGAGAGATATAGCAAAGGCCAATAGTTCTGAAGATACTTTACATATAAAAAATACTTATGCTGTTTTTAAGTTTTGGGTTTATATAACTGGTGCATTTGGGGTCTTATTTTTACTTTTGTTTGCACCTTATATTAGTATTTTCGCCTTTAAAAATGAGCAATATACTGCTCATTTCAGATTATTATCTTTGAGTATTCTTTTTGGTGCTTTGGCTGGAGGAATAGCTACATATTTAAGGGGCATTCAACAGATTCAATTATTAGCAAGTTCAAATGTTGTTGGTGCTATTTTTGGTTTATTTTTTACAATACCCTTTTATTATTATTTTGGAATAGATGGTGTTATTCCTTCCTTAATAGTTTCTGCTATAATTACATTTATTATTGCACTCTACTTTAAAAGGAAGTTTCCAATTGAAAAATCTGGGCTTCAATTTAATGATTTGATTAATAGAGGAGGCCCAATGATTAAATTGGGCTTAAGTTTAACAACTGTAACGATATTATCAAGTTCAGTAACCTTCATTTTGAATTCTTATATAATTAAGTTTGGGGGGTTGCACAATGTTGGATTATTTAATGCTGGAACCTCAATAATTGAATTTTACATTGGAATGGTTTTCACAACCATTGCAGCAGATTTTTTTCCTAGACTTTCAAGTATCATCAATGAGAACAATTCTTGGAAAAAGCTAATCAATGACCAGTTAGAGTTGGCATTCATAATTTTAACATTAGGTTTGGTTTTGCTGGTTAGCACAGCACCTTTTTTGATTAGAATCATTTTAAGTGATGACTTAAATGCTTCCTTAATTTTTATTTATGCAGCAATTTTATATGTGCCTTTTAAAGTTTTAGTATGGATTCCTGGGTTTTATTTGATTGCAAAAGGTGAAAATAGATTATTTTTAGGCATAGAAATTATAGGAAATATTTTATTACTAACTTTTAGTATTTTGTTATATAGGCATTTTAGCATGAGGGGGTTAGGATATGCTTTGGTTGCCTATTATTCATTAGCTTCCTTGGTTACCTATTTGATAATGAAATTTAGATTTGATTTCAGTTTTTCATCAAATGTAATAAAGTTATTTCTGCAAACTTTAGCTGCTGTTGGTATATGCGTGATTCTAAAAACACAATTACCAAATCCTTACTCTCTTATATTTGAATTGATATTTGCAATGGCCGCAGTAGTGTTGAGTTTGTTTCAAATGAATAATAGGGTAAACTTGAAAGTGTTTTTCAATAATATCCTTATTAAATTCAAAAAATAGATATCTAGTGTTGCTAAGTTTTGTCATTCCTGCTTTCAATGTTGCGCCTTACATCAAAGATTGTATTAATTCCATATTATCTCAAATAGAGGATGATGGAAAGGTAGAAGTAATAATAATTGACGACGGCTCAATAGATGAAACTTTTTCTATTGTGAATGACTTAATGGGACATCTTAAAAACATTAAGTTAAAAACTCAAACTAATCAAGGAGTTTCGGTTGCCCGTAACGAAGGGGTATTGATTAGTGAAGGTGATTTTATTGTTTTTTTAGATGCAGATGATAAGATAGAACCTAATACCTTGAAAAAATTGCTTATGGCAATTAATCATACTTTATCCGATATGATTATTTTAGGGTATAAAAAAATTAACTCGGATAATAAATGTTTATATCGAACAAGTTATGAAAATTATAGCGATGATAATTTTTTCGAGTTAAAAACTTATTACGCAACAATTGGCGAAAACGATTTTTTTGCAGATACAAACAGATGCTGGGGAATTGCTTATAGAAGTGAATGTTTAAAGAAATTAAATAACCCGTTTCCTGTGGGAGTCCCATATCTTGAAGATGCCGCATTTTTAGCGAAATTTTTTATGGTAATGGAGAGTTATTCTTTACTTAATCTTTGTTTTTGTTCTAGATTAATGAGAGAAGGTTCTGCTGTTAATTCGGATTTGTTTGTTACGAATAAGTCAATTAATGGTTTTAATTTGGCTATAATAGATATTGATAAATTCAGGAATTCATCTGAACTTAATAAAATATTTGGAAAGGACAGAATTATTCACTTAAATCAAACCTTAATAAAATTTATTACGTTGAGAATAATTTCGGCTATGAATTCAAAATCTATGAATTTAATAAAGTCTACCATTTCAGATTCAACAATTAAGAAGGTGCCATTTAATTTAAATGGGGTTAGGTATCCCTTTAATTTTTGGGGACGGCTCTATAAAACTTCTGTCTTTCTTTTTATCGGAATGTTTTTTTTTCAATCAAGATTTCGGTTTGCATTGTCTAGGCTAAAGAAAGTTTAATGTATTATTTAAAAAAAATAGGTATTTCGGCTTTAAATAGTTTCAAAAGCAAAAAGCTTGAAGAAAAAATTATTGTTTTTGAATCTGATGATTGGGGCAGCATTAGAACCCCAAATTTAAAAGCAGCAGAACAAGTCAAACTTTATGGAGGGTACACTTCAGAAGCGGCCTATTTAAATGTTGATACATTAGAGAATGAAAGCGATGTAAAAAAACTTTTTGAAACATTATTGGCGTTTAAAGACATAGATGGTAATCATCCAATTATTACGGCCAATTATGTTATGGCAAATCCCGATTTTGATAAAATAAAAGCATCTAACTTTTCCCAGTATTTTTACAAGCCTTTCCCAGATACTTATCAAGAATATTTTGGTTCAAATCAGATATTAAAAACTGTTAAGGAAGGAATAAGCTCAAAGTTATTCTATCCTCAATTTCATGGAAGAGAACATGTTAATGTTCCTCTTTGGTTAGATTTACTTCAAAATGGCGACAAAGCTTTTTTGGTTGCTTTTGAAAATAATTTCTTTGGTATTCATACTGCTAATTTGGAGAAAATAAAAAGAAATGTTCAAATCGCATTTGATTTAGTAGATGATTCTACCTATCTTTTATCAAACATTAAAGAAGGATTAGCTCTTTTTAATGAAATTTTTGGTTTCAAATCCAAGTCATTTATACCCAATAATTATGTTTGGGATCAAAATTGGAATAAGATTCTGGCTGAAAATGAAATAGCGTATTTACAGGGTGTTAGGATTCAATCTGGGCCATTGTCTTCCAATAAGGAAAATAAAAGAAAGCAAACAAAAAGGTGGGGCGGATGCTATGAAAATAATAAAATCATTAGCATTGTTAGAAACGGATCTTTTGAGCCTAGCTTTTCAAAATATACTGGAAAAACTGCTATTGAAAGATGTTTAAATGATATTGCTGTGGCATTCCTTTTTAAACAACCCGCGGTAATTTCAACACATAGACTTAATTTTGTTTCAAGTTTGAACCAAAAAAACAGAGATATTAACTTGGAATATTTTAGTGAATTGTTGGACTTGATTCTCAAAAAATGGCCAGAAGTGAAATTTATGAATACAGAACAACTTGGAAACCAGTACAAAGAAAAATTAGCTTGATATGAAATTTATAAATAAATATTTACGCAACCTTTCTCCGTATAAAGTTGCATCCCATAAGGTTTGGGAAGTGAATGCAGAAGCAAGAAAAGAGATTTTAAAGTTAGATTGGAACGAGGCAAGTGTGCCCCCAAGTCCAAAGGTGAAACAAGCATTGATAGAACTTGTAAATGATGAGGAGATATTTTATTTATACCCTAGCACTTACAATTTAGAGATAATGGAATTATTGTCAGATTATTGCCAATTACCAAAAGAAAACATTCAATATTTTGCAAGTTCAGATTCATTACACGAATATTTAATTCGCACCTATGTATCTCCAGGTGATCCAATACTTATATTAGGACCAACTTATGATAATTTCCGTTTAACTTGTGAATCACAAGGTGGAATGGTATATTTTTACGAATACAATGAAGATTTTACCTTGAATGAAGAGGGGTTAATACAGATGATTGATGAGGTAACTCCATCAATGATTTATTTATGTAATCCTAACAATCCATCGGGTAATTTGCTTAGTGTATCTTTTATTAAGCAAATCCTTGATAAATACAAGGACACTGTTGTTTTAGTAGATGAGGCTTATTATGAATTTAGCAAAGTCACAATGGCTCATTACGTGTTAAATTATGATAATTTATTTGTATCTAGAACATTTTCTAAAGCATTCGCACTTGCTAATTTTCGCGCTGGATATCTTTTGTCCAATGAAAACAATATACAGCAAGTATCTAAATTAAGAAATGCTAAAAACTTTACTTCCTTTGCTCAAGTTGCAGTTTTAGCGGCCCTTTCAGATACCCAGTATATGAAAAAATATGTGGAAGAAGTTTTACTTGCAAGAGATTATTTTAAAAGTGAATTAAGGCAATTAGCTTTTGTAAAAACAGTTTTTGAAAGTCACGGTAATTTTTTATTAATAGAGTTTGAAAGTTTTGAAGTCAAAATGAAGGTTTTTAATAGGTTGTCTGCAAATAATATTTTTGTAAGAAATTTAACCCATAGCAAACATCTTTTAAATTGTCTAAGAATCACAATAGGTACTAAAGAACAGATGGTTAAAGTTGTAAATGTCCTGAATTTGGAATTGATATGAATTTAGCAATTTTTGATTTTTGTGAAACTATCATCAAATATCAAACAGCTGATAAATTTGTTGATTTTTTATACTGTAAATCAAATACAAAAAGTTGGTTCTGGGGAACTGTTTCAAAGTTTCTTGGAAACAGATTCTTGGCAATATTTATGGGAAAGTTTTTTCCTAAAATGAATTTTGGAAAAAGGGCAAAGCTCATTAAATTAAAGGGAATTGATTTTAATGAGTTCCAAATCCTATCTAAGTTATATGCTGAAGAAATTCAAACTGACGCAGTTAATCAAATTGTAGAAAAAATTGAATGGCATAAATCTCAAGGGCATTTTCTGATAATAGTTTCAGGAGGGTATGAATGTTACTTAAATCATTTTAAAGAAATAATGGGCTTTGACGAAGTTATAGGAACAAAAATTAAGATTCTTGATGCAAAGGTAACTGGGTATTTTAATGGTCCAGACTGCATGGTTGATGAGAAAGTAATTAGAATAAATGAATACTTGAAAGAAACAGGAAAGAATTTTGAAGAAATATTTTGTTACACAGATAGTATCACTGATTTACCAATTTTAAATTTTTCTAATCATCCAATTGTGGTTTCTTTCAAAACAGCACAAAATTGGGCTACAAATAAAAAATTTGAACAAATTATATGGCATTAAAAATTGAAAACTTAAAGTACTTAAATAATTTTTTCTTTTATTCTTTACTATATGCCTATAAAACCTACAGGTGGTTAAGGTATGAAAGATTATCTGATAAGGCTTATTTGGAAATGATGTTTCCTAAGGCTCAGGAATATGCATTGAATTTAGATAATCCGCGGTCTTTAAATGAAAAAATTCAATGGCTCAAAATTAATGACAGGCGAGCAATTAACACTCTTTTGGCGGACAAATATGAGGTACGTAATTATATTAAGGCTCATTTTGGAGAAGATTATTTAATACCTTTGGAATTAATGTCTACCAATCCTAAAGACATTCAACCAAACAATATTCCTGATTATCCAGTAATTGTAAAATGCAATCATGACTCAGGGCATTATCAAATTATAAGGGATAAAAGTAAAATTGATTGGAAAAAATTACAAATAGATTTAAAATGGTGGATGTCCTTTAATTACTATTATTTGGACAGGGAATGGCAATATAAAAACATGAAACCTACTATTATTGTTGAAAAGCTTTTGTTTGATAAAAATGGTAAAATCCCAAATGATTACAAAATTCATTGTATCAATGGAAAGGTTGATTTTGTTTATGTTTCAGTAGACAGAGAAGGCAAAAATAAGCGTAATATTTACGATAGAAATTGGAATCCATTACCATTCGTTTTTGCTGGAAAGGATAAAATTAAAAAAGGATACATACGAGGTGAAGAAATTCAACCACCTTTGAGTTTTGACAAGATGGTAGAGTTTTCTGAGAAAATTGCGGCACTTTATGATTATGTTAGAGTTGATTTCTATGATGTTGATGGTAAACTATACTTTGGAGAGGTTACTCACCATCATGGAGGTGGTTTCGATCAAATTAGACCCATTGAATGGGATTATAAAATTGGGGAAAAGATAGTTTTAAATAAAAGAGTTTAACGCGTTTGACAAAGCATATTGTTTTAGCAATTCCCTCTCTTCAAGCAGGTGGAATGGAAAGAGTAATGACAGAGGTGGCGAATTTTTTAGTCAAAAAATCTCACTACAGAGTAACACTCGTCTTATATGGTATTAATAGGGAAATTTTTTACAAAATTGATCCCAATATTTGTGTAGTCAAACCAAATTTTACTTTTGATAACAATAAGAGATTTCTGAGTACCCTTAAAACTTTATTCTTTCTTAGAAAAACCTTTCATCGACTTAAACCCTATCGGATTTTAAGTTTTGGAGAGTTTTGGAATAATTTTGTTATGTTATCTGTTTTAGGTACCAAACACGAAGTGATTTTATCAGATCGATCTCAACCAGATAAAAGTTTAGGAGCATTTCAGGAATGGTTAAGAAAAAAATTGTATCCAATCTCCTATGGAATTATAGCACAAACTATAAAAGCGCTTGAAATTTATCAAAATAAATATGATCATTCTAATATACAGGTAATTGGAAATCCAATTAGGTCAATACTGGCAAAAGATTTACCAAGAGAAAATGTTATTGTATCTGTAGGTAGATTGATTAAGTCGAAAAACCACGATGCCTTAATTCGCATTTTCTCAAAATTAAAAAGAGCAGAAAATTGGAGGTTAATAATTGTTGGCTATGACCATTTAAAACAGCAAAACCAGGTGAACTTAGAAGCCTTAGCTGCAGAGTTAGGCTTAAAAGAAAGGGTTGAATTTGCAGGAAAACAAAAAGACGTAGAATCATACTATTTAAGAAGTAAAATATTTGCATTTACATCTAGCTCTGAAGGATTTCCAAATGTACTTGGAGAAGCAATGTCAGCAGGACTACCTGTGATTTCATATGATTGCGTTGCGGGACCATCGGATTTGATAGAGGATGGTAAGAATGGATTTTTAGTACCTCTTTTTGATGAGGAAGCATATGTTTTAAAGCTACAATTGATGATAGATAGCCCAATTATCCTTTCTGAAATGAGTAAATCATCTCTATTGAAAATTAAGCAGTTTGAACCTAATTCTATTTGTGAAAAATTTGAGGATTTTTTAATGAAATAAGTAAATCATAGGAATATTATTAATTTTAATTTAATTTGGCATTTTTAAAGTGAATTTTAAAATCAGGCAATGAGTAGAAAAAAGTACCTAATAATTGGATGTAATGGATTTATTGGGTTACATCTAACCAATTATTTAAATGAATCAGGATGTGAAGTTGCTGGAGCCGACATTAATGCTAATTTTAATAAAGCCCTAACCCATAATAAGTATTTTGAATTAAATACTGAAAAAATGAATTATGATTTCATTTTTGCAAATCAAGATTTTGATTTTTGTATAAATTGCTCAGGTGCAGCATCTGTACCAAACTCTTTAAATAATCCACTTTTTGATTTTGAATTAAATTCATTAAATGTATTTAAGATTTTAAATTCAATTCGGCTATATAATCCAAGCTGTAATTTTATTAATTTGTCTAGCGCAGCGGTTTATGGAAATCCCAGTAGTTTACCTGTTTCTGAAAAAGATAGTGTTCATCCTATAAGTCCATACGGTATACATAAATACATGAGTGAAGAAATTTGCAGAGAATTTCATGTAAACTTTAGACTAAATACATGCTCATTGAGAATTTTTTCGGCATTTGGTGAAGGCCTTAGAAAACAATTTTTTTGGGATTTGTTTCATAGGATGAAAGGTGCAGAAGGAGAGATTGAATTATATGGTACAGGAAAGGAAACTCGTGATTTTATTTATATAAATGATTTGGTTAAAGCAATTGAGCTGGTCTCATTAAATTCTAACTTTAAGGCTGATGTAATAAATATTGCCAATGGAGTTGAGATTGAAATTGTCGAAGCCGCAACTATTTTCAAAAGTTTTTTGGGATTTAATGGTGAAATTGTTTTTAATGGAAATTTTAGGGAAGGGGATCCTCTGAACTGGTGCGCAGACATTTCTAAATTAATTAGTTTTGGATACAAATCTTCATTTTCTTTGCAAACAGGGATTGAAAATTACATTAATTGGATTCGGAATATAAAAAATTAAAAATAGGAATCATTTTTGATTTCTCACGGAAGTGGATGGGAGGCATTTATTATTATATAAGTATAATAAAAGCTATCTCTTATTTGCCAATTAATAAGCAGCCTAAAATCTATTTGTTTTTTTCTCCAGAATATGAAAGTTTTATCAAAGACTTAGATTTTCCGTTTTTAAGTAAAGTTAAGTTGGATTATTCTTCGCATAAAGACATATTAAAAAAATTTCTTTTTTCAGTTATTAAGGGTAAAAATTTGTTTTATGAGCCTATTTCAAAGAAATTTGAATTGGATGGTATTTACGCAATTAATGATTATCCAATAAAGGAGAAAATAAATTCAAATTTGATAGTTGCAGCATGGATTCCAGATTTACAACATGCTTTTTTTCCAGAGTTTTTTGAAAAAAAACGACTATTTCTTAGGAAATTAAGGATTAGTTTTTTAATCAAAAATGCCTCGAACCTGATTGTTTCTAGCAATGATGTAAAAAAGCATTTCGTAGAAAATTATAGTATTCCAGAATCTTTAAAAATTCATACGGTTAGATTTTCCTCGATTAATGACCCAGTGGAATTTGGAAGAGAAATTCTTCAAAAGTATGAGATAAATAGGCCTTATTTTATCGTATGTAATCAATTTTTGAAGCATAAAAATCATTTAGTTATACTTAAAGCATTAAAGGAATTGAAGGTCGATTTTCCTGAAATACTCGTTATAATTACTGGAAATACTTCGGTTTATGGTAATAATGATTTTTTTGGATATTTAGAGTCTTTTATAAAAGAAAATTACCTTTTTCCTAATTTGATAATTACTGGTTTAATTCCAAGAAATGAGCAACTTGCACTTATTAAGTATGCTCAAGCTTTGATACAACCATCAAAATTTGAGGGGTGGAGTACATCAATTGAGGATGCTAAATCTCTTAACGTCCCAGTAATTGCTTCTGACATTTCCATTCATAGAGAACAATTAAATTTGGGGATTTCTTTTTTTAAACCTGACGACTTTGTTGAGTTGGCAAGTCAATTGAAAAATTTCCAAGCTGAGAAGTATGCTTATAATCTTAACTATAACGAGAACATAATAAAATTTGCTTATGATTTCTTAGATGTTTTCGAGAAAAATTCGACAAAAGCGTCAGAAAATGTATTGCATATAAATGCAAGTTTTAATAGTGGAAGTACCGGTCAAATAACAAAAAGCATTGCTGATTTAGCTTCATTACATGGATATTCGAATTTTATCGCATTTGGTAGAGGAGATACTAATAGAAAAAGCAAAAATGTTTTTCGAACGAATAATTTACTTGATGCATACCTTCATGGTCTTAAATCTATTTTGTTTGATAGACATGGGTTCGGGTCTTATATTTCGACTAAGTTCTTTATTTTTAAAATAAAGAAAATTAAACCTAAGATTGTTCATTTGCATAACCTTCATGGGTATTACATCCATATTGGTGTATTATTTTCATATTTAAAAAAAAATGATATCAAGGTAGTTTGGACTCAGCATGATTGCTGGGCGTTTACAGGTCATTGTGCGCATTATGAAGATATTTCATGTTTAAAATGGACAACACATTGCCAAGCATGCCCCAAAAAGGAAAAATATCCTCGCAGTATTTTGATGGACAATTCTTACATTAATTATAACGATAAGAAAAAAATATTTAATTCAATTAAGAATATGACTATCGTTGCTCCATCTTATTGGCTTCAAAATCAGCTAAATAGGTCGTTTTTAAAAGAAAATAGCATACTTACAATTAACAATGGAATCGATTTAAGTCTATTCAAACCACTTTCATCCAATGAATTAGTTGATTTTGAAATTTCTCAAAATTTAGAAGGATACAATGTCGTTTTAGGTGTTGCTAATATTTGGACAACTGCTAAGGGAATACATGATATTGTTAAAATTTCAGAATTGTTACCTGAAAATTATAAGATTGTTTTAATAGGTCTAATAGATGATTCAAAATTTAAACTCCCAAAAAATGTCATTAAAATTCCTAGAACTAAGAATTTGGCTGAGTTAGTTAAATGGTATTCGTTTGCTAAGGTATTTATTAATCCGACTTACATGGATACTTTTCCAACTACTAATATTGAGGCAATTGCTTGTGGAACGCCAGTGATTACCTATAATTCAGGAGGAAGCCCTGAGGCAACTGACGCGAATACAGGATATGTTCATCAAAAGGGAGATATTTTAAATTTTAAAGAATCAATTGTCACCGTTGTTGAATCTGGAAAATCTAAATATATTGCTGAATGTAGGGATAGAGCAATCGCACATTTTGACCAAAACCTACAGTTTCTTAAGTATGTTAATTTGTATAAAGAATTATTAAGTAAATAAATTTAAATTCATGAAGATATTCGTTGCTGGTCATAAAGGAATGGTAGGTTCATCTATACTGCGGGAGTTAGAAAAAATTGGATATAATAATTTAATATTTCGAAATAGTTCAGAGCTTGATTTACGAAATCAAATTCAAGTAAATAATTTTTTTAAAACTGAAAGGCCAGAGGTTGTAATTGATGCAGCTGCAAGGGTTGGGGGAATTTTAGCCAATAGCCAATATCCCTATCAGTTTTTAATGGAAAACATGCTAATTCAAAATAATTTGATTGATGCCGCTGTAAAGTTTAATGTAAATAAATTCATCTTTTTAGGAAGCTCTTGCATTTATCCAAAGTATGCAACTCAACCCATTAAGGAGGATTATCTATTAACAGGGCCACTTGAAGAAACAAACGAATGGTATGCTATTGCTAAAATTAGTGGAGTAAAGGCATGTGAATCAATTCGAAAGCAGTATGGAAGAGATTTTATAAGTTTAATGCCTACTAATTTATATGGCCCTTATGATAATTTTGACCTAGAAACCTCTCATGTTATGCCAGCCATGATCAGAAAGTTTCATGAAGCCAAGCAAGACAATTCACCAGTTACCTTATGGGGTTCGGGTACCCCTATGCGTGAATTTCTTCATGTTGATGATTTGGCAAAAGCTGTTGTATTTATGATGAATGGGATTGCTGCAGAAAATTTGTATAATGTAGGGTATGGCGAAGATTTAACCATTAAAGAATTAGCTCACCTAATTCAAAAAGTAGTTGGCCACAAAGGCGAAATCATTTGGGATAGCTCAAAACCAGATGGAACTCCTAGAAAATTAATGGACAATTCTAAAATAAAGGCCTTAGGTTGGAATCCAGAAATTCAGTTATCAATTGGAATCGCAAAAACATATGATTGGTTTGTCTCCAATATAGAAAAATATAAAAAAGTTGTTATTGAAAATAAATAAAATTTATTCTATGAATACAGAAAAAAGAAAAGTTGCACTCATCACAGGAATTACTGGACAAGATGGTGCCTATTTAGCAGAGTTGTTGCTTGAAAAGGGCTATATGGTTCATGGCCTTAAACGTCGCGCATCTTTATTTAATACTGATAGAATTGACCACTTATATCAAGACCCACATGATACTGATTTGCGATTAAAGTTGCATTATGGTGATATGACAGATTCTATGAATATTACCAGAATCATTCAAGAAACACAGCCTGATGAAATTTATAATTTAGCTGCCATGAGTCATGTAAAGGTGTCTTTTGATACTCCAGAATACACTGCTAATGCTGATGGAATTGGTACCTTGCGTATTTTAGAGGCAGTTCGACTTTTGAAAATGGAGAAGAAAACAAAAATTTACCAAGCCTCCACATCAGAACTTTATGGGCTTGTTCAAGCAGTTCCTCAATCAGAAACAACGCCATTTTAC
The DNA here is from genome assembly GCA_945898275.1 of Chitinophaga pinensis. Classification (GTDB taxonomy): domain Bacteria; phylum Bacteroidota; class Bacteroidia; order UKL13-3; family UKL13-3; genus B1. Next base: position 60,455 of record CAMDHZ010000003.1, on the reverse strand, counting down.
CCACGCTCTCCTTATGCAGTTGCGAAAATGTATGCCTATTGGATTACAGTAAATTACCGCGAAGCATATAATATGTTTGCATGCAATGGAATTTTATTTAATCACGAATCGCCACTTAGGGGAGAAACATTTGTAACTAGAAAAATTACCAGGTCTGTGGCTAAAATAGCCTTAGGTTTAGAAAAAACCATGTTTATGGGCAACTTAGATGCACAAAGAGACTGGGGACATGCTAAAGATTATGTTGAGGCAATGTGGCGTATTTTGCAACAAGAAACACCAGAAGATTTTGTAATTGCAACCGGAATAACTACTCCAGTTAGAGAGTTTATTCGTATGGCTTTTGCTGAGGTTGGAATTGATGTAATTTTCTCTAAAGAAGGAATTGAAGAAATTGGAACAATTTCATCTATCAATAAGGAATTGTTAATGATTAATTTGGGAGATTTCAGTTCTGCGAACAAATTGCCAGAAGTTGGAGACGTCGTGGTTCGTGTAGACGCAAGATATTTTAGACCAACAGAAGTAGAATTGCTGCTTGGAGACCCAACCAAATCTCAAACTAAACTTGGTTGGAAGCCTAAATACGACTTAAAAGCACTTGTGAAAGAAATGGTAAACTCTGATGTGAAATTATTTATAAGAGATCTTCATTTGCTTAAAACTGGGCATAAAGTTTTAAAGCAAGCAGAGTAAATCTTATGACTCAAAAGTCGAGCAGAAAAATTGTTATTTTTAATCAGGCCTCTAATTATTTAACAATTGGACTTTGTAATGCTTTTGCTAAAAACTTTGAAGAAGTTGCACTAATTACAGGAAGCGTCCACGTTCAAGGTGAAGAATTAAATGAAAATATAAAACTTGTTAAAATTAACCATTGGGTTGAAAGACCAGCAAGTAAAAAGATGCTCTCATACTTGCTGGCCCTTTGGAAAATTTTTTGGATGCTTACTTTTAGATTCAGAAAGTATGAAGTATTTTTTGTTTCGCTCCCTCCAATGGGTTACCTCCTAAACCTGCTAGTAAAAAATAAATTCAGTATGTTAATTTGGGATGTTTACCCAGATGTATTTAAAATTACTGGATTAAAGGAAGAAAGTTTGTTTTATAGGGTTTGGGCGTGGTTAAATTTTAAGTCGTTTCGAAAGGCTTATAAAATTTTCACAATAGGTGAAAGAATGGCTGATTTACTTTCTAAATATGTATCAAGGGATAAGCTTATAATTCAACCGATTTGGTCTATTTTTCAATCGGCAGAAAAGTCTAGCAAAGACACAAACCCATTTCTTGAGAAACACAATCTTCAAAGTAAATTTGTTGTACAGTATTCTGGAAATATTGGACTAACCCATAAAGTAGAAGTACTTGTAGAGCTTGCAGAAAAGCTCAAGGATAATGATAAATTAGTCTTTCAAATTATAGGAAGAGGCCCAAGGGTTCCTCATCTTCAAAAACTAGTAAAGGAGAAAAATCTTCCTAACTGTAATTTCTTATCTTTTCAGACCGATGAAATGTTTCCATATTCTTTATCTGCAGCAGATTTAGGTGTTGTTATACTAGACGAACTTACATCAAAGGGGAGTGTTCCTAGCAAGTCTTATAATATTATGAGTTATGGGATTCCATCTTTATATATTGCATCAAATGATTCTGAATTACAAGACTATGCAAATAAATTTAGACATGCGAAGTGTTTTTCTGAAAGCGAATTGGATCAAGCAGCTGAATTTATTCGCGACTTGGCGGAAAACCAGACATTGGCAGTTGAAATGTCCCAAAACGCTGTTAAGGCTTCCGAAAATTTTAAAAGAAGTAATGCAGATTTATTTATTCAAAAATACTTAGCATAATGTTTGGTGCAATAAAACAAGATATTAAGAACATAGTTGGATGGAAAACCAATAGAAAGTTGATTGTTTTTTCGGTTGATGATTACGGTAATATTCGAATTGATTCTAAGCTTGCAAGACAAAACTTGGATGCGGCTGGTATCAAATGCCACAATAGATTTGATAAATATGATACCCTAGAAACAACTGCCGATTTGGAAGCTCTTTTTCACATACTTGATTCGGTTAAAGATACCAAAGGGAAACCTGCAGTGTTTACACCTTTTAGTGTGCCTTGTAATATTAATTTTGAAGCATTAAGACAAAATAACTATACAAAATTTGTTGGAGAAGATTTGGTTCGAACCTATCAAAAAAAGGCAGACATAGATCCTGAAAATTATACCAAAACTTGGAATTTATGGAGAGAAGGAATTGACGGAGGTTTAATGGCTCCTCAATATCATGGAAGAGAACATTTGCATATAAAAGTGCTTGAAGAGAAAATGCGGCAAAATGATGCAGAGGTGCTAACCGCCTTGAAAAACAATTCTTATGCTGGTATTGATAATTCAGGCTATTCTACTATCAGTAATTTAGCAGCATTTGACTTTTGGGATGTTAGAGAAAATGAAAGTTTTACTGAGATTTTGGAATCAGGGATTGAGAGTTTTAAAAAGGTTTTCGGTTTGAACCCAACCTGTTTTACACCTCCTTCTTACAACATTCATCCAATGCACTATGAAACTTTATATAATAAAGGCATTCGATTTATTGATGGAGCTTCATTTCAATCTATTCATTTAGGTTTTGGAAAATATAAAAAGGCCTTCAGTTATACAGGAAAAGTAAATAAAGGTGGAATAAAATCTGTTGTTAGAAATGTGGTGTTTGAACCTACTGAAGACCGAGGTATAGATTGGGTAGCATTTGCATTGATTCAAATAGAAGCAGCCTTTAGATGGAACAGACCTGCTGTAATTAGTTCTCACAGAGTTAATTTCTGTGGGTTGATTGAAGAAAAAAACCGAGAAATTGGTTTAAATGCATTAGGGCAATTATTGAAAAAGATAATTAAGAAGTGGCCTGATGTTGAGTTTGTTGGAGCAGGTGACCTTGGAAAACTCATTGGAGAAAAAAAATAAAATATGAAATATTTGTGGCGCTTTGTTTATCTAGGATATTACTTTAAAAAACTAAATTCTGAGTTGCTAAATAAGTTCATTGCTTATTTAAAAGCTACCAATGGAAATAGTTCGTTAAAGATTTGGATATCTATTTTTTATAATTCTATTGTTTATAATATCTCAATTTTAGAGTATTTTCAATTTAGGTTTTTTGAAAAAAATAGTGATGAGAAAAAGAAGTGGGCTGGTACAGGGCATATGTATGAGTATCAACTTAAAATGAATCCAAAAGGAGCCAGAGATATTTTGGATGATAAGCGGCAGTTTTACCATAAGTATAGAGAGTTTTTTGTTCATAAAGTTTCAGATTTAACCTCATTGAATCAAAATGCAAATTTGGCTCAAGAAATGCTCAATACACCTTCTAATAAATTGGTGTTTAAAGTTGCAGATGGCAAATGTGGAGCAGATGTAGAAATTAGAAGTTGTAATGAATTTACTGCTGAATCTTTAGTCAAATATCTAGAAGAAAGTTCTTTTGATTTGGTTGAAGAGTTTATTATTCAGCATCCTGCCATTCAATCATTATCTCCAAGCGCGGTAAATACAGTTAGAATTTTCACTCAATTGAACGAAAACAATCAAGTGGAAATTCTAGGATGTAGACAAAGGATTTCTATTAATTCAAAAGTTGATAACTTAGCAGCAGGAAATATGGCTTCACCCATTGATCCAAATTCAGGTAAAATAAATGGCGTTGGCGTGTATAGTGACATTACAAAATCAGATGAAGCACAACATCCCATTACAAAGGTTGAATTGATTGGATTTCAGGTGCCTTTTTGGAAAGAAACTATTGAAATGGTAACTAAAGCGGCATTAAAGCACCCTCAAAATCGCTCCATTGGTTGGGATATTGTAATTACTGAAAAGGGGCCAGGATTAATTGAAGGAAATCATGATTGGTGTAAATTGCTTTGGCAATTACCCGCAAAACAAGGCTTGAAATCTTTATTGAAAGTTAGTTAATATGTATAAGTTATTTGGAAAGCGTGTATTAGATATTGTAATCAGTTTGTTGGTGTTGTTATTGCTTTCTCCAATTATATTGATAACTTGGGTGGTACTTATTTATTTAAATGATGGCAAACCCTTTTTCTTTCAAGAACGTCCAGGACAAAAGGAAAAACCTTTTAAAGTGATTAAATTTAAGTCGATGAATGACAAAAAGGATCCTAATGGGAAATTGTTGCCAGATAATATTCGCTTAACACCATTTGGTAAATTTATTAGAAGTTCCTCCATCGATGAACTTCCTCAATTGTTTAATGTCTTATTAGGTTCCATGAGTTTAGTTGGACCTAGACCATTGTTGTTTAAATACATACCATTATATTCAGAAGAACAGCGTAAACGCCATTTAGCAAAACCAGGTATAACTGGCTTGGCTCAGGTAAGTGGGCGCAATTCAATTCCTTGGCATGAGAAATTTAAGCATGATGTTTATTATGTGTCTCATTTGAGTTTTTTTTTAGATTTGAAAATACTTTGGAAAACATTTTTAAAGGTAATCATTCGAGAAGGCGTGAATCAAAGTAACGAAAGACCTATGATGCCTTTTGATGGAAATAATTAAATGCATATGGAAAAATTAAAATATTTTAAATCATTGGATGCATATAGAGCATTTGCTGCTTTAGCAGTAGTTCTAGGACATTATTTCTCTGAAGCGAGAGGGTTAACAAACCCAGTGCTCATAAAATTGTTTAACTTAGGGCATTCTGGTGTTTCATTTTTCTTCGTTTTGTCAGGTTTTGTAATTACAAGAATTCTTTTAAATTCGACTTCTGATAAACACTACTTTAAAAATTTCTACATAAGAAGAACCCTTAGAATTTTTCCATTGTACTATTTTGCTCTTTTTTGTTTTTTAATTTTTACCTCATACTATTTAAAATTTTCATTTTTTGAAACATTGTATAGTTTTAAATATCATTTAACTTATATGCAGAATATCGCAAGGACTTTTAATTGGGACATGTTAGGACCCCAACATTATTGGTCATTAGCAGTAGAAGAACACTTTTATCTAATTTGGCCTGCAGTTGTTTACTTTACTTTAAAACGCAACTTGAATACCTTAGTTTGGACTAGTCTAGTGTTTATTTTGGTTACACATGTACTTAGATTCTTTATGGTGTTAAATGAATTCGAAATCAATGTTTTTACATTTACAAGGTTAGACCAATTAGTTTTTGGAGGATTTATAGCGATTTTGGAATCAAAAGGCTATTTGGGGAAATTTGTTAAATTTAAATTGTTGGCTATTATATTATTAGCTGTCCTTGGCGTTGGAATTCTTGAGATATTCTCAAATACCATTATAAAAGAAACATTTAAACATACATTCTGGGGTTTGCTGTTTGGTGGAGTAATAATTTGGACTTTAAATAATGGTAATTCCAAATTTGTCAAAAGGGTATTGGAAAATTTGATCTTTCAGTTTCTTGGTAAAATAAGTTATGGAATTTATGTTTGGCATTTATTAGTAATGAACTTAATGGACAGAATTTATCCCTCAAAATTAATTCCAGGGTTTTTTATAGTTTTTTTTGGAACTATAATTTTTGCATTTACTAGTTATAAATTGATTGAAGAGCCCTTTTTGAAATTGAAATCTAAGTTTGAGTTTAAATGAAAATATTAATGACCGGTGTTGGTGGTCCAACCCCTAGAAGCTTTGCAATTGCTTTAAAAAAATATAGTTTTTATAAGCGCTTCGAAATAATTGCGACTGATATCAATCCGCTTTCGATTGGGCTATATCAAACCGACCTATTTAGCAAGGGTTATGTTGTGCCAAGATGCACAGATGCTAATTATTGGGAGGTTATTGAAAAAATTGTAAAGGAACATCAAATAGATTACGCAGTGATCCTACCTGAGTTGGAAGTACTGGAATGGAGCAAAAGACAAATGGAAGGTAAATTGCCTTGTCCTGCATTTTTGCCTCATCCAGAAATTGCAGCACTCTTAGTGGACAAAGCAAGAATGACAGATATGCTTGAACCACTTGGTCTAGTGCCAGTTTCTATCGAGTTTGAAAGGTCTATCGTTGATTTAAGTCCAATTTTTGAAAAGTTAAAGAACAATTTTTGGGTAAGAAGTACCAGCGGCACAAGCGGTCTTGGATCACTTTTAATTGATAGTGAAGACTCTCTTAAGAATTGGATTCAAATCAACCCTGGAGTGAAAACTTTTATAGGTTCAACCTACTTACCTGGAAGAAATCTAGCTTGCAAACTTTTATATGATAAAGGGAAATTACTAAGGGCTGCTTGTGGTGAGAGGGTAAATTATATCATGGCCAAAGTTTCTCCTTCGGGGATTACTGGAAATACTTCTTTTGGTAGATTGTTAAATGAACCCAAATTGGTTGCGCTTGCAGAAATGGCTATGAACCATTTATTTGAGAAAATCGGTATAGAACCACAAGGATTTTTCACTGTAGATTTTAAAGAAGACGCAAATGGGACACCTTATATTACTGAAGTAAATGTAAGGCATGTTGCTTTTACACAATGTTTTGCAGCTGGAGGGGCCAACTTTGCCGAGGATACCATTAGATTATTAGACCAAGATGCTACCTTTGATAGGAACTTTAAAATGTATGAGTTTACTGAAGGGTTAATTTTCCTTAGAGACGTTGATTCTTTGCCAATCTTAATGAAAGAATCTGAGTTGTTAAAATAGATTATGTTTGAACCTATTTGGATTTATGGTGCTGGTGGGTTTGGTCGAGAAGTTTGGGCGTTATTGCAAACCTTTGAAGCTAGATACAAAATCGAAGGTTTTATAGATGATTATACTAATAAAAAATTAATTTATAATCTGCCCGTAAGTAGAAGTTTAGGTTCAAACCGAAAATGTACTATTGCTATTGCAGACCCAGCAACCAGAAAAAAAATTGTTAAGGATATTTTACCTGAGTCCGTAAATGTTGTTAGTTCAGATGTGCAATTAAATCAGGTACAATTAGGAACTGGGAATATTGTTTGCAAAGGAAATATTCTAACCATTGACATTGAAATAGGTGATTTTGTGATTATAAATTTAGCTTGTACCATTGGGCATGATGTTAAAATTGGTAATTTTGTTTCTATTATGCCAGGTGTTCATATTTCTGGAAATGCAGTGATTGAAGATGGCGTTTTGATAGGAACTGGTGCTGTGATTTTACCGGGTGTAAAAATTGGTGCTTGGAGTAAAATTGGAGCAGGAGCAGTAGTTACAAAAGATGTTGAATCAGGTTCGGTAATAGTTGGTGTACCTGGAAATTGTATAAAAAAGATTAGTTATGCAGAATAAAAAAATTTGGCTTTCCTCACCTCATATGGGGAGTAATGAATTTAAATTTGTCAAAGAAGCCTTTGACACTAACTGGATAGCACCACTTGGTCCAAATGTAGATGGATTTGAGAAAGACATAGTAGAATTTACCAAAACCGGTTATGCTGCAGCATTGAGTTCAGGGACTTCTGCATTGCATCTGGCATTAATTCTATTAGGTGTTGGGCATGATGATGAGGTGATTTGTCAAAGCTTTACCTTTAGTGCCTCAGCTAACCCAATTGTTTACCAAGGTGCAACCCCAATTTTCGTAGATTCTGAAAATGAAACTTGGAACATGTGTCCAGTTCAATTAAGAATTGCTATTGAGGATCGTCTTAAAAAGGGAAAGAAGCCCAAAGCTATTCTTCCCGTGCATTTATATGGAATGCCGGCTAAAATGGATGAGATTATAAAAGTTGCAAACGAATTTCAGATTCCAATCATTGAAGATGCAGCTGAGGCGCTTGGTTCAAGCATAAACCAAAAACAATGCGGAACCTTTGGAGAGATTGGTGTGTTATCTTTTAATGGGAATAAAATCATAACTACCTCTGGCGGTGGTGCAATGATTTCTTCAACTGAGGCTCATGTTTCTAAAGCAAGATTTTTAGCCACTCAGGCCAGAGACAATGCACCGCATTATCAGCATAGCCATATTGGGTATAATTATAGAATGAGTAATATTTGCGCAGGTATTGGAAGGGGACAAATGGAAGTTCTACCAGCGCGTATTCAAAAGCGAAGAGAAAATCATGCTTTTTACCAAAATGAATTAGCTGAATTAAAAGGTGTAAGTTTTCTGCTTGAACCAAATGGATTTTTTTCAAATAGATGGTTGAGTTGTATTTTGGTTGACCCAAGCAAAACAAATGGAATTACAAGAGAAGACATTAGAATTTCCTTAGAAAAACTTAATATTGAATGTAGACCGCTTTGGAAGCCAATGCATATGCAACCTATATTTGAAAACTCCCCCTTTTATGGAAATAAAGTAGCTGAAAAATTATTTGAAAATGGATTGTGTTTGCCTTCTGGATCAAACCTAGAAACACAAGAGTTAAACGCTGTGGTGAATGCAATTAAGGCATGCTTTGCCTAATTTGATTTTTAACTTAATCTATCCCGAAACATACTTGTTTCGGGATTTTTTGTTTATAATTGGAAATACGTGAAAGAAGAAAAGGTAAATTTTATTGTCATAGGTTATGGACATATTGGTTACAGACATGTTCAGTTAATTTTAGAAAATAGGAACTGCGAGTTATTGGGTGTAGTTGAGGTAGAAAATAAAGTGCCAAGCACCATTAGGCATTGGACAAATTTAAAAGATTGCTTACAATCACTTGGTAATTTATCTAGTTCTACCGTCGCAAGCATTTGTTTGCCAAACGGATTACATGCCTCAATAGCTAAGTTTTGCATAGAAAATGGAATGCATGTTTTAATAGAAAAGCCTATGTGCATTTCTGTTGAAGAAGGGGAACAATTAATCACAACTGCTAATGTTCATCAGAAGCAAGTTTTCATTGTAAAGCAAAACAGATATTCACCGTCGGTAAAGTGGATGAAAGAAATGGTAGATGCTCAAAAGATTGGTGGAATACTTTATGTGGGCATGAACTGCTTTTGGAATAGAGATGAACGATATTACCAAACTGGCGGTTGGCGCGGCACTAAAGACTTGGACGGCGGCACCTTATTTACACAATTTTCGCATTTTATTGATATTCTTTATTGGGTTTTTGGTGACATAAAAAATATTCAAGCAAAGTTTGCAAATTTAACACATGTAAATCAGATAGACTTTGAAGATACTGGTTTAGTAAATTTTGAATTTGAAAGGGGAGGGTTGGGCTCTATTAATTATACAACTTCTGTATGGGACAAAAACCTTGAAAGTAGCATGGTTGTGATAGGAGAGAAAGGCAGTTTTAAAATAGGTGGCCAATATATGAATACAATAGATTACTGCCATGTATCTGACTATGTATTGCCAGAATTTGATACAAAAGTTTTAGCAAATCACTATGGGGCTTTTAGTGGTAGTGCAGCAAACCATCATTTTGTGATTGAAAACATTGTAAAGGTATTACACGGTAACGAGCAAATAGCTGCAAATGCAGTGGAAGGCCTAAAGGTTGTTGATATCATATCTAGAATTTACGAATCTGGAAATAAGTAAAATAGTAAGCTTATGAACGAGTTTTTCTGCCATGAAACCGCCATTATTGATGGTCCATGTAAAATTGGAAAAGGAGTCAAGATTTGGCACTTTTCTCATATTATGGCAAATTCGGAAATTGGCGAGGAATGCAACATAGGACAAAATGTAGTTGTTAGCCCCAATGTGATTTTGGGACGAAATGTGAAAGTACAAAACAATGTAAGCATTTACACCGGAGTGATTTGTGAAGATGATGTGTTTTTAGGCCCATCAATGGTTTTTACAAATGTGATAAATCCTCGCAGCTTTATTAATCGCAAAGAAGAATTTAAAAAGACTTTAGTTAGGCAAGGAGCAAGTATAGGTGCAAATGCTACTATCATTTGCGGAATTGAAATTGGGAAGTTTGCAATGATTGGTGCAGGTGCTGTGGTTACCAAGGAGGTAAAGGATTATGCATTAGTGGTCGGAAATCCAGGTAGGCAAGTTGGATGGGTTTCTGAAAATGGGCACAAATTGGTTTTTGATGAAAATAACGTTGCTAAATGTCCTGAGACAGATGTGTTATATCACGTAATAAATGGTAATCTTGTAAAGTAAAAAAAAACAATGAGAAAGTTAATAGTTCTGTTAAGATTATGTTTAAGCTTTGGCCCTTTTTATGGATTTAAAGTTTTTACAAATGTCTTTTTCAGTAATAAGGGCAGTATTAGATTGCCTTCCATAAAACATCCTATTAATCTTAGATTGGGGACAAGTGATTTTGCTGTTTTTGAGCAAATTTTTTTGTATAATGAATACAATTTAAAATTTGGGTTTGAACCAAAAGTTATAATTGATGCTGGTTCAAATATTGGCTTGTTTGCCATTAAGCTAAAGAATCGATTTCCAGATGCTAAAATTATTTGCATCGAGCCTGATTCTGAAAATTTTATTCAACTAAGCAAAAATTTAAAGGCATACGAGAACGTTTTTTTAGTAAATTCTGGTTTGTGGAGTCATAAAACAAAATTGAATGTTTTGGACAAATATGACCAAGGAAAGTGGGGGATGATTGTTGAAGAGGATGAACAAAATGGAACAATTGATGCTATTTCCATAAGTGATATTATCCAAATTTATGATTTAAAGCGAATTGATGTTTTAAAGTTAGATATAGAATCAAGCGAAAAGCAATTGTTTAGTAAGGATTATGTGGAGATTTTTAAACGATCAAAAATGATTATTGTTGAATTACACGATTGGATGCTTGCTGGATGTGCAAAGACATTTTTTACTGCGTTAAATAACTCATTAAAGGATTATTCTTATGAAGTTAGTGGTGAAAATACCATAATAATTAACAATGAAATTGATTAATCTGAATTATTTCTAACATGATTCATGTAAAAATCCCCTATCTTAACTCCGCCCATCTATCACAAATCTATGAAGGCTTCCATTTATTAAGCAAAATGAGAATTGTGAATTTGGAATGGATTCCTTTTAAAGGAATAAAAAATAAACCAGTTATTGAAGTATTAATTAATAACAAAATAAAAGTAGTTTATGATACCCTTGATGGTTTGAATTGGATAAATGGAACTATTGAAGAAAACCTTGACTATTTTATAAAATCATTTAATCCAGATTATTACTTCAAACGAAGTTATCTTCCAGAATTAAACCAACTTGTAAAATCAAATTTTTCCGTTCTTCCATTGGGTTTAAATTTTCCAGTAGAGAATACTTTCGAAACTGTCAATAATTTTAATTTTAAATTAAACCGGTTGATTAAAAAATTAAGCAAAGGAACTAATAATTATGCTGATTTATTTGATATAGAATTTCCGCCATTTGTGGCAGAAAATTCATCAGTTTTGTTTGTTGCAAAATTATATGATCCAAAGGATACTTCTAATTCTTTTTATCAAGCCTCTCGTAAAGAAATGAATGAAGGTAGAATTAGATATTTGAGACGTTGTAAGGAAGAATTTAAGTATGATTTTATTGGAGGTTTAGTGGAAGATGAATATACAAAAAGTATTGCCCCAGACTTAGTTTTGTCAAAAAAACTAACCACCAAGAAATCATTTCTATCGCTTATTAAATCTTCGAATATTTGTATTGCCACTGAGGGGTTACATCAATCGATTGGTTGGAAATTTGCAGAGTTTGTTTCACATTCTCGTGGTATTGTTACAGAAAAGTTAAAATACCAATTACCAGGAGAGTTTGTTGCAAATGAAAATTATCTTCCTTTTTCCAATGAAGACCAATTGGTTGACGCTATAAAAATATTAAAGGATGATCCAACTCGTTTAAAGTGTATGATGTTGCGCAACAATGCCTATTACCATGCTCATGTGCGCCCAGATATGGTAGTGTTGAATACCTTGAATCAAATATTATGAAAATTCAAATGGTAGACCTTAGGTCGCAGTATGAGAAAATCAAAACTGAAATTGATACTGCAATTCTTGAAGTTATTCAATCTTCAGCATTTATTAAGGGACAAAAGGTTAATGAATTTGAAATTGCGCTTGCCACTTTTCTAAATGTAAAGCATGTTATTTCATGTGGCAATGGAACAGATGCCATACAGATTGCGTTAATGGCTTTAGGGCTAAAAGCTGGTGATGAAGTTATTATTCCAACTTTCACATATGTCGCAACTGCAGAAGTCGTAGCTTTATTAGGTTTAAAACCACTGCTTGTTGACGTAAATCCAGATACTTTTTGTATTGATATATGTCAAATTGAAGCAAAAATCTCCCCGAATACAAAAGCCATAATTCCTGTTCATTTATTTGGCCAATGTGCCAATATGGAAGAAATTTTACTAATTGCAAAAAAGTACTATTTATTTGTAGTTGAGGATGCTGCTCAAGCAATAGGTGCTCAATATACTTTTAAAAATGGCAGCACAGCTTTTGCGGGTTGTATAGGGGACATAGGAACTACAAGTTTTTTTCCGAGTAAGAATTTAGGCTGTTTTGGTGATGGAGGTGCCATAATGACGAATAGTGATGAATTGGCTGAAAAGATAAGAATGATTTGCAACCATGGGCAAAAAGTGCAATATTACCATGATTGTGTAGGCGTAAACTCTAGGTTAGATACTATTCAGGCTTCGATTTTATTAGCCAAATTGCCTCATTTAAATTCATATACAGCGGCAAGGCAAAAGGCTGCGAATTATTATAATGAGTTATTAAAAGACAATGGTGATATTATTTGCCCGTTTATTGGTAATAATTCCACCCATGTTTTTCATCAATATACGATAAAACTAACCGGCAAATTAGGTTCAAATCGAAACCTTTTAAAAGAATTCCTAAAAGAAAGGGGGATTCCAACTATGGTTTATTATCCTTTATGTGTTCATCAACAGAGGGCCTATAAAAATTGGTATAATGAAACAGATAACTTTTCTATATCAAATAATTTGGTAAATCAGGTGCTTTCATTACCTATGCATAGTAATTTATTAGAGACCCAACAAAAATACATTGTAGATAATATTTTAGAATTCTAAATACGTTAGATTGCATCAAACTATTGAATGGTGTGAATTGGAACTTAAAGCAAAAAAGATTGTTTTGTATTTAAAATTATTTATACTTGACGCTTTGAAATGCTAGCCCATTTAAATTTAGATAATAATATTAAAAATATTTTTCGAACCAATGTTATTTAGTACTAGCTATTTCGCGTTTTTTTTTCCGATTGTTTTTGCCTGTTATTGGTTTGTGTTTAATAGAAATATAAAAATACAGAATGGATTATTACTTTCATCCAGCTATTTTTTTTATGCATGCTGGGATTGGAGATTTGTTTTCTTATTGATGTTTTCAACTTTTTTAGATTATTTCATTGGGTTGAAGATTTTTAAATCGAAACAACTTAAAACTAAGAAGATTTGGTTTTGGGTTAGTATTATTATAAATCTTGGTTTCTTAGGTGTTTTTAAATATTTTAATTTTTTTTCTGAATCATTTTCTGCTTTGTTTTCTAAAGTTGGTTTTACAGTTGATCCAATCACTATTAATGTAATATTACCGATAGGCATATCTTTTTATACATTTCATGGGTTGTCATACATAATTGATGTATTTAATAATAAAATAAAGCCTGAAGAAAATATAGTAGATTATTCCTTATTTGTATGTTATTTTCCCTTGCTAGTTGCAGGCCCAATAGAAAGAGCCACACATTTGCTTCCTCAAATAAAATCTTCTCGTAAATTTAATTTTGCCAATTCAATTGATGGTTTAAGACAAATTTTATGGGGATTGTTTAAGAAAATTGTTATTGCTGATAATTGCTTTGAGCTAGTTAATTTAGTATTTGATAATCCAATGTATTATTCGAGCATTACGCTTATTGTAGGAGCTATTTTATTTGCTTTTCAAATTTATTGTGATTTTTCGGGGTATTCAGATATAGCATTAGGTATTTCTAGGTTATTAGGTATTGAACTATTAAGGAATTTTGATTTTCCTTATTTTTCAAGAGACATTGCTGAGTTTTGGAGGAAATGGCATATTTCACTTTCCTCATGGTTTAAAGATTACGTTTATATTCCTTTAGGTGGAAGTAAGGGTGGGTCTTGGAATAAAGTTAGAAATATCTTCATTATATTTTTATTAAGTGGGTTTTGGCATGGTGCAAATTGGACTTTTTTGGTTTGGGGATTTTTAAATGCAGTTTACTATTTACCCATTCTTTTTTTTAACAAAAATAGAGCCCATATTAGTGTTGTAGCTTCAGGGAAGTTATTGCCTAATTTGAAGGAGTTTTTGCTTATAGTATTTACATTTGCTTTATCTGTTTTTGCTTGGATTTTTTTTAGAGCTGAAAATATTGGTGATGCATTTGAATATATAAATGGAATTTTCTCTTTTAATGACTCCTATAAACTCACATTTCCAAATTCGTTCAATGGAATGAAGGTTTCATTTTTTTTAATTTCATTTGTTTTAATAGAATGGCTGGGAAGAGAGGGTAAACATGCCTTAGAACGAATAGAGAACATATTAAACAAGCCAATTAGATTGTTTTTTTATTATTGTTTAATTTTTGCAATTATTTGGTTTGGTGGTAAGGAACAACAATTTATTTATTTTCAATTTTAATCAATGAAGCAGTTCTTATCTAATGTGTTTTTATTTTCTATTCCCTTATTTGTTCTTTTTGGTGGATACGAATATTTAATGTACGAACTGAAAGAATCTGTAATGGTTAAAACCGTCTTTAAGTCGCAGGAAAGTGATAAAAGCTTGTTTTTACGTAAATACCTGTCCCAAAGTTTCAAAACTTATAAGACTTACGGAATAAAGCAATCCAACGCAGAAACATTGATAATTGGGTCAAGTAGAGTGATGCAAATTAAGGGAAGTTATTTCAAAGGTAAATTTTATAATGCGGGAGGGTTGATTCAAAATAATAATGACCTAATTGAATTTTTAGATAGTGAAGTAACAAGTGATTTAATATTTATTGGTATTGATTCGTGGTGGTACAAGGAAAATTATATGAAATATTCAAATTCCGATAATTTGAGTGAAATTCATACGCTCCTTAAATTACGGTATAACCCCGTTTCTAGAATTGATGAGATTTGGACAGATTACTTAGAACCTAGAAATACAAAACATATTGGTGTTAATGCACAAATATCAAACGGGGGATTTAGGTTTGATGGCAGCATGAAAATTTCAGATAAACGAATAAGGATACTGCTTAAAGAGGGGAAATTTGTTGATACAGAGGACCCGCCAATAAATGAAAGAATCAAAAAATCTTCTACCTTAAAGTTTGAAAATTCGCCAATAGATACAACAGCTTTTATTGAATCAGTGGCACTAATTCGAAAAGCAATTGATAACGGAAAACGGATTATTGTCTATTTGCCACCATTTACAGATGAATCGTTTGATCTATTTGGTAAGATTAAGAGTCAATCCGATTTCTTTCGTTTTACAACTATTTATATGCCAAGAATTCTAGAAAGATTTGGGATACCATATATTAAGACTGAAAGTCCTCGTGATTATGATATTAATGATGCCTATTTTATGGACGGATTCCATCCTTCAGAAGTATTTCTGGCAATTCAATTAAAGAAATATAATAGATTTTTTGGAGAAAAAATTGATACTATAATTATTGATAGCATCATCAGAAATAGATTCTGCGAAATTTTATTAGATGGAAGAGAGTTTAAAGTTGATAGCAATCCTTAGTTGAGTTTATTAAAAAGTTCGTCGAGTTTTACGCTTTATTTTTATAATGTTTATCAATATCCTATAAAATTAACTGTCACATTGGGACAACACAAAACCTTTATGGGGAAAACCTAAAGTTAAACGGATTCCAAACTTATGGAAGCATAACAATATGTATTATTGGAAAAGTTATCTAAATTTATTTAGCCTTCAAACGCTTTACTTTTCCAATAAGGTTACTCAAATCGTAACTTACTCCAATGTGTTGTGAGAAAAACATATCCGGAAGGAGGTTGGTGGTTCTTCTGTAAGAATTATTAATGTTTGGAAAAGAATTTTCCAAGGTAATTTCACGATTTTTCGTTTTATCATACCCTAAGTTCTCATCAGGAGCGCTATCTAGCCATTTTTGATAGTCTCCACCATAGGTAAAGCCTTGCCCATAATCATCAAGATAATCAGACATAGATAAGCTAGCTTTAATTTCATACCTAAACCTGAAGTTCTTATATAAATAAGCCAATTGAAATGAAGCATTAATATTCATCGTATAGCTATTATATTTCTTTTTATTTGGAAGGAAGTTTTGTCCCTCGGTGCCTAAAGGCCTTAATTCAACAAATGATGCCTCCCCTTTGTCTCTGCTATAAACAACATTTCTAAAAGGGTCATATTTCATAAAACTTGCACCAAAACCAAATCCAGGAACAAATTTCCCTTTTATGTTTTTATCTAAAGAATGGCTATAGTTGTGTTTAGGGGCAAAGTAATAAATGGCTTCAAAATCTAAAATTTGCATTTTGGTTAAAAAATTTAATGCCCAAGATTGTTGCATTTCTATATTGCCATTTTGATTTATAAAGGTCGGAGAACTTTGCCAAACCTGAAGTGGAGCAGTTGGATCATGCATGCCAATGTTTGTTCTATAATAAGCCATTCTATAAGACCAACTTGGATTTCTGTTGTATTGTAAGAATAGGCCACCCGACCATTCATAGGTTCCAGGAATGCCAAATTTATGTTTAATGTCACCAATATAAAATGCTAAACCACCCCAAGCTCCGATTTCATAAGAAGGAAAGGTTTTTTTGTCTTCTTTAATAATGAGGGAATCTGGTTTTTCTCTATCCTCTATATAACGCTTCTTATAAAGACTATCCAAATTGATATCTGAGGGTGAAGGGATATCAACCAATAGCCCATTATTCATAACCATAGTTTTGGCAATACCATCTGAATAATTAATGAATAATGAATCCATTTTGAAGGCCTGGATAAAGGTTAATGAATTACCCATTGAATCTAAAATCTTTGAAATAGCGCAACTTTTAGAGCCAAGTGCTAAAATGGTTTGGGAGGTATGCTTGATGTAATCTATATAGCAAAAGTCTTCAGGCCAATCTTTTAAATTTAAGTTTTCTGAGGTAAGTGATGGTAATCTAGGGTCTGATTGATAATCAAATACAGGTCTTTCACTAGCTGAACTATAAAGCCCTTTTGCATTAATTTCAGCTCTATCTCCACTTAATGATAAACCTATAGGTGTAGTACCAGCTTTATTTTCATGAAAAGCCAAATTGCCTAATTTGAGGTTGTCTTGTGCATAAGGTTGGCCAATGTTAAGATGCAAAATTCCAAGACTTGGGTCATTTCCTGCGATACTATTTTGTTGAAAAAGGAGGCTATTTAATTCATATTGTATCCCTTTGATCCCAGCATTTTCAATGAGTATTCCAGATTGATTATTGTAAAACTCACTATTTGTTAACTTAAATTGAATAGGTTCTGATTTTAAATCAATTAAAGGATTAGCAACAAAAATAACAGCTTCTTTAAAAGAAGAACCATGTATTTTTAACCTATCTAAGGTGACTCTTTTTCTAGACCAAAAGGGCTCAAAACTAATAGGCCTAGCTATGTTTGCAAACTCTGTGTGTTTAATAACAATGTTAGAGGCGGGCGCATTACCATTAATTATTATTCCGATTCCTGGATTCTCTGGGTATAACGATTTAAATATAATTGGCTTATTTTTCTCTCCTTCAAAAGACAAACTTCCTTCAACCCAAAGCATAGCACCAGGTTTAAAAACTACAGTTGTACCAGCAAGAATGGTAAGTGTTTGGTTTTTATTTACTTTCTTTACTTTTTCAATTACTAAAGTATCCTGAGCAGAAACACTAAGATTCGTAAGGGTAATTAAAACTAATAATATGGTAAAAATTCTTTTCATAACTAATTGATTTGAATCACTAAAGTTTGATCCAGTTTTTTGGTTTCTTTTCCAATCCTAATTTGAATGTCATAAACTAAAATATAATTTAGACCATCTATTTCTTTTTCAGAAACTATTATTTTATCACCGGTTGAAGGGTAGCTAGTATTTTCTGAACCTATTTTCTTTACATTAAACGCTAAAATTTGGAAGGCACCATTTTCCTTAAATGAAGGATGTTTAGCTGTTAAAATTAGTTCTTTAAGTTGAGATAATCTTTTTCGGCCAATTGTATTTGAGGGTAAACCTTGTACCAATATTTTTGGATCAGGTAATGGCTTTACAAAAACAGAGTCAAAGAAAATTGCATTTCCATTGTTAGACTTAATTTCAATGGCACACCAGCCTTCTTTATTTGGGCTAAATGATAACAAGCCAATTTCAGAATCAATTTTTGCGTTTTTATCCGCATTAGCTGAAACAACCATTCCAGGCTCTTTAAAAGGTAAAGTTTGCGTATAATTTACCCCTTTATAACAAATTCTAAGTGGCAAAGATTGTTTTTTTGGAAAGCCAGCTGGCAACACAGAAATATCCAAACTTTCAGACTTTCTTTTTCCTTTAACATTTATCCTATAATTTCCTGCATATTTTGGTTTAAATACTAAGCCATCTTTTAACTGGATAAACTCATCCACAGAATTCTCATCCCTTGTTACACTAACACTTTCTAATTTATCCCCCTTTACATTTAATGCTGCTGAGTCACCAACGCGCATACTAGTGTATTTTGTCATTAAACTAAGAGAAGGTTCTGTTTTTATATCTTCTGGCACTTTTCCTTGTTGGGCCATCAATAAAACCCTCACCTTTAGCTCTTCCATTAAAGTTAAGGCTAGTTCTGCTGGAACATGCTTAAATTTATTTTTTGTCCATTTATCTGCATTTTCTTCTTGAAGGCCAATCTTTAAATCATAACTAAAAAGGGAGTTAAATAGTCTATTGGTTTTGCTATTTTCAGGAAAATTAATGGCCCACTTCTTTAACTTTAATAGTTCAGCAAATAAAATTTTACCGTTGTCTTGATTAATAAAAAAGTCATCTGTAATCACGTACGCCTTTAACTCTTGCTTTTTTTTGCTAGCTTGGTTCATTCCAAGAGCTTCTTTAAAAGAGTTTGTAACTTCAATTATATTAGTATTTATTTCATTTAGAGTTGGTTCCTCTAAGTTTGCCTTCGCTCGATTTAAATAAGTATGCATTGGTTGCGTAACAACTAACCAAGAAGTTGGAATTTGCATTACAGCGAGCACAAAAAATATAATGTACATCATGCTGATGAGCTTGAATCGCAAATTTTTACTATGTGTTATCCTTTCAAATTGAGCCATTATTTATTTATAAAAATAGGAGTTCCCATAATTGTGCTTACGCCATTCTTATTGATTAACCTAATATGATGAAAAAGCAATGTGCTTCCAGCTGGGGCTGTTCTTTCCAATGTTCTTAATTCATTTCTTAAGAAACGGGTATTGCTAGTCATTTCTACTTTGCGTCCATTTGGGTAGCAGAGTGTCATATTAAAATTGAGTACTTGCCAATTTAGGTTTGTACTTTCTAAACAGTGCGCTGTTTTTAACTGAGTTTCTCTTCCAGCGATATCCTTAGGGGCTACTCTTGGTGGATTTCCTTTAAGTGCATACACCGATTTTTTGTCTAATAAAATTTCCCCAGAAAGCATATCAATTTCAAACCTTCCTTCGAACTCAGGGGTAATTGTCAATACATTGCCATTACGTTGAACTTTAGCCCCTTTTGAAACAAACCTAAGGTCTTTTATTTTTTCAAGACCATTTAAATCAAATGTTAAATATAATGGCTCGCTTAAATAGGCTGCAATTTCTTGTTCGGTTTCAAGAAACCTTAATGCTGGTTTTACAACACTTAACAAATGAGTTATTCCTTCCTCGTCTACAGCGGCTTTTAATTCATAATCACCAGGTAGATTTGGATTCCAATAAACAAGAAAATGACGACCATTTACTATAGGTTTAATTCGTTCATTATTTATAGAAATAATTGGTTCAATTGAATCTCTAGAAAAGAAGTCAAATACTACTTCTTCTCCAACATAATAATTACTTTTATATCCTTGAAGTAATGCAGAGTCTGAAGCTGTAGAAACATTTACCAACTTCGCATTCAACATTTCCTTTTTGAAATATTGTAAAGTTTGGGTGAGCACCACTAATTTTAGGTGCGCAATTATTGCTCCTACTGTGCCATTTGGTGCCTCCTTTAAAAATCTATTTGGAAATTTTACTGATCCAATTCTTTCTTCATTAGTTATTCCTAAGTCTATAATCAGTTTAGGTTTGTAACTTTCAGGGAAAGCTGTTACAAGCAACATCAGCTTATCATTTATGGCGTTTCCAATTTTATCTCTAGTTATATAATGCTTCGTATATTTTTGCTCTTTTAGCCATGAGTTTCTTTCTGTCTTCCCTTCACTAAATTTTAAATAATGAATTTCTAAACTGTCTAAAAAGTTTAATGTTTCAATTGATTTCGTTTTTAAATTAAAATCTTGTTGCTCAATAGGTTCTACCGCATCTAACCTTTCTCTTAGTTGAGTGTTTAATGTTCTTTGAGTTTTTGACAAGGGCTGAAAATGCACCACAAATTCTCCTGGAGACGATTGAAAAAAGAAAATAAAAAATATCAAATACAAAAAGGCAAGCCTCTTGAAATTTAATGCTTTTGATTTTGAAATTGTAATTGTTCTGGCCATAGCCCTTATTTAGCTCCGGATAAGAAATCTCTGTACTTGGAATTTATTTTTTCCATATGTTCATTATGCTCTCCAATTTGCTTGTTAAATCCTTGCATTTTTTCATGCATTTCTTTACTTGCACTTGCATTTTGAGCCATTTCATCTTTAATACTACCTATAGCTTTATTTAAGCCAGAAATTTGCTCTGATAATTCATTTAATGTTGAACCAAACTGATTCATAGCAGTATTGTAATGCGCAATATCTGCTTTATCTTCCCCTTCTTTAGCTAGCTGCGGAAAAACTCTTTCCCACTCGTATTCGGTATCCTCATGAGTTCTTTCAAACGCCGATACTAAAAAAACAAGAACTTCAATAGATAAACCTGCAATGAACAATTCATTGGCAAAGTCCCAATCCACAAACTTGAACATGGATCCAACTAAAACTACAGCTGCACCAAAGCCGTAAAAGAAGGTAATTAAATTTAGTTTTCCTTTAGATTTATTAGCCATTTGATTAATTATTACGCTTAATTATATATTCATTAAATTTGTCCCAAGTTGATTGGTACTTTTCTATTGTTTGATTATTACTAATTCTAATTCCAAAAAATACACCCGCTGCAGCTAGCAACAACAATACTAAATAAATAATCAATTGTTGATTCCATTGTTTTTCCAAAGTAGCCTTTACACCTTCCATAGTTCTATTCTGCTCCTCAAATTTCTTTTGAAAACCATCTAAAGCTAGGTTAACTGCTCGCTCGTTTTGTGCTTGAACTTCAAAATTTCTGTTAACATCTGCTTTTGTTTCAATATTAACTTTGTTTAAACTGTCAATTGAAAGAATAAGAAGTTGAGAAATTTCGGTTAGCTTATTTTCGAGGTCAGTTATTTTTTTATTTGCCTCAAATAAATTAGATTTTGAACGCTTTAACTCGCGCTTTAATGTTTGAATTTCCTGATTCATTGGATTTTCAGTAATGGTCTGCCCATTTCCGATGATAGGAATTACTATGCAAAATAGTATAAATAGTTTTTTCATATAATATTTCAATCTGTCAAATATATTCGACTTTACCGCTTTCCCCCATAATTTGAAATCCATAAATTACGTTTGACTGGGTTAGATTTTGTTTTATTTAATTACCAATTATACACAATTTATTAAACATCCCAAAAAAGCTTCAACAAATTTTGCTAAAAAAAATCTTTTAATGTCTTTTTGGTACTTGCTACTTGCTTTCATTTTTAAAGAAAATCCTCCTATAATTATTTAGCTTTGAAAAGTGATTCAATACTTTAAATCAAATTATCAGAGTTTGCTAGAAATCGAAGGTCCAGAAAAGGATTGCTGGGTAAATGTTGTAAGTCCAACTTTGCCGGAACTAGATTTTCTCTCAAAAAAACTCTTGTTGCCACCTGAAATATTTTCAGATCCATTAGACCCAGATGAAAGTCCACGTGTTGAAAACCTCAAAAATGCCCTTCTTATTATTTTAAGAATTCCATGCGAAAATGATTTAGATTCTGATTTGCCATATTCTACTATCCCGCTAGGTATAGTGCTTAAAAGAGACTTGATACTTACAATTTGCAGTCGACCAAATGAATTGATAAGGTTTTTTGCCGATAATAAAGTAAAAGGATTTTTTACCTTTTTGAGAGAAAGGTTTGTGATTCAACTTTTCTTAAAGTCGTCTTTAATGTTTACAAAATACTTAAAGAGGATTAATAATAAGATTGACGATATTGAAAAAATGCTTCATAGAAGTACTAGAAATATCGAATTGTTAGAATTGCTGAAGTTGGAAAAAACCTTGGTATTCTTTAACACCTCTCTTAATAGTAATGAACTTATGATGGGGCGATTGAAAAGAATTAATCTTAATCAACAAACCATTGATGAAGAAAATGAATTGATTGAGGATTTAACAGTTGAAACTAGACAAGCCAAAGAAATGGCCAAGATTTACACTAATATCTTAGGCAATATGATGGGTGCACACTCTAGCATAATATCAAACAATCTTAACATTACAATTCGCTATTTAACTTCTGTAACCATCATTTTATCGCTGCCAATTTTAGTGGCGAGTATTTATGGAATGAATGTGCCGCTTCCTTTTCAGGAAAACCCACATGCATTTTGGTTTGTTTCTTTGATAGCAGTAGTATTGAGTGTAATTGGCGTATTTTTCTTTCGAAAGAAAAATTTATTCTAATGACTTATTAAAGCAATTTCTTTTGCTCCTAATGCTTCTTCAACCATTACCCAAAATATAGTTTGTGAATAGCCAGAATAAAGCAACATCACTTGCTGTTCAAGCTTCTTGTTTTTATCTGTTTTGTCTTCTACTTCAAATGTATGAAAAGCGGCAATCTGGTATTTCTTTCCAGCATGTATACAAGGCAACCTATGTGCGTCAATACTTTTATCGTTAAAAAATGCATCTAATAAACCTTCTCCAGTTGATTTCTCAATGCCTGAAGTGTCTAAAGGCAGGGTTCTTGCATACTCGTCTATAAAGTCAAAGTTTTGAGCTCCCTTCTTACAATCGCCAATCATTACCCAATCTCCAACTTCTAAGTTGAAGGTTTGCGCTTTTGTTTGGTTCAACCCGAAAAAAAATAGAATAAAGGCTAAAAGAAAACTAATTTTCATGACTGTTTTGATTACATTAAACCACTTTTACCCCACTCGTTGATTTCTTCGTCTGACCAAAGTTCTGGAAAAAAAATACGTTTTTGAAATCTTGGAGGTAAATATTTCTGCCAATTTGTTCCCCCAGTTGCTGCAACGTCATTTGGTTGTTTTTGAAGGTACCTTACAGCTGATTTATAATGCACTAATGGCCAATTTACGTTTACGTTTTGATCCAAATTCTTTAATTCAGAAATCAATTTTGAATTAGTCTTTTCTTCCCCAGGCAAGGAGTCAAAAAGCACTTTTAAGTTTTTGTCTTTGTATTCAATCGCTAATCTTTCTAATTCTTCATTATATTTTTGCTCAAATTGGGTGAGGGTAAGTGTTTTTTTTCCAGATTCTATTTCAGTTGCACCAGCTCTCCAATAAATATGTGGAAACATGCTTACAATTTCAGATTGTTCAGTGTAATTTGGCCTTTGTTCTTTATCTAGCAAATTGTAGAAATGAGTTGAGCAAATTTCAATTTTTCTGTATTGCGCGCTTTGAAATCCACTTGCTGGTAAAAGGCTCATTCTGAATTTTAAAAATTGCTCTTTTTCCATGCCATTCACCATAATTTCAAATGAATGAGTGAGATTTTTAAAATAGGCGTTAATTCTAGCAACTCTTGTTGCAAAAAATTCTGCTGTTAATGTTCCCTTTTTATTTGCTAATTGCTTTATTTCATGAATACTTAATTTGAAATAAAGCTCAGTGATTTGGTGATACATGATGAAGATTTCTTCGTCTGGAATGCTAGTTTTAGGTTTTTGTAAACTAAGCAAAGTATCTACCATGATATAATCCCAATAGCTAGTATAATCTTGATATACCAATCCTTCTAAATAGGCCTTAAAATCTTGAGCGTTTACCTCATATTTTTCTTTTAATTGGTTAATGAGGGCAATTACTTCAGGGTCAATATGTGAATTTTCCATTTTTTTAAATTTAAAATGGACTAACAAAGTCTGTTAATAAGGGTAATATTTGGTCTTTTTCAGAAACTATAGGGTTTTCCGATTGCCAATTTATTTCCAAAGCTGGGTCATTCCAAAATAGTCCGCCTTCGCTTTCTTTGTGATAAACATTAGTACATTTGTATAAGAAAATTGTCTTATCTTGAAGGGTTTCAAATCCGTGGGCAAAACCTGGTGGAATCCAAAGCATTAAGTGGTTTATGTCTGAAAGTTCTATTGAATAACTTTTTCCGTAGGTGGGAGATGATTTTCTTATGTCTACAATTACATCTATTACAGCACCTTGCACAACTCTTACTAATTTGCCTTGTTCAAAGGGAGGTGCCTGAAAATGTAACCCCCTTGTGGCTCCTTTATGTGATAAACTTTGGTTGTCTTGCACAAAAACAGCCTCTACTCCTGCTGCTTTAAAAATGTCCGAATTATAGCTTTCATAAAAATAGCCCCTAGGGTCATTAAAAATTCTGGGCTCAATTACCAAAGGCCCTTCCATGAATATTTTAGATGTTTTCAAAATAGATTATTTGCAACAATTATAACAAATACATTACGAAATATAAATGTGTAATGATAAAAATGATAGTTTGCCGTTACAAATCAAAATGTATTTTTGCAAAATGGAACAAGAGAAAAAAATCAAAAGATATAGAATCATTGTTATTGCCCAATCAGTATTAAATGTAATTTTAATATTGCTCCTTGGGTTTTTTACCTATACTTATTTTAAAACTGATAAAAACCTTTCAGAAAAAAAGGTAGAGTTGTTTCAATCAGATTCTACTAGAATGGCTTTGGAAGTTGAGTTGCTTGAAACAGATTCTATGTTAACCATTTACAAAGGAAAAAATTCTGAACTTGACCAGTTTTTAAGAGAAAAAAATGATTCGTTACAGCAATTTGCAGAGCGTATAGAGTCAATTTTAAGAAAGGGGAATTTAACTAAGGCAGAGTTAGAAAAGGCAAATGATGAATTAGATTTATTAAGATATTATAAGAAGAAGTACATCGGCCAAATTGATTCATTGAACTCCGTTATTATTAGTCTTGGCGAGGAAAACAACAACCTTAAAACCGATATTAAAAAGCAGAAAAGTAAAAATGAAATTCTAAACATGGATGTAGCTAGATTAAGCAATAAAGTGGTTGCAGGGTCAAGGTTAACCACTCAAAATGTTTATGTTACAGGAATAAAGCAAAGAACTAATGGCAAAGAGAAAGAAACCATCCGTGTGAGCCAGTTAAGTCAGTTGAAAATTACTTTTCTACTCAATGAAAACTATGTTACTGATAAGGGTCAAAAAGAAATTTATTTAAAAATCATTGGGCCAGATGGTTCAACGGTTTACAACCAAATTGCAGGCTCTGGTACGTTTAATTTCCAAAATGAAGAATCCTTGTATAGTACCAAAAAAACCATTGAATTTACAAACGAGCCTCAAAATGTAAGTATATATTGGGAGAAGGGTTCGGAATACACAAAGGGGCTTTACAAAGCTGAACTTTATTGCGAAGGGTTTAAAATTGGTAACACAGAATTTGAATTAAAATAAGCAAGTCATATATTCGTTGCCGCAAACCGTTTAGGTTTCGGTTTGAACACAATGCATAAAAAAATGAAAAAAATTGCCGTATTAATTACTCTTGGATTTACATTGACCTTTGGTGCTTGTCATTATGGAGCTGAAGAAGCTAAAAACACACTGGAAACCAATCAAGAGTATAAAGGAGATAAAAGCGATTATTCAGTAAACAGGGCAAACGTAACAGAGCCAAAAGAAAGCGCTCCAAGCGCAGATACTGCAGTTGCAGCAACATTAGATACTGCTGTAACTGTTAAATAATTCTTTTATGGATAATTTTCTTCCTTTTGAGGCTCATTCCAAAGAGGAGAAATATTTAAATTTACTTCCTCAACTTAAAGCCTTATTTGAGGGCGAGAAAGATGCTTTGGCTAACCAAGCAAATTTTGTTGCTGCACTTAAAACTACCTTTAATTGGTGGTGGGTGGGTTTTTATTTTGTTAAAGAAAACGAACTTGTTCTCGGACCTTTTCAGGGACCTGTTGCCTGCACTCGAATAGGGTTTGGTAAAGGGGTTTGCGGAACAGCTTGGAAAAATAACGAGGTTATTATTGTACCAGATGTTCACCAATTCTTAGGGCATATTGCTTGCTCTGCCGAATCACTTTCCGAAATTGTTTTACCTTTCTACAATTCAAATAATGACTGCGTAGGTGTTTTGGATGTAGACAGTGAGTTGCTTTGTCATTTTGATGAGGTGGATGAAAAGTACTTGAGTCAAATGCTCAAATTTTTATTTTAACCTAGCCTTAATTCAGGATTCTCCTTTGATTGCTGTTTTAGATTACTTTTCTTATTTTTCCTGAAATTTCTAAAATGAAGCAGGACAAACGAGTTGTTTTATTAGTGGTAGTTGCGGCCCTTGGTTATTTCGTAGACATTTATGATCTAATTGTGTTTAACGTCGTAAAAAAAGAAAGCCTTCAACATTTAGGTTTTTTTGGAGAGGACTTAAAAAAGTATGAGATATATCTTTTTAACCTTCAAATGACTGGAATGCTTATTGGTGGCCTGCTTTGGGGTATATTAGGCGATAAACGAGGTCGTGTTTCTGTATTGTTTGGATCTATTTTCTTATATTCTATTGCCAATATTGCAAATGCTTTTGTAACTAACATCGACCAATATGCTTTAGTACGTTTTATTGCGGGTATAGGTTTAGCTGGTGAGCTTGGTGCAGGCATTACCCTAGTTGCAGAAAATATGCCTAAAGAGAAACGCGGATATGGCACCATGATAATTGTAACCTTTGGCGCATTAGGAGCTGTTGTGGCCGGGTTGGTTGGTAAAAGCTTTGGTTGGCAAACAACTTATATTGTAGGTGGCTGCTTAGGTCTTACCCTCCTGCTGCTAAGGGCAGGGGCATATGAAAGTGGCATGTATCAAAGTTTGTTGCATCAATCGCATATTAAACGGGGCAATTTTCTTTCATTGTTTAAGAAGAGTTCATTGTTTTTTAAATACCTTTCTTGCATTCTTATTGGTTTGCCCATTTGGTTTGCAATTGGCGTATTGGTTAATCTTTCTCCAAGGTTTGCCGAAGCCCATGGGTTATTAGAAGGCATTGACGTGGCGGACAGTGTAATGTTTGCCTACCTTGGGCTTTCTGTTGGTGATTTAATAAGCGGATTACTCAGCCAATTTATGCGAAGTAGGAAGAAAGTTGTTTTCTTATACCTAGGCTTTTCTTTAATACTCATGTTGGTTTATCTCTTTAATACTCATGTAAGCGTAGTTTATTATAAATATATGTGCTTTGGAATTGGCTTTGCAACAGGATATTGGGCGCTTTTTGTTACAATTGCAAGCGAACAGTTCGGAACAAATATTCGGTCTACCGTTACAAATACTGTTCCCAACTTTGTGCGTGGTGCTGTAGTTCCAATTACACTCAGTTTTGCTAGCCTCAGTAAAACAAATGGTGTTGTGTTTGCCGCTTTTTGGGTTGGAATGGCATGTTTGTTACTTGCGTTTGTTGCTACAGTTTACATCAAAGATTCGTTTAGTAAGGATTTAAACTACTTTGAAATTGATTAAAAACCTTTAGGTAAGAGCAATTTTATTTTTGTTTATTTGTACATGAGAATTTTATTCCTAAGCATTTTACTTACGACCGCATTTACCTGCTTTTCTCAAAATAGAGAGCAACCAATGCCTTCAAATCCAGAGTTTAAAAGGTTTGTTTTTGAACCGAACCAGCAAATTATTTTAAAGCCTTATGATAGTTTATACTTTGATGTCGCCTATGAAAGTGGCGATTATTGGGTTTTTAAATTTGATTTTAGAGCTAAGGATGTAATTGCGATTGCAGATGATGAGTTTGCAGAATCTATTCAATTTCAAATAAAACCAATTTCTGGAAATCAATTTGTGCTTAACGAAGCTGATTTTGCTAATGCAAAAGTCATTTATTCAAGAAGTTGCTTTTGCAGAGACAGCGGTCCTCGTTTGGTTCAAACCGGAACCATTACTGGGAAAAAAGTAGGAAGAAACAAATGGTTATTGGTTGTAGAATTGGATATAGAACCTAGGCCAGGAGGGAAATCTGATGTCTTTACTAAAAAGATCAAAGGGTATTTCAATCCAGGGAAATTAATTTACTAAAATGCCTTTGCTAATTAGACAAGCTGCTTCCTCAGATGCAGGACAAATTCTATATTTTATTAAAGCCATTGCAGAATTTGAGGAGCTTAGTGAGGAAGTAAAAGCAACAGAAGAAAATATTTTAAAATATTTGTTTGGCGAACATTCTGTTGCATCCTGTCTTCTTGCGTTTGAAGATGAGATTTGTATTGGATTTGCCTTGTACTTCAAGAATTTTTCAACCTTTGTTTGTAAGCCAGGTATTTATTTAGAAGATTTATTTGTTGAACCAAACTTTCGCGGTAAAGGATATGGAAAGGCTCTGTTAATGGAGTTGGTTCAATTAGCAAAAAGCCTAGATTATGGCAGGGTAGAGTGGAGTGTGCTCAATTGGAATAAATCAGCTATTGACTTTTATGAAAGCATTGGCGCAAAACCAATGAGTGGTTGGACAACGTACAGACTTACACTTTAATGAACAAAAAGGAAAGATATACCGCCGTTATACAGTATTTTTTGACGCATACCCCACATGCCGAAACAGAACTACTTTATAATAATCCATTTGAGTTATTGGTTGCCGTTATTTTGAGTGCTCAATGCACAGATAAACGAGTGAATATTGTTACACAGGTATTGTTTAATGTTTTTCCTACCGCGCAAAAGCTTGCTAACACCGACTTTGATACCCTTTTTCCATACATTAGAAGTATTTCATACCCAAACAATAAGACCAAACATTTAATTGGAATGGCAAATATGCTAGTAAATGATTTTGAAGGAAAGGTGCCAGAATCCATTGATGACTTAGTGAAACTTCCTGGTGTTGGAAGAAAAACTGCAAATGTAATTGTCAGTGTTGTGTATCATCAACCAGCTATGGCAGTGGATACGCATGTTTTTAGGGTGAGCGCTAGGTTAGGACTTACCACTAATGCAAAAACACCTCATCAGGCAGAAACACAATTGGTAAAGAATATCCCTGATGAATATATTGCTACAGCCCACCATTGGCTAATTCTTCATGGCAGATATACTTGTTTAGCTAGAACACCAAAATGTGAAGCATGCGGACTTAAACCGTTTTGTAAATTTTATCAAAAGAAACTTGCGGGTACTTTAGTTTAAATGTTTCAATTTCCTTTGCTAGTTTGCTTAAAAATGTCTGGTGCGGCGATGAACTTGGATGAAGTGTTTTGTGATTTATTTTTAACACCAGTTGGTCAAAATCTTGCAAGTAATTCAAGGTTGGTTCATCATACATCCAATGCTTAAATTTATCCCAAATATAATTTATGGCAATTTCATTTGGGTGGGCAAAATCTAAATTGTAAAAGCGGTAATCTCTAAGTTCGTCTTGCATGATTTCAAATGAAGGGAAATATGAAACATCCTTAATGGTTTTTTGAAGTAAATCTAATGCTAAAAAGAGACTGCTTTTTCCTAGGTTGTTTTCAAACGCTCCCCATCTCAAATACTTTACTGGGCTTATACTGATAATAACATGAAGGTCTGGGTTAATTTCACGCATAAGGCCAATGGTTTTCATTGCTTCTTTTACAATTTCTTCGGGTTGAACCAAACGTTTGCTAAAGAGATTTTGAGCTTGTTTGTGACAGTTTGCAACGTCCAATTGATTTGATTTCAATTGATACAACCACGCATTTCCCCAAGTAATTACTACGTATTTTGATTGTTTTATTGCCAGCAAGAGAGAAGTGTTTATCGCTTCAATTTTCGTTATTAAGTCTTGCTTGTTTTGGTCGTAAACACTACCATGATATAAGTAAGAAAACCATAAGTTATCTCGTTCAAAAATATACTCATTATGGTTTTTGTTTGAACCGAGTGCAAAATTGATTTGTTTAAAAATTAAGATAGGGTTAAACACTATTCCACCGGGATTGAGCCATGCAGGAATTTGATAGTTAATAATTTTACTTCCTATGTTTTCTGCAAAACATGAACCTAACCACAAGCCCTTATTGGAAAAATGATAATGATGGTTGGATGGAACAATAGGGTGTTGGAAGGAAAAATGCATGTGCAAACCTAAATAAAATACCTTAAAATCATTCAGTTAGACTGAATCAAAATAATTAAATACCAAAACCAAGAAAAAATTTGGATTATCTTAAAATCTACTTAATATTGTGATAGGTTTCTGCAATTAACATTGCAGTAGGTTTTCATGGCTATGCCCCGTTAGCGAAAGTTAGCGGGGTTTTTTTGTGCTTCATTATTGGAAAGGGCAATTGCTTTTGTTTCAAAACGGGAATCTTGTTTATTATTAAAGTGCTGTAAAACAAACATTTGATTTTTGGTAGTCAGTTTGTTTGGTATGGGAAACTATAAACTACCAAATGAAAAAATTAATTTTAATCCTTACTACATTATCCATTTTTGCTGTTTCATGCAAAAAGGATTTAGTGAAAGTAAATGAAGAAGCATCGCCAAGTTTTGATGGCAAATTAGTAAGTGCCGAAAAAATGACTGATATCAAAGTACCTGAAGGTTTTAAATGGGAGACTAGTAAAGATATTAAGTTAAGATTGACCACTACTGACATTCGTTTTGAAAAAGTATTACACAAAGTTGAAGTTTATACTGCTAATCCAGCTGAAGGAGGTGTATTAATTGCAGAGGGTTCATTAGGAATCAATACTGCATTTGAAGCTGCCATCAACATTCCAACCTTTGTTAAATCATTGTACCTTGTTAAAATCGCTCCAGATAAAAGCAAGTATGAGGAAAAAGTTAACATCAATGGAACAACTGTTGTGATGAATATTTCGGTTCAAACCGAAAACAAAAAAATGTTAGGAAAGTCTAGTGGACCTGATTGCACAACAGGATGCACTCAAACTATTACCACAAGTAATCAAAATTTGAACATAAATTCTAGTGATGTGGTTTGCGTAACAGGTAATAATATTACCATAAGCTTTAATTCTAATGGAGGAACAATTAGAATTTGTGGAAGCAATGTTACGGTTCAAAATGGTAACTTAAACAATGGTTCTAATTTAATTGTAACAAGCACAGGTAGTGCAAATTTTGGCAATGTTAATTTAAATGGAACTTCTTCAACTTTTACTAATTATGGAACAGCAACGATAAGCAATTCTTTTGCATCAGGAGGTAATGTTACTAATCATGGAACAATGACTGTTGGAGATGACTTGAATTTTAATTCAGGTTCTGCATTCACAAACAATGGTTCAGTTAGTGTGGGTAAAAGCTTTAACATTAATGGCAATGTAACCGCAACTAACAACAATTATATAGTAACTAATGATGATACAAAGGTTAATGGAAATGGATTATTGATTAATAATTGCAGATTGTGGGTTAAAAAAGAATTGCATAATAATAGTGCTATCAAAAACTATTCATTAATTAGAGTAGACGATGAAACAGTATTAAACGGAAGTAGTGAATTGGGCATGTATAATGGTGCCATGTTGCAAACAGACGATATCACCATTAATGGATTGTTAAAGGGATATTTGAATACTTCACTTGTTAAGGTTGCAGATAAAACAATAATTAATGGTGGCGGTGCCGTTACACACGCGCTTCAATTTTGTGATGCAAATGGAATTGAAACAAATTGGGGAGTTATAAATAATGGAGCATTGGCCGCATGTGGTTTGTATATTCCGGTTACTTCTTGTAATACAATTGGTAGTGGAGTTCCACCTATTACAGATACAGATAATGATGGTGTAGCAGACAACAATGATGATTATCCAAATGATGCAAGCATGGCTTATAACAACAATTACGGAACTTCGACTGTTGCTTTTGAAGATTTGTGGCCATCTAAAGGTGATTATGATTTGAATGATGTAGTAATTGGTTATAACTATAATGTGATTACTAATGCTGCAAACAATGTGGTTAAAGTAGAAGCAGTTTACACTTTAAGAGCCACTGGTGGCGCGTTTAACAATGGATTTGGTGTTCAATTTCCAGTAAATAGAAATCAGGTAAGTTCGGTAAGTGGTGCAACATTGGAATCGGATCAATCAAAAGCGGTATTAATTATTTTCAATGACATGCGCACAGAAATGAGCCAATGGAATACAAGAGTTGGACAAACAAGTTCTGTTGTTACTTACAATGTTTCATTTAATGTGAGTGGCACGGTAAGTTTAGCAAGTTTTGGTTTAGGTTCATACAATCCATTTATTTGGAATGGCTCTGCAGGTTTTGGAAGAGGATATGAGGTTCACTTACCTGGAAAGCTACCTACAGACAAAGCAACTGCTTCGATATTTGGCACTTATTCAGACAATACCAATGTTAATTCAGGAACAACTTATGTAAGCAAAGATGGAGGATATCCTTGGGCAATAAATGTTCCTGCATCTTTTGATTATCCCATAGAAAAGGCTGATATCAATTCTGCCTATATGAAGTTTGCAACATGGGTGAGCAGCGGTGGCACTCAGTATAATGATTGGTACTTAAATAACGCTGGTTATAGAAATAGTGAAAATATTTACGAATAATTTGGTAGGTTATTTGTAAAAAATAGATGGTTGTGTTTTTAGCCGCTCATTCAGTTATTGGATGGGCGGCTTTTTTGTTTATTTGAAATGAGTCATTTCAAGTTTGAGTGATCAGTGTTGGTTGTAACAATCTGGTTTATAGGATAAACTTCAAAGAAAAAAGGATTAAAAACTTTTCTTTTTGAACATCAATTCTTAAAATTGTTTTAACAATTAATTAAAAATAAAAACATATTAAAAAAATTTCCTCCTTGCTTATGAGTAATTTTAGAACAGTAATTGTAGATGATAGTCCTTTCGACCTATTATCTATTCAAGAAGAGTTAACTACCAACTCGCAGTTTGATGTTGTCGATTCTTTTTTGAATGGTGCAGATTTTTTGCAAGCCCTTCAAGAGAAAAAATTAGATTTTGATTTACTAATTATGGATTATCGAATGCCCATATTAAGTGGCCTCGATACCTTAAAAATAATTAGCACGCTCGAAATAAATTTTAAAGTCCTAATGGTATCACATGGGTATTACAAAAGCCTATATCAAGAAATGCAGCTGTTAGGTTACCGAAACTATTGTAGGAAAGAGCCTTCTAGCTATTTAAATGCCATACCTAAGTTAATGAGAGGTGTGAGCATTTATTCAGATATGGAAGACTTTAAAATATGGGAACAACTTTCAGAAAAGTTAGGATTAAAGCAAAAAGATGAAAGTAGATGGAGATACCATTTAAGTCCGATTGAATTGAAAATAATTCGATTTATATGCAAGGGATATAACTCAAAGGAAATAGCTTTGAGGATGGGTTATGAAACTTCCAGTATCGAAAAATATCGAGGGTTAATTGTAAAGGCGCTTGAATTAAGGGGCTCTGGGCAATTAGTTTCATGGGCCTTTGCGCAAGGAATAGTTACTCCTTCTTCGGTTTTTATGGAAGCGCCAGAAGATTATATGCCAATTCCAAATGTTGATATTAAAAAATAATATATTTAGTGGGAAATAGAATAAATTAGTTACTTTTTATTCTATTTCCTTTTCATGATAAATGGATTAAGTATTTGGTCGAAGTTGTTTTCAATGGCTATTTCAAAATAGTCTATTTTGTTTTGTAGGCATTTAACCCTGAGTTTGTTTTGCCATTGAGAAAGTTGTTCTAAATACATTGTTTTTATCGCATTTGGATGTAGTTTAAGTTCCTCTCCTGTTTCGCTATCTTGAAATGTATAAGGTCTATTAGGCAAATTGAAATCTAACTCTATGTTTTTATCATGAACATCAAATAAAATAACTTCATGTTTATTGTATTTTAAATGTTGCATGGCTTCAAACAATTGCTCATTATTATTTGAAAGCATATCAGAAAACAAGATGATAAAAGATCTTTTATGAAGTGTTTCTGCTAGCTTATGCAAAGTTACACTGATGTTGCTAGCTTTTCGTTCCTGCATTTGGTTCAAGCAAGATTCTAATTTAGCGAACAACATCCTTTGATGGGTGTTGTTTAGTTTAGCTGGCGCATGGAACCAAATGTCTTCATTAAAAAGCGTTAGACCAGAAGCGTCTCTTTGTCCTTTCATCAGCCTAATTAATGAAGCTGCAGCGATTACACTAAATCTCAATTTGTTTAACCCATTTAATGGGTAATACATGGAAGAAGAAGTGTCAATTACAATTTGGCATCGCATGTTTGTTTCTTCTTCATATCTTTTAACAAACAACTTATCTGTTCTGGCAAATAATTTCCAATCGATATTTCGAGTGCTTTCGCCAGAATTATACAACCTGTGTTCTGCAAATTCTACTGAAAAGCCATGATAAGGGCTTTTGTGAAGTCCTGTTAAAAAACCTTCTACTACTTGCTTTGAAAGAAGTTCAAGGTTGTTGATTTGAAGTAAATCTGTTTCAGTAAGAGTATATGCCATAAATGAAAACAGTCGGAACCAATTGGTGCCGACTGTTGCAAATTAGTGATAATTTAAAGTTTAAGCCAATTGAGCATTTAACTTATTTGCCAACACATGTTTTGGCACTGCTCCAACTTGTTTGTCTACTACTTTTCCGTCTTTAAAGAAAAGTAAAGCAGGTATACTCATAATTCCAAATTCTGTTGCTACTTTAGGATTGCTATCTACATCTAATTTCCCGATGATTGCCTTTCCAGCATATTCGTTGGACAACTCTTCAACAACTGGTCCTACCATTCTGCATGGTCCGCACCATTCTGCCCAAAAATCAACCAACACAGGTTTGTCTGCTTTCAACACAACTTCCTCGAAGTTGCTGTCTGTTATTTCTATTGCCATATTTTAAAATTATTCTTTTTATTATTTGCAAGATAAATGCCATCTCCAAAAATGCAACAATTTGTCATGCATCAATTAAATTTATATTTCAGTCCAAATTCGTCAAGGCTTGTTAATACTTCGTTGATTGGATCAAACTTAATTTTAGTTGATAATAACTTAATGCTCGATTGCTCATTGGTATCTAAAATCTCAAAGTTTAAAGCGCAATTTCCTGGTTTCGACTTAGGCAATTCTTGCAAAAATGTTAATTGAGATTTGGTTAAATCCTTTAATTCTGAGATTAGGGTTATTTTATTCAAGTACCTTTTCCTTGTCTCATTGAGCATTTCCATGGTCTGAACTTTTAGCTCAAAGTCATCCTCTTTGCCCCATCTATTTTGAATTTTACCACGTATATAAACAAAGTAGCCTACTTCCATAAATTTTCTATTATTTATATAGTCTTCATTAAATAGCGCCATTTGGTAATTTCCCGAATAATCTTCTATGGTTAGGCTGCCATAATTTTTGCCATTTTTAGAGACTTTGTGTTCTGCATAAGTTACTATTCCTGCAATTTTGGCTTCTTTTCCTTTGTGTGCTGCTAGGTCACTTAATTCAACTAATTTAAAATTGGTAAGTTTTTCAACTTCCAATTTGTAGGGGTCAAGCGGATGTCCGGAAAGATAAATGCCAATCATTTCTTTTTCTGCTTTCAATTCTTCCATTAAATTCCAAGCCTCCACAGAAGGAATACTTGGTTCAGGAACATTGGTGTCAGAAACGGCTCCAAAGAGGTTAAGCGCGCCGCTACTGGCATTGGTTTGAACCGAGTTGCCAAAACGTATAGCCTTTTCAATAGTATTTATTTCTTCATTTCCTTTGGCAAAGTATTGGGCGCGATTGATGCCTTTAAAACAATCTAATCCGCCAGCATATGCCAAAGATTCTAAGGTTTTTTTGTTGACAGCTTTTAGGTTTACCCTTTTGGTTAAATCGAATACACTCGCATAAGGACCGTTTTTTTCTCTTTCAAGTACAATGGCCTCAACTGCCGCTTCTCCAACGCCTTTTATTGCATTCATTCCAAAGCGAAGTTGTTTAGCTTTGTTAACAGAAAAATTGGAAACGGATTCATTTACATCTGGACCCAAAACGTCTAGTCCCATTCTTTTACATTCTTCCATAAAAAAGGAAACCTTCTCCATATTGCTCAAGTTGTTGGTGAGCACTGCGGCCATATATTCTTCTGGGAAATGGGTTTTTAAATAGCCTGTATGAAAGGCAACATACGCATAGCAAGTAGAGTGAGATTTGTTAAATGCATATTGGGCAAACGCTTCCCAGTCGGTCCATATTTTCTCTAGTTTATCTTTTGGATGTCCCAAAGCGGTGGCGCCTTCCATAAACTTCCCTTTCATTTTGTCTAAGGTATAGCGATCCTTTTTTCCCATGGCTTTCCGCAATACGTCTGCATCGCCTTTGGTAAAATTGGCTAACTTTTGCGATAGCAACATCACTTGCTCTTGATAAACAGTAATACCATAAGTTGGTTCAAGGTATTCCTTCATTTCTTCCAAATCGTAGACAATAGCTTCTTTGCCATGTTTCCGTGCAATAAAACTTGGAATATATTTTATAGGCCCTGGTCTGTAAAGGGCGTTCATAGCAATTAAGTCATCAAATTTATCGGGCTTTAAATCCTTTAAATATTTTTGCATGCCCGCACTTTCAAATTGAAAAGTGCCATTAGTTTCTGCCCTTTGATAGAGTTCAAATGTCTTTACATCATCTAAAGGAATGTCTTCTAAAACAATTTCTATCCCATGATTTTGTTTAATGAGGACCATTGCATCTCTTAGA
Source organism: Chitinophaga pinensis (assembly GCA_945898275.1). GTDB lineage: Bacteria > Bacteroidota > Bacteroidia > UKL13-3 > UKL13-3 > B1. The sequence goes on along the minus strand of CAMDHZ010000003.1, from coordinate 23,254 downwards.
ATGGTTAGGTTTCTAAGGCCCAAGAAGTCCATTTTAATTACGCCAGCATCCTCAATCACACTTCCTTCAAATTGGGTAACCAATAGTTCAGAATCTTTTGCAACTGCAACCGGAATCAAATCTGTTAAATCTGTAGGTGCTATGATAATACCTGCTGCATGGACACCAGTTCCTCTTACAGAACCTTCTAGAATTTCAGCTTCTTTGAGCACACGTCCTTGTAAGGTGTCGCTGGCATAGAATTCCCTAATTTTCTTTACATTTTCAATGTCTTCACTCTGTAATTCTTCCTTATCTCTTAAGCTTTTATCTCCTTCTAATGGGGCATGTAAAACTCGGCTTAACTGGATTCCTGCCTTATCAGGGACAAGTTTGGCCAGTAAATTAGCATCTGCAAGTGGTAAATCTAATACCCGTGAAACGTCTTTGATGCTCATTTTGGCAGCCATAGTGCCATAGGTTATGATTTGAGCAACTTGGTTTCTACCGTATTTTTGAACTACATAGTCAATTACTTTTTGCCTTCCTTCATCATCAAAGTCGGTATCAATATCGGGCATCGACTTTCTATCAGGATTTAAGAAACGTTCAAATAGTAGATCGTATTTAATGGGGTCTATGTTAGTAATTCCAATACAATATGCTACAGCAGAGCCCGCGGCGGAGCCGCGGCCTGGCCCGATAAAAACGCCCATTTCTCTACCAGCCTTAATAAAGTCAGAAACAATTAAAAAGTACCCAGCAAATCCCATGGTTCTAATGGTGTGCAGCTCAAAATTGAGTCGCTCTTCTACCTCAGGAGTTATGTCTTTATATCGCTCTTTTGCTCCTAAATATGTAATATGATGAAGGTAATCGTCTTGGTTTGAAAATTCTAATGGTATCTCATAATTTGGTAATAGTATATCACGCTTTAAGTCGAGCGTTTTTACCCTATCAATTACCATATTGGTGTTGTCAATCGCTTGTGGGATATCTTCAAACAAGGTTGACATTTGTTCTGTGGTTTTAAAAAAGAACTGGTCGTTGTAAAACGCGAAACGTTTACCTTTCACACTCACTTCATCATCTAGTTCTTTTACAGTGGGTGTGCTTTGTTTTTCACCAGTATTGATGCAAAGCAAAATGTCATGGGCGTTGGCATCTTTTTGATCAACATAATGTGAGTCGTTTGAGGCTATGATTGGTACATTGTATTTCTCTGCAAACCTCAATAGTACTTCATTTACTTTGTTTTGGTCTGGAATGTCGTGGCGTTGTAACTCAATGAAGTAGTCTTCTCCAAATAAGTCTAACCACCATTTAAACTCAGCCTCGCCAGCGGCCTCTCCTTTTTTTATTATCGTTTTCGGGACAGAGGCTCCTAAACAACAAGTAGTAGCTATAATGCCTTTATGGTATTGTAAAATAAGCTCTTTATCGATACGTGGGTATTTGGAATACATTCCTTCCATGTAACCTAGCGAACTTAGCTTGATTAAATTTTTATAGCCTTCTTCATCTTTGGCCAACATGAGTTGATGGTAACGTATGTCTTTGTCGTCTTTGGTAAAGGTTTTTTTGTGTCTGTTTTCAACCACATAAAACTCACAACCAACAATGGGTTTAACTTTTAAGGTGCCATCTTCATTTTTGTGTTTGTAGGCCTCAGCCACAAATTCAAAAGCACCAAACATGTTGCCATGGTCTGTGATGGCCAAAGCAGGCATATTGTCGCTTATGGCTTTTTTGTAAAGTTTGCTAATTTCTGCAGCTCCGTCTAAAAGTGAGAATTGCGTATGTACGTGTAAATGTGAAAATTTCATGGTTGATGAGAGCGAAGTTAACCATAGCCCTCTTGATATTTTCTTTTGTTGAAAAATGTAAGAATATGTGAATTGCAAATTAACTTATAACTTTTTTAAACTATTTTGCTTTGCAACAATCAAAGCACTATGAAACCAGTATTACTTTTTACTTTGTGTTTGTTTTTAGCAGGTAAATCTTTTTCCCAAAACCTATATTTTCCTCCTTTAGTGGGTAAAACTTGGGATACTTTAAGTGCAAAAGACTTGGGTTGGTGCACAGAGAAAATAGATACTTTGTATAATTTTTTAGGGTCGACCCAAACCAAATCTTTTATGGTTTTAGTAGATGGCAAGATTGTTCTTGAGAAGTATTTTGGGAGTTTTAACCAAGACAGTTCTTGGTATTGGGCTTCGGCTGGCAAAACTTTGACAGCAATGGTTGTGGGTATTGCCCAGCAAGAAGGATTTTTAAATCTTAACGATTCCACTTCAAAGTATTTGGGCTCAGGTTGGACAAGCCTCAACCAAGAGAAAGAAGGCTTAATTAGTATTCGCAATCAACTTACTATGACCAGTGGGTTGGATGATGGAATAGGTATTAACAAAGATTGCACCCTTAAATCTTGTTTGCTTTACAAGGCAGATGCTGGTGAGCGTTGGGCCTATCATAATGCACCTTATACTTTGCTAGACCAAGTTGTTTCTAACGCAACTCAACAAACTTATCAGCAATATTTTAACTCGAGTATTCGCAATAAAACTGGCATTTCTGGGTTATGGCTAAAAGTTGATTACAACAATGTGTTCTTTAGCAACACAAGAAGCATGGCACGCTATGGCTTGTTATTGTTGAACCGAGGAAAATGGGATCAAACCGATGTGTTAACAGATACCAATTATTTTAACCTAATGACAAGACCTTCTCAAACCATAAACAAGGCTTATGGTTATTTAACTTGGTTAAATGGAAGCAGCAGTTATATGTTACCAGGCACACAGCTAGTTTTTAACGGTATGTTGGCCCCCAATGCACCTGCCGACATGTATGCGGCCCTAGGGAAAAACGGACAAATTTTGATGGTTGTGCCTTCAAAAAAATTGCTTGTTATTAGAATGGGTAACGACCCCGATGATGGAAGTTTGGTTCCAAACACCTATGCTAATGCAATATGGGCCCAATTGAATAAAGTAATGTGTAATGGTTCAAATTCATTGCGCGAAATAGAAAATTTAGCAAGCATTCAATTGTTTCCAAATCCAGCACAATCCACTTTCTCAATTAAAGGATTGGAAGCGGATCCTATAAAGTCCATCCAAATCTATAACACGCAAGGGTCCTTGGTTCAAACCGAAACCATTGCCGAATGTATAGATATTTCTAAATTACCTGCTGCCATTTATTATATAGAAATGACTTTAGAAAAAGGTAAGGTTATGCGAAAAATTGTGAAAACCCAATAATGGCAATCAATGCCTATTTGCCTTGAAAGCCAAGTTTAAGGATTAACCTAAAACCAAGAACTCTTCTTTTTTCTGCTGGTAGTTCCTCCAATGCCTAAGGCGCCAAGCAAACTTCTGGTGATAACATTTGCAGCTGTGCGAGCCACCTGTTTTGTTACTGGAGAAGACATGATTTCTTCTAAAGTAGATTTTTCGTTTTTACTTCTGCTCGTGGGTTTTTCTGCTTCCTCGGCGGCCTCAGTTGCAGCGGTAGCTTGTGCTGCCTCATGCAATTTTTGGTTCAAGATTTCATAAGCACTATGGCTGTCTAAATCTTGGTTATACTTACGTGCAATAGCAGATTTAGCGCAAATGCTGTCAATTTCATCATCGGTTAAAATGTTCATCCTGCTGCTTGGGCTGCATAATAAGGTTGCTGCCAAAGGAGTTGGAATACCTTTTTCATTTAGGCCTGTAATTAGTGCCTCGCCCATGCCCAGTTGTGTAAGCATTTCATCTATTTTATAGAATTCAGATTCTGGGAAATTCTCAGCACTTTGTTTGATGCTTTTTCTATCTGCTGCCGTAAACGCACGCAAGGCATGTTGTACTTTTAGGCCAAGCTGACTTAATACTGGCGCTGGAACATCTGTTGGGTTTTGAGTGATAAAGAAAATACCTACGCCTTTGGAGCGAATGAGTTTAATTACAGTTTCAATTTGATCTAATAATTCTTTGCTGGCCTCATTAAAAATCAAATGAGCTTCATCAATAAATAAACAAAGTTTGGGTTGATCCAAATCGCCTTCTTCAGGAAGCTTAGCATATAATTCTGCTAGCAAGCACAACATAAAAGTAGAGAAAAGTTTTGGCTTGTCTTGAAGCTCATTTACACGCAAAACAGAAACATAGCCAAGTCCTTGTTCATTGATACGCATCAGGTCTAACACATCAAAGCTTGGTTCGCCAAAAATGGTATCGCCACCTTGCTGTTGCAATTCTATTACCTTTCTAAGAATGGTTCCTGTAGAAGTGGTGCTAATTTTTCCATAATCCTTTTCTATGGTGGCTTTACCCTCATTAGAAATATATTGGATTACTTTGGTGAGGTCTTTTAAATCTAAAAGCGGCAGTTCATGGTCGTCGCAGTATTTGAATAATAAACTTACGAAACCGCCTTGGGTATCATTGAGTCCAAGAATTTTACTAAGTAGAATTGGTCCAAATTCAGAAACAGTTGCTTTGAGTCGGGTTCCTTTTCCATTGTTCAAGGTAAGGAATTCCACTGGACAGGCAGCCGCATTCCATTCTAGTCCAAGGCTTTGGTATCTTTCTGTAATTTTATCATTAATTGTTCCTGGTATAGCAATTCCGCTTAGGTCGCCTTTGATATCCATTACCAAAACAGGAACACTTTTTTTGCTAAGTTCCTCTGCAATCATTTGCAAAGTTTTGGTTTTACCTGTTCCTGTTGCCCCGGCAATGAGTCCATGGCGGTTAAAGGTTTTCAAGGGTAATTTAACCAAGCAAGTGGCATCTGCTTGGCCATTTAGCATGGCTGCACCTAATGTGATAGATTCTCCTTTGTGGGTATATCCCTGTTGAATGGTTTGTTGGAACATTTGTGTTTAATTTAAGTTGGGTTCAATACAAAAAGCTTTATTGCTAAATTTGGGCATCTACTTCATTTCTGATGAGGTCTTCCATGGTTTCCCTTTTTCTGATAAGTTGGGCTTTGCCATTATAGATAAGTACTTCGGCTGGTCTGAACCTAGCGTTATAATTGCTACTCATGGTTATGCCATAAGCTCCAGCATTTTTAAAGCATAGGATGTCACCTTCGTGCACTTCATTGATTTTTCTATCCCAACCAAAGGTGTCGGTTTCGCAGATATAGCCAACTACGGTATAGATTCTTTGTTTTCCTTCAGGGTTTGATAGATTAACAATATGGTGGTAAGAATCGTAAAGCATCGGGCGAATGAGGTGGTTTAGTCCACTGTCAACGCCAACAAAAACAGTAGCAGTGGTTTGTTTTAAAACATTAACTTTCACTAGAAAATAACCTGATTCGCTCACTAAATATTTTCCTGGTTCGAACCAAAGCTCAAGGTTTTTGCCATAAGATTCACAAAACTCTAAGAACCTAGCCGATAAGGCTGCTCCTAATTCTTGAATGTCTGTGGTAATATCGCCTTCTTTATAAGCTACTTTAAAGCCAGAGCCAAAGTCAACAAATTCTAAATCAGGGAAGTCTTTAGCGGCATCAAATAATATTTCTGCACCTTCTAAGAAAACACCTGCATCCAAAATATCAGAGCCAGTGTGCATGTGTAAGCCATTTACTTTGATATTGGCAGATTTTACCACTCTTACTACGTGGCGCAATTGATAAACAGAAATGCCAAACTTAGAATCTATATGACCGGTGGAGATTTTAGTGTTTCCACCTGCAAGAATATGCGGGTTAATTCGAATGCAGCAAGGCACAGAGTTGCCGTAGATGGTTCCAAATTGTTCAAGGATGGAGATATTATCAATGTTTATATGAACCCCTAAGTTTACAGCTTCTTGAATTTCTTCAATGCTCACGCAGTTTGGCGTAAATATGATGTCTTTTGGTTCGAACCCAGCCCTTAATCCTAATAAAACTTCATTGATAGAAACAGTATCTAGTCCACAGCCTTGTTTTTTAAGAAGCTTTAGGATTGCAGTATTATTAAGTGCCTTACAAGCGTATTTTACCTTTATATCAATGGGTGCAAACGCTTGTTTTAAAGTATTATATTGGTTTACAATGGTATTTCCATCATACACATAAACCGGTGCGCCAAATTCATTTGCAATTTCTGTAAGCGCAATACCACTAGCGGTATATTGTCCATTCACTATTTCCATATTGCGCGAAAATAAGGAAAAATGTCCATAGACCATAGTCCATGGTCGATAGCCCGATTTCAATTCTATGGACTATGGACCATGGACTTCTTACTGGATCCCAAATCCGTAATAGCCTTTGCTGCCGTCTGGGTTGATTCCTTCTAAGAGTACTCCTCCTTTTTTGTTTTCAAGGATTTCTTTGAGTTGTGTCACAGTAGAAATTGCGGTTTCACCAATTTTTGTAACAATAAAACCTGCTGGCACTCCTGCTTTTCTGAGGTTACTGCTTTCTCCAACTTTCTTTACCCTTACCCCATTTGAAATTTTTAATTTAATTCTTTCTTCTCTTGGAATACTTTCGAACTCACAACCTAATATTTTATTGGTTTCAGTTTTTTCTTTCACCTCTAAAGTGGTTTTACCTTCTTTGCTTTTAAGGGTAACGTTTAATTCAAGTTTTGACCCTTTTCTCAATAGGCCAACCAATACTTTATCGCCAGGGCTTTTCTTTCCAACTTTTTCTTGCAATTCGTTGGTGGATTTTACTGACTCCCCATCAATGCTTATTATAACATCCTTATCTTTTATTCCAGCAGCTTCGGCGGCGCTGTTTTCATTAACTTTAGCAATAAAAACACCCTTAACCTCTTTTAAGCCTTCCCTTTCTGCCAGGTCGTTGGTTACGTCTTGTATTTGAACACCAAGCAAGCCACGTTGAACACTTCCATATTTTCTTAAATCTTCAATTACTTTTTTCATGAGGTTGGAAGGTATGGCAAAGGAGTACCCGGCATATTGGCCAGTCTGACTAGCGATGGCTGTGTTGATGCCAATTAGTTTTCCTTCAGTTGATACAAGCGCACCACCAGAATTTCCTGGATTTACAGCTGCGTCAGTTTGAATGAAAGACTCAATTGCATATTGGGTTTCAGGATTACGAGGGTCTCTTATTAGGTTCAAACCGCGACCTTTTGCGCTAACGATACCAGCAGTAACTGTGGAGGTTAGGTTAAATGGATTGCCTACTGCCAAAACCCATTGGCCAATTTTAACCTCGTCACTGTTACCTACTACTGAGAAGGGTAAACTTTTTTCGTCGATTCTTAATAGGGCTAAGTCGGTATTTGCGTCTTTCCCTAATAATTCTGCTGCGTATTCTCTTTTGTCATTTAAAATGACTGTGATTTTGCTCGCGCCATCAATTACATGATTATTGGTAACAATATAACCATCCTCAGAGATAATTACCCCAGAACCAGAACCTTGTCTAGGGCCTTGTGGAACGCTAAAGCCAAAAAAACCGCCAAATGGGTCGACATTTTCTTCAGCACTTGTATTTACGGTTGTAATAATATGCACCACTGTTGGGGTAACTATTTCTGCCACCTCAACAAAATCTGGTCTGTTAGTGCTTTCTGAAATACTGGCATATTTTGCCAGATAGTTTTCAGTAAATTTTGCAGTTTCATCCTTTTGTATGAAACTGTGAATGCCCAATGCTGCCAAGCCTCCAAGGCTAGCAATTGCAAAGATTCCAATGTATTTTTTCATATCTGCTATTTGGTTTTGTTTAAATTTTCAAAAATTATTCCACCCTGCAAATTGGCAGGTTTTTTTTAACATAATGTCTAACGGAAGAAAATACCCTAAAATTTTACCAATTAAATGTTCAATTTTGCCTTTGATGTAACCAAGGCTTCATGCAAATTCAACACGACAAGCATCAGTACTTTTTTGAAAAATTCTTGAGGAACGAAATGAAACCTGAAGAGGCAAAATTATTTAAGCAACGCTTAGATAATGACATGGCTTTTCATGAGGATTTCGAGTTTTATTTAAGGAACAGGAGTTCAATCATAGAAGATGGTTTGGCAGAATATGATGAGCCAGAGTTGCTCATTAAAAAACCAGAAAGATGGGGTTGGTTATATGCGATTATTTCTTTATTATGTATTGTTCTCATTGTAGATTACTTTTTTAGTGTTAGATATTCTGAGAAATTAAATAGCGGTAAACAAAGAACTACCTTAATTGAACGATTCAATATTTTTAAGGGAAAGAAAGCTAAAACTATTGCTTTAGATAGTCTTTTGAAGGCAGATAGTAGTTTAATACAACTTAAGAATAGCACAAACAAAGTGACCGATACTGCAAAATCTACACCTTCTATTGGAAGCGAGATGATACCTTACTTAGAAGCTGATCAGGATGCAATAAAGGGTGATTATTTTGTAACTGATACCTTGTTTGGCGTAATTGAAAAGGAAGAAATAGATTCAAAATTAGGGGAGTTGCGTGTTCAGACTGATAGTCTTTTTGTAGACAGCTTGTTAGAAATTCTAGCAATTAAAGAAATTCTAAAAAGTGAGGTTCCTTTGAAAAGACAACTTTTGGTGGAGTTTTGGGATTCTGAATTGCATTTTAGAGGTTATATTTTTGATGGAAAAAAATTGTTGCTGTATGATATGGATAAGTTACCAGGCCTTGTTTTAACTTTTGATAGTCAAAATAAGGTTTATCATTTGTATATCAACTTTATGGAATATCATCTTTTTGATGATGGAAAATTGCATAAATTAGGAGAGTAAAACGAATGAAGTTTTATAAATACGAAGGAACTGGAAATGACTTTGTGATGATAGATGACAGAGATTTGAAATTTCCAATGGAGGATATTGCCTTGGTTGCAAATTTATGCGACCGTAGGTTTGGAATTGGCGCAGATGGCTTGATTTTGTTGCAAGAAAGGGCTGGAATGCCTTATATGAAATATTATAATAGTGATGGACAAGAAAGCTCTATGTGTGGCAATGGAGGTAGGTGTTTTGGGAAATTTATGCATGAATTAGGTCTCATTGGAGAAGAAGCAGTATTTGAAGCAATTGACGGTTTGCATGAAGTTAAAATTGATTTAAGCGCTCAAGTGGTTGCGTTGAAAATGATAGATGTAACTCATATTTCTAACTTACAGGAAGGTGTTTACGAATTAAATACAGGTTCGCCACATTATGTGCAGTTTAAATCTGAAAATGTAAAAGAGTTGCCTATCGTGGATTTAGCTAAAGCAATTCGATACAATCCAAACTATCGCGAATTTGGTATTAATGTGAACTTTGCAAATTTGTTAGGTTTAAAAGATATAACCATTAGAACTTATGAGCGTGGTGTGGAAGATGAAACTTTGAGTTGTGGCACGGGAGCAACTGCTGTGGCTTTGGCTGCTGCTAAGTTTGTTGGATTACCCATGGGAAAACATTCTGTTACTATTAAAGTAATGGGAGGCGAACTAACAATTAGGTTTAATTATATGGCTGAACCTAGCCATTTTTCTGACATTTGGCTAGTGGGGCCTGCAAATCAAGTTTTTAAAGGAGAATTAGATTAAAAAATAAGCTGAATAAAATTTGATTCATATTTAGCTTTTGAACTATCTTGCCCTGCTTAAAGTGTAGTGAATTGATAGTTGTAAACACACAACCCTTTGCTTTGGTATATGCCTTTTATCAGCATCCCTATTTGGGTTGGCTGCTAGAGCCTCATGTGGTTCAAGTAAATGGCAAGGGTGCTTATACTTTAACACACCAAAGGGTATTTTCTAAAACTGCCGATTATTTTAGCAGTGGAATTAGTGAGGAAGATTTTAAACTTATAAAGTTATTGGATGAGGTGGACGATGATTATATCTTTAAAAGATTTAATACAGAGTTAAAGCGCAAAATTAGAACCAATGAGTTTTTTCAGAAATATTGTTCAAAGGAACTTATAGAGGATTCTATTAGGCCATTTATTGAGGAACGAATGAACAAGGTTCTTAATGCGCTAAGAGGAAAAACAATTTATAAAATAGGCAATGATAATAATCCAACCTCTGTTAAATTAACAGTTGGAGATGAGCGTGCTAATATTTGGTTTCATTTTAAAAACAGTCCCGAAGGAATTAGGTATTACCCAACTTTAAGGTACAAAAACCAAAAGGTTGAATTTATGTATAAGGGAGCACAGATTATTTCTCAAACTCCTGCATGGTTAATGGTAGAAAATGTAGTTTATGATTTTGAAAAAAATATAGATGGTAAAAAACTAATGCCATTTATGAATAAACGATACATTCAAATTCCTAAGAAATCGGAAGAAACTTACCTCTCAAAATTTGTATTGCAATTGGTTGAAAAGTACGATGTAAAAACGGATTGTTTTGCAATAAAACCGTCTTATCCAGATGGGAAAAGCATTCTAAATATGCAATCCTTATTTGAAAATGAAGTGGCTTTGAAATTAGAGTTTGAATATGGTAACGCAACTTTCGATTATCTATCGGAAAATTTGGTTCAAGCTAAACTTATAAAAAGTGATACAGGATATCATTTTGAAAGGGTTGGGAGAAATACCAAATGGGAAGAAGGTAAAAGAAAGTTCTTGGAGGAGATTGGGCTTACCCATGTGCACGGGCCTTATTTTACCTTAGCTAAGGCTAAAATTGAGAAAGCCTCCAATGATGGATTTTTAGGGTTACAAGGTGCCAATAAGTATGTGTTTTTAGATTGGTTAAATGCTGTGCATGAAGACCTACAAGCCGCAAATATAGCTGTTAAGCAAAATAGCGAAAGCGCTAGGTTTTACATTGGTCCGAGGGAACTGAAAATAGAAGTAAGCGAAAGAAAAGATTGGTTTGATGTAAATGCTATTGCACGTTTTGGCGAGTACTCTTTTTCATTTATAGCCTTAAGGGAGTATATTTTAAAAGGCAAAAGAGAATTTATTTTGCCAAATGGTTTGGTTGCAATTATTCCAGAAGAGTGGTTTGGTAACCTTACTGGTATTTTTGAGTTTAGCAGCAGCGAAGAAGAAATTGTTTTAGATAAACATCATATTGGTTTAATTGAAGAGTTATCCCATTCTGGAGGAAAGTATTTAAAACTAAGTGATAAGCTAAGCAAAATGCTAAGCTATGGGCAAATGAGAGAAACAGATATGCCCGAGAATTTCAAAGGAACTTTACGTCCATACCAAAAAGGAGGGTTTGATTGGTTTTACTTTTTAAAAGATAATCAGTTTGGCGGGTGTTTGGCAGATGATATGGGTTTAGGAAAAACTATTCAAACACTTGCGTTAATTCAAAAGGAAAAAGAATTATATCAATCGGGTGTTGGCAAAACAGAAGATGCAAATTTTGAGTTTGAAGATGCTTTAAAAACAGGTGCAACAGGTGTTCAATTAAGTATTTTTGATTCGCCTTCGCCTTTGGTTCAAACCGAAACAAAAAAGCAAGCCACCGCAAAAGAACTGTACTTGCAAAACGGAGGAATTGCCCACCATTCTACCATTAAATCTAAGGAAGATAAGCAAACCTTCATTAGAACTTCTTTAATTGTTGTGCCCAATTCTTTGGTGTTTAATTGGTTTAATGAGGCGAGAAAATTTACACCAGGACTAAAAATCTTAATTTATACAGGTGTTAATAGAATAAAAAACGCCAAGTACTTTATTGGCTATGACTTAGTGATATCTACTTATGGAACGGTTAGGGTAGACTTAGAAATATTTAAGGCCATAAAATTTAACTATATCATTTTAGATGAAAGCCAATCCATAAAAAATGCCAACTCACAAGTTTCTAAGGCAGTAAAGCAATTATATGCTACAAATAAATTGGTATTAACAGGCACGCCGATAGAAAATAGTGTGCAAGAATTATGGAGTCAGATGGCTTTTGTTAATCCTGGTTTGTTGGGGAGTCTGCAATCTTTTAATGAGCGATTTGTATACCCTATTGAGAAGCAGAAAGACTTGTTAAAAATGCAGCAGTTAAAAGCTTTAATTAACCCTTTTATTCTAAGGCGTAAAAAAGACCAAGTTGCAAAGGATTTGCCAGCTAAAATGGAGCAAGTGGTTTACTGCGAAATGGGCGCAGAGCAAGCAGAACAGTACGAAAAGGTAAAATCTTATTATAGAAACGAGATAATCAAATCGGTAAGGGAATTGGGTTTGAGTAAAAGTCATTTTACTTTATTGCAAGGCTTAACCAAACTAAGGCAAATTGCCAATCATCCAAAACTGGTGAACCCCGAATTTGAGGGGGAATGTGGCAAGTTTAATGAAGTTATTGCCATGGCTGAAACCGCCTTGGCAGAAGGTCATAAAGTGCTCATCTTTTCCCAGTTTGTGAGTCAGTTAGCTATTTACAAGCAATGGATGGAAGCACAAAAAATTGACTATTGTTACCTAGATGGTTCAATGACCAATGATGCAAGGCAAAAAATGGTAAACCGTTTTCAAGAAGGGGATGTTCCGTTTTTCTTGATATCATTAAAGGCAGGTGGTTTCGGTTTGAACCTAACGCAAGCTGATTATGTTTTTATGATTGACCCATGGTGGAATCCGGCAGTGGAGCGCCAAGCAATAGATAGAGCGCATAGAATTGGGCAAACGCAAAATGTGTTTATCTATAAATTTATTACAAAAGACACTGTTGAAGAGAAGATTTTAGCACTTCAGGAAAAAAAGAAATTACTTGCAGAAAATATTATTGAGGAAGACGCTTCAATAATTAAGCAAATAGATGTAGAAGAAATAATGGAATTATTGCAATAACTATGGCAAATAAAAGAGAACTATTGCTTCAACTTAGAGAAGAGGCAAAACTTGGAGGCGGTTTAGATAGAATTGCTTCCCAACACAAAAAAGGAAAGTTAACAGCTCGTGAGCGCATTCATTTCTTTTTAGATGAAGGCAGTTTTGAAGAAATTGGTTCTATGGTAATGCACCGCAGTGCCGATTTTGGCATGGAAAAGCAAAAGGTTTTAGGCGATGGCGTTGTTACAGGCTATGGCACCGTTAACGGCAGATTGGTGTATGTTTTTTCTCAAGATTTCACAGTGTTTGGAGGGTCTTTGTCTGAAACCCATGCAGAGAAAATTTGTAAGGTTATGGATTTAGCCATGAAAAATGGCGCTCCAATCATTGGCCTTAATGACAGTGGTGGCGCTAGGATTCAAGAAGGTGTGGTAAGTTTAGGTGGATATGCCGATATTTTCTATCGCAATACTTTAGCTTCTGGTGTTATCCCTCAGATTTCTGCAATTATGGGGCCCTGCGCCGGAGGCGCAGTCTATAGCCCTGCCATTACAGATTATATTATGATGGTAGAAAATACCAGCTATATGTTTGTTACTGGTCCAAATGTTGTGAAGACAGTTACCCACGAAGAAGTGAGCAGTGAAGACCTTGGTGGCGCTTCTGTACATTCTGCCAAAAGTGGTGTTGCGCATTTAACTGCAGCAAATGAAATAGAAGGGATTGCTAAGCTTAAAAAGCTTTTGAGTTATATTCCACAAAATTGCGAAGAAAAAGCGCCAGACTTAACGTATACGCCTGCCGATGAAACCAGGATGGCATTGGTAGATATAATTCCAGAAAGTGCTAACCAGCCTTATGATATCAGAGATGTTATAAATGAGGTAGCTGATGAAGCAAGTTTCTTTGAAGTTCATAAAGATTTTGCAGAAAACATTGTAGTTGGTTTTGCCAGACTTGCTGGTAAAAGCATTGGTATCGTGGCCAATCAACCTGCTTTCTTGGCGGGGGTGTTAGATATTAAATCAAGCCAAAAAGCAGCAAGGTTTGTAAGGTTTTGCGACTGCTTTAACATTCCTTTATTGGTTTTTGAAGATGTTCCAGGATTTTTGCCGGGCACCGACCAAGAATGGAATGCCATCATTACAAATGGTGCTAAATTATTGTATGCTTTTTGTGAAGCCACAGTGCCTAGAATTACTGTAATTACACGTAAGGCTTATGGTGGTGCGTATGATGTAATGAACAGTAAACATATTGGTGCAGATATGAATTTTGCTTGGCCAAGCGCAGAAATTGCCGTGATGGGTGCTAAAGGTGCTGCAGAAATTATTTTCAAGCGACATATTGATTTGGCTGAAGATAAAGATGCCGCTTTAGTTGCAAAAGAAAAGGAGTATGCAGATTTGTTTGCCAACCCATATCGGGCTGCTGAAAGAGGATTTGTGGATGAAGTGATTTTGCCGGAGGAAACCCGCACGAAGTTGATAAAAGCATTTAAAATGCTTGAAACCAAAGTGGTAAATTTACCTAGGAAAAAGCATGGAAACATTCCTTTGTAGGCAATAGTATTTTAGTTTTTCGTTAGTGTCCTAAAATTTCATGATTATGAAGAATAGCCGAGTAATAATGCTTTTTATGCTTGTGTTTGTTTTGCAAGCATCAGCGCAACATCGCCTAGATTTTGATAGTAAAATAAAGCAGGTCAATGTTTTTTTTAACCAAGCCTTGGTAGAAAGAACGAGTACTTTAAATTTAGGTCCAGGAACATACCAATTGGTTTTTGGAAAATTATCTCCTTTGTTGTTAGAAAATTCGGTTGAATTAATAGTACCAACTGGTGTGGTGATTCAATCGGTTTCTACAAAGAAAGTAGGCAGTGAAAATGAGGCTAAACCACAAGAAATTCAATTGTTGGAAGATTCCTTGGAGCGATTAAACAATGACTTGTTTTTGGTTCAAGCCGATTTAGAAAGCATTCAATTGCAAAGGGATTTGTTATTAAGCAATAAACAGATTGGTGGGGCAAATGGCTTAAAAGCAGATGAGTTGGAAGATGTTTTAGGAATCTACAGTGCAAAACTAGCTGAATTTAAAAACAGCAAATTACGTTTGGCTCAAACCGAAATAAACTTGATTAAACAAGCTGATGCTTTGTCACAATTATTAGCACAATACACCCAAGGCAAGTTAAGTTTGAACCAAGAGGTGATTGCAAACGTTATGGTAGAAAAGGCCATTGTTAATGCTCAAGTAGCCTTGCGTTATATGGTTTCTGAGGTAAGCTGGGAACCAATTTATGATGTGAGAGTAAGTAAAATTGGAGCGCCAATTGCCTTTGTATTGAAAGCAAATATTAAACAATCAAGCGGAGAAGACTGGCAAGGAGTAAAGCTTACGGTTTCGGATGTAGATGTTCATTCGCAAGCTGTAATGCCAACCTTGGAGCCTTATTTTTTAAGATTTGAGCAGCCAAGAGTTTATAAAACTATGGAAGGATCTTATGGCGGCTCAAGAATGAAAGCACCAATGCTGATGGAAATGACAGATAGTGTTGCAAATGCAGACCAAATCTATTTTGCACCACCAGAAATTTACAGAACGCCAACGGGTATTAACTTTGAAACTTCTGTTCCTTACTCAATTCCCTCAGACGGTAGAAGCCATCAAGTGGAGCTTACCCGATTTGAATTACCTGCAGCATTTAAATTAATGACTGTACCCAAATTGGATGAGGGATTGTTTGTAAATGCAGCAGTTCAAAGCAATGATTTGTTAAATCAAATTAGCGCTGTTGCCAATATTTATTATGAAGGAAGCTTTACGGGTTCAGGCTATATCAGTAGGCAAGAAAATGATACAATGTTGTTTACTTTGGGTCAAGAAAAAAGAGTAGTTGTAAAACGTTCAAAAATTTCAGACCAATCCTCTAAATCTATCTTTGGAGGTACCAAAAGAGAGAAAGCTTTGTGGCAAATTCAAGTTGTTAACACCTCTGCAGATGCTTTAGAAATAGAGGTTTTAGATCAGGTTCCTGTTTCAACCGATAAAGAAATTGAGGTAAAAGTATTGCAAACTGGTGGAGCCTTACATGAAACTGAAAGTGGTAAGCTGTCTTGGAAATTAAAGCTGTTGCCAAAACAAGAGCAAAAGCTTAGGTTTGAGTATGAGATAAGTTACCCATCTGGCCGCTTGTTAAATTTATTTTAAATCGATTCTAATAATTGCATATGAATAGAATAATAGTTTTGTTTTTTTTCTTATTTGGTTTTGGTTTGAACCAAGCTTATTGTCAGATTTCTTTAGATAAAATCAATAAAGGAGCAAATAAAGTTGCTTTGCCTTCTAATAAGACTTTACAAGCAACTGCACTTTCAAATTTGGATGCGCAGTTGAAGAAAAAGTACAACTTGGCAAATGTTAAGTCTGAGTTATTTGGGGATTCACTTGCCATTAATATTGTAGATTCAAAATTAAATGGTTTGAACCAAAATGCCTTAAACAAGCAAGCTGGAACTATTTTGGAGTCGGCAGTTAATATGCTAAAAATGGGTAATGTAAAAACCGGAATTCGCACTGTTGCGGTAAATTTACTTAAGAATATTAAGTTAAAGGATGTATTAGCTAGGGCGAGTAAGAAGTTGTAAGGATGGGTTTAAAATCTATTTTGGCTAAGCCTTTGGCTGTATATTTTAGAAATAAAATCTTAAAGGAAAGTAATCAAGCAATTGAGTGGCAGGAGTTTTGGTTCAAAAAAATACTGACTACTGCTGCTAATACAAAATTTGGAATAGACCACGGCTTTGCTTCCATTAAAAGCCATGTTGATTATACGAACAAAGTTGCTGTAAAGGATTACGAAGGTTTACGAACCTATATCGATAGGGTAGTGGATGGAGAAAAAGATGTTTTATGGCCAGGAAAGCCTCTTTATTTTGCCAAAACCTCTGGTACCACAAGTGGTGTAAAATATATACCCATCACTAAAGATTCTATCCCTTTTCATATCAATAGTGCTAGAAACGCATTATTTTGCTACATAGCAGAAACCGGGAAGGCAGAATTTTTAGACGGAAAACTTATCTTTTTGTCTGGAAGTCCAGTTTTGACAAAGAAATCAGGTGTAGATACTGGCAGGCTTAGTGGCATCGTGAACCATCATGTGCCGGCTTATTTAAGGAAAAACCAAATGCCAAGCTACGAAACCAATTGCATTGAAGATTGGGAGCAAAAAGTGATGGCTATTACTAATGAAACTTTAAAAGAGAACATGACCCTCATCAGTGGCATTCCACCTTGGGTGCAAATGTATTTTGATAAGATTTATGAGCAAACTGGGAAAAGAGCAGGGGAGCAGTTTCCAAATTTTTCTTTGTTTGTATATGGAGGTGTTAATTTTGAACCTTACCGAGCCAAATTAGAGGCTAGTATTGGAAGAAAGGTTGATACGCTTGAAACTTATCCTGCTTCGGAAGGATTCTTTGCCTACCAACATTCGCAAAATGCAGAAGGGCTTTTATTGCTGTTAAACAATGGGATTTTTTACGAGTTCATAAAAACAGAAGATTTTTATTCTGAAAATCCAAGGCGGTATACCTTAGCTGAAATTGAATTAAATGTAAACTATGCCTTAATCATTACCACAAATGCAGGTTTATATGCATACAATATTGGAGATACCGTTAAGTTTGTTTCAAAAAATCCATATTTAATTAAAGTAACAGGTAGGATCAAACATTTTATTTCGGCCTTTGGTGAGCATGTTATTGGCGAAGAAGTAGAATATGCTTTATTAACTGCAGCTAATGAAATGGGTATTTCAATTATTGAGTTTACCGTTGCACCACAAGTAAATCCACCAGAAGGCGGCTTACCTTACCATGAGTGGTTTGTGGCATTTGAAGAAGTTCCTTTAGATTTAGCAGCATTGGCTCGTCGCACAGATTTATTGTTACAAGAAAAGAATATTTATTACAAAGACTTGCTTGCTGGAAACATCTTGCAACCTTTAAAAATTAAGCCTTTGCAAAAAAATGCCTTCATTCAGTATATGAAATCGCAAGGTAAATTGGGCGGTCAAAACAAAGTGCCAAGGCTTTCAAACACTAGAGAAATTGCAGAACACCTGCAAGCTTATTTGAATAATTAACGATGAAGAAGAAAATAGCCATTTTAGGGAGTACAGGTAGCATCGGTACGCAATCTTTAGAGGTCATAAAGGAACAATCTGAGAAGCTAGAAGTTGAGGTTTTAACTGCTAATAGCAACAGTGATTTATTGATAAAACAAGCATTAGAGTTTAAGCCAAACCATGTGGTGATTGCTGATGAATCTAAATACTTGGAGGTGAAAGATGCACTGCAACCTCATGACATTAAAGTATATGCTGGCAATAAATCCATTGAAGAGTTAATGGGTGTTACCTCAGCAGATATTGTGCTTACTGCTATGGTAGGTTATAGTGGTTTGAAGCCAACTGTTGCTGCAATTCAGAATAAAAAGAGAATTGCTTTGGCCAACAAAGAAACTTTGGTAGTGGCAGGGGAGTTGATTACACAATTGTGCGCAGAACATAGAACAGATTTAATTCCTGTAGATTCTGAGCATTCTGCGATTTTTCAATGCCTTGTGGGGGAAAACCCTGATAGTGTTGAGAAGATAATATTAACTGCTTCTGGTGGTCCATTTAGAGGCAAAAAAAGAGAGCAACTTTTAGAAATAACAAAGGTTCAAGCTTTAAAGCATCCAAATTGGACGATGGGCGCGAAAATTACCATTGATTCTGCTACCCTCATGAACAAAGGCTTGGAGGTAATTGAAGCCAAATGGCTATTTGGGGTAAAAGGAGAAGACATTGAAGTTGTTGTGCACCCGCAATCGATTATCCATAGTATGGTGACATTTAAAGACAGCAGCATCAAAGCACAGATGGGATTGCCAGACATGAAGTTGCCCATTCATTATGCTTTTTTCTACCCAGACCGCATCAACGCATCTTTTGAGCGATTGTCATTTTCTAAATATGGCAATTTAACCTTTGAACAACCCGATACCGATACCTTTAGAAACTTAGCCTTGGCCTATGAAGCCATGGCCCAAGGTGGCAATATGGCTTGTATATTAAATGCTGCCAATGAAATAGCTGTAGAAGCCTTTTTGAAAGACAAAATTAAGTTTTTACAAATAGCTGAGATAAACGAAAAATGCATGCAATCTGTTAGTTTTATTAAACAACCAAGCTTAATTGATTATGTATTAACCGATACTGAAACCCGAAACTTTGCGAAAAGTTTATTGCCTTAAATCGCTATTATTGCGGTAATATTTATAATAATTTTTGAATGGAAGCATTGGTAATGGCAGGCCAGTTAATTTTGGCCATTTCGATATTGGTGATTTTGCACGAGTTTGGGCATTATATAGCAGCACGTGCCTTTGGTATAAAAGTAGAAAAGTTCTATTTGTTTTTTGATGCTTGGGATGTAAAGCTATTCTCTTTTAAACGCGGCGATACCGAGTGGGGTATTGGTTGGTTGCCTTTAGGAGGTTATGTGAAAATTGCTGGAATGATTGACGAAAGCATGGACAAAGAAGCCATGAAGCTACCTGCACAACCTTGGGAGTTTAGAAGCAAACCAGCTTGGCAAAGATTAATTGTTATGGTTGGTGGTGTAGTAGTAAATGTAATTGCCGCCATTATCATTTTTGCCATGATTAGCTATGGATATGGCGATAAATTTATTAAAAATGACTCCCTTAAAGCAGGAATAGTTCCTTCTGAATTGGCTAAAGAATACGGCTTTCAAGTAGGCGATAAATTGGTTTCTGTAAATGATGTACCTATTGTAAGGTTTGAAGATGCGCTGCAAATCAAACACATCTTAAGTGAAGGTGTTTCTTATAAAGTTGAACGTGCAGGTGCAATTGCAGAAGTGAAATTGCCAGATGATTTTATCAAGAAGTTTGGCGATAATAAAACAGATTTCTTTAGACCGCGACTTCATTTTTTTGTAGGAGCTGTCGGAGAAAAATCTAATGCTGAAAAAGCAGGATTGAAAAAAGGCGATATTATCACCAAAGTGGATAGTTTTAATTTTGAGTACCTAGATCAGTTTCAAGCTTACATTAAAGAAAAGAAATGTTCAAAGGTGAACTTATTAGTTAGCAGAGAAGGCAAAGACCTTAATCTTCCTTGCGAGGTGGATGGTTGCGGTGCTATTGGCATTGGAATAGACTCCAAAGATTTTGAATACGAAGAAGTTAAATATGGTTTCTTCGAGTCGTTTCCGCTAGGAATTAACAAAGCGGTAGAAAACATTGATGCACAAATAAAAGGTTGGGGTAAAATTTTCAAAGGAGATATTGCCGTTAACAAAGCTGTTCAAGGACCTATTGGGATAGCCAAGTTTTTTGGATCAGAAGTAGTATGGAAACGCTTTTGGTTGTTCACTGCCTTAATTTCGTTAGGATTAGCATTTATGAACATCCTTCCAATTCCTGCCTTGGATGGCGGACATGTTTTGTTTTTGTTATTCGAAATTGTATTAGGACGGCCTTTAAGTGAATCGTTTTTAGAAAAGGCACAATATTTTGGAATGATAACTTTGCTAACCTTGATGGTATTAATATTTGGAAATGATATTTGGGGACTCATCACAAATACTGCTGCAGCAGCGCCAAATTGTAATTGTTAGCGATAAAATTAGCTAAAGATGGAATTAAATGCACTAACAGCTATCGGTCCTGTTGATGGCAGATACCACAAACAAACTGCAACTTTATCAGCATTTTTTAGTGAATTTGCCTTAATAAAATATCGGGTTTGGGTAGAGGTTGAATACCTTATTGCTTTGGCCGAATTGCCTTTGCCCCAATTAGCTAATGTTCTTACAGAGGAACATAAGTTAGCCTTAAGAAATTTATATACCCATTTTGGGTTGGAAGATGCACAATGGATAAAAGACAAAGAGAAGGTTACCAACCATGATGTTAAGGCTGTAGAATATTTTCTAAAAGTAGCCTTAGAAAAGTTGGGCTTAGGCAAATATGCCGAGTTTGTGCATTTTGGATTAACCTCCCAAGACATCAATAACACTGCAATTCCAATGTCATTAAGCATGGGTTGGAACCAAGCCGTAATGCCTGTTTTAGAAAGTGTTTTGAACCAAATGCAGCAGCAAGCAAAGGATTGGGAAAATATTTCAATGTTGGCTAGAACCCACGGCCAGCCAGCTTCTCCAACGCGTTTAGGGAAAGAATGGCAAGTTTTTGTGGCTCGGTTAGAAGAGCAATTAAGGCAATTAAGCTTGCTGCAATATCCCGCAAAATTTGGAGGTGCCACTGGAAATTTTAATGCACACCACGTAGCTTATCCTTCAATAAACTGGGTAGATTTTGGTAATGATTTTTGCAAACAATTAGGCTTGCAACGTTCGCACCCAACTACCCAAATAGAGCATTATGATAACCTTGCAGCCCTATTTGATAACTATAAACGCATCAATACCATTTTACTAGACTTTTCGAAAGACGTGTGGCAATATGTGGCCATGGATTATTTCAAGCAAAAGCTTAAAGAAGGCGAAATTGGCTCAAGCGCAATGCCCCATAAAGTTAATCCAATTGATTTTGAAAATGCAGAAGGTAATTTGGGAATTGCCAATGCCCTCCTTATTCATTTGTCTGAAAAACTCCCCGTTTCTAGGTTGCAAAGAGATTTAACAGATAGCACCGTTTTAAGGAACTTAGGTGTTCCATTGGGTCATATGCTAATTGCTTACCAATCTCTTTTAAAAGGTATGGGCAAGTTGTTGTTAAATGAACCAAAATTAGAAGCAGATTTAGAGCAAAATTGGGCAGTGGTTGCCGAGGCCATTCAAACCATTTTAAGAAGAGAAGGCTATGAAAAGCCTTACGAAGCTTTAAAAGATTTAACGCGCACAAACCAAGCAATTACAAAAGAATCTATAAAAACATTTATCTTTGGTTCGAACCTAAGCGACGAAGTGAAGGATGAATTGTTAAAAATCAGTCCGCATAATTATACTGGCATATGAAAATAAATTCTTTAGTAGTACTATTCTTATTAGCATTGGGCCTATATTCTTGCGAAGAAGATGTGCCTCATATTGTTATTGAACCAAAAGAGGATACAACTGAAGTGGTTAAAGCAAGAGTTATTAATAACTACGATGGAGAAATTCCTGGGCTAGACGCAAAGGTTATTGATTATACCCTTCCAAACCCTTATCAGCACAAACCTCAACTTTTGTTTGATAGCAGCATTGCCACCAGTTGGGATGATGCCAATTTCCCAAATGCAAAAAACTTTATACTTTTCTTTAAGAATTTTCAGTTGGATGTATTAGACAGAAACAAAGCGAGTATTGCCAATAAAATAGATTTCCCTCTAAGAAATTATAAGACAAAAGAAGCTTTCTTAAAGAATTTTGATTCTATTTTCATGCCCGATTTTGTTGAAGCTGTTTTAGACCAAGACCCATTGGCAATTTATAGAGATGAAAAAGGTGCGATGATTGGCAGTGATGGGCAAATTTGGTTCAAAATGAAAAAAGGTGGCTACCGAATTATAGCAATTAATCCTTAACCTATGGAAGGTTTTTTAGCATTTCCTTCAGATAATATCTGGCAATTACTTTCAAGTTTAAAGCCAGAAACACCAGCTGCTTGGGGCATCATGTCTGCCCAAAATATGGTTGAACATTTGATGCTTCCTTTGAGAATAGCCAGGGGAGAACTACCAATATCTGTGGTTACGCCAGAAGATAAAGTAGAGCGCGTTAAAAACTTGATGTTATTAGGCACTGCACCTTTAAAGAAGGGCTTTGCAGCGCCTTTCTTGCCAGAAGGAAAACTTCCACATCAATTTGAAAGTCTTGAGTTAGCCGTTGCCGCATTGAAAAAAGAGGTGGAGATATTTATTAGTTTTTACGAAACCTACCAAGGAGAAAACATCGCACATCCTGTGTTTGGTCCGCTAAATAAAGAGGAGTGGCACTTATTTCAAAGCAAGCACTTTACGCACCACTTTACCCAGTTTGGACTTTGTTGAAATAATTGCTGCTGGCCTTTAGCGACTAGCTTCTGGCATTTGGCATCTTGCAATTTACTAGAAAATTTGTTTGTATCAAACCGACTCCGCTAGGAGTCTTACCTTAATAGAAATGTAATGCCCAAAGAGGATATACGATTCCGAAGGAGTCGAACCTTCTAGCAAGCGTGGGAATTACTTTGAAAGAAAATTCTCCACGGACGCCTCGCCGACCTTTGTAAGTATAACTTAAAATCTGTGAAAATCTGCGCTATCTGTGAGAAATAAGGTGGCTCACAGATAGCACAGATTTTCACAGAAGCGCCTAAAAAAAATGCATAAATTAGCAAAGCATTCTTCCATAAACATTCATGGTTTTATATGAAAGTCCACTCATACTTTTATCTGAACCAATCCTCCAGAACCCTTTTGTAGCAATATATTGAAGCATTTGTAGAATTTATTCTACCCTATATTATTTTACAATTAACAGTTTGTTTTTGCAACAAATTTTAGTAAACTT
>CAMDHZ010000002.1 GCA_945898275.1 Chitinophaga pinensis | reverse complement strand
GGCAATTACAAGCCAAAGAAAACGCCTTAAGCATCTTGCCTTTAGGAGACCAAACAGCAACTGCTTTCCATTCTTATCAAGCAATCAAGTCTAAAATTGAAGATTATTTTCTGCGTTATAAACTTGCAAACTTCAACCAAGACAGTCTTTCTGCACTCAACTTAAACCAAAGTAGAGTGGAAGAAATTTCTGCTTCTAACTTAGTTGAAAAACTCGATGACATTTCAAGTTATCCACTAAGTAAAATTGGGTTTGAACCTAAGCTCAATTTAAAGGAAAATATTAACCCAGCCTGGGAAAAAATAGTCTCTGAATTTCTAACAAACACTGTTAGCCTAATTTTCCCAAATAGGACAGAAATTTCTTTGCAAGATTGGGAACATATTAAGGCCCTTTTTGATCCCTATGAAAATTGGCTAGTAGCAAAAGAAGGGGAAATGATGGAGGCATTGAGCTTAGAACAAATTTCTTTCGCAATGCTACCTGAAACACGAATTGAACTAGAACGATTAATAGAAAAAGATTTGGAAATGGCTGCTGAAGCCAACGGAATGATACAAGTAGACAAACTATTGAGACTCCATAAAGACTTGTTTCAGCTGTTAAGAAATTTTGTAACTTTCTTCGATTTCTACTCACCAAACCATAAGGCAATCTTCCAAGCTGGGACTCTTTTTATCGACCAAAGAAGCTGTGACTTATGCATTAGAGTAAATGATATGGAAAGACATAACGCTATGGCTTATTTAAGCGGATTATATTTACTCTATTGTGATTGTATTTCTAAATCTACCGGAGAACAAATAACCATAGCGGTTGGCTTAACCAATGGAGATATTGACAATTTAATGGAAGGAAGAAAGGCAATATTTTACGATAGAAAAGGTAATGATTATGACGTAACGGTTATTAAGATAATTGAAAATCCAATTAGTATAAGACAAGCCTTTTTTACTCCTTACAGGCGTGCCGGTCGTTTCATCGAGACACAAGTAAACAATTTTGCTACAAACCAAGATGGAAAAATAGAGCAACAAACCGGTACTAAAGTTTCGGACACAGCTGCAAATGTTGAGGCACAAGCTGCGTTGGAAGGAGTTGATTCAAATGAAACCAAAGAAAATCCTAAACCATTTGACATTGGAAAGTTTGTAGGAATTTTTGCTGCAATTGCCTTGGCTTTAGGTGCATTAGGTGCATTATTGGCTAGCTTGGTAGGAGGATTTTTGGCCTTGCCTTGGTGGAAAATGCCGCTTGCTTTGCTAGCAATTCTTTTGATAATTAGCGGTCCTTCTATGATTATAGCTTGGCTTAAACTTAGAAAACGAAATCTAGCGCCAATTTTAGATGCAAATGGATGGGCAATCAATACCCGCGCAACTGTAAACATTAACTTTGGCAAAACGCTTACGCAACTAGCAAATCTGCCAGAAAATGCAAGCATAAATTATAATGACCCTTTTAAGAAAAAAGGAGGACCAATTTGGCTAAGATTTCTAATTGGCTTAATTGTTGGAATAGCAATCTATCTAGTTATGAAGTACTATGGAATTCTTTTTTAATTGACAGTTATCATATTTTATTAGAGGAAAAGAAGCGACCTTTATACCTTATTTGAAGGGTATGGACGAACAATTGAAACGATTGTTATTTATGGGATTAGGCTTGGCTTCAACTTCTAGGAGGGCAAAGTTCTTGCTTGATAAGATTGAGATAGAGGGTAAACTAAGCGAGGAAGAGGGAAGAAGAATTTCGGATGAGATCTTGTCTGCCTTTAAAAGTGAAGGTAGCAACATGGGAAATGACATAAAGGATTATTTAAATGATACCCTTAGCGAATTTGAAACCCCTTCTAGAAAAGAGTTTAATGCCTTAAAAGACAGAATAGCAAAGCTAGAAGCCGTTTTAAAAAATTTAGGTCATGATGTTTAAACACCTCTCAAGATATAAACAGGTACTACAAGTATTTGTGAAATATGGTTTCTATGATGTGGTGTCGCATAGCAGCTTAAGAAAGATTTTACCTAAGGTAATATTCCATAATAAAATCAATGGAAAAATTAATTCTTTAAACTTTTCCAGGTACCAGAGAATTAGAATGGTTCTCGAAGAATTAGGTCCAACTTATGTAAAGTTTGGGCAAATACTAGCCAATAGGCCAGATATCTTGCCTGCAGAGCTCATCGAAGAGCTAAAAAAGCTACAAGATGCCGTTCCAGGATTTGCTTTTGAAGAAGTGCGTGCCATTATAGAAGCAGATTTGAACGGCACAATTGAAGATCTATTTCAAAGCTTCGATTTGCAACCCATTGCCAGCGCAAGTATCGCACAAGTGCATAAAGCCACGCTTCATACAGGCGAGGTGGTGGTAGTAAAAGTGCAGCGACCAGACATTGAGAGTATCATTGCAGAAGATTTAAAGATACTAGAAGAACTTGCAGATATTGCAGAACACCATTCAGAGCAGTTGGCTCGGTTTGAACCTATTGAACTCGTTAAGGCCTTGAACAAATCGATGACGAGAGAACTCAATTTTCTATTAGAAGCCTACAGCATCAATCATTTTCAAAATTTATTTAAAGAAAACGATTGGATAAAAGTACCTAAAGTTTATAGTAAATACAGCACTAGACGTGTAATTACTATGGAGTATGTTTCAGGGATACGCGTGGATAAAATTGAACAATTACGCGCACATGGCATTGATTTAGGATTGCTCGCAGAGAAAGGACTTTACCTATACTTTCAGCAAATCTTTAGGTATGGCTTTTTTCATGCCGACCCACATCCTGGAAATGTTTTGATTCAACCCAATGGCGTAATTTGCCTCATTGATTTTGGTATTGTTGGGTCAATGAACCGCAGAGATAAAGAGGCCTTTAGTGAATTTATCATTGCAATTGCCAAAGGTGATTTAAGCGGACTAACAGAAGCAATCATCGCACTTACAAAAGGACGAAGAATTTCTACACGAGAAGAATTAGAATATGATATTTCCATTTTAATTGAAGAATTTCCTCCAGAAACGATTAATGAAAGGGACATAGGAGATATTGTAGACCGACTTCAAAAGATTATCTATAAACACAAGCTAAGCTTCTCAAATGATTTCTTTCTATTGTTACGAACATTGGTAATACTAGATGGCATAAGTAGGCAGCTTGATCCAAACTTTAACACCTTAGAACAAATTAGGAAGCATTCGATGCGCCTTTTCGAAGAAGGACTACAACCCAAAAACTTAGTAAAATCGGCACTTAGAGACATCAGCGATGTTTGGGATTATATTAGGGTAATTCCTTCAGATGTGAAAGGGATTATTAGCAGACTTAAAGAGGGGAAAATTAAAATGGATTTTCTCGGTTTGAACCAACTGATCCACACCCTTGAAGTAGCTAGCAACCGATTAGCTGCTGCCATCATTTTAGCTGCAATGATATTAGGCTCCTCATTGGTGGTATTAAGTGGCATTCCACCCAAGTACAATGATATTCCGATAATAGGGCTTATTGGAATAGTAATTTCTGGTATCTTTGGAGTACTGTTATTAATATCAATTTTCAAAAAAGGAAAATACTAAAACCCAAATAATTATGGATACCAATCAAATGAAAGACCAGATGAAAGACTTTGTTAGCAGCTGGCAAAAAAGACTAGAAGAAATGCAATTGCAATTTTCTTTAGGCAAAATGGATGCTTCAGAATCTTTTGAAAAACAAAAAGACCAACTAAGAGCAATGCTTGTTTCGATGAAGGAGAACATTGAAAAAGGAACTGATTTAGCGGAAGATAAAGCAACAGAAATGCGCACCAAACTAGAAGAATTGCGCTTACAACTTGCGCTTGGAAAAGCGGATGGCATGGAAGCCTTTGAATTGCAACGTAAGAAAATAGAATTGGCCATGCATGAGTTTTACCAAACTGGAAAACAAAATTTTTCTGGAAACTACGAAAAGGGTTTGGAGATGTTCGACCGCCAATCTGAAGCCTTCAAAACAGGATTAGACATTGTAAAAATCCAATATAATTTGGCTAAAATGGATGCCAAAGACGAAGTAGAAGAAAAGAAGAAAGAGCTGAATGATAAGATAGTAGAGTTAAATAATCAATTCAAATCTATCCAGGAAACCGCCATGGAAAATGTAGAAGACATGAACAGACAATTGCGCGAAAACTTTGAGAAAATGAAAGTTTACGCCGAAGGTTGGTTCAAGAAGTAAACCTTTGTGTTTTTGAAAACAAACCTAGATAACTTAATATCGGGCAATGGCCCTAGAGAACGAAAACCAATATTTTAACCTTGCCTCCGAAGTTGTAAATTTCACTTCTTGCAATCTGTTTCTAACAGGAAAAGCAGGAACTGGAAAAACCACTTTCCTTAAGTTCATTAAAGAACAAACGCAAAAAAATACTGTAGTTGTAGCGCCCACGGGCGTTGCAGCTATCAATGCGGGTGGTGTAACCATGCATTCCTTTTTTCAATTGCCTTTTGTTCCCTATTCGCCAATTGATAACCCTTTGTTTGATCACACCAACAGAATCGACAAACATGGCTTACTCAAAAACCTTAGGTTCAACAAGCAAAAACTTGAGCTGCTGCGCAACATAGAGCTACTTGTTATTGATGAGGCAAGCATGCTTAGAGCAGATTTATTAGATGCCATTGATGCTATTTTGCGTCATACCAGAAGTAAACAACATTTTCCTTTTGGTGGCGTGCAAGTGCTTTTCATTGGCGACTTATTTCAGCTGCCGCCAGTAGTGAGCGATGACGAGTGGCAATTTTTAAAAGAATCCTACGCCAGTCCATTTTTCTTTAGCGCTCAAGTCTTAGAAAAACATCCACCTTTGTTTATAGAACTCAAAAAAATATACAGGCAAAGCGAAGCAAATTTTATCAGTCTCCTAAACAATATTAGACACAATCACCTTGATGAGGCTGATGAAAGGTTGCTAAGAAGTTTATATAAACCTTTGCATGTTTCCAACTCAGACAAAACCATTACCCTAACCACGCACAACCATCAAGCTGATAAAATCAATAAGCTTGCACTAGAAACTTTGCCGGGCAAAACATATACTTACCAAGGCAATATTACTGGCGATTTTTCTGAAAAGGCCTTGCCCACAGAAATGGAACTTACCCTGAAAGTTGGGGCACAGGTAATGTTTATTAAAAACGATCCAGATCCAGAAAAACGATACTATAATGGAAAACTTGCAACTGTAAAATCCCTAACTGCTGATGAGATAACTTTGACCTTGGCAGATAGCAACCTAGAACTAAGATTAAATCTAGAGAAATGGAGTAATGTGCGATATGTGCTTAACAAAGAAAACAGCAAAATAGAAGAAGAAGAACTGGGGAGTTTTAATCAATACCCCATTCGTTTAGCTTGGGCAATTACCATCCACAAAAGTCAAGGACTTACCTTCGACAAAGCCATCATTGATGCAGGTTCCTCCTTTGCTGCTGGTCAGGTTTATGTGGCACTTAGCCGTTGCAGAACCTTGGACGGCTTGGTACTTAGCTCGCCCATTACAGCGCAAAGCATTAAAAGTGACAGTCGCATTATAGCCTTTTCTAACAAAGAAAATAGTGTGGAAGAATTAGAAACAATCCTTGCTGCTGAAAAGCCAAAATTCGCAGCACAAGTATTGGTTAACATGTTTGATTGGGCCAATCTGTTCTTTGCTGTCCAAGCCTTTAATGAACTCACACAAGAAAAGGAACTACCACAGAAAGAAGAACTAAGAAGCATAACAAATGAGTTATTGAACCAAGCCAAGCAACAGCAAGATGTTGCAGATAAATTCATTTTACAACTCAATCAGATTTTGGGTATACAACCAATAGATACAGATTTGCTAAACACGCGTGTACAAAAGGCAAAACTATTTTTCGCTTCGGCCATTCATAGCCAACTATTAACTCCGCTTGAAACCATTAAAACAGTCTTAGAGGGAAAAACCAAAGTAAAGCAATACCTCACTGCTTTAAAAAACTTTGAAACTACCTTATGGAAAAAATTGGACACTGTGCAAAGGGCCGCTTATGGCGAGTTTAGGTTTGAAATACCTGAAATTACAAGGAAAGAAACTGCTGCACGCAAATCTAAGACGGGTAACATTAAAGGCGGCACTCAATTAGAGACATTGGCACTTTACAAACAAGGATTCACACCAGAAGAAATTGCCAAACAAAGAACCCTAGCCATTAGCACCATTCTTGGTCATTTAGCAAGTTTTGTGGCGAGTGGGGAAATCAATGTCCTCGATTTTATCGACGAAAAATTGTTGGTTCAAACCGAAAAAATAGTTGCCGAAATAAGCAGCGATAAACTTGGCGATTTGAGACCTCACTTTGGAGAGAAGGTTACTTTTACTGATTTAAGATTTGCAGTCAGTCATTTGCAAGCGCAAAAACTAAAGGCCGCCAAAGGGTGATTTGCCTCGCATGGCCATGCACCAACTTAAAAAAGCAACCAATGCATAAACCGCAGCTAAGCCAAATGTTGCTTTGGTATTTTTAAGTACATAAAAAGCAATAATTGGAATCACTTGTAAGGCATGCATTCCAATAAAATGGGCTATTCTTAAATCGCCCGCAGTGATGCTCCAATTAAAAAACAGAATGCCTTTCCCGCCATCAACAGCACCAATGGTATGCGTTAGTCTTGAACCCATTGCAAACCCTTGAAACGAAAAAATCACAAATATTAAAAGCCCCAAGCGAATGCCCCATATGTAGTAATCTGGCAATTGCGGCAAGGGTTCTTTAAAAAATAAAAGACAGATATATGCCGTATATATCGTAACTAAGCTTGCTGCCAGCGCCATTAAACTATACATCACTGCGTAAAAGGGTGTGCTTAGGTTAAAATGAGAGGCTTGTCCTTTGGCGGCTTGAACCAAGATGTAAAGAATTTCAAAACCTAATAAGATAATGGTTGACCAAACAAATGGCTTCATGTTAAACTGAGGCAAGTAGAAGCAAAACCAAGCCATGGTCCAAGCATACAAGGTGGTAGATAAACTAAACTTGATGGGTTTAATATATGCTGAAATACCTAGAAATTGAACACTATCAAACCTAGAAACAAGCATCAACCCAAAGGCCAACAAGAGGCAAACGAGGCCAAACCAAAACAACTCAGGGCTCCTAAACTTTAATTCACTTAAAAATTCCATCTTTCTTTTTTTAATGGTTTCAAAGTAAAGGTTTCGGGTTGAACCAAGATTAACAAATATGGATGAAGTGGTGAAAATGAAGGACAAAGTGTATGTTTGGGAGTTCATCAACTAAATGGATTACATGCGAAACATTATAAAATTCATATACCCCATTCTATTGTTGGCATTTATGCTTATTCATTTAGCATGCAATACACATTATGGACATCGATCCAAAGTGAGGTTATCTAAGCAAGAAAAAGCAAATAGCCCAACTAAACATGATACCCATAATGCCAGAATTGAAGCGAATAATGAGGAGCATTCAATTAGCATTACTGCAAGTGCAGATACCCTAACAGGATTTACAGCTAAAAACGATTATTCCATTAAGATTCAATCTAACTCGCAAACGAAGCCTGGTTCAAACCAAGAAAAAGTTAAATACGTTAAAAGAAAGGATGCAGTAAGACATAAAAAACCACCCATGAATTTTTACGCAAAATGGGCACTCACTATTAGCTTAATTTCCCTTTTAGGACTTCTAGCAATGGCACCAGTTGATTGCATTTAGGGCGAAAGTCCTTAAAAGAGATTAGAAAAAGCGGTGAGCGTGGTAAATCTGCCGCCATCACGGCAATAGTTATTGGCGCTGTTATTTTTTCAATTATTTTTATTTCATTTTGGCCAATTTTATTCACTAATTTCGAAATTGGCTGGTTGCTTTTAGTAACACTACTCTATTTATTAACCTTTCTATTAAATCTATTAGTGTATAAAACCATAAAGAGATCTTCTAGAAACCCTGCTAGGACAAATTCGCCTGAGCGTCCTTTTAAAAAGCAAAAAGTTGGGTTTAAAATTTTCCTTATGGTCTTACTAACCTTAATGATTTCTATAAATATTATTGTCTTGATATTTTTGAGAGCAGCTGCTGTGGGATAATTATAATATCATTTTGAAAAGCTCAAATCTTTTGGATGTTGGATAGCTGGTTGCAAGTTCTGTAATATCATTAATGAACCTTTCATAAATTTGGTAAAAAACTAAGTAAAGTTGATTTATCAATATCTTCTTTTTATATAAAGTAGTAAGCAAAATTCATTAAATTTGAATAAGCATTATTCAAATGAGCAATCAGCTAGAAATTCAAAGTAAAAAAATAGAATTAATTCAATGGCTATCCACCATAGAAGATATAAAATTATTAAATAAAATTGCTGAATTTATTGCTCAAGAAAATAAAAAAGATTGGTGGGATGAACTCACCGTCGCCGAAAAGGAGTCTATAGAGAAAGGTTTGTCAGATGCCAAGGAACATAAGCTAAATCCGCATTCCAAAGCAAGGGATATTTATGGAAAGTGGTTATAAGGTATTTTGGACAGATCATGCTTTAACCGAACTTTCAAATACTTTTTCCTATTTAGAAGAAAATTTTTCAAATACTGAAATTAGGAAATTGGCATTTGAAATTGAAAGGACTATCTCTTTAATTTCTCAAAATCCGAACCTTTTTCCTCTGTCGAAATATATTGGTCTCAGAAAAGCCAATATACTTAGTTTTAATTCCATGTATTACAAAGTTGCAAACAATGAAATAGCAATTATTTCTTTCTTCTCGAATAGGCAAAGTCTGCCAAAATTCTAACAAACAGTTTAATTTGATTCTTTAATTAAGCAATAAGATATAACTAATCATAGTAACTTACCCCTCATACAACTCAATTGGCAAACCATCGGGATCTGCTATAAAAGTAAAGCGCTTGCCCGTGTATTCATCTGTTCTTATGGGTTCGGCAGCAATGCCCTGCTTTTCTAACTGTGCCAATATATTTTCTAAATTTGCTACAGAAAAAGCTAAATGTCGCAATCCGCAAGCTTCTGGTCTAGATGAGCGCAAAGGTGGTGAGGGAAACGAAAAAAGCTCAATGATGTATTGGCCATTTAATGCCAAATCAAGCTTATAAGAATTCCGCTCAGCACGGTGCACTTCTCGGATGATTTGAAGTCCGAAAATATGCGAATAAAAATATTTAGACTTTGGATAATCCGCGCAAATTATGGCAATATGGTGAATGGATTGAAGCATGCGTTAAAACCTTAAAAATTGACAATTGTTATTTTAATCATTGTATGATTAAGGTCTAATTGATGATTATTTTTTTCACTACTTGTTTAGAGTGGGTGAACAATTTTATAAAATATACTCCCTTTGGCCAATTTTCAACTTCAATTGTCTCAAAAGTTGAATACAACTCTTTATCATAAATTAAAGTTCCAAGATTATTGTAAATCTCAAATTTAAATAGGAAATCATTTGAGATAGTTAACACCTTCGAGCTAGGATTTGGGTAAATGGTTAAGCTTTCAATTTCTTTTATTTCTTGGTTAGATAGGGGCGTTCCATAGCTTTTACCACCTTTTTTATAGAAAACAGGCAAAAAATGTTGGCCTGATGATCTAAAGAAGTAAGTACCCAGTGGGTGTATTTGAACATTCCAATTAATCTCTGTTGAATGAGGCCTTCGTTGCCAGCAAAGAGAATCTTCATCAAATTGCTCATATCGATCGGATAATCGCAACGCTGTTATTCCTAAAACGTTGGCTGGAGACCAAAAGCCACCTAATTCTAGGCCTAAGACGTCCCTATAAAGAAAAATATTCTTTTCTTTTGGAGTTAACGGACTGTAATCAACAGCAAACTTTGATTCATAAACATTTTGTTTAGTATACTGAGTATCTACTGGACTCCCTTGGTGGGTACTTATCTTTGCAAACAATGTTTCTACGTTGACTATCTCATAATTTCTTACGTAGGCATTATTTGTTGCCTTTGTAACATATTGCTTAGTTTCTGTTCTAAAACTACCACTTTGACTATAATCCATTCTAACCGTATGCCATTCATCTCCTTCCTGCAAATCAAAATCAGCCTCCCTTGGATGAAAAACAGTTCCTTTAAATTCTTCTCCCGTTTTTTTCTGAATCCCAATTAGATGAGCCATATTACCATTAAGCGATTCAGGAAAATCATTCCATTGAGGGGAATTGATTAAGCCATAATTTTCTGAGTATTTTAAAATGGTATCCTTAACTGAACTTGAGTTGTATAGCGTATCACCTGCAGAGTTCATTAAAATCAGATTTAGCAAAAAACTAGTGTCAAGGTCATCAAAACGATTTTCAACAATTGAAGATTTAACCTTTATCAGAACTCTGGTTTTTGATTGTTGTAGGTAAGATTCTTTAGGCAGGATATCGTTTCCAGAATTGGGGAGCCAAATGGTATCTAATTTGCCAGTTAAAATACCTCTCTTTTCATTAGTTAATATTTCTGAAACTCCCATCGAATGAGGAATCCAAGGCATGCAAATAGAAGAGAATTCAGAATAACCATTACTTTTCCTTATTTTATTTATGGTATAGTTGCCAATTCTAATGGTACTATCAATAAAAACAGCCTTTAAATTCTTATCGCTAAAATCATTGACTAATTTGTAGTAGTAAATCCAATCATTTTTATAAACAGGAGAAAATTGCGCCTCACAAAAATTGGAAATTCCAAGGGTACTCAATAAAATCAATAGGTAGCGAAAGGCTTTGTATAGCATATTCGAATTTAGGGATTTAATTTGAAAGGATAATGCCTTAACATTTAATTTATAACCATCCCAATCTGCGTTCATCTACCTTAAAAATCCGCGTTCATCTGCGAAAATCTGCGGTAAATAAAAATCCCCCCCTAAACAAAAGCGCCCTCCCAAAATCAGTTTCAAACCTTATCTTCGCGCCCTTATGTCGTTACTAGAAGAAATAGAAAAGCGTAAAACCTTTGCCATTATCTCCCATCCGGATGCCGGAAAAACCACGCTAACCGAGAAATTACTCCTTTTTGGGGGTGCCATTCAAGTTGCCGGTGCGGTTAAAAGCAATAAAATCAAAAAAAGCTCTACCTCCGATTTTATGGAGATAGAAAAGCAGCGTGGTATCTCAGTTGCCACTTCTGTAATGACTTTTGAATACATGGGCAAACGCGTCAACATCCTTGATACACCTGGTCACAAGGATTTTGCCGAAGATACCTATAGAACCCTCACCGCAGTGGATAGTGTTATTCTGGTAGTAGATAGCGTAAAGGGTGTGGAGGAACAAACCGAACGCCTAATGGCTGTTTGCAGAATGCGCAATACGCCAGTAATCATCTTCATCAACAAATTAGACCGAGAAGGCCGCGATCCATACGACTTACTTGAAGAAATTGAAAAGAAATTAAGCATCTCTACCCGCCCGTTGTCTTGGCCTATTAACCAAGGTTCAGATTTTAAAGGCGTTTATAATTTGTACCGTAAACAACTTAACCTATTTGAGTCTAGCAAGCAAACCTTAACAGACCAAATGCTCAATATTCAGGATATTGATAGCAGCGAAATTGATGGTTTACTGCCAGCCAAAGACGTAAAAAAACTTCGTGAAGATGTAAATTTAATAGAAGGGCTTTATGAGCCTTTCGACCTAGATTTGTATAGAAGTGGCTTGCTTGCACCTGTATTTTTTGGTTCAGCCGTAAACAACTTTGGCGTGCAAGAAGTATTGGAAACTTTCTTAGAAATTGCGCCTTCGCCATTGCCACGATTGGCTGGCGAAAGGTTGGTTCAACCCGAAGAAGAAAAATTAAGTGGCTTTGTGTTTAAAATACATGCCAACCTCGACCCCAACCACCGCGATAGAATTGCATTTTTTAGAATATGCTCGGGCAAGTTTGAGAGAAATAAATTCTATGCCCATACACGTTTGCAAAAAAATCTCCGATTTGCCAATCCAACCACATTTATGGCCAACGAGAAAATCCTTACCAGCGAGGCATATCCAGGAGATGTAATTGGCTTGTATGATAGCGGAAACTTTAAAATTGGGGATACCTTAACAGAGGGCGAGAACCTCCAATTTAAAGGCATTCCTAGCTTTTCACCAGAGATTTTTAAGGAGCTAGAAAACCGCGACCCAATGAAAACTAAACAGTTGGAAAAAGGCATTCGCCAATTGAGCGAAGAGGGCGTGGCTCAGTTGTTTATCCAAAATCCGGGGAATAGAAAAATTGTGGGCACCGTGGGCGACCTACAGTTTGAAGTAATCAAGTTTAGACTAGAACATGAGTATGGTGCTAAGTGTACGTTTAGTCCGCTTAGATACTACAAAGCCTTTTGGGTAACCAGCGATAACAAAGCAGAGTTTCAGCAATTTTTGCAGCGTAAGGCACATGCCATTGCTTATGATAAAGACGAACACCCAGTGTTTTTAGCAGAAAGCGAATGGAATGTTACGCTATCAAAAAACGATTTCCCTTCCGTGCAGTTTCATACCATTTCTGAGTACGAGCGCACTTAGGGTACATAATCAAACAAGTGCTCAGGCTCGATGCAAGTGTGTTTGTGGCTTTCTCGCAGCAGGTCGAAGTTTACGTGCACAATATTAGATTGGCCGCCAAAACCCTTGCATAAAAGGGTATTTTGAACCAAGAGATGGCCAGGTGTTTTATTGCATTTGGCTTCAGCATATATCCAAACCGATTCTTCTTTTACCTCATAACCAATAACCGTAAAAGGGTAGTTTTGCTTATTGGCACTAATCTTTAAATGTGCAGCTAAATATTGTTGCAGCGCTTTTTTTTGGGTTTCGGTTTGAACCAAAAAGTTTGCTTTAAGCTTATTTTCTTGAAGCAATTCCTGCTGTAAATCATCTGCAAACATGCGGCAACTGAGGGTAATTTGCTTAAACTTTGGCTCAATATTAATGTCGCAAACACTCAAGTAATAAGGATGCTTAGCCGGACGCATAGATAATAATACAGCCGTTAAACAAAACAAGGTGATGGCTTTTAGGATATTTTTTTTAGTTTGCATCTCTTCAAATATAAATAATAGATGGGTGAAAAGAGTTTATGGTTTACAGAGGGCTGCTTGCATATTGCAGATTTCGCGGGCTTCGACCATATGCTTTTTTTATTGGTATTATGTACACCCTATTTTGGCAACAAGCACCTCAAACAACTGTTTTGGCTCATCACCGGGTTTACAATTGGGCATAGTTTATCTTTGGCATTAAGTGTAGTTGGTTTCATAAAATTACCAAGTGCTTGGGTAGAAATGGGCATTGCCATTACCATTTTGATCACCGCCTTGATGGCCATTCTGCATAAGGAAGAAGCAGAAAATAAATCGTTTTTGCCTAAACTTGGCCTAGTGGTATTTTTTGGTTTGGTGCATGGTTTAGGGTTTTCTACCTTGTTAAAATCTATGTTATCAGACCAAACTTCTTTGTTAGAGCCCTTATTGTTTTTCAACTTAGGTTTAGAAGCAGGTCAAATTTTGATAGTGTTGGTGTTGTTTTCAATTTGTTGGCTTTTAGAAAATAGGTTAAAAATAAAACTCTCCAGACAAATCAAGGTTTACGGATTAATAGCTGTGGTAGTTTCTTTGGTACTAACCTGGCAGCGTTTACAAGAAATTATAAATTAAACAATGAATAGAATTCTACTTTTATTATGGATTTGTGGAAGCACCTTTGTGTTGCAAGCCCAGAATCTCCGCAACAATCCAAGTTCAAATCATGGCAACAAGTTTGAACAATTAGGGACCATTTTACCAGATGCCAATACCTATAGAGCCGCTTCTGGCGCACCAGGGCATCAATATTGGCAGCAACAAGCCGATTATAAAATCGAAGCTTTTTTAGATGAGGCAAACCTAAGACTGCATGGCGAGGAGCGTATTACTTACCACAATAATTCGCCAGATGTGCTTAGCTATTTATGGTTACAACTAGATGAAAACCAACACCAGCCAAATGCAGAAAGCAATAATTTCGATGGCAGTGAGAAATCTTATCCACTTACGGTTGGCCAATTAGAAGGCTTAGAATTTAGAAAGAACTTAGAAGGATATGGCGTAAATATACTTTCAGTTACTGATACTTTTGGTAACCCATTAAAATATACCATCAACCAAACCATGATGCGTGTGGAGTTAAAAACGCCTTTAAAGTCTAAAGGCAAGTTTAGCTTTAAAATTAAGTGGAATTACAAAATTCCAGAGCGCATGAAAATTGGAGGAAGAGGGGGTTATGAGCGTTTTGGTTCAGACAGTAACTGCACTTTTACCATTTCGCAATGGTATCCAAGAATGTGCATATACAATGATTATCAAGGTTGGAACCACAAGCAATTTACAGGTAGAGGCGAGTTCTCTTTAGTGTTTGGAAATTTTGAAGTGAATATGAAAGTTCCGTCAGACCATGTGGTGGGCTCTACTGGAACATGCAGCAATTATGCAGAGGTATTAACTAAGGAGCAATTAGCTAGATGGAATTTGGCTCAAACCGCAACAGAACCAATAGAAATTGTAAGTTTAGAAGAGGCAAAACAAAAAGAAAAGTCGCCAGTAAGTAATAGCTACAAAACTTGGCGATATAGGGCAACCAATGTAAGAGACTTTGCTTGGGGAAGTTCAAGGAAGTTTGTTTGGGATGCCATGGCTGAACCTGTAGAAGGCAAAAAGGTAATGTGTATGAGTTATTATCCTAAAGAAGCTTATGGTTTATACAGAAAATACTCTACAAAGGTGGTGGCCCAAACCATAAGAACCTATAGTAAATTTACCATCCCATATCCATATCCTGTGGCTATAAGCGTAGAAGCAGCTAGCGGGATGGAATATCCTATGATTTGCTTTAACTTTGGAAGAACCGATGAAGATGGCACTTACAGTGCTAGAACAAAGTATGGCATGATTGGCGTTATTATTCATGAAGTGGGACACAACTTTTTCCCAATGATTATCAATAGTGATGAGCGCCAATGGAGTTGGATGGATGAGGGATTAAACACTTTCGTACAGTTTTTAACCGAGCAAGAATTTGACAACAACTATCCTTCTTCTAGAGGTCCGGCCCACAAAATTGTAGATTACATGAGATTACCCAAGAACCAGCTTGAACCAATAATGACCAATAGCGAAAACATCATACAATTTGGTCCGAATGCTTATGCAAAACCAGCAACAGCATTAAATATACTTAGGGAAACCGTGATGGGCAGAGAATTATTTGATTATGCCTTTAAAGAATATTGCAAACGTTGGGCTTTTAAACATCCTTCTCCATCAGATTTTTTCAGAACCATGGAAGATGCCTCAGCAGTGGATTTAGATTGGTATTGGCGCGCATGGTTTTATGATATAGAGCCAGTTGATATTTCATTGGATAGTGTATTTGTATTTAGGGCAGATATACCAAAGGCGCCTTTGGAGAAATTTGAAACAAAAAGAAGCAGACCAGAACCTGAAGAATTCATTCATGTAAGCAGGCAAAGAAACCTAGCCAGTGGCATGGTATTTTTGGTGGACAAAGACACCAGCTTGCGCGATTTTTATTATTACTATAAACCTGTAACAGATACTAGTTCAAGACGTGTAAACCGATACGAAAGCAACACACCGATTACAGAAACTGATTTTGAAAAGTATAAAGACAAATATTACTACGAATTGCATTTTAGCAATAAAGGAGGTAGTGTAATGCCAATTATTATTGAGTGGACTTACGAAGACGGAACCAAAGAGGTGGAATACATTAATGCTTATATCTGGCGCAAGAATGAAAAGGAGGTAATTAAAACCTTTGCAAAAGACAAAAAGGTGGCTGGTATACAGCTTGATCCATATAAAGAAACTGCAGATATAGATGAACGCAACAATGCTTGGACCAAAGATTTGACACCTACTTCATTTGACTTATTTAAGGCTAAAACCCTTGGTAGAGGTCAGTATGATGATGCTAACCCGATGAAAAAGGCAAAGAAAGGAAACTGATAAACTTCATTTTCTTTTAACTTGGGTAAATTCTTATACTTGCTCATCAATTAATGTATGAGAGCTACCCAAGTAAAAATTACCCTTGCACTTTTGTGCATGCATTTTCTTGCTTATCCTACCTTTGGGCAAACCTATTTTGGTATTACCTACCAAGGTTCTTCCTTCGCTAGAGGATTGACAAATTTTAAAAATGAAGTATATAAGTGGAACAACATCACTTATTCAGAATTTGGAGATAAGTTTGAGTTTAACAATTTCTTTCATGGAATGGGTTTTGAAATTGGCACCTATACCAGGGATGGCATGCATGTGTTTACAGGCTGGGAAAACAAACATTTCTCAACCCATGGCAGTGGTGATTATACTAGTCAAGGTCGTAACTATGAAGGCGACATAACGGTTAAAATTAGGCATAATTTGTTTCATACGTTTGGGATAGGTTACAAACTTTCTGATAAATTTACCTTTGGTGTTTGCCCAATTGATATTGGCAATTTTAAAGTGCTAAAAAAGGATACAAAATCAACTGATAATCCAGAAGAATTTATACAATTATACCAAGGAAACACTGGTTTGCTTTCACAAAATACTACTTTGGGAATGACCCTATATGCAGATGTTTACCCAATTCGTTTTTTCCGACTACGGGCTTCTTATTACTTTGATTATATTCCTACTGAGCTTGGCATTGATCCATTTTATGCCTACCAGTTAAACTCCTTCAGTTTACAGGCGGCTATCATCATTGGAAATAAAAAATAAGCAACATGAAAAAATTTAACACTCCTTTTTTGCTTGTTTTATTGATGCTTTTATTGGCCTTCTCCAGCAAGGCACAATTAGAGGCAATTGACCTAAATTTTAGTGCTGCTATTAATAGGATTGGTGGAAAAAGCATCAAAGCTGCAACGCAGTCCTATAATGAGGTTTACGGTACGCAGTTAAAACGAGAAATGGGAGCAGTGGGTATTCCTTATCTAACAGACATAGGAATGCGTTTCTGGCTGTCTGATAATTTTGGCATGTGCTTAAACTTGAGCGCTGCTAGAAATGTTATGAAGGCAGAGTTTACCAATGGAAACATTAGGCAATTTACCTTACTCAACCGCACACCATTAGATTTCGGATTGGTATTTGGGAACAGAAAAAAATGGGCACTACAAACGCGCATAGGTTTTGCTACCAGTTCTTTGGTTTCAAATTACGAATACCCTGATGGTACCGTTTCATTTAGTCAGATGCAGCCTATTAACGGCACATATAATACTTTTGGATTTTTCTATAAAATAGACACCAGCATAAAATTAAAAGGTCCATTGAACCTATATTTTGGAATTGCTGGCGCTACTAATGCAGGTGGTTATTACAACGATTTATCTGGTGTGAGAGGCGAAGACGGCGCGAGTGACTCATGGGTACCCGTAAATTTTGAAGCCTATGAACAGGTAATTCCCAATGGAAATTTCTATGACTACCCA
This sequence comes from Chitinophaga pinensis, assembly GCA_945898275.1. Taxonomy (GTDB): domain Bacteria; phylum Bacteroidota; class Bacteroidia; order UKL13-3; family UKL13-3; genus B1. Next base: position 194,483 of record CAMDHZ010000002.1, on the reverse strand, counting down.
GACAATCAATATTGGAAGATGGATTATTTTATGCTTTTCGCAGGATTACAACTAAACCTCAACGTTTATGAAGATTAATCGCTTGGTTCAAACCGCCCTTTTAATTGTTTTAGTAACACTTGGCGCCTGCAAAACTGAAAATGGTTTAAGACAAAACTTTAGCGGACCTAGAAAAATTAGCCGATACCAATGGATAAAGCAAGATTCGGTATCGGGCGATTTTAATAAAACCATTTATGACCTAGATACTTTAGGTTCCATTATTTTTTGGGATAATAGCAGCGACACCTATAACCAAATAGATTTTAAAGTTAAAGCATATCCTGTTTCTTGGGGCAATTCGTTTCAAAAGTTAACAAGTTCTGGGGCTGGTATTTTATGGTATGCCGATTGGAAAGAGGCTAAATCTTTTAGCTTTTTTACGATTCCAACAGGTACAGATTTTGTGCGAAGGGTTACTTATACTGTAGATAAGCGAGGTAAAAAACTTGTTTTAATTGGTGTGTTTTCTGATGGCAAAAACTATTATAAAGAAGTACTAGAACTTGAGGAAATTCCCAATTCAGGTTTATAAGTATTGATGTAATCATCTCAGCGTTAAATCAGTTATCTTTGAGGCATGAAGGTAATGAGAATCATTCTAGTTTTTTGTTTAGCAACGCTGGTTTTTGCTGGTTGTCGTAAGGATGAAAGCAGAAACCAACAAGGCGATTTTTTTCCGCCTGTTAATGTAGATTTTTATGTGAACTTAAATTTGCCAAGCTATGCAGATTTACAATTTACCAATGGCTATGCTTATGAGTTGAACCAAGGGTACAGACAGCGCGGGATAATTATATATAATACTGGCTTTGAAGGGCAGGAAAAATATGTTGCCTTCGACAGATCTTGCCCAGTGAATGTAGATAGTAGTTGCAGTTATGTAAGTGTTGAAGCCTCAGGTATTTTTTTTAAATGCGGACAATTTAAAGGCAGTAATTTTACAAGTTGTTGCGGGTCTAGGTTTGTGGCCAGCAATGGTTCGCAAATAGAAGGCCCCGCAAAGCGGGGCCTTAGACAGTATTATGTACGAAATCTGGGCACACAACTGCATATCACAGCTACACCCTAATTAAAACTTAATTGGAATTTGTCCTTTTTTATAACCCTTTACTTGCAGGATATATTGATTGCCATGCGCTTTTAAACTACTTATATCATAACAAAGCGTATCTGTAAAATAGGCCAAACACATCTGTGGCGCTGGCATATTTCCTAATGCAAATTCTATCTGCATAGGCATGCTCTCCTTTAGATTCCCATCCCAATGTAAATTAATGGGTGAAGCATCAAAATTACAGCCACTAAATGCCACTAATAACTTTAAATTGTTTCCTTCTTGCCATACGTTTTCTATGCTTACTGTTTGCTCTTTATCTAAAGACGGACTATTGATTAAACTTTTGCTACACTTGCCAGAAACCTTATTAATACAAGTAATACCAACCTTTTGGGTAGGCATAATCATTCCATTTGGGCATTCAATAAAAATACTTTCGCAAGTTTCATTTGACTTTAGCGCTCTTGTGCCAAATACTACTTTTTGTCCTTCGGTATAACTTTCTGCCGTAAAGTTAATTATGTCATTGGCGCAGGCTTGGTAAATCTCTCCGTTGCCACCCTGTATCCATAAATTGTTTAAAACACTTCTACTATAATCTGTTTTGATTAAGGTGCCTGAAAGATTGCAATCTTTGGAATAGCCGCCACCACTGCCCTTTCCTTCTTCTAATTTCTTACAAGATACAAATCCTACTAAAATTGAAATGGCAAACATGGCTGCCAGGTTGTTTAATTTTTGCATAGCTATTAATGATTATATACCAAAGACTATCTAAATGACTCGCATGTTACAAAGTTTAAAAATAATATTGTAATCCCATTTGTATGACAAAATTGGCGCTTGGTTTCTTATTGTATACACTTGGATTTAAATAACTTCTGCGGTAACCAATTGCCCCTAAACCTGCATTCATCCAAAGATTTTTTCGAATGCTGTATCCTGCCGATGCCGTGCTTGTAAGGCCAAACATTTTTCTATTAAATCTATCTTGATTTGCGGCATTAATAGGCGATTCAATGGCTTTACTTATAGGATCATAGCGCATAGAAGAGGTAGCTAAAAGATAGTTAAATTGAGCAGCAACATCCATTTTTAATTGCCATTTATTCAGTTGCTTCAAGTAAGTTATTCCAAGCGGTAAAGTGGCTGTTGTATAATTTAAATCAAAGTATTGCTTATGATAAAACATCTCATCCCCACTTGCATTAATATTTCCTTCCGTATAGTCAGTATATAAGCGCATGTCAGTAAAAATGGTACGTTGATATTGCAAGCCCGTCCAGAGCCAAAAATTCTTGTAAATTCGCTTTCCCAGCAAAAGATTCAAGCCATAAGCAGCTTGTGCAGAGTTACTTGATGGTTTATCTGTTATTTGTAAAAAGCTCTCCTCATTATTACTTAACACACCTTTTCCAAATAACTGCAGATAATTAGCAGCTAGCCACCATTGCTTATTAGGCTTATCACTTTGTACATTAATTAAACCCAATTTATCAGCTGGAATTTCAATGTTTTCGCAAACCGATGCCCTAATTGTATCTGCAAAGTTCAGGGAATCATTAAATAGATTAGAAAACCCTGTTGAATTAAAAGCAGTGGGATTAACATTCTCAATTATAGGTAGCGCTTGCTGGCCCTTTTGTTCCGCAGTGCTCATTGGTTCTTTAAGAGCTTTTCTTGGTGTTAATTTTCTAATTTTCCGGTGCTCTTTTTTTTCGGTTTGAACCAAACTTTGACTCGTGAAATTCTTTGAGGCTTTATTTGAATTTTTATGGTGGTGCTTTTTAGAAGTAAGTTTCTTTTCAGGTGTATTTAAAGGTGCTTTATCAGCAAGCTTATTTCCTACTTGTTTTTGGGGCGCTAAGGTTGGTTCAAACCGAAACCAATAACTAAATGCTAAAATACTTGCAGCAGCAACTGGTAAAAGCCAAAACCAAGCAAAGACCATTTTCCTTTTCTTATTGTTGCGTTGAGTTTGCATGCTTTCAAACAACTTATCATTTGGTGTGCTTTCAAAGGTATGCAAGCTATCGAATAGTTGCTGATCTAGAGCGTCTTTATCCTTGGTGTTCATATGCCAGATTCTCCTTTCTTTTTAGTCCTAATTTTTGTGATAACAACTGCTTTGCCCTATGTAAATGAACTCGTGAAGCCGCTTCTGAGATTCCTAATTGGGCTGCAATTTCTGGGTGGGAATAGCCATCAATACAATACAAATTGAGTACTACTTTGTAATTTTCTGGCAGCGTTTGAATGGTGTTTAATAATTCCTTTACCTGAATATTTTCTAGTGGCTCATAAGCATGCTCACTCAAATAAATAGCGGCCTCTGTATCGGTTTCTAAGGTAAATTTATGGGTAAGTCTAAGGTATGTAAGGGCCGTGTTAACAGTAATCCTTCTCATCCATCCTTCAAATGACCCTTGATTTTTAAAATCACTGAGCTTACTAAAAATCTTAATAAAGCTTTCTTGCAATACTTCTTCCGCCTCAGTTTGATTACGGCAATGACGCATACAAATTCCTAATAATTTTGGGGCATAGCGATCCCAAAGCAGTTTTTCGGCTTTAGGATTATTTTTGAGGCAAGCATTAATAAGGTCGTAGTCCGTCAGCTTTCTGGTGATTTAAATGAAGACTACTACAAAGATAAAAGTGTTACATGAAAAGATATTTTTAAAAAAATAGTTATTGACCAACTAAAAAATTAAAAATTTTAACCGAAATAAATACTAAAACTGTAGGCTGCTTTTAAATGTATTGCGTTGATAACAAGCACAGGAATTTCCTGCTCATTTCCTATAACCGATTGCTCAAATGAACCGCCGAAATAGGTAAAAATGTTCTCTTGGTTATTAATAATTGTAATTAAATCCGCATTCTCTTTTTCGGAGAATTGGCATAGGTCTTTTTCGAAGTTATTTTTTTCAATTCCAGTGATTTCGTAGCTAACGCCGTTTTCCTCTAATAACTCTTGTGCGTAAGGTATGTTTCTTTCAATTTTAGCAGCAATAAAAGGATCTTTTTCTTTTAGGTAAACAATATGAATTTTTGCGTTGAAATACTTACCAATCTCCCATGCGTATTTAATGCTTTGTTTCACCTCTTGTTGAAAATTAAGAGGAATCACAATGGTTTTAAATCCTTCGGGTTTCAAGGGTTTATTTTGAACCACAATAAATGGAACATCACTATTTGTAATAACTTTTAGGGCCTTGGAACCCATGATATGTTGCATGCCTTTAACGCCATGTGTACCCATTACAATTAGTTTTGCATCTAAGGTTTTTGCCACTTCACCAATATCATCAAAAATATTTCCAACAGCAACATGAGTGTTTGCCTCTACTCCACTGGTTGATAAGTTAGAAGCAATGGTTTGTAGGGCAGCTTCTGCCATAGGAAGTTCTTTGTCTTTACTTACTACATGGAACATTGTAACACTGGCGTGAAGTATTTTTGCCAATTGTTGTGCATAATTGGTTGCACTTTCGCCTATTGGAGTAAAATCCGTAGGAACGAGGATAACTGGTTTAGTCATTTTATTTTTATTCTTGGTAAGATGAAACAATTAGTTTTATTTTTTCTACGTGGTTGTTCTTTTTTTCTTGTCTAAGCTGAATAGCAGTTTTGGTAAAATAGTTATGCGAAGTAAGGAATTTAAGCTGTAATCTATTCCAATCTTTTTCATTATTTAAAACCCCATAAATCTTCAATTCTTGGTAAAGGTTATTTCCAATTTTCCAAAAATCATCTCTTCCAAGGTAATCAAGGTCGGCATCACATATAATTTGTTCAAGCAAATTATGGGGGGTTTGAGGGATTTTTGTGGCCATAATCATCCCACAAATTCTGGTAATTTCTTCTTCTGAATAATCAAACTGCGGTAAGGTTTCTTGCGCAATTTCACATCCAACATTTTCATGTTCATTAGCTTGTTTAATAAAGCCAGCATCATGATACAAAACAGCTGTTTTAAGCAAAAGACATTCGTAATCGGATAGACCTTCTGATTTAGCAAGATTAATGGCAGCTTCTAGCACATCCATCACATGATGGTAACTATGGTATTTTAGAAATTCAGGCAAATCACTTTTTACCTTGTTTATAATAAATTCGCTGGCCTTGTTATAATCCATCGATTCAATATTATGAAAATAAACAAATAATACAAAGTGGCATAGTCGAATAAATAAGAAAGACATTGGCTGGACGCCAAAGTATATTAGGCATGACGATTAAAACAGTATTTTTCTGTAGGTCAGATTTATTCTTGAATCACAATTTATCGTTGTTTTTGGGATAGCATGTAGCCAATGATGTTGCATCGTTCCTTTCATTAACACTAAACTACCGGGTGTAAGATTTATCCCCAATTTAAGTGCTTTATCTTGTTTATGTTTTAGTAAGAATTTTCGGGTTGAACCAAAACTGAGTGATGCAATAATAGGGGAACTGCCTAATTCTTTTTCATCATCGGCATGCCAACCCATGCTGTCCTTTTCATTTCTATATAAATTCAGTAATACGCTGTTAAAACTTGCTTGAAAATTCTCTTCAATTTTGGTTCTTAAATTCTCTAATAAAGGAGTAAAAGGCAAGGCATTTAGGCTCAAACCAGAATAACTATAAGCTATATTTTCTTCTCCATACCAAGCTGTTAGCCGAGGTTGGTTAATCATTTTACCAAACATTTTTATTTGGTATTGTTGCCAATCTATTTCCTCAAGTAATGTCGTGTAAATTTGCTTAGATTCAATTGAGGAAAAAAAGTTTTCAATTAAATAAAGCTCACCGTCGCAGGGTAAAATATTGGGTTGATTTTGATTAAAAAGATTGTTCAATTTCTTCTACATTTAATTGAATATTTCTCGCCATTTCATCCAAATTCAAATCATTGGCATCTGTACCAAATGGGTTTTCTATTTCCTCTGCTACCAACTCTAAACTTCCTAAAACATAAAGCACAAATGTTACAACCAACACAATTCCATACTCAAACTCCTTGATGAAACCATAAGGCATTGTTATAATATAGATAAAGATAAACTTTTTTAAAAACATGCTATAACTAAAAGGAATTGGCGTATTCTTAATTCTTTCACAAGCCCCACAAACCTCTGGATAACACAAAAGCTCTATGTTGAGTTGAAGCAATTGTAAATCATTCAGTTTACCCTCTTGCTTCATTTGGTTCAAACCGCTAACCAATTGATGGTAAACAAAATTTGGCTGATGAACATTGGTAGGAATTTGAAATCCTTCAAACTTATTATTTCTTAAATGCGCTGCCAAAACTTGCGGATAGATTCCTATCCAATACATCAATTGCTTATATTTATCATCCTTATTGGGTAGCATACTTTTGATTTTTATAGCCAAAGACCTAGAGTAATTGGTTAAGGCGCCCCAATGTCTTCTACCTTCCCACCATCTGTCGTAGGCTGTATTTGTTCTAAAAACCAATAATATCGACAACACAAATCCCAATATGCTGTGCAAAGCAGGATTGGACTTAAAGTTTAGAGAAAGTACCTCAATTTCTAAATAAGCCAGTATAAATGAATACAAAGCTACACAAACCATCACCCAAAATAGTTGCCGAAAGGTATCGCTTTTATGAAACCTAAATATTAAACCAAACCATTCTTTGGGGTTATATTGAACCATGCTATTTATGTTTAAATTTACCCATCATATACCTAACCACGCCACGCGTTCTTCTGATATCTCTGTAGGGTTGTGCAAAGTAATATAAATCATACTCCATCTCCCAAACACTTGCTTTAGTTTTAAAGAATTCTGCACTTGCTTTTAAATATATGCCTCTGCTATTAACAGAATAATTTCGATAGGTCCCTGTAGCTATTGATCTGCCAACAAACATACCACCAATATAAGCCGTGCCAATACTTTCAACAGAATCAACCATTACACTCAATGAAATTACATACTGTGGATTGTTAGGCTTATAGGCGTGTCCTAATCTTATAAGTTTTTTTATGGCTGCATCCTTTATTTCTGCTTCAAAAGCCGGATAAATTTGTTTTGGGGCATAATTATCAATTTGTAAAGTAAAGGTTCCCTTGTTTGGATTAGCCCTTACCTTATTAAGATAATAATACTGCTTTCCGCAGCTGCAAAATAATAACCCAAATACATAGAAAAAAAATAATAATTTACTGAAAATGTTCATGGCTTATTTGTTCTATCCAAATTTCTAAAATCTAGACCAAATTATTACAAACAATTTATAAGTCGCATTGTTCAAAGCATTTGCAAAATTGTTTTTAATTATTTTTTCTAACCTAGTTATCAGGTTAAATAAGTTTTTTCTTCAGTTTCTAGACAACTATCAAAAACATCAAATGTCTATAACGAACAATTTATGAAAAAAATAAAAATGAAAAAAAATGGTCTATTAGTAAGTGCATTGGTAGCCTTTGCACTTTTGTTTGCAGCATGTACAAAAGAAGATGACAAAAATGAAACCCCTGCACCAGCTCAAAAAACAATTGCTGGGATTGCAAGTGCCGACACTTCATTTTCAATCTTAGTAGCTGCTTTGAATAAAACAGGTTTAACAGCAACTTTAAATGGTACAGGAAACTTCACAGTTTTTGCACCAAAAAATGAGGCTTTTAGAAAACTTAGCATAACTGAGCAAGTTATCAGTACACTTCAAGGTGCCGATCTTGAGAATTTGAAATCTACTTTATTGTACCATGTTTTGGGTTCAGAAGTAAAGTCTACTCAGCTTACAAATTCTTACGCGTCTACACTTTATAAAATTGGTGAAAATGGCGTTTCGTTGAAAATTGGTATTGCTCCAGTAAAATTAAATGGTACAATAAATGTAATTACAGCTGATGTTGATGCAAGCAACGGTGTGCTTCACGTTATTGATGCTGTATTAACACCACCAACTGTGGTAGACATCGCAATAAATGACCCTTTATTTTCCTCTCTGGTAGCAGCAGTTGTAAAAGCAGAATTAGTAACTACACTTAAAGAAACTAAAAACATCACAGCTTTTGCACCAGTTGATCAAGCTTTTAAAGATATCAACTTCGACTTAAATGCTACTACAAAAGCGCAATTAACCCCAATTTTAACAGCACATGTGTTGGGAAGTCAAGTGAGAGCTAATCAAATTCTTAACGGACAAAAAGTAACTAGTTTAAATCCTGCTGTGGAATTAACATTTAACACCTCTTCTGGAGTAAAATTAAGTGGCGGAAAAACCACAGATGCCTCAGTAATTACTGCAGACCTGCAAGCTACAAATGGGGTTGTGCATGTAATTAATAAAGTTATTGTACCTTAAATATTAAAAGCCTTTTACAAAGCGGGGAATTATTTATAAATAATTTCCCGCTTAAATAAAGCAGTCTGCACATAAGGCAGATCCCTTTTGAATTGCCTTGAATAAATCTCTTTCAATAAAAGCCTGTTTATTTTGAGCATACCATTTGTGTAGCTCCTCAGAATACTTATCAGCAGTTGCAGGATTCTTTTTTAAATCTAGCACCAATTGCTGCGCTTCATTAGGTCTTGGACCCCAAATAGCAGTCAAATTAAAATGTGTATCTAATTGAATTAACTTAGGAATAGACCTGCTTGTTCCTGTTAAATGCGCATCTATCAGGGGTAAATGTTCATCTCTGTAAATCAATCTTAAAGTAATCTTACCTTCTGAAACTAAAGCAATTTTATGCATTACAGGTACAATTTGAGCAGCATCTCCACACCAATTTTCTGTTATTACAAGCCAATTTATCTTGTGTTGAATTTGTACAAAAGTTTCTAGCAAAGCTGGTGAAACTTCATAAGTTTTGAGAATCCTAGACACGCGCTGTAAATTCATTGGCACATATGCTAAAAGTCCTTCTGAAGTTTTTAAAGCAGCTTCCTCCTCCATTTTGGCTAGGTAAGTTTCAAAATCAACTCCCTTTTCAAAATAGCCTTTATAGTCAAACTTGCTTAATTGATGAATACTTTCTACTTGGTTCATGCCGCAAAATTATTGTTTCTTCTATAAATTCTAATAGCTATTTGCATTTATTTGTTGCATAGGGAAGGTGTGAAATAAGAAAAATGATTTATACCACCAATGTGATTTAAAGCATGAACTCAACTATCAGAAAATACACCAAGACCAAAACAGTATTCCCTGATGATAATGCTGCCCTCAAAGCTATTTACCTTGCCATTAATATAATCGAAAGAAAGTGGACCAATCAAATTAGAAACTGGGGTATAATTGTACATCAATTTTTAATTACATTTGAAAATAGATGCCTAATCTAACATCTACCATTTACACAAAATACTTTACAGGCTCTGAAAATTAGCACATTATCTATGGTTTTTCAGAAAAACTATCTGTCCTGAATTATTTCTAAAATATTTCTTCTTTCATCCAATAACATATTAAATCTTATTTTCATTCCTGAAGATAAAATTGTCCAGAATTCTGGTTTGTAAATAATACCCTTACTCAATATTATTTCAAGTTTTTTCAATAAATCTTTATTAAAATCGTGGTTAGTTTCATTCACCTCCAAATTTGTATTATATTTTTTATTTATATAGTCTAAATTTTTTGATGTTTTATTCTCAAATATCATTAATTCTTCCTCCACTTCATCATTGAACGAATTCCCATTAAGTAAAAAACTATACAAATTAATAGTCTCATCATATAATATTGAGTCAAATTTAACTATATCACAAGAAAACGAGTCAAATCTAATTATCATATTTTCAGGCAAATTTTACCACCCCATTTCAATCATCCTTAAAAAAGCAAATTGCCAATAAAATGAATTTAGGTTATTACTTGTTTATTCTACCCTTTTACCTGTTCCATAATAGATATCTCTGATATAAGTCATGCCTGATCTTACTATTAACTTATCACTTAATAAACTTGGTGTAATTGAGAAAGGTTCAGACACTGATGGTACGTTGCCACCAATAAAACCTGTGCCAGCATTAGTGATAGTTACGCCAGAAATAGATTTAGAATTGGCATCATAAACTGGCGTTGCGGTTGCACCTCCGCCCGGGCCATTTGGAACTATTAATATCCTAGGTGCCCCTGCATAACCGCTTCCTGGGTTTACAACTTTTATTGAGGCTATACCCCCATTGTTTATTGTAACTGATGCTTGGGCACCTGAGCCTGAGAAGAAGCTAATATTTGGCGGAAATTGGTATCCTGAGCCAGGATTGGTAATGGTAATTCCTGTAACACGTCCATTTGTAATGTTTGCAGTTCCAGTTGCCCCAGATCCGCCACCGCCTGAGATGATTACATCTGGTGCAAAATCGTAATTGTCTCCTTGATTAACAATGGTAACACCAGTAAGCGATCTGCCTTTTGTGATGGCTTGTCCTGAAGCACCTGATCCAGAGATTACCGTTATAGTAGGATTAGAAGTATAGCCAGAACCTGCATTTAACAAAATAATCCCAATAATTTGCCCTGTTGTATTATCAATTTGTGCGGAAGCAGTAGCTCTTACACCTCCGCTCACACTTGGTTCAGAAAAAACAAGTGTAGGGGCGCCTGTGTAGTTTGAACCAGTATTTAAAATGCTTACGGTTTGAACCGATTGCCCGGCAAGATTTGCTGAAGCACTTGCATTTATGCCTCCTGAAGGAGCTGGGTCTATTACAATACTTGGAATGGTTGTATATCCAGAACCTATATTAGTGAGTGTAATTCCTGTAAGCCGCCCATTGTTAATGTTTGCAATGGCTGTGGCATTGATTCCGCCTGGTAAATTAGGTGCGCCAATGGTAACATTGGGAACAGTTGTGTACCCAGTTCCTGAATTAACCACTACAATTGATTTTATTGCTGATCCACCCCCAATAGTAGCGCTAATTTGTGCGCCAGAACCTGAAATTAAACCAATACTTGGTTCAGAAGTATATCCTGTACCGGCAGATGTAAGGTTAATGGCTGTTACTACACCCCCTGCTATTACAGCAACAGCGGCAGCACCACTTCCACCACCACCAGTTATTACTACACGAGGAGCGGAAGCATATCCAGACCCTCCATTGGTTACATTGATTTTGTCTAATTCACCTGCGCCAGAAATGCTTGCAGACGCCGAGGCTCCACTCCCAGTCACAAAAAATACTGTTGCGCCACCAGCCAATGGTACCGGAGTTGGAACTGCTGTGCTGCTTGCGCTAAATACTGTTCTAACTGTAACTTTTCTATTAAAGCCAGATACCCCTGAATTTTCATAAAGGTCTTGATCTGCTGCTAAATCAGGTGCATTTAACTTAAAGGGCAACCCTGCAATACCTGCAGGCACAGCGATGGAGTAATTGCCATTAGCATCAGTTGTATCATAAAAAAAAGCCTCATAGGCATACTGAACTATTTTACCATTATTGGAAGAAGTTGGTATAAGAATGCCAGTCGAATTCAAATAATTTGATTTAAAAGTAGGATCATCCACATCAATGGTAGCAACAATCTTTGTGTTTTGAGGGACAAGCTCTCTTGTTTCGTTTGTTAAGTTACTTTGATAGGTAACTCTTCCCTGGAGGCTTGCAGAGCTTGTAGGGTCTTCTTTCTTAAAAATAGAAACAAGATTTGCCAAGTCGAGCTGTGTGCCGTTAGACTGCACCACAGATCCATTTGCAGATACAAGATAACTTAATGTGGTAAACCCTGACTTTTGTATATTCACAGCTACCAAACCTTTAAAGATGCCGTTAAAGCTAACCACGCCCGTTGCGCCTGTTGTTTTTTGTAGCACTTTATCGCCTTGCGTAATGGTTACCAAAGCGCCTTCAACCCAAGTTGGACTAGATTTGCCTAGTCCAATCGCGTAATGATTACCTGATACCAACATCACCGAATAAATCATATTTACATTATAGTCGATTTCATAATCTAAAGGTGTTTTTGTAGTTGGAGTGGTAGTGGTTGGAGTGCTTTCATCCTCTTTAAGTACCTCCTCTTTTTTACAAGTAATCAGCAAAAGAGATGCTAATAAAAATAGCAACAGTTTTAATTTAAGTTTAGATGTGTTCATTGTTTTTTAGATTTAGAAACCCACTGACAGTTTTGTTGGGATACAAGTATGGAGGCAATACACTTATTTTGATGCGCCTCTAATATTTAATAAAACGGTTATAATATTTTGATTGGCCGGTATCAATCATAATAAAATACAAGCCCGGTGCCATATTATCCAGTATTATACTTGTAGAATTATTCTCAAGCTTAACTTGATGATATTCCTGAAGTAATTGTCCATCTAAATTAAATATAGCATAATTTATTTCACTTTCACCCATGTCATTAAGTTGGATGTTCAAAATAGAGGAAGCAGGATTAGGGTATACTTGAGCTTGTGATTCCTCTTGCACTAAATTATTGATTGCTGTGCTTGTACTAGCCCCAATTTTGTATAATTTTTTCCCTTGTCCATAATTAGCCGTAAAAAAGATTTCGCCTTTCCAGGTAAATAAATAACTATGGCCATAATCAACAGAACCATTTCCCTCTCCAAGTGGATTAATTGCATTCTCAGCACCTAAGGGAGCAATTTTACCGGCTTTGCTGTTCTTATCGTACTTGTACAGGTGATAATCATTTTTACCCAATTTGCCTACAAAAAATATTTTATCATCGTAGCCTGTAAAATTTCTTGCACTTAGAAGGCTGTCTTGAATGGGCATTAACATTGTACCATTATCTGTGCCATTACTTATATACACTTTTTTATTAGCTTCAAATACAAGTGTATTTGCAGCATACCTAAAATACCTGGGATTACTAGATTGAGTACCGGGTTTTAAATCGATAACAAAGGAAGTACCTGCTTTAGTTCCGTCTGTTTTCCATAACTCCCATCCCCTATTATCTGTGGTATCGCTTAAGCCCTCAAGAAAAATTCCGTCATGAGTAAGGGCGTAATCTTTATCAAGGGTAAGGGTTTGAAAGGGAAGTATATTTTCTATTCCGCCGTCATCAATGGTAATAACATTTCTTGAAATACCTGGTCTGGTGCCTGCACAAACAAATAACTTACCATATTCAATGAAGGCATCTTTGGGATGAGAGTCGTCGAGGCCGGGACTGATATCAATAACTTTTGTGCCCTTTGCGGTGCCATCTGTTTCAAAAAGTTCCATGCCATAGGTGCTATGGTTGAATGCAAAATAGGCTTTTGTCTTAAAAACTATAGGAATGCTTAAAGACGCATTTGGATAACCAGAACCCCAACGAGGAAATCCATCTGTTAAATTAACCGGTTTTTGGGAATCCTTGTTAAAAAAATAGAGGTCGTTGGAATCATTAGAAATTAAGGGATTGTTTTTTTGAACCCACAGTAAAACACCGCCATTGTATGCCACTGCTGTACCTAACTGATCCGTCTCTAAAAAATAAGGACCCAGCATTTTGGTAGAATTTGCGTTCCCACTTCCATCTGTTACCCAAAATTCTTCTCCATAAATGGAATCTTTTGTCAGGAAGTAAAGATAATCACCAGAAGATATAAAACGATAACTCCAAAATGTGAAATTCTCTGGCAACTTAAAAATCATTTTTGTATTTGACAGCGTACCATTTGTTTTCCAAAGTTCATCTGATTTACGGACAAAAAAACACTGCTCATTGCTAGCAACTGGAATTAAATGAAGAACGCTATCAATAAGTTTAACATTACCAACAGAATTACCCTGACTTGAAAACAGATTTTCATATCCATATGCTTTTTCATTATAAGTGGTATAAACAATGTGATTTTTTAGCAGCACAGATTGCCACCTAAAAACATCACCAATATCTGAAACCACCTGCGGTAATTGTGCAGATACTAAATTACTTATAGAAAGTAAACCTAGAAAAATAAAAGCTCTCATTGTATACTTAATTTTTTGTTTTAATAATTTTAAAAATTTGTTTTATCCCCTCTAAATCTTCCAAAACAAGACAATAAGTTGCATCCGGAAATTCACGTATATCTAGATATAGCTCTCCAAATTTAGGAGCCAGGTCTTGTAGAATAGTCCTTCCTGTAATATCTGTTAAACTTATCTTTTCAATTGATTCAGGGATATTTTCAATGTTTAAAAAGCCCACATTTGGATTGGGAAAAATCTTAATTTCTGGCGAACCCCAAAGTTCTAATTTCCCTGTTGCAGCAGATTGCGCTATCCTGATAATTTTGAATGAAAATTCGTTTTCTACCTTGATAAATGCAATTCTTTCTACAGTAAGATTATTGGCATCTACATTTATTTGAAAAGTGTCAGCTATACCAATCGAATCTTTACTAATCTGCAGCCAAGTCTGGCTTGATGTTGTTTTCCATTTATAATTAGTTTGGAACGATACATTCAATTTTTGATTACTTGAGTTAATTAAAAACACTGAATCCGAATTAAAATAGGGCAATTGAACACCTACCTGTTTGTATCCAGTATCACTTTGACAACCAAAATTATTTTTATGAACAAGCTTAATACTTGCATTTACAGCCAGATTAGGCCATTGTACTGCAACTGAATTTGAATCATTTCGACTAATAATATTGCCATTCCATGCAAACCAATTATGCTGTAAGCTTATTAAACTTGAAGTAAACACATCTTTGCCATTCACGATTCCTTCAGATTTACCCAAAATTATAGGCAAATTTGGACGAGGATTAAAAGTTATAGCTGTATCTTCCATTGCATAAATGCATGCATCAGGTGTTTTAATTTGAAGTCCGTAATTTCCTGAATTAAAGATTAAGAGTTCAGAATTGGTATTGGTGTCTGCACTTAATTTGTTTTGATTTTTATACCATAAGTATTTGAAATTTCCAGTAACAGGAGAAATCAGTTTTATTGTGTCACCAGCGCAAATAGATTGTTGTGAAACAACACCCAACTTCAATGGATTAATTGGCGTACTTTCCAACAAATCAAAAATCTTCACTTCACTTGTATCACAACCAGTACTACCTTTTACTTTATAAATGTAATACCTGCCAAAATGCGTTTCATTCAATTGGTTTATTTGAAGTGTATCGCCAATATAAACAAAAGAATTAGGCCCTCTCCAAAAAGTGCTTTCGCCACTAAGCGCTAAGACATTTTTAGTAAATTTAATTCCTTTACAAGTGTATGTAATACTATCACCTAACAGGATGGCCTTTGCAGGGGAATTCGCACAAAGCTCAAATTTGACGAATTTAGGCAAAGACCATACGCCAGTAGAATCTTTAACACGAACAAAGATTGAATCAATTCCTGCACTAAGGCTCAGGGTAGAGATAAAATGATTTTCGATTAAACTATCAACTGGTATCGTTCTTCTATAAATCTGACTTCCATTGCCTGCGCCAGGATCAGAATCTTTGTAATATTCAGCGGCCACTATTCCTGAAGGAACTTTAGAACCCGAATGATTCATAACTTGAAAATTTCTTCCTTCAAACAAACTCCATCTTCCAAGTGAATCCAGAAATCTAATATATAAAGTATGATAACCTTCAGGAAGTCCAACACTTGATAGGTTCAACACAGATTCAACAGAATCTAACAAACCATTAAGGGAGAACCTTTGATAAGAGCCTTGTCCATTGGCATCATTATCTATATAATACTCAAAGCTCTTTAAATGTGCAGTCTTTTCTGTTGGATACGAATCGTCTTGTATAACAAAATTTCTACCTTCAAACAAACTCCATTTGCCCAATGAATCCTGAAATCTATAATAAATGGTATGCAAACCATTGTTCAACCCAACTGTAGAAAATGTGAAGGAGGATTCTACACTATCTGAAAAATTTGTAAAGGAAATTTTCGCATTGTTTCCTGTCCCATTTATATCAGAATCAAAATAATACTCAAATGATTTTAGCGGTGCATTTTTTAAAGCTGGGTAGTCTGCCTCTTGAATCGTAAACTGTCTGTTCTCTATGATACTCCAAACTCCCAAACTATTCCTTACCCTGATGCTGATATGGTGCAATCCTGAACTTAAACCAGTTGAAGGAATTGTAAAAGAAGGAGAAATTGAGTCACCATTCTGAGTTAGCGGTATAGAAATACCTAAACCATTTTGGACTGGAGCATCTATATAATACTCGGCATAAGTAATTTGCTGAGCACTGGCAACGAAACCAAATGTTAACATCAAAAGAAGTAACAGATAACAATTCTTCATAAAAGGTTTAATTATTTTTTCTTGCCTTAAAATGAATCTGAATTGATTGTCCGGGTTTTACATAAGCATTCTCGATGTTCACATCAGTAACCAACGGAATTTTGGTTCTACCATCAAATATTTTAGTTGTTAATGTTGGGTATGGACCACCAGAAATGCCAATATTTGTGCTATCAGTTCCTCCATTAATGGCAACAGACCCGGTCTGATAATTGAAATCATAACTAAGTAAATCACCAGAATAGTGCGCATTTGGCCAAGGACAGCTATAATTTATATACAGTGGATTGATGTTATTAAAATTGCCACTGCCCGTATTATTAGTGGGTGGAAAATTAATTGATGGACCTCCGTCCGTAAAGGTGATATTTCTGCTGAAAGTATTGTTTGCAACATAAGTTGCACCACTAGAAGTATAATTCTTAACAATATTGTTTACACATAAAATATAAAAACAAGGATTCATATAAAATAATCCTAATTCATTATTAGAAACCTTGACTCCAGTAGCATAACTAATTAAACTACTTCCATTACTTATGGTAAGAGTTTGAAAAATATTGTTTGAAATTAAAACGTTGGAAGATATTGATGAAATACCAAATGATGGAGACCCAAATGAGTTTTTTATAATCCAATTTGAACCCGTAATGGTAATATTTGACACTTTACATCTGTCAATTAAAACATTATTTGCCCTATCTGTGCCGGCATTAGAAATTTGTCCGTTAATTGTTAATCCCTGCAAGGTTAATCCGCTTAAAGCCTGATTCACCGATACGGTATCAATGGTAATATTACCTACCAATGTTGTATAATTATTAATGGTATTTGAAAGATAATAACCGGCTCCAATTATCACCAATCGTTTAGTAATGGTAAAATCACCATAAGAAACCGGAGACCCATGCAAATAAATGGTATCGTTTGTAGCGGAAGCAGTAATTGCTGGCTGTACGGTTGAAAACTGTGCAGAATTTGTAATGTAATTGTTTACAGTTCTAACTGTTGCTTGTGAAACTGAACATGAGATTACAACGAGAAATAGTAAAATATATTTAATCATAAAAAGGGTTTTTGATTAGGCAAATAAAGAATCAAAAACCTTATGCCACTATACCTCCAAAGTTGTATTTTTATAAGTGATAAAGTGTCATTAGTATTTTGGAATTACATTTGAAAAACTTACATGGTATTAAATATAAATAAAAGTATCAATTGATTATTTTATTACATTTTTATTCAAACTTTAAAGAAATAAAGAGAAGCGGGAAAATTCATATTTCCGCACTCGTGTTTATTTTATTTGGATTAAAAACAATAGCCTATTCCAGAGAAGATTCAACAATAAATATTGCCAATAAGTGTTCAATAATATTTGATATAGATACGACTTATTGCAACAATCCTATTAAAAATTACGATAGTATACAATGGAAGGCTCATCCATTTAAACTATTTGGCATTCAGAGTCAACAATATAAAAATGAATTTGTAATTAAGTATGAATTTACGCATCTCTCGAATACCTCAAAAACTCTTTTTCTTGAGGTAGATAATACGCTAATTGATAAGATTTACTTTTATCATTTTGCGGAAAATAAACTATTTAAAACCGACCAATCCGGAGATGAAATTCCATTTATTAATAGAAAAACCCCATTCAGAAATCCATTATTTGAAATTGTAGTTAATGAAAAAGGCAAACACATTATTCTGTTAAAAATAATTGCAGATGGCCGGCGTCTTAATTTTCCGCTGCGGCTACTAGAGGCAAATTCATTTGTTTTACATGCAGAAAAAAAAGATCTGATATTTGGACTCTATTTAGGAGTGTTATTTTTACTTTGTTTCCTAAGTGTCTATTTTGGATTTATTGTCAGAGATTCTGTATTTTATTTTTACGCTTTATACATTTTTTTTCTATCTATCAATCAAGCTATTTTAAGTGGCATTGCATTTCAGTACTTGTGGCCAAACCAAGGCGAATGGTCAAATAAAAGTGGTCCAATAACAATTATTCTCACCATCATTTTCGGACTCATATTTGCCAAATCATTTTTTAAAAATGAAGTTTACAATAAGTATGTTATACGAAGCTTGAATGTTTTTCTTATTCTGAATATGCTCTTGCTAACCATGATGCTGCAAAATGGTGAAGTTTTTAATGTTTCCATTCGAATCATGTATAATTTCATAGTCATTTTTTACATATCGCTGTGTATCCTGGGCGTTTATTACTTGTTTAAAAAAGTGCAAATAACCCGGTTTTATATTCTAGGATTTTTGCTTGCAACAGCGATTATTTCATTCATGACTTTTCTTACAAATAACAAAGAGCCTGAATTCATATTTACGAATAATCTTGTTGTTTTCCTGTTGTTGTTTAAATGCATTATTTTATTCTTGGCACTAATTGATCGGTTCAGAATTTATAAAAATGATAAAGAGCTTGCACAATTACAATTAATACAAAACCTTGAAGAAATAAATACGCTTAAAGAGAATCTAAATGATGAATTGGCCAGGCAAATTGAAACTAAAACACAGGAATTGGAAAAAAAACAGACCGAGTTGTATTGGTCGATATTAACTGGAGAAGAAAGAGAAAGAAAAAGAATCGCTAAAGAACTTCACGATGGGCTTGGAGCCCAGTTATCTGCAATAAAACTTCATGCCCAGTCAGAAGACTACGAAAAAGTGCTTCTAATGGATAGGGCAAAAAACTTCCATCAAAATCTCATAAAACAAATTGATGAGGCTTGTCTGGAAGTTAGGAGCATTTCACATGACCTATTGCCGCCGGGGTTAATTAATTCTGGAATAATTGAAAGTATTAATCGCTTTGTCCATCAAATAAAAGAAAATTCAGATATTGATTTAAAATTCATTCATCAAATTGAAAAGGAAACCTTTACAAAAGATTTAGAGGTTCAAATTTTTAGAATAATACAAGAGCTTGTAAATAACATCATAAAACACGCGCACGCGCAATCTGCAGCAATTCAAGTAATACAAAATAATTCAAGGCTACTCATTATCGCAGAAGATGATGGAACTGGGTTTGATTTGGAGGAAAATAATAAAGGCCTAGGCATAAATAATATTAAAAACAGAATTGCATCATTAAATGGAAGTATTGTTTTTGATACCAAAAAAAATAATGGTACAACCGTCATAATTGAAATTACTTTACCTAAATGAAAAGGCCTAAGAAAATACTAATTGCAGATGACCATAAAATATTTTTAGAAGGTCTCAATTTAATTTTAAGTGAATTCAATCATATACAAATTGTTGCTGAATGCAAAAACGGAAAAGAAACCATCGAAGCATTCAAGAATATCAAAATTGACATTGCAATAATTGACTTAAATATGAATGATTATAGTGGTTTTGACTTGATAATAAAACTAAAGTCTATTCAACCAAAATGCAAAATAATTGTACTATCAATGGTTGATGATTCTTCAACAATAAGCTCGTTAGTGAATAATTACATCAATGCATACGTAATAAAATATGGTGGAAAGCAAGAATTAATTGAAGCATTAAACGCTATTGATCAAGACATAAAATATATTTCACCCTCTTTAAATCTGAACCAACAGAATATGGAAGATGATTTATCTATAAGGAATGTAAATCACACGATTGAAAAACTAACAAAAAGAGAGCTTGAAATAATTAAACTTATCGCACTTCAAATGAATAGTTCACAAATTTCAGAAAAGTTATTTCTTAGCTTTTATACAGTAAAAACACATAGAAAGAACATTCTGCAAAAACTTGAACTAAAAAACACCGCTGGGTTAATTGATTTCGCCAATAAACATAATTTACTTTAAAACAGCTACAAGATTAAATACCCTAACACTTGATAAACTTTAATGTAACAGAGGCCTGCTCATTAAATATTCTAATATAATAGATGCCTCGAGATAGCTGAGCTATGTCAATGGTAGATGACCCTAACGAATCTACTGTAAACTCCCCATTGGCAAAAGCTTGTCCCGTTTTTCCTCCTCCATTTTGGCTAAGTAAGTTTCAAAATCAACTCCCTTTTCAAAATAGTCTTTGTAATCAAATTTGGTAAGTTTATAAATGGAATTTATCTCGTTCATGTGGCAAAATTATTGAATATTCTTTGACTATAATAAAAGCCTTTGATTAAACGTCTTAACAATTTGAAAAATAACTTTCCTCTAAATGAGAAAATGTATGGATTCGTGAAAATAAAATAAAACATTACTTTCGGAACATTATTTAAAAACTTCAATGAACTCAATATTTGCAAGCATACTTAGAAAAATAGTTAGACAGTTACCGCCCGAAGCTAGAATAGATTTTGGATTAGGTTTAGTGGGCCAATCTTCAAAAGAAATATCCTTAGAGGAGTTAAATAAACTAATTAGCAAATTGGAATTATTGCAATTAAGCGTTGAAGATTTTGAGCGAATTCTAAAAAATCCAAAAGCAAAAGTCCAAAACTGGGAAAATGAAACATCGGCTTTTAAACTAGAATATGCAATCATGGATGTACAAGCTCCTTGGTTAAAGATGCAACCCAAGCATTTTAATGTTCCAGGTATGATTACTGGGGAGGAAATTTGTTATTATCATTATATAGCGCAAGCCTATTCAGGTTGGGGAGAAATTGTAGAATTAGGTCCATGGCTAGGCCATTCAACTTTGCACCTTACTGATGCATTTTCAAAAAACTCAAATTTTAAGGATAAGAAATTGCATGTGTTTGATGACTTCATTTGGCGTTCTGCTTGGATGGATCCTTTATATTCGGAGGCAAACAGACCACATAATCACAATGACTTTAGGTTTATATTTGAGAAATACGCTGCCGAAGCGATGGATAAACTAATTATTAATCATGGAAAATTTGCAAATTTTGATGGAAATGAAAATCTACCTTTTGTAACTTGGGAAAACAAACCAATAGAAATGATAATTGTAGATTGCGGCAGAACCCTTGAGGCCAATAATGGTTGGTATAATATTTTTTCAAAGAATTTTGTACCCAATAGAACCCTCATAATCATGCAAGATTGGAGACAACATAGAGAAAGGCCTAGAAAGTTTTTCAATCAAACGTTAGAGTTTTCCAGACGTAAACCAAACCTTGAGCTAATTCATGAAATAAGTGATGGTGGGCTAGCAACCTTTCTATACAGATAGCTATCTAATGGTTATATGACAACTAAAACCTTCGAAAACCTTTTGGTCTTTAATCTTTTATTGCTGCTGTTACCAATAGGAGTTTCTGCGCAAACCCAATCCCTTAAGGTGCTTTTCCTTGGAAATAGCTACACGCAATACAATAACCTTCCTTTGCTTTTATCCAATATTGCACTTTCTAGCGGGGATACGGTTATAACTGATGCCAATACGCCAGGTGGGCATACCTTTATGGGGCATTCAACTAATTCTGTTTCGCTTGGAAAAATAAATTCCCAAAAATGGGATTATGCGGTGCTGCAAGAACAAAGTCAGTTGCCTTCTTTTCCAGATGCAGATGTAGAAGAATTGGTATATCCTTATGCAACAGCCTTAGATAGCCTCATTCATGCCAACCATGCTTGTACCCAAACGGTGTTTTACATGACTTGGGGCAGGAAAAATGGGGATGCACAAAACTGCCCAACTTGGCCACCTGTGTGCACGTATGCAGGAATGGATAGCTTATTGGCACTGCGGTACAGCAAAATGGCTGAGGATAATAAGGCGCTACTGTCTCCTGTTGGTGCGGTTTGGAAATACCTTAGAGCAAATAACCCTAGCATAGAGCTTTACAATGCAGATGAAAGCCACCCTTCTTTGGCAGGAAGCTATGCTGCTGCTTGTTGTTTTTATACCATACTACTAAAAAAAGATCCTACCCAAATTACCTATAATGGTGGATTAGCAACCAACCAGGCTTTGGCCATCAGAGAAGCAGCAAAGATGATTGTTTATCAAAAATTAGGCGATTGGAACGTAGGTGAATTTGGACCAAAAGCAAGCTTCACTTATCAAACGGACAAGCCAAGAACCATTCAGTTTCAAAATGCAGCGACAAATGCAGATAGCTATCTATGGGAATTTGGAGATGGTGATACTTCCTCCCAATTTGAGCCATTACATACCTATAAAACTACTGGGAACTTTAGGGTAACTTTAACAGCCCATAAATGCAGTGAAAATGATACTGCATGGACAGAAATAAATATTAATTCAACAGGGATAAACCAGGTAGGTTCGCAAAAAGTGCAAGTGTTTCCTAACCCTGCCAATGGTTTAATTCAGGTAGAGATAGCAGAAAACCTGATAGGTTTGGAATATCAAATAATAGATATTTATGGCAAGAGGCTGCTCACTGGCATCCTACAAAACTCACAATCCCAAATCTCGCTAGAAACCTTGCCAGCAGGTTTATATAGCCTGCAGTTGGGTAAGGTTTGCCAAAAATTTATAAAGGAATAACTAAGTAAAATAGGGCATTTTAAAGGGGTTTCGGGTTGAACCAATAGGTTATACCAAGCAGGTACCCAAATGGTGCGGTGCTACTCCATAAAAGGTACGGAGCTACTCCATAAAAGGTACATACCTACTCCATAAAAGGTGCGGAGCTACTCCATAAAAGGTACATACCTACTCCATAAAAGGTACATACCTACTCCATAAAAGGTACGGAGCTACTCTATAAAAGGTGCGAAGCTACTCTATAAATGGTGCGGTGCTACTCTATAAATGGTGCGGTGCTACTCCATAAATGGTGGGGAGCTACTCCATAAATAGTATAGAAAAAAAGAGTGCTTTATGAACAAAAAAACCTGCCAACATCTTGACAGGTTTTTGTTAACTGCTAATAGCCAACCGCTAAAAGCTTCTGTAGTCTCGAGCAGAATCGAACTGCTATCAAATGTTTAGGAAACATCTATTCTATCCGTTGAACTACGAGACCATTTCCCTTAAGCTAGGCAAATATACGCCTTTCTAAATTTTGGGCAAACTCAATATTTTTGATATTTAATCACCTGTTGCTTGCCTGCATTATCTCTTACATTCAGCAAATAAACTCCAGCTTGCAATGAACTCAAATCAAATCCATCTTTGCCGCTCAAGGTCATGCAAGTTCTTCCACTTAGGTCAATTACCTCTACCCTAGCAGTGTTTGGTAAACTTGGTTCAAACCAAACCATACCTTCTCCTGGGTTTGGATAAATGCGTAAACTTGCTGTTTCTGCTTGTGCTCCAACGCTTAAGCCTACATCTTTTGTCATGCTGCTATTCTTTAATATCCAAACATTTGGGTCAATTACCACATTACTTATGGTTCCACCAACGGGCAGTTCAATATTTTGTTCGCTTGTGTTTATATCTAACACAATCTGGGTGTCTCCAATGGCACGCTGCAAGTTAAAGGCGATAGGTAGACTAAATAAACCCCCGCTGTGCGCATTGGCTTGTTTTACTTTTAAATAGAATTTTCCATTTGTTTGATTCCATGTGCTCGTATATGCCGGAAAGCCAATGCCATAAATCCATTGATCAAAATAAAAATCATAGTTTTTACCACTGAGTTCGTTTACCAAATCATTGAAATCTTGCGTACTTGCGTTGCCATTGGCAAATCTTGTTTGATAGGTTTTACACACCTCAAAAAACATTGAATCGCCCAATAAATAATGCAATACCCTAATGGCTGCTGCACCTTTGTTATAGGTTAACGCACTGCTAAATAATCTGTTTACATTGGCAGTATCAGTTACATACACAGCGCCAACTTCTTGTTTAGACGCAGCATGCATATCTGTTAGTTCTTGCAAAGCCGTATTGGGTAATAAATAACGCCTTGCCAAGTACTCACTATAAGAAGCAAAACCTTCGTTTAACCAAATATCGCTCCAAGTGGCACAGGTAACATTGTCGCCAAACCATTGATGTGCCACTTCGTGTGCTACAATACCAAAGTTAAAAATCCCCATGCTGCTCATGGTTTGATGCTCCATGCCCCCGCTAAATGGCGCCATCACATGGCCGTATTTTTCTTTGTGAAAGGGATACAAGCCAAATATGTCGGAGAACAATTCTAATTGGGGCTTTGTGGCCAAAATGCTAGTAGCATTATTGGTGTAAGCTGCTGGATTGCTGTAAATATAATTCTGAATTAGAATACTGTCTGCATAACCTTTTGGCTTAGCATATTGTCTATATTCTGTGTATTGACCTACCGTTACCATTACCAAATAATAGTTGATAGGATAAAAACTTTGCCAATGAAAAGTATGCTTGCCATTAGGTTTAAGATCTATTTGTTTTAATAGCCCATGTGAGCCAACTTTGTTGGAAGTATCTGTAGTTACACTTACAAAAATAGAATCTATTTTATCTTGAAGTGATTGCTTACATGGCCACCACTCATACGCACTGTAAGGCTGACTTAAACTCCAAGTTATTTGATTGCCATAAGTAGGAGAAGCCCTATTGCTAAAGCCGTTTCCAATCGCTGCACTTGCGCCACTTGGTGGGGTGCCTCTATAATAAATAGTGAGGTCGATGATTTGGTTCAAACCAATACTTTGCGGCAACATTACAACTGTTACATCGCCAATTTTGGTAAAAGAATAGGGGGTTTGGTTTGAACCATGGACTGAATCAACCGTAAAATTGGTATGTAATTGAAAAAGAAAAGTATCTAAGGTAGCAACCCGTGAGCGGGCAATTGTTCTAACATTACCGCTGATAAAAGTGCTTGTGCGTTCAACAGACAATGACAAATGATGGAAACCCACATCATATTTTTCTATTAAGCTAGCTTGGGCGTTGGTTAAATTATTCTTGGTGAGACTGCTTCTTTGCAATGCACTGAGTTTGCTTATCGAACATAAATGTTGGTCCTGTGCTCCTATCAATTTAACAAATAGGATCAAACAAATGGTAATTACTTTTTTCATTTCGCGGGCAATATAGCAGAATTAAATCCTAAACCTGATGCCCACATTGGTTTGATAGGTAAAGTTACTATACGTTTTAAGCTCAGGAATATGGTAAA
Organism: Chitinophaga pinensis; assembly: GCA_945898275.1. Lineage (GTDB taxonomy): Bacteria > Bacteroidota > Bacteroidia > UKL13-3 > UKL13-3 > B1. The sequence goes on along the minus strand of CAMDHZ010000002.1, from coordinate 169,133 downwards.
AAGCAAGGCCAGGCGAAAATTCCATGAAGATAAAGGATTGATTTAAGATTGGCCTCTTCTTTCCTAACCTTACATTTAAGCCAATGGGTATGGCGGTTTGAACCAAGTAGCCATTTTTGTTATTATAGTTTTCCCACTCATACTGGGAGTTGCTTGAGTAATAATCATAACCATATCCATTGCCATAATGGTAATTGCTTCTTCCTATTTGCGTGCGGTTGTTAAAGGTTAGCCCTGCACCAGCAGACAATCCGCTGTAAACAGACACCCACCGCTCGAGATTGGTTTGGAAAAGCAAGGCAATTTCTACCCTAGCTTGGTTGCCACTTTGTTGCATGGTTAGGCTGCTCCCAGCCATTGAGTCGAGGTAAATTTTCTCACCCGTTCTTTGCGAGATTAGGGTATCATAAGGGAAGCGCTCTGTATAACTAAGGTATTGGTTTACTAGGTTAACCTGACCAAACGAAAGGCCTACTCTAACAATTGGACTTATAGAACGATTGGATTTTGGTTTAAAGGGATTAAATCCCAGCATTGCAGAAAAGGTGGTTGCATCTTGTGTGCCGCTGTAGTCGTAAGGAGAGTTGTTGTCGTAGAACTTGCTTAAATCCTGCTGGAGCAAGGGAGAATTGGGCGCCAGTTGCAGCATTTCTTGGCGACTTAGGTAGGGATTGTCCATGAGAAGCCCTCCACCAAAAATAAACACGTCCGAAATATTAGATTTGGTTTGGGCAATGCTGTTGTTGCAAAAAATAGCAAGCAGCAGAGCAATTGAGATTGGTTTAATCATGTGGTTTGTTTTAATCGAATTTAGGATTGTTTACGCTAAACGCCAAAGCTTAGCATGTTGTTTTGTAATCGAGAAAAAAAACAGCATCTTCGTGACCCTTTTTTTACGGAGAGATGTCTGAGTGGTCGAAAGAGCACGCCTGGAAAGTGTGTATATGGGAAACTGTATCGAGGGTTCGAATCCCTCTCTCTCCGCCCTTGCACTCTGAAGCCTTTGCTTTGGAGTGTTTTTGTTCTAGCACTAAAACATGTTTAACCCGCACGATTTTTCTCTTCCCATTACCGCCATTCTTGACGAGACCAAGCAATACCTCTCTCAAGAAAATACCCTTATTGTTAATGCCCCACCGGGCGCTGGCAAAAGTACTTTGCTGCCTTTGGCCTTGCTGCAAGAACCTTGGCTCAAGGGCAAAAAAATCTTAATGCTCGAACCGCGAAGGCTGGCCGCTAAAACCATTGCCCTGCGCATGAGCGATATGCTTAAAACCCCCATTGGCAAAACGGTTGGCTATAGGGTTAGGCTAGAAAACGTAGTTTCTAAAGATACCCAACTCGAGGTAATTACAGAAGGCATCCTCACCAAGATGATGCAACACGATACCGCCCTCGAAAATGTGGGCTTGGTTATTTTTGATGAGTTCCATGAAAGAAGCATCCATGCTGATGTGGCCCTTGCACTTTGCCGGGAAGTGCAACAAATTCTGCGTCCAGATTTGCGTATTCTGGTGATGAGTGCCACGCTAGACATGCCCAAATTGCAAAGCATGCTTAAGGCTCACGCCATTGTAAGCGATGGAAAACTGTTTCCAGTAACGCTTAAATACACGGGGCAAAATGATTTGCTCTTGCTACCTGAGACCCTTTCACGTGTGTTGGTTCAAGCCGTAAAAGAAAATGAAGGCGATGCCTTGGCCTTTTTACCCGGCGAAGCAGAAATAAGAAAATGCGAAGAACTGCTAAGAAAATATTTGCCCGATTTTAGTATACACCCACTTTACGGTCAGCTTTCTAATGCCGAACAAATGGCGGCGATTTGGCCCAATAAAAAAGGGAGAAGAAAAATTGTATTAGCCACCTCTATTGCAGAAACCAGTTTAACCATTGAAGGCATAAAAATAGTGGTAGATGCTGGCTTTAGCCGCATTTCTCGGTTTGACCCAAAATCTGGTTTGAGCAGACTTGAAACGATAATGGTTTCTAAAGACTCTGCCGACCAAAGAGCGGGCCGTGCAGGCCGTCTAGCGCCGGGCGTGTGTTACCGCATGTGGACCACCGCCACGCAAGATAGACTTGCCCTGCACAGGGTCCCAGAAATTCTAGAAGCAGATTTAACAGCTGTTTGTTTAGACCTGTTAACTTGGGGCGTGAGTGATATTAAAAAACTCAGTTGGCTTACCTTGCCGCCAGAGGGCGCACTACAAATGGCAATGGAAACCTTAGACCAATTGGGTGCCATCGAAAACAACAAGATTACAGCACATGGCAAAAAGCTTCAATCTATGGCCTGCCACCCACGCATGGCTCACATGCTTTTGCTTGCCAACGATACCAGCGCACAGCAATTGGCTTGCGAGATTGCAGCCTTACTAGACGAACGCGACCCCTTGGGCAAAGAAGCGGGCATCGACCTTAGCTTGCGCATTGAAGCCCTTAGACGTTTTAGAAGCAACCAAAATGCAGGACATAAAATGGCGCGCATTGCCAAGCTGGCTGCTTATTACAGAGGCTTGCTGCAAGTGCCCGAAGACAATAGCCCAGTAGATAAATATGAAACCGGACTGCTGCTTGCATACGCTTATCCAGAGCGCATTGCTTGCGCAAGAAATGGTAACAATGCACAGTTTCAGTTGGCCAATGGCAAAATTGCTGCCGCTGGCCATAAAGACGACCTTGCCAATGAAAGTTGGTTGGCCGTTGCCCACATGGATACTCGGGATGGACTTGGGAAGATATTCTTAGCAGCTCCCCTAAACCCAAAAGATTTATTGCCCTTGGTAAAAGAAAAAGAAACCATTCTTTGGGATACCAGAAAAGGCGGGATTGTGGCTAGCAAAGACTTAAGAATTGGAAGCATCGTGCTACAATCTAAACCCCTTGCAAATCCCAATCCAGAAAAGGTACAGCGTGCCCTCGTAGAAGCAATTAAAAAAGAAGGTTTGAGCCTATTGGATATTCAAGAACCCTTCGAACAGCTTATCCATCGCTTGGCAAGTTTACACCTTTGGAACCCAGAAGAAAATTGGCCAGTCATAAGCTTAGACAGCTTGTTGCAACAACCCGATTGGTTGCTACCCTACTTGTTAGACATAAAAAGAAATGACGATTTCAAAAAAATCAACCTGAAAGAAGCGCTATTAAATAGTTTGAGCTGGGAGAAACAACAAATGCTTCAAACACTTTGCCCCGAAAAGTATGTGGTTCCTACAGGTTCTGCGCTTAAAATAGCCTACTTTGCCCATGGAGAAACGCCTGTATTGGCAGTACGCTTGCAAGAGGTTTTTGGCATTGCCGACACACCTGTTATTAACCAAGGAAAAACCAAATTGGTATTGCACCTGCTATCACCCGGATATAAGCCAGTGCAAATAACCACAGACCTACGCAGCTTTTGGGACAATACCTACCACGAAGTTAAAAAAGAGCTCAAACGCCGTTACCCCAAACACGCATGGCCCGAAGACCCTTGGAAAGCAGAACCAGTAAGAAAAGGGAAATCGGAACGCTAGTCTTGTTTGATGGCTTTAAAACTTTGAACGCCGTTTTTGCCTGAAACCGTAATCACATACACGCCTGCATTTAAACCAGAAAAATCTAATCGCCATTGTTGTGCAGAGAAAAGGTTTGGTTCAACCCTAACCTCCCTGCCTTGCATATCTGTTACCACAATTTTGCTGATATTCTCCTTTTCCGAAAGCACAAACAATTCATCTTTAAACGGATTTGGATACAGAGCAATAGCCTCGGCCGCATTAACATTTTGCACACGCAATGGCAAATTAGAAAGAACTTTTTTGCTGGTATATATCACATAATCGCCCGGGGCAATGTTAATGGTTTGCAAGATATTGGCTGCAATAGAATCCCCCGTCATATAGTTGTACCACCAATTGCTGCTCTGTGCATTGATGGTGGAGGTGGCAGGCACTAAATCAAAGTTGGCCGCAATAAATACATTCATAGAATCGTGGGTAATGCGTAAGGTTTTTACCATGCCCGACACATCATACACATAATTGTCTGATTGCAATGCCACATGTTGCTTTAATTGAGCCATGGCAGCCACTTCATGATATACACGAATGCGCTTTGCATCTGTAACATATTGCCAACGGAAAGGCTTGTTGCCAGTTCTGCCATTGGTATTAATAGAAACTTCATAACCCAACTCGCCTCCTTGCCACAACATTTTTGGACCTTTTAATGGCAGCAACAAAGCATGATAGGCTGCCACTCTTCTCAGCGCATTGTCTAAGGTTTTGGTGCTATAATTTGCATTGCTATTGCCATATGTAAGGGTGCTAAACATAACGCGTTCCTCATCGTGACTTTCTGCATAGGTTACTAAATTAGGTTGCGCAAAACCTCTTTGCTTGTAATTGCCCCAGCTAAGGTTGGTTTTACTGTTGTTATAACCCATCATGGCTTCGGCGTAGTTTTCGGTCATTTTACCCCAAAGCATAAAGCCCATGTCTGCCAATACTTTTTCTTCTGAGTTATCACCTAAATGCTCTAGAATTAAGTAAGCATCAGGGGCATATTTCAGAATTTCGGTACGAATGCGGTTCCAAATGTTTACCCTGCTTTGGTCGTAGGCATTCCAAGTTGCCACATCGGTGCCGCTATTTTTTTGCGTAAAGCCTTTAGATAAATCAAAGCGGTAGCCATCTATCTTGTATTCTTCTAACCAGTATTTAATTACTCTATCGGTAAAATTCTGCACTACCGTAGCCTCATGGTTATAGTCATATCCAACGCCAAAGGGGTGGCGGTCTGTTTGGTTAAACCAAGGATTATCTGCGGTGGGTTGTCCATATTGCCCAGCAGCCGGATTAAAATACATGCGCACCTGAGGATTTTGCCCAAATGAGTGATTAAGTGCAATGTCTAAAACCACTGCAATTCCCTCCTTATGGCAGGCATCTACAAAGGCTTTCAAATCGTCTTTGGTGCCATAATATTTGTCGGGTGCAAAGAAAAACATAGGATTATAACCCCAGCTTTCATTGCCTTCAAACTCCATAATGGGCATTAGCTGAATGCAATTGATGCCTAAACGCTTAAAATAACCGATGGTATCTTTTAAGGTTTTATAATCATGTTTGCCCACAAAATCTCTCACCAATAACTCATAAATAATCAACTTGTCTTTATTTGGCTTGGTATAATTGGTGGTTGTCCAATTATAGGCTGTTTGACCTGTTTGCAAAACAGAAACAATTTCGGTAGTTTTTCCAGCAGGGTAAGGTTTCAAATTTGGATAAGTTTCTTTGGCAATCCATTGGTCGTTCCAAGGGTCTAAAATTTTATCGGCATACACATCCGCTACACGCATTTGAGCATCATCTATCACATATTGAAAACCATATTCTATACCCTTTTTTAAACCGGTAATACTAATCCAATAGCGAGAATTATCAGGTGTTTTGTTCATTAACATTTCAGGCATAAACTCCCAATTGCTAAAGTCGCCAATCACATATACAAATTGTTTTAAGGGTGCATACAACTGCAAAATCACTGTGCTATCATTAATATAATTGATACCATCTTTTGTACCAGCAGGTGCATTTGCAATGAGGGGTGTGGTTTTGGCTAAAATGTAGGTGCTATCATAAGCCATTTGGCCATTGTTGTTTCCTTGCAAAACTAGGTTTACTCGGTTTGAACCAAACGCCGAAAACACCGTTTTAAAGTTGATGATACTTTCATCATTTACACTGGCTACTTCTACTCCATTAGCAAATAATTTAAGGTTACTTTTAAGCGAGCCATTGCCAGAAATGCTTACAGAATCTGTGCTTTGGAAAAAACTACCTTTTAGTGGCGCATTCAACTTAACCTGAAAACCGCCTTGGTTTATGTCAACAAATATGTCGCCATTGCTGCTGGTTTTGCCCGTTTTAGTACCCGTTGCATTTCTAAACACAAAAGCCAATTGAAGCACCTTTTCACTTGCAGGAATGTTATAATAGGTTCTAATATTACCAATGTTTAAGGTGTAAAGGTTGCTCGAACCCACTCTTGTAAGTAAAGCCTTAGGGAGATTGGTGGTCCAATCGGCAATCACATATTTCCAGTCGGTGCCCGAAGTGCTTTTATCAGTAATAACACCTGCGTGAGCATAAATCATTGCTTCGCCCAACATGCCAGCATTGCCTAGCGAGGCATCAAAGGTAATCACCACATTGTTATCATTTGCCGTAGCAAAAGCAGGCGTGATAGTAATTAATTGTTGTGCAAAAGCCAAGGAAGTGCTAAGCACCAGAAATGTAAAAAACACCAATTTTTTCATAAACCCAATCATTAAAAAGTCGATTAACTAACAAATAACTTGATTTATGGGCTAATGTCCATGCAGGTGTAAAAAAGATTTACATAATTTTACTTGACACAGATTATCATAGGTAGCACAGATAGGTACGATTCAATTTTTTAAAGTAATGGAAATGAAACCTTCAATGTTATTAATTTAAATGTGGCAAGTTAAGCATTACTTCACCACGCTTCCTGGTTCTATTTCTTTTTCTGGGCTCACGCTGTAGAGTTTTCCAAAGTCATTGCCTGCCATCAAAAGCATGCCTTGGCTTTCGATTCCTCTAATTTTTCGTGGGGCTAAATTGGCAACTACTGTTACCAACTTTCCTATTAACTCCTCTGGTTGATAATATTCGGCAATGCCGCTTAAGATTGTACGCTTGTCAAAGCCTAAATCAACTGTTAAATTTAAGAGTTTATCTGCTTTAGGAACTTTTACAGCTTCAATAACTTTACCTACACGCAAATCTAATTTATCAAAGTCTTCCCAAGTAATATTGGTCTTAAGCTCGGCTAAATCGCTGCTACTTGGCTGTTGGGTTTTTGATGTTTTAATCTGTTGAAGCCTTTCGAGTTGTTTGTTAATTTCTTCATCCTCTACCTGCTTGTATAATATTTCTGGCTTGGCCAACTGTGAGCCAGTTTCTATAATAACTTGAGCGTTTAACTGTTGCCAACTCACTTGGTTCAAACCTAACAAACCTACCAACTTCTTGGAAGTGTGTGGCAAAAATGGTGTTGCAGCTATGGCTAGCTTTGCACATATTTGGAGTGCATCAAACAAAATTCCTTTAACTGCTTCTTCATCAGTTTTAACCAATTTCCATGGCTCTGTGTCGGCAAGGTATTTGTTACCCGCGCGGGCAATATTCATAAAACATGCTTGGGCATCTCTCAGTTTTACTTCTTTTAAATCCTGCTCCATCTCTGCAATATTTGCGGCTATTTGCTCAAAACAAATTTTCTGTGAAGCTTCTATTTTTTCATAAGCTACTGAGTTGCTGAAGTCGAATGCCAAAGGAACAACACCTTCATAATATTTATCGCACAACACCAAAACTCGGTTCACAAAGTTTCCAAAAATGCTAACCAACTCGCTATTGATGCGCGTTTGGTAATCCTTCCATGTAAACTCGCTGTCTTTGGTTTCTGGCGCAATACTCGTTAACACATAACGCAATTCATCCTCTCTATTTGGAAAATCTTCTAAGTACTCATGCAACCAAACCGCCCAATTGCGTGAAGTGGAAATCTTATCACCTTCCAAATTTAGAAACTCGTTTGCTGGCACATTCGAAGGCAGAATATAATCTCCGTGGGTCATGAGCATCATCGGGAAAATAATGGCATGAAACACAATATTATCCTTTCCAATAAAATGAATGAGTTCGGTAGCTTCATTTTGCCACCAGTCTTGCCAAGTTAAGCTGCTGACATCTGGCTGCTGGCTACTAGCAAGCAGGGCTTCTTTAGTGGCGCTGATGTACCCAATTGGGGCATCAAACCAAACATACAATACTTTTCCATCAGCACCTTCAATCGGAACAGGAACGCCCCAATCCAAATCTCTGGTCATGGCTCTACTTTGCAAACCTTCGTTTAACCAACTGGCACATTGGCCTTTGATGTTCGATTTCCATCCCTCAAAGCGCTTAATGTAGGCTTGAAAAGCAGGTGTACTCTGCAATTTTCCCATTGGAAGAAACCAGTTTTTTGTTTCCTTTAAAATGGGAACAGCCCCACTTAATGCAGATTTTGGGTTAATTAAATCGGTTGGACTTAAAGATGTTCCACATTTTTCGCATTGGTCTCCGTAAGCACCAGGATTTCCGCAACGTGGGCAGGTTCCTGTGATGTACCTATCTGCAAGAAACTGTTGGGCCTCTACATCATAATATTGTTGAGTTACCTCTTCCTCAAAAACCCCTTTTTCATATAAATGCCTAAAGAATTCTTGGGCTGTTTGATGGTGAACGGGAGAGCTGGTTCTGCCATAATAACTAAAATCTATTCCAAATGATTTAAAGGCATTCTTCATGATGCCATCATATTTATCTACAACCTGTTGAGGTGTAATGCCTTCTTTTTTTGCTTTAATGGTAATGGGTACACCATGCTCATCGCTACCACAAATAAACAAAACCTCTTTACCAATGGCTTTTAAATACCTAACATAAATATCCGCTGGCAAATAACATCCAGCCAAATGGCCAATATGCACTGGACCATTTGCGTAAGGCAAGGCCGCAGTAACCAAAACTCTCTTCTTTTCAACTCCCATAATATTATTTAGTAAATAATCTGACTTCAAACTTACAAAATACAGCAAATTAACTTGAATAAGTTTGATGTATTATATGCCTAACCTTAATTAAACATTTAAATTCTCGGCACTTTTTTACACTTTTGTAACCAATTATGTTCTACGAGAAACAAAAATTTAACCAATGGTGGATTTGGACCATGCTCCTGATTACAGTTTTAGCAATTGCTTACGGCATTTTATCTGGCAAGGCTGATCCAACCGAGCGTTACGGATTATTAATAAGTATTACTTTAGTTTCAATCATTTCTGTCCTATTGTATTTCACAAATCTTGAAACAAGAATGGATGAACATGGAATTACCTTAAGGTTCTTTCCTTTCCAGCGCGTTTATTATTATGTGAAATGGGAAGAACTACAGTACATTCAAGTTAGAAAGTATAAAGCCATTAAAGAATTTGGAGGATGGGGTATCCGGTTCAATTTCGCTGGTGAAAAAGCTTATACCATCAGGGGAAATGAAGGATTGCAATTGATTTTAAAAAGTGGAAAGAAATTTCTAATAGGCACACAAGATTCTAAATCTATGATTGCCTTCCTAGAAAAACTTAACTTAGCTCAGCTGCAGCAGCCTGACCTGCAATAAATCCTGTTGTCCAAGCAGCTTGAAAATTAAAGCCTCCTGTAATTCCATCAATATCTAAAACCTCACCTGCGAAATGTAAGCCACGCATGCGTTTAAATTCCATGGTTCTAAAATCAATGTCATCTAGGTTCACACCGCCACAGGTAACAAATTCTTCTTTGAAAGTAGTTTTTCCTGAAACCTCGTAGGTATCATAAAGCAAATTTTGAATCAATTGATTTAAATTTTCTTTGCTTACTTCACCCCAATTTAGCTTTTCATTAATTCCAGAGCGCTCTAAAATATAAGTATTTAAACGTTTTGGGAGCAAAAAAGGGAAGAGACTACTAACCTGCTTCGATGGATTAGCTGCCTTTAAATTAAACAATTCTTGGCGAACAGCATCCTCCTTTTTATTTTCTAGCCAACTAATTTGTGCCTGAAATTTATACTCTTTTTCTGCAAAATACCTTGCACCTAAAGAGGACAATTTCAAAATTGCAGGACCGCTTAAACCCCAATGGGTAATTAACATAGGTCCACAATTCTCAAGCTTGGTATCAACAACTCTAACCCTCACCGGATTAACTGCAATCCCTTGTAGCGCTAATAATTCTGAGTTTGGAATATTAAAAGTAAACAAAGACGGAACAGGTGTTTCAATTCTTACTCCTAAATCTTTTACCCAATCCAAGCCTTCTGCTTTTGGAGATCCACCACTGGCAATAATAACTCGGTTACAGACTAGCTTTTGGTCATTTGATAGATATAAATCAAATCCTCCATGAAAACTTGGCGCTACACGTTTTACAGAAGTTTCTAATCTCACTTCAATTCCTAGCCTAGAAACCTCTTTTTGCAAACAATCAATAATAGTTTGTGAATCATCCGTAATTGGAAACATCCTACCATCAGCCTCTGCCTTTAGTTTTACCTTTCTTTGTTCAAACCAATTCACTGTATCTTGGGTGAAAAATCGAGAAAAAGCAGATTTTAAATGCTTTTCTCCTCGCGGATAATTTTTTGCTAATTGTTTTAAATCAAAACAAGCATGCGTTACATTGCATCTTCCACCTCCGGAAACTTTTACCTTTTGCAACACTTTTGCGCTCTTTTCCAACAAGATAACCTTGGCTAACTTGTTTGTTTCTGCGCATTGGATGGCAGCAAAATACCCTGCTGCCCCTCCACCAATTATTACTACTGTATGTGACACTAATCTTTTTCTCCTATCAAAACCTCCGCAAATTTAGGAGAAATCATTTATGTTTGCCTTTCTTCGTTAATAGCGCATAATTATTTTGAACGCATGAACAAATATAACCTGTTAAACAGTGTACTCGGATGGCTGCTTTTTGCAGTGTCTTTAGTCACCTACACGCTCACCCTTGAGCCAACTGTAAGCTTCTGGGATTGTGGAGAATTTATCTCTGCTTCCTATCGTTTGCAAATCTGTCACCCTCCTGGAGCGCCACTTTTCCTAATGATAGGAAGAGTTTTTAGTTTGATGGCCTCAGACCCTAGTAAAGTTGCCTTTTGGGTAAACATGGTCTCCGCAGTAACCAGCGCACTAACTGTAATGTTTATGTTTTGGACCATCACTCACCTTGCAAAGAAGATTTTAAACAAAGATGGCAAAGAACTTGAATTCTGGAATACAGTTTCCATCATGGGCGCAGGTGCCGTTGGTGCTTTAACGCTTAACTTTTCAGATACCTTTTGGTTTTCGGCTGTTGAAGCAGAGGTATATGCCTCTTCAAGTTTTTTTACAACCCTAACTTTTTGGTGCATTCTAAAGTGGGAAAACGTTGCTCATGAAAAGGATGCAAGCAAGTGGTTAGTGCTTATTGCCTATCTTATTGGTTTAGCTATTGGCGTCCATTTGTTAAACTTACTTGTTATCCCAGCGATAGTTTACGTTTATTACTTTAAAAAATACAAATACACCCGAAACGGTTTTCTTGGAGCTTCTGCTGTAGCTATTTTAGCTATTGGAATTGTTCAGTTTGGACTAATCCCAGGCCTACCCGGCATTGCTACTAAATTAGATTACTTTGCGGTAAACTCTTTGGGATTAAGCTTTAACTCGGGCGCGCTGCTCTTAATTTTATTATTAATTACACTTTTTGCTTCTTTCTTACATTATACACATACTAAAAGTGCCATAAGCCTATACGTAGCAATTGCTGCCTATGGTGTTATGTTTATCAGCAATTTGGTCATTAACTTTCACTTAAGTTCATTAATACTTTGGGGAGCAATGACTGGCGCTATTTATTTCTTTGTGTTCAAAAAGAAAGCAGCCATGGATGTTATTAATCTCATTGTGCTTTCTATCAGTTTTGTAATCGTTGGATACTCTTCTTATGCTATGATCATCATTCGTTCTTTGGCCAATCCACCAATTGACATGAACGACCCTGAACAACCTTTCTCTTTATTAAGTTACTTAAACCGTGAACAATACGGTGAAAATCCACTTCTTTATGGTCAGTATTTCTATGCTAGACCCATTAGATATGATGATGGAGACATGCAATATGCCAAAGGTTTTGATGGAAAATATGTTGAAGCAGGTACAAAAAAGAAGGCAGTTTACGACCCTAAAGATTGTACAATCCTCCCGCGTATGTGGGCTGATAGAGCTGATTACGTAAGAGCATATAGAGATTGGGAAAAAATTCCTGAAGGTAAAAACAAAGTTAGCTTCGGAAAAAATATCGACTTTATGCTTAGCTACCAATTGGGTTTCATGTATTGGAGATACTTCTTCTGGAATTTCATCGGTCGCCAAAATGATGAACAAGGTTATGGTGAACTTACTAGAGGAAATTGGATCAGTGGCGTTAACTTTATTGATGAATGGCGCTTAGGTCCTCAAAAGAATATGCCAGAAACAATGGCAAACAATAAAGCCAAAAATACCTATTTCTTCTTACCCTTAATTTTAGGAATAATTGGTTTAGTGTACCATTTCAAGAAATCAAAGGAAGATGCAATCATTGTTTCAACTTTATTCCTATTCACGGGTTTTTTCATTATCCTTTACCTAAACTTCCCAGCACATCAGCCAAGAGAAAGGGATTATGCTTATGTTGGTTCATACCAAACCTTTATGATTTGGATTGGTTTAGGCGTTTTAGGGTTGGTTGATTGGTTAAGTAAGAAAATCAATAAAAACACAGCCGCTGTAGGGGCAACTGTAATTAGCTTAGCCGCTGTTCCAGCACTAATGGGTCAACAAAACTGGGACGACCATAACAGAAGTAACCGCTTTACTGCGTTGGCTTTTGCAGAAGACTATCTTAACTCTTGCGCCAAAGATGCCATTCTTTTTACCAATGGAGATAATGATACCTATCCGCTTTGGTATGCCCAAAACGTAGAAAATATTAGAAGTGATGTGCGCGTAATTAATATGAGCTTACTAAACACAGACTGGTATGCAGATGGACTTAAACGTCAAGCTTACGACAGCAAACCAGTAGAATTTAGCATGACGCCAGATAAATACAAGCAAGGAACAAGGGATTATGTGGTTTTCTTCGAAAATCCTGAACTTGCTAGAAGATATGGTATCAATACGCAAGATTTTTATCCATTAAAGAATATTCTGGCCTTTATCAATGATGACGCTGACCCAATGGGTACAGTTGCTACACAAGGTGGTGATGCCCTTAGATATTACCCAACCAAAAAGTTTAGCATGATTGTTAATCGTCAAGAGTGCTTAAAAAATGGCGTGGTTCAACCAGAAGACGAACAATTCATGGTAGATACCATTCGTTGGGAAATTGGTAACAATAATCTACTAAAAGCTGATTTGATTTTATTAGACATTATAGCTTCTAATATCAATACCAGACCTATTTATTGGGCTATCACCACAGGAAACGATGTTTATCTTAACCTAACCAAATACTTCCAACTAGAAGGTTTAACCTACAGATTAGTGCCTATAACGAGCGAGGTTCAAAGAGATGGTACTACTGGTAGGATCAACTCAAACATTCTTTACAAGAACATAATGGAGAAGTTTAAATGGGGAAATATGGCTGAAGACAATGTTTATCTTGATGAAACTATTCTAAGACAAACTAAGAACTTTAGAAATATTTTCTACCGTTTAAGTGAACAACTCACCCTAGAAGGTAGAAAAGATTCTGCTGTAAAAGCATTAGACTATTGTTTACAGGTGATGCCACATAAGCAAGTGGCCTACGATGTTTTTGTGGTGCGAATTTTGGAAGGTTATTACCAAGCCGGCGCTACTGAAAAGGCGAATAACTTAGCCAAGGAATTACTAAGAATTCATGAAGAAAATGCTAAATATTTCCTTTCATTTAAAGGAAAGAAAAATAGTGTGCGCCAAGATTTGGAAGACAATGTTCAAATACTAAATTATATCTGGCAAGTAGTTGATTTTCATAAACAAACCGAATTAGCAGCAGATTTCAGAAAACGCATCGATACGCTGCAAGTTGGATTGTAAGAATGAAAGAAAATATTATCTACGGAACCCATGCCGTTAAAGAAGCCTTGGATGCTGGTAAAGACCTTATCAAAATCCAAGTCATGAAAGGCATTTTTAACCCTGCGCTCGACGAATTGCTTAAAGCAGCTCGTGGAGCGCAGGTTCCGGTTCAAACCGTACCAAAAGAAAAGTTTTTTAACCTAAAAGATAAGAATCACCAAGGGGTTATGGCTTTTTCATCCCCCATTTCTTATCATAGTTTAGAACAAATTATTCCATCGCTTTTCGAGCAAGGCGAAACACCTTTTATTCTAATCTTAGATGGTGTAAAGGATGTAAGAAATTTAGGAGCAATCGCTAGAACAGCCCTATGCGCTGGGGTACATGCTTTGGTTGTTCCTCTAACAGATACTGCACCTGTGAATGAGGATGCCATCAAAACATCGGCAGGTGCTTTACATAAACTGCCCGTTTGCAGAGAAAAACACCTTAAAACTACTTTAGAATATCTAAATCAATCTGGCTTTACAACTGTGGCTTGCACAGAAAAAGCCAAAGATTCAATTAGCCAAACCGATTTAACAGGACCTCTGGCCATCATCATGGGTGGAGAAGAAACGGGTATTAGTTTAGAATTAATTAAAAAATGCTCGGCATTAGCGCAAATTCCAATGAATTTTGGCGTTAGCTCGCTAAATGTATCTGTGGCAGCAGGCATCATTATGTATGAAGCTTTAATGCAACGCAGTTAATACAAAACTCTAAATCGCAAGGTTTCGGCTATTCTTTTTAAATCTTCAATTGCTTTTGGTGGATATGCTTTACTAACATCAGTAATTACGTATCCTATGGTTTCTGTGGTTTTTAAATATTGACCCAACACATTGATGTTATAAGTAGCCAAAATATTATTAATTTGAGCCAAAACCCCTGGTTTATTTTCGTGAATATGAATAAACCTATTCAGCTGATGCATACTTGGCAAATGAACTAAGGGTAAGTTTAAACTCCCGCTAGTGGCGCCAGTATTGATATATTCTAACAAATATTCGCTTAACGATGCTGCAATATTTGCCTGCGTTTGTTGTGTCATTAACCTTTCTCTATATCCAACTTTTACTGATTCACTTTCTTTCAAAATGGCGAAATTCTTTTCTTCTAAAACATCTGCATAAAAACCAGAAAGCCTGCCAGTTTTAAGCATGTCTTTTACCGCCAAAAAATCAATACAAGCATCGTAACCCAAATGAATTAAAATGCTTTCTTTAGGCAATAAATTCAATTCCTTAGGGCCAATGTTTAGTTGCCCAATAAATCGACGGCCCGCAACCACTACTACCAACTCACACTTGCGCAATAAATCACTTAATGTTCTAACTTGCTTAGCATTCCCAATAGGTGGTTTGTGGTCAATATCATAATAATAAACCTCCAAACCCAAATGAGCTGCCATCACAGATAACAAGGAGCCACTGTGTCCATACCCAATAATACCAAGCTTTTTACCAAATAACTCTTGTTGCTTTTGCCTCGAAAATTGTAATAAATATAATAGGGCCAATTCGGCAACACTTCGAGTATGTGCATAACTGCTGCTAAAAATTCCTATTCCTGCTTTTGCAAACTTTGGGTTGGTTTCGGTTTGAACCGACTCGCCCCAAATTCCAGCCGCCAATACCTTGTTTTTAGGTTCAAGAATAAACGAACTCACTGTACCCTTTTTATCTAATTCAGGTTCAAACAAAACAATATTCACAGAGCCACCCTTTGGGCTACTTTTTAATTGCGATAACAAATCATACTTCTCTACCTGATAACCTTCTCTTTTAAAAAATACTTCAGCTTGCCAAGTTAATTTGCCCACCAATAAAGCACTAATGCGCGATTTTGGATAAGAAATAGACATGGGTAAATGCTGTTTAAAAAGAATTTCATCTAAACTTGGCGCCACTTTTCCAGATTTAGTAATTACACTTGGCCGGCTTACATTTTCGGTATAAGCATAAAATTCATTGGCCATACCCGATTCAAAAACCTCCAAATCTGTAAAGCCATCTCCAATCATAATTACGTTTCCGCTTAATTTGAGCTGCTTAAGTAATTTGACTTTTCCTTGGGCTTGGGCCAATAAATTGGTCTCATCTGCCCCAATGATATTGTTTTTCTTATCGTATATAAATGTATTGCCATATACGCAATCAGCATCAATGTGATACGTTTTTACGATAGGATCAATAAATTCCTTAAAACCTCCAGAAATTATTAAGACGTTTCCTTTGTGTGTTTTGAAAAACTGTTTGTTTCTAACAAATGAAGCGCTTACGCGCTTCCTAAGTCTATTCACCAATAAGTTTAAATGATACTTTTTTGCAGAAAGCAGTGCAATCCTTGCCTTTAATGATTTCTCAAAAGGCATTTTGCCTTCCATGGCAAGTTCTGTAAGTTGCTTTATTTTTTCTATTAAAATGTCCCGCTCTGGGTCATTTTCTAAGCTAATGGCTGCCAACTCTTCCATCGCCTCAACTTGCGTAAAGGTACTGTCAAAGTCGAATACATACCAAGTTTTTTTCAATCTAGTCTTTAAGAAACTTCTGTACTATCATGCCCTTATCTGTTTGAGCATATAATACATAAAGGCCATTTCCCAAATTACTCACATCAATACTGCTTTGTAAAATTCCACCTTCTTGGGCTAATCTTCCGCTTAGGTCGTAAATTTTGTAGGCAGTTGGATTTACTCCTCCAATGTATAACATTGTGCTAGCAGGAATTGGATATAATCTATAGTCATGAACGCTTAGCTTTGGCAATCCAATTCCAGTTCCATCATAATCAATAATAACACGAAGTAAATCCTGTCCATTCAATAAATCAGCACTAGTAACACCTTGTAAGTTTCCTAATTTAATCGTGAAATCTTTCTTTCCCCAAAAAGTAGTATTGGGAACAAAATTATAAGCAATTTTTTTGCGATTTGAAGAATCAAATATATTGGTACCAATAGGGAAAGTCCACTTGGAGGTACTCATATTAAAATCTATGCCCGCCTTCGCGGTTCCATCTAACACAAAAATATCTGCACCAACCTCAAAATCAAGTGTGTCATTATTTTGTGGCCATACCAATAATAACAAATGTGCATTAGGGTCATTCACATTCCAGTTATCGTAGTCAATCTGACCAAAACCAAACCTAGTCTGAGCTTTCAAACCAATAGCAAAGAACAAAACGGCAACTATAAGAATAACTTTTTTCATACAATTTAATATTTGATTAATTTACTCAATCAGAATTACAAGTTTAATAAAATATTTGATGTAAAAAAATCCAATTTGGTTGCAATCCAAGCTTTTGTCTGATTTATTTTTTTGATTGCTTTACAATAACCAATCGCTGACCGATAAAAACCACCTCATTTTCCAAGTTATTTGTTGCCTTGATATCTTGAATACTTAAGCCATACATCTTGGCAATTTTAAATAAAGTCTCACCTTGTCTAACGATATGAACGCCCGGTGTACTTTGTGGTTCCTTGGTATCGGCATTAGAAATTGCTGGGTTAATAATTAAGCGCTGACCCGCCTCAATTGCATCCGTAGTCAATAGGTTTAAATACATGATTGCATCTACTCGAATCCCATATTTTTTACCAATGCTATATAAAGTTTCTCCCCTTTGAACGGTATGGAAAAAACTCAAATTTTCCTTGAAATCCTGAATACTGTCCAAAGAAGTAACGGTTTCAACTGTTTTACTTGTTTCTATGTTTTGCTGAATATTGTCGTAAACCTTGTTGTCATAAGTTGTGTCTAAAGGCTTTGGTTCAGCAATATCGATGATTATTGTATCAACTTTGGATTTGGGCTTTAAGGTATCAATTGCAACCAACTTAGGCGCATTATCACGTTTGTTTTTCAAATAAATCATTTCTCCTACAGCAGGCTGTTGGCCATTCAACAAATGATTCCTTTCTAAAAGTTTGTCGAGCTTTACTGCATATCTTTGGCTTATCCAATGTAGCGTTTCAGCGCCTGTTACCAAATGATAAAGGCTGTCCGACTTATTTCTTTTAGTTTTTAAGTAAACTGTATCTCCTTCTTTACATACAGCATCTTTTTCTAAATCATTAAATCTATACAATTGATAAACCTTCAAATCATAATTCATGGCAATTTGAGCATAACTCTCATTTGCATTGGCTATTACGCCAATTACACCATTATTGTGAATTTCCTTACCCCGACTTTTTACTAGCTCCTCCTTGTCGTTTTTTAGCTCTTTATCTTCTTCCTCGCTCAACTTCACACCATCAAACTTATGAAGCTTATGCTTATCAATAAAAGTTATAAGCAACTCTGCATACTGTGGGTTAGTGGCATAGCCTGCCTTTTTAAGTCCATAAGCCCAACCCTTATAATCTGTTTTATCTAAATCAAACAAAAACGCATACCGAGGATTATTCATTAAAAAATCTGAATGGTCTCGGTAGCTATCTATGGCTGCATCGTACTTTCTAAAGCACTCTTGCAAAGCATCATCGTCTTCAAAAATGGTTTTACCCGTCCAGGTTTTCTTACATTTAATACCAAAATGATTATTGCCCTCAACAGCTAACCGGCTATTTCCATTGCCACTTTCTAATATTCCTTGAGCCAGCGTAATACTTGCAGGAATCTTGCTTCTGTACATTTCATCCACTGCAATAGCACTGTATTTCTCTATATATTGATCTACAGTTTGCTTTGGCATACTAGGCACTTTAACCGGTAAGGTATCGGTTTGAGCCAACATAGCCAATGGAATAATGCAGCAAAATAGGTTCAGCAGTTTTTTCTTCATCTCAACTGACAAAAGTAGTGCTCTAAATAAGGCCAACCATAAGCATTTTCTAACAAAAAATATAAGCTGTATAGTTTTATAAGCAAACCTAAATTTCTTAAAATAAATATATTTGCTCAATATGGCATTAAAACCCTTTAATCATATTATTAAAGAACTAGCTTTAATGCTGGCCTTCGTTTTCATTATGTTGTGGGGATTTACTAGTCGCCAAGATTTTATTCATGCAGATGCTTATGGATACTACGATTACCTGCCTTCAATTTTTCTTCATAAAGATATCAATAGGGTAGATAAACCAAGAAATACACAACCTTTAATTTATTCCAGAATAGATCAAAATTATGCTTACAATAATCTTGGCAATCTTAGGGTAAATAAATACTCCTGTGGAACTGCAGCGTTTTTACTTCCTTTTTATTTACCGCTTCAATTGGTGAGACAAGTTCTTGGTTATGTTGATTCAGGCTATGAGTTACCCTATCAGGTTATGGTCTTATTTGCCGCAATTTTCTGGTTGTTCATCGGTCTTGTTTTCTTGCGGAAAACGCTTATTCAGTTAAATGTAGAAAGTAATTTGATTTTTCTTGTTCAGCTTTCCATCCTATTTGCTACTCCATTTACCCACTACGCGTGGTTTGATGCAGGATTTAGCCATGTTTTTTCCTTTACAGCCGTTTCTCTTTTTTGTTATTTTACAATATCCTTCTTCTACCAAAACAAATCAAAATTTATACTTTTAATGGGTCTTTTAATGGCATTAATAATCCTTTTAAGACCTATAAATTTCTTAGTGGTTTTTTCAATCCCTCTATTAGTAGGCAATGCTAACAACTTAACTGTTCTATTTAGAAATATATTCAGATACTGGAAGTCACTGCTTTTTGCCCTAATCATCTTTGGAATTACGCTATCTCTGCAATGTTTTTTATGGTATTTACAAACGGGTAATTTCATTGTATACAGTTATCAAAATGAAAGCTTTTACTTTGATAACCCCCAACTTATAAACTCTTGGTTCAGCTATCAAAAAGGCCTATTTATTTATACTCCTTTGCTCCTCCTCTTTCAACTGCTCTCAATTTGGGCTGGGGTCAAAAAAAACAAATACTTCATAACTTACTATATTCTCTACTTTTTGGCAATTTCTTATGTTTTCAGTTGTTGGTGGAGCTGGTTTTATGGAGGTTCTTACGGCCAACGCGTATATTTAGACTATCTCCCCATTTTAATTTTACCTGTTTCATTGATGCATCTTAAAATTAAATGGCCTTCTAAGTTGGTTTTAGGAATAATTATTACCCTTTCGATTTTACTTAACCTAACGCAAACTTGGCAACACCAAGAGTACATTTTGCATTGGGACCAAATGAACAAAGAAAAGTATTGGCAAGTTTTTTTAAGAACCTCAAGTCCTTATAAAGGTTGGGTTTGGAAACAAAAATGTGGTGAACCTAGTACCACTGTTACTCAGGCTTTAAGCATTCCAAATTTCAAATCTGCAGGGAATATTCCAGATACATTAATGGCTTCAAATGCCTTTAATTTTGTTGGGATTGAAAATGGTGATGAACTTCGTCTGTCGCTTTATCATAACTTTCCACATGAACTTAGAACCGAAATAGCCATTTTTGCAAAGGATACTATTACAGGTAAAACCATCTTTTGGGAACAAAAATATCTCTTACAATTTTGTAACGAAACTCCAGGCACTTACCAAAAAGGGGACTATTGGTTCAAACCGAAAAGCCTTAACACAATTGCAAATGCAAAATTTTACTTATTAGCCTACAATTTGCAAAAGGGCGATTCTCTTCAAAATATTTTAATTCAAACAATTGCTGCTCCAAAATAATCCTCAATTATTACTTTAGCATAGATAAATGTAGATTATATGAGCTCTATTGCTTTAATCCTCATTATGTATAAATTTGTTCCTTATAACTTTTAGGAAAATTTAAAGTCAGGAATGGTGTTTTTATTCTACACTTAACCGTTATGCATATTATGTTTCGTATAAAAAACTTACTAATTTCGTTTTTATTACTTGGGCTTTACCCCTTGTTTCTAAAAGCACAACTCCAGCAAAAACCAACTTGGGAGCTTAAAACCTCCAAGCAAGAAGTTTCCATTGGAGAAGAAATTGAACTCATTTTCACCAGTAAAATTCAAAAAGACTGGTATATGTATTCCTCAGATTTTAGCGAATCTGTTGGACCAGTAGTTGCTTTGTTCGATTTTGAAAAACACCCAAGCTACCAATTAGTTGGAAAACTAAAACCAATAGGCAATCACAAACATTATGACGAAGTGTTTGAAGGTGAGGTTTCTACATTCACTGGTAAAGCAGAGTTTAGACAAAAAGTTAAAATTCTGAAGGCAAATCCGGTGATTAAAGTGGCGCTCGAATTCCAAGAATGCTCTCAAATTACTGGCATGTGTGTGTTGTTTGAGGATGACTTAATATTTAAAAACATAAAAGTAATTGATAATCATAACAACGCAAAGACTGAAGCTGCTGTTCCAACTAAAGTTGATACTGCCAGCATAGCAATTGAAGCAGTAAAAACAGATACAAACCTCAGTACCGTTGATACCACTTTGGAAAAAAATATTACAAACAAAAATTCAGTAAGTGGTGGTAATGAAAGCTCTCTTTGGGGATTCTTACTTTTTGCCTTTTTAGGTGGTTTAGTTGCAGTTGTCACTCCATGTGTATTTCCTATGCTTCCAATGACTGTAACCTTCTTTACCAAACGTAGCGAAACCAGAAGTCTTGCACTTAAGCGCGCATTTGGTTTTGGACTTAGTATAGTTGGTATTTATGCATCTTTAGGCCTTGTTTTTGGCGTATTTGGATTAGGAGAAGATTTTGGAAATGCCCTTAGCACACATTGGCTGCCTAACATGCTTTTCTTTATCATATTCATAGTTTTTGCTGCTAGCTTTTTAGGGATGTTTGAAATTACCTTGCCGCACCAATTTGTAAACCAAGTGGATAGTAAAAGCTCGATGGGCTCATTTCTAGGTGTTTTCTTTATGGCTTTCACCCTTGTGCTTGTTTCATTTAGTTGCACAGGACCAATTGTTGGTTCTCTATTAATTGAAGCAGTTGGCGGACAATTCTTAAAACCAGCCTTAGGTATGGCGGCTTTTGGGGCTGGCTTAGCTGCTCCTTTTACCATCTTTGCAATCTTTCCAAATTGGTTGCAAAACCTTCCAAAATCTGGTGGCTGGCTTAATTCTGTAAAAGTTGTTCTAGGCTTTTTAGAGCTTGCACTTGCCTTTAAGTTCCTTTCTATCCCAGACCAAACCTACCACTGGGGTTTGTTAGATAGAGAAGTTTATATTGCCATTTGGATTGTTATTTTCTTCCTACTTGGCTTGTACTTACTCGGAAAATTAAGGTTTGCCCATGATGATGAAGCAACATCTATTAGTGTGCCTAGGTTATTTATGGCAATTGCAACTTTTACCTTTGTACTCTACCTTTTTCCTGGCCTATTTGGCGCTCCACTTAAAGCACTTAGCGGCTACCTTCCACCGCAAGAAACTTTAGAATTTGACTTAAGTAAATCCAGTGCCAAATCTAATAATAAACATAACTCAGATGAACTTGGTGAAGTGCGCTTTAAAGAATTATTTCACTTGCCCCATGACTTAAATGGATTCTTTGATTATAAGCAAGCCCTTGCTTATGCCAAAAAGGTAAACAAACCAATCTTTATTGATTTTACTGGCCATGGCTGTGTCAATTGCAGAGAAATGGAAGCCAACGTTTGGAGCGACCCTGCTGTTCTTAAAAAATTACAAGAAGATTATGTTATACTCGCTCTTTATGTAGATGATAAAACAGAATTACCTGAATCCGAGTGGTACACCAGTACCAGAGATAATAAGCAGAAAAAAACAATAGGTAAACAAAATGCAGATTTGCAGATTTCTAAATACAATGCAAACGCGCAGCCCTTCTATGTTTTAATAGATTCCGATGAAAAGGTTTTGGTTGAACCAACAGCCTATGACCTAAATATCCAAAACTTTGTAAAATTTCTAGACGCTGGGAAAGCTGCATTTAAAAACTCCAATCCATGAGTATCAAACAACATTTTATTGAAGCCCAAAGCGTTTTAAGTAGCTTTCTAGCAGATGAATCAAACTTTGATAAAATTGAAGCTGCTGGAAGAATAATGGTAAACTCCCTAAAAAATGGTGGAAAAATCCTTAGTTGCGGCAATGGCGGGAGCATGTGCGATGCCATGCATTTTGCCGAGGAATTAACCGGTAAATACCGCAATGATAGGCCTGCAATTGGTGCAATTTCAATGAGCGACGCCAGTCATATTGCGTGTGTTGGAAATGATTACGGCTATGATTTCATTTTTAGCCGTTACCTTCAAGCTGTTGGGCGTTCAGGGGATGTGCTGCTTGCCATCTCAACCAGCGGTAACAGCAAAAATGTGCTCAAAGCCATGGAAATTGCCAAAGAACTTAACATAAAAATAATTGGCCTAACAGGCAAAGACGGCGGTAAAATGTCTGGATTATGCGATGTAGAAATTCGTGCACCATTTAGCCAATATGCCGATAGAGCCCAAGAAATTCATATCAAATGCATTCATTCTCTGATAGATTATATTGAACAACACCTCTTCTAGTATCAAACTTGCAATTGCCACATGTATGTTTTAGGTTTGATTTTCTAAAATATACCCGGTGAAGCTCAAATCCCTCTTCAGAAAAAAAACTATTGCTGATATTCAGCGCGACCATGCAGCGCTATCAGAAAGTGGTGGTGCACTTCACAGAACCTTAGGTTTTAAAGACCTAACTGCCATGGGAATTGCAGCAATCATTGGTGCTGGAATTTTTTCAACCATTGGCAATGCAAGTTTTCATGGTGGACCAGCAGTAATTACCCTTTTTGTTTTTACTGCCATTGCATGCGGGTTTTCCGCTTTATGTTATGCAGAATTTGCTTCTGTAATTCCTATCAGTGGCTCGGCTTATACTTACGCATATGCAGCTTTCGGAGAACTTATAGCTTGGATCATTGGTTGGGCTCTAATTGTAGAATACGCCATTGGAAACATTGTGGTTGCAATAAGTTGGAGCGACTATTTTACAGGGCTACTCTCCGGATTAGGAATTCAGATTCCATCTTATTTTAGCATGGATTATTTAAGCGCGTTCAATGGCAGCAAAGAAGCTACGGCCTTATTGGCAAATCACCAAGAAATCTCTTCATCGCTCCTTGAGGCAAGCAATGCCTGGGCTTTAGCCCCAGAAATTTTAGGGTTTAAACTAATTTTAGATTTGCCCGCGCTTGCCATTGTTATTGCCATAACATGGTTAATTTTTAGAGGTGTTAAGGAAACTAAAAACGCTAGCAATATTATGGTAGGGCTTAAGCTGATAGTCGTAGCCCTTGTTATTGTAGTTGGCGCTTTCTACGTAAACCCAGAAAATTGGAGCCCGTTTGCTCCTAATGGTTTAACTGGTGTATTAAAGGGTGTGTCTTCTGTGTTCTTTGCCTATGTAGGCTTTGATGCCCTTGCGACAACTGCCGAAGAATGTAAAAATCCTAAAAAAGACTTGCCAAAAAGCATGATTGCCTCTCTAATCATTTGTACGGTATTATACATTCTTATTGCCATTGTTCTCACTGGAATGGTAGATTATAAAGAACTAGGTGTTGGAGACCCATTAGCTTTTGTATTTGAGAAAGTTAATCTTCCATGGATGCAAGGTATAGTAGCAGTTAGTGCTGTAATTGCAATGGCTAGTGTGCTTTTAGTGTTCCAAAATGGTCAACCGCGCATTTGGATGACCATGAGCAGGGATGGACTTCTACCTAAAAAATTCTCAGCCATTCATCCACGTTACAAAACACCTTGGTTTGCAACTATCATAACTGGAATTATGGTAGCTGTTCCTGCCTTGTTTATGAATTTAAAGGAAGTTACCGACCTTTCTAGTATAGGTACTTTATTCGCCTTTGTACTAGTAAATGCAGCTGTTATTGTAATGGAAAGTCACAAAAGTGAATACCATACTGGTTTTCGTGTTCCTTATATCAATGGTAAATACTGGGTTCCCGCAATTTTTATGGTTGGCGCTTTCTCAACTGTCCTCCTAAATCCCAATTTTATTCAAAACCTTTTTACCCTTCAAGATTGGTGGCATAATATTCCAGTATTTGGCTTTCTTATGCTTAGCATTGTTATTACCTTCCTTAGCTATAAAAGAAACTTCTCTCTTATTCCGGTGCTTGGATTAACAAGTAATTTCTACTTGATGACCGAATTAGGACTTAGCAATTGGATCGGCTTTAGTATTTGGCTGGTGGTTGGCTTGGTAGTTTATTTCAGTTATGGAATCAGGCATTCAAATCTTAAGGTTTCGGTTTGAACCAAACCCTTTCATCTACAAAAATTTACCACTCAACATCTCTGTAACAAACTTTGTCGCTTTAAACTTGGTTTGAACTATTAGCAAGTTAGTTTTGTCGTGATTTATTACAATTATGTTACATAAAATACTTCTTACAACTTGCTTTGCTTGGTTGTTAATTTTACCAAATTCAATTTTGGCTCAAACCAAAAACTATACGATTAGCGGAGAAGTAACCGACGCTAAAAATGGAGAAGAATTAATTGGTGCCTCCATTGCCATTGCCGAGTTAAAAACAGGAACTACTACCAATGCCTATGGTTTTTATTCTATAAGTTTACCAGCAGGTTTTTATAAAGTCGAAATCAGTTATGTTGGGTATGAAAGTGTAATAAAAGAGCTTGTAATCAACCAAAACATTAAGCTAAATGTTGAACTAAAGGAGTCACAAAAGGCTTTAAAAGAAGTTGTTGTAAATTCTGACAAAATTAGCAATAACAATGTCACTCAAAATAAAATGAGTGTCGTAAAAATTGATGTTAAACAAGTTAAGAAAATACCAATTTTATTAGGTGAAGTTGACATCATCAAAGCCATTCAATTGTTACCGGGGGTTCAAGCCGCTGGAGATGGTTCAACTAATTTTATTGTAAGAGGAGGTAATATCGACCATAACCTTGTGCTATTAGACGAAGCCGTAGTGTATAATCCTTCTCACGTTTTGGGTTTCTTTTCTACATTTAATGGAGATGCAATAAAAGATTTTGAACTTTACAAAGGCGGAATTCCTGCCCAATATGGTGGCAGATTAGCCTCAGTTCTAGATGTTCACATGAAAGATGGTAACTCCAAGAAATTTGGCGCTAGTGGTGGAATTGGTATACTTTCAAGTAGGTTAACAGTTGAAGCTCCAATTATTAAAGATAAATCCTCTTTTCTAATAAGTGGCAGAAGGAGTTATTTTGATGTGTTTTTTCCGCTTTCTCCTCAATTATCTGAGGTTACTGCCTATTTCGGAGATTTAAATATAAAGCTCAACTATGCTATAAGTGACAAGGATAAAATTTATTTGAGTGGTTACTTTGGGAGAGATGATCTAGCTTTGGATGAAGCTTTTGGCTTTGGATGGGGAAATTATACAGGCACATTGCGTTGGAATCATATTTTTAGTAGCAAATTGTTTGTAAATACAAGTTTGGTTTATTCAAGGTATAATTACAATTTCGATATCAATTTGGGTGAAAACCTAAGCTTTAGTCGTATAAACTATTTAAATGATGTAAATATCAAAGTAGATGGAACCTATTTTTTAAACAATAAAAATGTTATTAAATTTGGTGCTAAGGCTAACAAGTATGAGTTCCTACCTGGAAGAATTGAGCCAGTCCAGTCAACTTCTATTGTTGAAGCTCAAACATTACCAGTCAAAAATGCAATTCAACAAGACATTTATGGCTCGCATTCTACAAAATTTGGTGCTCGTTCATCTTTGGAATATGGTGCCAGAATTTCAATTTTTTCTAACATTGGAAGCGGCAGGTCTATAAATTATGTAGGAGGTAACCCTACTTATATAGAAAATGGTCAAATTAAAGAAAATGCCAAAGACCCTCTAAACCCTTATACCAATTACGGTTCAAACGAGATTTATAATACTTTTATTGGGTTTGAACCAAGGATAAATTACACCTATGTTATCAATGACAATAGCTCTTTAAAAGGCTCATATAACAGAATGTACCAATATATGCATTTGATACAAAACATTACTGCTAGTGTAGGCCAAGAGTTTTGGACACCAAGTGATAATTATATAAAACCCCAAATTGCTGATCAAGTTGCTGTTGGGTATTTTAGAAACTTTTTAGACAACAAAATTGAGTTCTCTGCTGAAGGCTATTATAAAGTTTTAAGTAACACTATCGAGTTAAGAGAAGGTGCAGATATACAATTCAATGAAGCAATAGAAGGCCAAATCGTTGCAGGCGAAGGTCGCTCATATGGAATCGAGTTTTTTGCTAGAAAACAAAGTGGAAATACTACTGGTTGGTTGGGCTACACTATTTCAAAATCAGAAAGAAGAGCCGATAATATCAATAAAGGCAATTGGTATAACTTTAGATTTGATAGAACACACTATTTAACCTTTGTTCTTAACCAAAAAATTAACGAAAGGGTAAGTATTTCTGGAAATTTTGTTTTCGCTACTGGTGAAGCCTTTACGCAAGCAAGCCAACGATACTCACTTTTTGGTGATGAACAACCTTCCATTTATTATGGTTCTAGAAATAATGCAAGATTTCCTGCCTATCACAGAGCAGATGTTTCTTTAACACTAGGAAGAAAGAAAAAACCAGGAAGAATTTATAAAAACGAAAGCGATTGGGTATTTGCTATTTATAATGTCTATGGAAGAAAAAATGCCTACACATTAAGCTATGCCAATGATGAAAATACAGGTGTCCCAATTATTAATAAATGGTACTTGTTCACAATTGTTCCATCCGTAACCTATAATTTTAAATTCTAATTTTTATGAAATTCAAACTATATCTCGTAGCAATTTCAATACTTTTTATTTTTTCATGTAGCGAAAAAATAAACTTAGAAATTCCAAATGAAACCCCACTATTAGTAGTAGAAGGAGAAGTAACTAATGAATCAGATAGTTCATATGTTAAACTCTCGCTTAGCAGAAATTATTATAGCCCAGATGCTCCGCCAATTATAGAAAATGCCTCGGTTAAAGTAAACAATATTCCTTTTGTTTTTGATGATACACTAAAGGTTTACAAAGGGCCTATTGGGTTCAAAGGACAAATAAATACTACTTATTCTCTTTTGGTTGAATATGATAAAAAAACCTATACTGCTCAAACATATATGGAACCAATGTTCAGGGTCGACTCGATTTTCCAAACTTGGAAAGAGGCTGAATTTGGTGGTCAACTACCTGCTGGTTGGGCTGTTAGCTACGCTGGATTTGATGATAGACCTCAAATAAAATATACATATTTTGTAAGTGGAATTTATAGTAAAATCATTAACCAAGATTCTTTTAACATTGATAAAATTACCTTTGATAATAGTTTAACTCCTGTAAATAAGCCTTATGTATTTGAATTGCCTTTTTCTAGGTACAATAGTGGAGATGTTTTTATAGCAATCTTTAGGTCTATTGATAAAAACATGTATAGCTTTATCAATGAATATAACAATACTAGCCCAGATATTCCTGGACCTTTTCAAACTCCTCCAGCTAATTTGCCAACAAATATCACAAATGGGGCCGTTGGATATTTTACAGCATACGATGTGGTTAGAAAACGATATACCTTAAAGTAAATTTCTTTAAGCTAATATTTAGAATTTTTTAAACAATTAACCGTTTGCATGATATAGTTTTGTGCAAACAATGAGAATTCTATTTGTAATACTTATTTCGCTTTTTCTCAATAATACCTTGTTGGGTCAAACCGATTCTACTGAAGAAGTGGAAGAACAACCAATTCCTTGGGTAAAAGCCTCTGATGAAGGAAGATATAGGTTAGGTATAAAAATGGGATTTAACATTACTGCAATTTATGGAAGTTATCCCATAGACAAAGGCGCCAGACTAGGCGTTTTAGGTGGCGGTTTTGGAAGAGTTAATTTTAATAAAACAATTAGCTTACAGCATGAATTACTAATAACCTTCAGGGGAGGAAACTTTAAGGGAACAAGTCCAGATATTGGGGCTATTAAGTTTTTATACCTTGATTTTCCAGTCATGCTTATGGTTAAACCAGGTCCAAAAAGCCAGCACAGATTTGGTGCTGGAGCCCAATTTAGTCATGTTCTTAATAAACTTGTTTTTCAAGACAATAACACATTTCCTGCCGAAGGAAATATCCCCTTAAATAATAATGATTGGTCCTTAGTTACAGCTTATCAATATCAATTAGATTATATTGCTTTTCAGATTTGCTTTAAAGGTGGCCTTAGAAATATAAACCTTGGAAGAGATTGGCCTGGTAATAATAACTTACCTATCAATAATAAATTGGGTAGTATGCATAACTTTGCCCTTGAATTTAATCTTCTATTTTAATTATGTATTCTTTTGAATATTTGGTTTCAGAAATAAAAAGGAAAAAATCCTTTTTGTGTGTTGGTTTAGATACTGATGTCAGCAAAATTCCATCGCATCTGCTTACTGAACCTGATCCAATTTTCGCCTTTAACAAAGCAATTATTGATGCTACAGAACCTTACACTGTATCCTATAAAATTAACACAGCATTTTTTGAAGCGGCTGGAACTTCTGGCTGGGAATCAATGAAACGCACCTTTGATTATATCCCAAAACAATGCTTTAAAATTGCTGATGCGAAAAGAGGGGACATTGGAAATACAAGTAATCAATATGCTAAAGCATTTTTTGAAACATTAAACGCTGATGCTGTTACACTTGCTCCTTACATGGGAAATGATTCGCTTGCACCATTTTTCGAATTTGAAGGAAAGTGGGGTATCGTATTGGCATTAACTTCCAACCCTGGTAGTGCAGATTATGAACAACAAAAAATTGGAGAGAAGTTTTTATTCGAACATGTAGTTGAAAACACTTGTAAATTAGGTTCAAACCAAAACCTAATGTTTGTGGTTGGTGCCACAAAACCTGAAGAATTTGGATTAATTCGAAAATATGCGCCTAATCATTTTTTATTGGTACCTGGTGTAGGTGCACAAGGTGGTAGCTTAAAAGATGTCGTTAAGTTTGGTTTGAACCAAAGTGTTGGTTTGTTAATTAATGCTTCTAGAAGCATTATTTATGCTTCTAATTCCCATGATTTTGCATTGAAAGCAGCCGAAGAAGCAGCTAGATTGCAATTTGAAATGGCTGATTACATTTCTTAGTTAAAACATTTTTTTAAACGTATTTATTGGGCCCCTTTCTTTTTTAAAAAAGAGCTTGGCTAAATTCTCTATAGAATCTGTTTCAACATTTAAAGGCGCATAACTTGGTATTATGACTTTTTCATTAGCCTATTTTATCATAATTACTTGTTTTTGGGGTATTAAGAATTATTGGCTATCATTTGTTTGTTTGAATTTCCTTCATTTATCTATTAATTGCGTAGATATCAAATTACTTAACTTATGGAATGGGTTAATATTCTAAAGTGCACCATCACAGGAAAAGATTTACGTGTACTTGCTTCAAATGAAATTTCAACACTTAATGAATTAAGTAACAAACAAACGCTTTGGCACCTTAACGGCACATTAGTAGACTACCCAATTGATACGGCGCTTGTTTCTGTTGACGGTTTATACGTTTATCCAATAATTAAAGGCATCGTGGTTTTACTTTCTGATTTGGCAATTGTTTCAGACAATAGCAAAATTGTTGGAGAGAGTTTAATTGCTGATAAAAAATTGGTTCAAAACTTTTATAATGACAGAGGCTGGTCTAAAGAAGAAGAAGGTGATTATGAAGATGCCATCATTTTTGAAGATTTAAGACCAATGTCTGCAGATTACCTAAGAGATTGTCATAAGCGAGTGAAAAGATACCTAAATGATAGTGGTTCCTATATGTTAGATGCAGGTTCTGGTGCTTTACAATTCACAGATTATTTGCAGTATTCAGATAATTATAAATACAGAATTTGTGCAGATTTATCTTTCCAAGGCCTGCAAGAATGCAAGAAAAAATTAGGAGATAAAGCCATTTGTTTGTTGTGTGACTTAACAAAATTACCCATTAAAGACGGAATAGCAGACGGTTTCATTTCTTTAAATGTTGTTTATCATATCCCAAAGGATGAACAAATTAATGCAATTACTGAAATGTACCGAGTTTTAGCAAAAAACGGAAAAGGTGTAGTTGTTTATGATTGGTATAAACACTCCATTTTAATGAATTTAACCCTTCTACCTTTCAGGGCTTTTGAGTTCTTTAAACACAGAATAAAGGCATTATTTGCAAAAGCTGCTGGTAAGGATAAACCTCAAAAAATGCTTTATTTTCATGCTCATCCTTATGAGTACTTTCAACAAAATATGCCAATGCCTTTTAAATTAGCTGTTTGGCGAGTTGTTAGTGTTCCCTTTATGAAGGTTTATTTGCATCCATTTTTATTTGGAAAGCAATTGCTAAAACTAATTTGGAAATGGGAAGAGAAAAATCCTGGATATACTGGAAAACACGGAGAATATCCTCTTTTCTATTTTGAAAAGTAGGAAATGAAAAAGGCGCCTGTGGCGCCTTTTTTTTATTTTTTACCAACCCAATATCCAAGCAAATATGAGCGGCGCAACTATTGTAGCATCGCTCTCTACAATGAATTTTGGAGTATGAATATCTAATTTTCCCCAAGTAATTTTCTCGTTTGGTACAGCTCCGCTGTATGAGCCATAAGATGTTGTAGAGTCACTAATTTGACAGAAATAACTCCAAAACGGAATATTTTCCATCTCCATGTCTTGGTATAGCATTGGTACCACACAAATAGGAAAATCTCCTGCTATTCCGCCTCCAATTTGGAAAAATCCAATTCCTTTTCCTTCAGAATTCTTTACATACCAATCAGCCAACCATGCCATGTATTCAATACCTGATTTCATGGTAACTGCTTTTATCTCATTCTTGATTACATAAGAGGCAAAAATGTTTCCCATGGTAGAATCTTCCCATCCAGGAACTACTATTGGTAAATTCTTTTTTGCTGCAGCAAGCATCCAGCTGTCTTTTGGGTCTATTTCGTAATATTGTTCTAATTCGCCACTTAATAGGATTTTATACATATACTCATGCGGAAAAAATCTTTCGCCGGCAGTATCAGCATCCTTCCATATTTTATGAATATGTTTTTGAAGCCTTCTAAAAGCCTCCTCTTCAGGAATACATGTGTCTGTAACCCTGTTAAAATGATTTTCTAATAGGTTCCATTCATCCTGCGGACTTAAATCTCTATAGTTTGGAACTCTTTTATAATGAGAATGGGCCACAAGGTTCATAATATCTTCTTCCAAATTTGCACCCGTGCATGAAATAATGGCAATTTTATCTTGCCTAATCATTTCTGCTAATGACTTTCCTAACTCAGCTGTGCTCATTGCTCCTGCTAAAGTTACCATCATTTTTCCACCTTCTAAAAGATGTGTTTCATATCCTTTTGCAGCATCAACTAATGCAGCAGCATTAAAATGTTTATAATGCGATTCGATAAAATTACTAATTGGTCCTTTATTCATTTCTTTTTTAATTAAATACTCTCAAACTGTTTTAAAAATCGAGTGTCATTGTTAAAATAAGTACGCAAATCCTTTACCTCAAATTTTAACATTGCTATTCGTTCAATACCCATTCCGAACGCAAACCCTGAATATTTTTCTGGGTCAATATTGCTTGCTTTTAATACATTAGGGTCAATCATCCCACAACCTAAAATTTCTAACCAACCAGTGTATTTACAAACATTACAACCCTTTCCTTTACACAATAAACAGCTTATATCCATTTCAGCGCTTGGTTCAGTAAAAGGAAAATAACTTGGCCTGAACCTAACATTTACATCGTTTCCAAATAATTCCTGCACAAAATAATATAAGGTTTGCTTTAAATCAGCAAAACTCACGTTTTCATCAATAAATATGCCTTCAATTTGATGAAAGAAACAATTAGCTCTAGCCGAAACCGCTTCATTTCTATAAACTCTACCAGGCATAATTGCTCGAATTGGTGGTTTTTGCTTTTCCATTAACCTTACCTGTACTGAACTTGTATGTGTTCTCAATGCAATATCCTCCGATATAAAAAATGTGTCCTGCATATCTCTTGCAGGATGATTTTTGGGAAAATTTAGAGCCGAGAAATTATGCCAATCATCTTCAATTTCAGGACCTTCATGGTATACAAAACCTAATTTCTTAAAAATAGTTATGATTTCATTTTCAACTTGGTTCAAAGGATGCCTTGTTCCACTAAAAGTTGTCTCAGCTGGTAAAGTAAAATCAACTAAATTATTGATACTTTTATTTGTGCTTTCGGTAAATATTAATAAAGCTTCATCAAGCTTTTCCTGAGCAAGCTTTTTAATATTATTAAGTTTGAGACCAATGTCCTTCTTTTGGTCATTTGGGATGGTTTTAAATTGCTCAAATAAGTCATTTAATTCACCCTTTTTAGATAAAAATTGAAGTCTATATTGATCAACCTGTTCTTTAGCTTTGATTTCAAATCTTTCAATTTTATCCTTTATCGATTCCAGACGTTCATTCATCAGTTTTAATTTCTTCAAAGGTATTATTAGCTAGTTCAACCTGCAATACTTTTCAACGAACATTATAATATGTATTTTAATAATAACCTATTTAATCTAATAGTAATAGAGATGTTAATATGGTTGATATTTTCTCTTTTTATAATTTGATTTTGTACTTATTAATATTAATTAACATTTTTTTAACCTTGTATAGGTTTGTATTACTGATATTTATATTTTTTTGTGAGTTATATATTTCTTGAATTGATTGAGATTGAGGAAAAGTATTTTTTATTAATTGTGTTGAGTTTTATGGTTTTTTTCCCCATCAAAAATATTTTCAGTAACTGCATTTTCTATTTTTAATGTAAATGTTGATTAGTTATTAATTTATTAACACGTTACTTACCATTTTTAGTCATACTTCTGTATAAAGGCACTTAATCAAATTTTAAATCTTGATTTGTAAGTATGATTTCAGTTTCCCAGTTTGCTTTTATTTTGAGTTCGTTATTTAGTATTTTTATTAATTCTGGCTGCTGTTTAGTAACAATATTTCCGTCGTCCCATTTATTGTTAGCATTGGTATCATTTACAAGTCTTAATATATATGTTCCTGGCTTTATGTGTTTTAATATATTAGTTCCCTTATTAAGCTTCTCGTTATAAACAATATCTTTATTATCTTTTAGTTGAATTAGAATATTACTACTATTTGTGCTATTACTAATTATGTTTATTGTTCCAAACTCTTCTTGATTAGGTATTCTGAATTTTATATTTTGACTTTTACTGTATTTTTTATAAATATTTTTTGTTGCAGAATCTTTTATTTCTAAACTATAATTTATAGTTTCTTCTAGCTTTTTTCTTAGATAGAAATTGAATGGATCTAATTTTTGCCACTCTAAGTTTTGGATTATTATACTGTCTTGTTTAATAATAAGTTTTTCTGAAATAAATTCTGTTACTGGCTGTCTAAACTGAATATGTATTGAGTCACCTTGTTTTTCAGGTACTGTTATATTTATTGTTTGTTCTTCAACATCTTTTGACTTTATTCTTTTTCCAGTAACTGTTATAGTATCATTAATTAAATTTCTCTTAAATGTAAACTTTTGTGGTAAAGAATCATTTGATGAACCTAGGTAATATTGAATGGTATCATATTTTTCAGTACCTTTTATTGTCTTGTAATAATTTAGTGTTGAATTGTTTAAAGGAACTATTTCTGCATTTATATGGTCATATATGATAAATTTGATTATTCCTATTTTATTATAAACTGTATCAATTATTTTATCTGATTGATAATCAGGTTGTTTAAATACTTTAATGTTTATTTCTTCGTTATTTTTATCTGTGTTAAGAGTTTCATTGTAGAATCCTATTTTTTCACTTTTATCTATTTGATTATTGTTATTTTCATCTTTAAATGCTAAGATTTCAAAAGAATTTGATGGAATATTTGTTAAATTGTATGTTCCATTTTCGTTTGTCTTTGTTAAGTATGTTATTTCTTTTTTATAAATAACACTATCTTTATTTTGGGGTAATTTACTCAAAGCTACTGTTATATCCTTTAAAGGTAGATTAGTTTCTGAGTCTAGAATTATTCCTTTTATTTGGCTAGAGTCAATCCAGTTTCCAGTTGAAAAGATGAAGTTATAGTTTTCTATTAGTTTACCTTCATGTATATCTGAAATAGCATTCCCAATGTTAATAGTATAGGTTGTATTTGTGTCTAAAGAATTCTTAATAAATTGTATTTCAAGTTTTTTTCCATTTGTAACAATAATTGGTTTTTGAGTAATCTTAGGAGAGATTATAATATTCTTTAATTCTTTGATTTGAATGTATTCATCAAATATTATATCAGCCTTTTCTGAATTAAATTGTATAGTTTTATTTATTGGTTTCGAACCAATTACCTTTGGTGGAATTTCATCCTTCTGCCCCCCATCGGGTGGAACTTGTTGGGCACATCCTCCCAGGATTAAAAGCATGATAGAAATGTTTAAGACAGTAACAATTGGAAATTTAATCTTCATTATGCTTTACTATGAACATTATACTTGAATAGTTTTTTGTAAAGAGTGCAGATATATTTGATATTGTTCCAATCAGTGCTCCTTTTAACATAGACAACTTATTGTTACTATGAATTTCACTCCTCATAGAAATATAGGGTGCATCAAAAATAAGTGCTTTTTCTGCTACAACATTAAATCCATGTTTCTGCATTAAGTGCTTAAATGATTTTCTATTAAAATGTAGTAGATGACGCGGTACGTCGTATCCATCCCAAAACTTCTTATAATACTTTGCGTCAAATGAATCATTTATTGGAACTGCAATAAACATAGTTCCATTAGGTTTTAGAACTCTTTTTAGGAATAGCATCCTCTCATCTACTCTGTGCACATGTTCAAGTACATGCCATTGAGTTATGACATCATAATTTTCATTGGGTATTGAATCAAGATTTGATTCATTTAGAACTTGTATGTTAAAGTTTTCTTTAACATAATTTATTGCCTCGTCTGATACATCTGCCGCATCAAATTCAAAATTTTTGTCTGCTTTAACGCCGTTTATAAAATATCCCATTCCACAGCCAAGATCCAGCAGCCTACCATTTGGATTATATTTCTTGATAATATTTAGTTTTCTATTGATGCTGAAATTTCTTACTATATCATAGATTGTGTATATGAAGCCTAGATTCTTTTTTTCTGAACCAGAATGGGATATATATTTATCCGATTGATAATATATGCCAATTTTATTTTCTGTAGGTCTTGGGTTTGTGAATTGAAGACTACAGTTATTGCATAATGTAATTTTGAAGTTTTCGCTTGAAGAAACATAATCCTTACAAGTTAGGAGTTCTGGAATTTCTGTTCCAGAACATATCGGACATTTAGTTAAATTTTCCACGGCTGCAAATTACAATTATCTTCCTAAATGTACCATAAGAATAGATATGTCTGAAGGTGCAATGCCGCTAATCCTTGCTGCTTGTCCCAATGATTTTGGTTTTTGTTTGATGAGTTTTTCTCTGGCCTCTAGTGATAATGATTTAACATCTCTAAAATCAAAATCATCTTTGATTTTTATATTCTCTAGTCTATTCATTTTTTCTACAAGCAATTGCTCTTTTTCCAGATAACCTTCATACTTCATCAATATTTCGGCTTGTAGTAAGCTATCATTGTTATAATGTATTAGATTGCTTTTTAGTTCCTCAGAAGCTAACATGATATCTTGAATACCTATTTGTGGCCTACTAAGAATTTGAAATAGTTTATAGTTTTGTTTTATTGCACTTGTTTCTTTAGATTCTAACAGAGTATTTATCTCATTAGGATTTATTGAGGTGTTTTTAAAGTATTTGATTATTTCTCCCGTCTCCTTTATTTTATCGTTTACCATATTTAAGCGTTCTATATTAGCTAAGCCTATATGGTGGGATTTTTCTGTTAGTCTTATGTCTGCATTATCCTGTCTTAGCATCAGCCTGTATTCAGCTCTCGATGTAAACATTCTATAGGGTTCATCAGTACCTTTGTTTACCAAATCGTCAATTAGCACTCCAATGTATGCTTCTGATCTACCTAGTATAAATTCTTCTTTATCGTTTATTTTTTGATGAGCATTTATACCGGCAATTAATCCTTGACAAGCAGCTTCCTCGTAGCCAGTAGTTCCATTTATTTGACCAGCGAAGTATAAATGTTTAATGTTCTTTGATTCTAATGTTAGTTCTAATTGTGTTGGTGGAAAGTAGTCATATTCTATTGCATACCCAGGTCTGAAAATTTTAGCATTTTCAAATCCTGGAATTAGGCGAATTGCTTTAAGCTGTATATTATCGGGAAGTGAAGTTGAGAACCCATTTACATATATCTCTATTGTGTTCCATCCTTCAGGCTCAACAAATATTTGGTGTCTTTCGCGTTCTGCAAACCGATTAATTTTATCTTCAATAGATGGACAATAGCGAGGTCCAAGTCCTTGTATTCTTCCTGCATACATTGGTGAATCATCAAAACCTTCCTTAAGTACCTCGTGTACATTTTGGTTCGTATAGGTAATCCAGCAGGGAAGTTGCCTTGTTATGTTTCTCGTGTTTTTTAAATAGGAGAATTTTTCTGGATTTTCATCTCCTTCTTGAATTTCCATTTTAGAGTAATCAAGACTTCTTCCGTCTACACGCGGTGGAGTGCCTGTTTTCATTCTCCCTGTTTCATATCCTAAACTTTTTAGTTGTTCAGTAATTCCTGTAGCCGCTTTTTCGCCTATTCTTCCACCGCCAAATTGTTTTTGACCAATATGAATTATGCCATTAAGAAATGTTCCATTTGTGATAATAACAGATTTTGCCTTTATTCTTTGTCCCATTCCTGTTATTACCCCTGTAGCCATTCCATTTTCGATGATTAATTCATTTACCATGTCTTGCCAAAAGTCAACACTTCTAGTTTGTTCTAATAGTTCCCTCCAATAATTTGTGAATAGTGTCCTATCATTTTGAGATCTTGGGCTCCACATCGCTGGACCTTTTGACCTGTTTAGCATTCGAAATTGTATCGTTGATTTATCACTTACTATTCCAGAATATCCGCCTAAGGCATCTATTTCCCTTACTATTTGACCTTTTGCTATGCCTCCCATTGCAGGATTACAACTCATTTGAGCAATCTTGGTCATGTCCATTGTTATTAGTAAGACTTTTGAGCCCAAATTGGCCGCTGCTGCTGCAGCTTCACATCCAGCGTGACCAGCACCAACCACTATTACATCGTACCTTTCAAACATCTTTTTTTATTTTATTTTTATTATTCCACGTGAAACATGGCATTGAATTTTGCTATGGCATTTTCTTCTAGTACCCTCATGTTTCTTTTGTCTGTATCATTTTTATCTTCAAAGCCGCATAGGTGTAATAGACCATGTATGATTACTCTTAATTCTTCTTCTTTGTAGGATGCATTATGAATTTTTGCATTTTCTTTTATGCGTTCTAAGCTTATGTAAATGTCTCCCTCTATTTTTTTATTATTTGTTTCATCTCCTAAGTCAAATGTAATGATATCTGTTAACGTATCATGATTAAGATATGATTGATTTATTTTTAAAAGAAATGCGTCATTACTAAATGTATAAGATAAGCTTTTTATAGTATGATTATGTTCCTTGGATATTTCTAAAATCCAATTTTTTATATTTGTTTTTTTATTTTGAATTTTTACTTCAACTTCATTGAAGCTTATTTTAGTTGATGACATTTATTGTTCCTTTTAACTGTATTATTTCTTCATTCCTTTTGATTTTTGCAATAAAGAAGTATACACCTTGTTGCACAGTATTATTGTTGTTGTCTATTCCTGTCCATGGTGAACTTAGGTTGTTTGATAAATAAACTTGATTACCCCATCTGTCATAGATTTCTAATATACTATTATTTAGTTCTATTGATTTGCCTATAAAAGTAAATGATGAGTTTGTACCGTTTATAACTATTGCGTTGGGGTAGAATATATCCCCAGTCTCTACACTACAAATTGTATTGCTTCTGCTTTTTGTTCCAAGTGTGCTTTCAATGGTTTCTATGAAATAACAGTTTACAGAACTTTGATTTGTTAGTGATTCTTCAAAAAAGGTATCACTGTTATTCTCAGATATTGCCATGAAGTTTGTTGTTTCTGGTATGTTATTTCCTGATGCTCTGTATATTATGTGTTTTTCTATTGCGTTGTTCCACGTGAAATAGCGAGTCCATGATAGCCTAATATTGTCATTGTTTTTAATTAGGCTCAAGACAATGTTTCCAGAAACTATTGTTGTATCGGAATAGTATCTACATGCATTTTTAGATATTAGTCGATAAATGCTTTTTTGATCATCTCGAGAGTTATTGTCTATAAACACCTTTGATGTTAAATTAATTGAACCTATTGAGTCAAATGTAAAAAACTCATTTTTCTTCTCTACTATTAGTTGACTATAATTATTTGTTGGGTTTGGTCTTGCCATTATCGAAATGCTTTTATTTGTATTTGCTGTTACAACCTCAATTTCTGTATTGCTAGGATTACTTGATATTCCAGATTTAACCATGAAGCTAGAGTTTGACGTAGAGCTGAATTGATTTCCATGTGCTCTTACAAAATATTCTATCTGACTATTTATTGGAGTGTTTTTGTCTAGATATACTCGATTTGTATCTGTAATTTCATCTATCATTACAAATGAACCCCCATTTAGCTTTCTGAATATGAAGTATTTTTGAGCTTCCCACCCTATATATTTACTCCAAATTAATTTAACCTCGTTTAGACAGGTGTCAATACTAGTTCTTAACCATATAGTTTGATGAAAATATTTGCCATAGTCTCTTCGATTATCGCAGCTATCTGATGAGGTTATATCATAAGTTAGAGGTTTTGTTTGTGGATTTATGGGTGATACATCAATGTAAAATGTGTCAACATAATTCTCTGCAAGTCTAGGGTCAACTCTATCTGAATTATATAAATAGTAGAAAGCAAAATCTGGTGTTTTGTTTTTACTCCAGCCAAGATAAACCTGATTGTTAAGGGGATTTACACTTACAGAATCTAGGATGCTTGAATCTGGTTTTATATCATCTACCATTAATGAATCAGTATGCATTGCCAAAGTATCTGTTCCACATATTGTCTTATACTCTATTTTATATTCCCAGTTTTTAATTGAAGGTATATTTGCATTTTTATGTATATATGATTTTGAAGCTGTGTTAAGATTTGAATCTAGCTTATAATATTGAGCTGTTTCGTTTTCCTTAGCATACAAATTGATAGTTCCATATAGTCTGCATGTATCTAGTCCTTCTTGCCAATAAATAGTATTATTTATCCCACTATTACATATCCTCACAAAAATGATTTTTTGTGCAGTGCTAATTTTTATTGAAAGTATTATTAATATGGTAATTAAGTATTTCACTCTTTTCCAACGATAATTTTTACCATATTATTTTCTGTAAAGTATTTGTTCGCTATTTCCATCAAATCTTTGCTGCTTGTTTTATTTAGGATAGTTACAAATTCTGGGTAATAACTATCTGGCAATTGATAATCTACCATAATTTTTAGTCTATCTGCCAAAGAAAATGGACCATCAAGTGATTTTAGAAATGAACCTAAATAGTAGTTTTTTGCACTTTGTATTTCTTCAAAACTAATGTCTTCATTTTTTATTCTGCTTAGTTCTTTCCATATTTCATTTATTCCCTTTTCTCGATTTTTGTAATTCAATTCACAATCTATGTACCATATTCCAAAGTCTTTGTATGGTTCTAGAACAGAGTAAATGCCATATGTAAGTCCTTTGTCCTCTCTAATATTTTTCATTAATCTTGAACCAAAGTAACCCCCAAGAATTAGGTTTAAAAATTGAAGTTTTCTAAAGTCCTCACTTTCCCTGCTGATACTTATGTTTCCAATTCTAATACTTGATTGTACACTTTCATTTTTTGTTATAAAGTGTTGACCTATGGTAGAATTGATTTGTTGTTTTTCTTGCTCGTTATTTGAATTGTGTAAACCACTTTTTTCTATCGCTAAGGAAATACTTTTTAAACTGTTATCTGAAAAGTTACCTGAAACAATTGCATATTTAAATCCTCCTATAATGTTTTCTTCATAAAACGATACGAGCATTTCCTTATTAATGTTTTGAATGTCTTCTTTGCTAGGAAATGCTGATAACGGGTGGTTTGGCCCAAGTACATTTCTGTAAAAGTTCTTTCTACACAGATAGCTGTTTTTTTTATTTGATACTAATAGTTTTTGAATAGCATTTTTCTTGATTATCTCGAGCTCTTTTTCTGGAAATATTGAACTTATGATAGCTTCCATAAAGTATTCCAAACAATTGTCTACATGTTTCTCTAAGCAATATAGTGTGGCTATAAGGTCTTCTGCATTGCTCTTTACCTGGAAGTATGATCCATAATAATCTAAAGCATCTGCTAAAGCCAAGGCTGATTTTGATTTTGTGCCTTCGCTTAACATGCTTGCAGTATAAGATGATTCACCTGTAACCTTTTGTTTCATTACGCCCGCATCAAATACTAATTCAATTCTAACAACAGGTTCTATTCCAGCACATAAAGAATAAATCTTTTGGTTGTTGCTGTTTATCAAACAATCGTATTGAGGAAAGGTCAACTTTTCTATGGTGTTGAAACCGGGTGATATTTTTCTATTTAGATTCATTTTTTGCTTGGTAATAAATTGTAGAACAGTTGCTTTCTATAAACATGGCTTTGGCAGTTTCTTGCATTTCTCTAGTTGTAACTTTTCGGTAAGATTCAATTTCGGTATTTACGAGCTCTGTGTCTCCTAAGAATTTAGCAAATGCAAGTTTCATTGCTCGGTTTAGGATGTTAACATCTCCAAATAGGATGTTCGTTTCTGTTTTATTTATAACCTTTATAAGTTCGTTTTCAGCTATACCATTGGTTATCAAATCCTTTATCTGCATGTCGAGGGCGTTTTCAGCTTCTTGAAAGCTTATTCCCTTTTGCAATTTTCCTTCTATTAAGAATAATCCAGAATCTGTATCACCAGAAATGTATGTGTCAATTTCACTAAAGATAGAATTCTCTTTTACGAGGGTGTTAAATAGCCTTGATGAACGACCGGAACCAAGAACATCAGATAGTAAGTCACAGGCAAAATAATCTGGGTCTAAGCGTCCTCCCATTCTATATCCCTTTAGTAATAAATCAACAGGAACATCTGCTTCAACATTTAAATGTCGTTTTTCTATTTGTGGAGGTTCTTGTGGATAGGGAGGAATGTTTGAAATTCGTGAAGGGATTGGTTCAAACCACTTTGAGCAAAGCCTCTTGGTTTCGCTTAAACTAATATTTCCAGCAACAACAAGAATTGCATTAGATGCGGCATAAAAATTGTCAAAGAAGCTCTTTACATCCTCTAGATTTGTTTTTTCTATATGCTCTATGCTTTTTCCAATTGTTGGCCAATTGTAAGGATGAACTTTATAGACCAAAGGCAGAATTTTAAGCCAAAGATCTCCATAAGGTTGGTTTAAGTAGCGCTCTTTAAACTCTTCAATCACAACCCCTTTTTGAACATCAAGGCTTTTTTGATTGAAGTTCAAGCTGAGCATTCTGTCGCTTTCTAGCCAAAACCCTGTTTCAATGTTGTTTGCTGGAAGCGTTATATAATAATTTGTAATATCATTACTTGTGAATGCGTTGCTTTCTCCCCCTGCTTTTTGAAGTTCTGTATCAAACTCTTCAATATTTATTGAGCCCCCAAACATAAGGTGTTCAAAAAGGTGAGCAAATCCTGTATGGGAAGGATTTTCGTTTCTTGAACCAACTTTATATAGAACATTTAAAGCACAAAGCTGTGTTGCATTATCTTCATGATGTATAACATGTAAGCCATTGCTTAATGTAAATTCTGAGTATTGTATCAAAGTATTTTGGATTAGCTTCCAAATTTACTTCTTTAAGGAAAGCACGAATATTTAAACCACTAACAAGTATCCTATTAAAAATGTGAATAGTTTCACTTATACCTCACCTTCCCATTTCGCAATTACCCACGTGGCAAGACAATTTCCAATAACATTTACAGTAGTTCTTCCCATGTCCATTAAGGCATCAACAGCCAGAATTGCGAATGCTTTTGTAGGGTCTAGTGTGCTACCATCAGGCATACTTAATGTGCTAATTGTGGAAACAAGGATCAGAAAACTTGCGCCCCTAACGCCAGCAACCCCTTTGCTAGTTAGCATAAGAATTAGACACATTTGAACTTGTTGACCAACAGTCAAGTCAAGCCCAGAAGCTTGTGCAATAAATACCGACGCCAAGGAAAGGTATAGCGTTGTACCATCTAAGTTAAAGCTGTATCCTGTAGGAAGCACAAACGCCACAATTTTTCTTGGAATTCCCATTTGCTCTAATCTTTCCATGGCTTTAGGCAATGCTGCTTCTGAACTTGCTGTTGCAAATGCGATTGAAACAGGCTCAGAAATAGCTTCCAAAAATCTTTTGAATGGCAGTTTAGTTAATAGTGCGATAGGCACAAGAACTAATGCGACAAATGAAATTAAAGCACCATATAAGGTGGCAACCAGCTTTAATAAATTTCCTAAAACACCAAGTCCCATGCTAGCAACAGAATATGCCATGGCACCCCCTACAGCTAATGGCGCAAACAACATTACGATATGGGTAAATTTAAACATAACTTCACTTAAACTTTCTGTAAATCTAAGCATTACATTTTTTTTCTCTTCGTTTTGAACCAAGGCTAATCCAATTCCAAATAGAATGCTGAAAATCACAATCTGCAGAATTTGATTGTCTGCTATGGCTTTTGCAATGTTTTCTGGAA
Organism: Chitinophaga pinensis; assembly: GCA_945898275.1. GTDB lineage: Bacteria > Bacteroidota > Bacteroidia > UKL13-3 > UKL13-3 > B1. The sequence goes on along the minus strand of CAMDHZ010000002.1, from coordinate 125,535 downwards.
AAACATCTAAAATCACATCATGAGTTTGCTTTTGAGCAAGCAGTTTATTTGCTTTTTCAATTTGTGTGCTGCCAGCTTCAAGCACTGTTCCAACTCCGGCTTGGGTAAGATTAATAGCCACCAGACCTATAACAAGTGCGACAGTAGTCACCAACTCAAAGTAAACTATTGATTTTAGACCCATTCTTCCAACCTGTTTGATATTAGAATGACCAGCAATTCCAACTACCAAAGTTGCAAATAATAAAGGTGCTATAATAGTTTTAATGAGCCTAAGGAAAACATCACTAAAAACTTTTAAAGGCTTTCCTATTTCCGGAAAATCATTCCCTAAAGCAACACCAATGAACATAGCCACCATAATCCATGCTGTAAGATTTTTTCTTTCCCAAGCAAACCAAGTAGCTACACTTAATCCAACCCATTTTAAAATTTGGAGAATAGAATCTGGAATTTTTGCAATGGCATATTGGTTCAACAAATACAAAATTGAGAGTGCGCCAAATAAGGAGAATGATGCTATTAAGAGTCTTTTTGCCTTCATGAGTCAAACTTATGAAAAAACCAGTATTAAAATTGTTGTTTAACCATTACCCGATGTAAATATATTTTTTATGGCATTTTGGTTCAAACCGTAAAATATAAAGACTTATTGTGCATAATGTGTTGAAAAACCACTAATTATAAATACCTTTGTAGGCTAATGATACGAAAAAATACAGCAGGTAAGTCTCCTGCGCGCAAAGGAAAAACAACTAGTTCTAGCACTACTAGTAATAGAAATTCCTCACAATCAAAAACATACAGGTCACAATCAGAAGATTCTAATCAAAGAGCAGATAACAAATCGCCACGGAAACAAGCTTCAAAACCTCGTTACGATTCAAAAGGGCCAGCGCCTCGCAAATCAGCAGGTAGATATGGTTCAAAGTCAAAAGATTCTGGCACTGATTCAGAAACTAGAGGAAAACGTTTTAATTCTGATAAACCACATTTCGATTCAAAGGGAGTTGCCCCACGCAAATCAGCTTCTAGATATGCCTCAAGAGCTGAAGATTCTGTAGCTAAATCAGAACGCAGAGGTCCACGTGTTAATTCTGACAAACCAAGGTTTGATTCAAAAGGCGCAGCACCAAGAAAGTCCTCTTCTAGAGTTGGCTCTAGAGCAACTGAAAGTAGGGGCTCAAAAAGGGATATTGATTCAACTAAAAAGCCCTATGGAGCCGCAAGTACTTATAACGATAGAAAAAAGTTAAAGAGCCTTTCTGAAGCAAAGCCAACCAAAGAAAAGTATGAATCTGAGGATAAACCCGAAAGAGTAAATAGAAGCAGACCTACAACAAATTTCGATGGACCAAAAGGAAAGGGAAAGTTTACTAAAAAGAATGAGCTAAAAGGGTTTAAGCCAAAAATTGGCGCTAATCAAGAAGAAGATTTTAGATTTAAAAAGCCAGGTTCTCGCGGAAAACAACTTATAGTTGAAGAGCAACAAGAATTAGGAAAAGGAAAGCTTAAGGGGAATACAAAAGAATGGGTTACAGAGAATGCCCTTAAAAAGGGAGAGGAAATTAGGATTAATAGGTATATCTCAAACGCCGGAGTTTGCAGCAGAAGAGAGGCCGATGAACTCATTGCAGCAGGCTTAGTTTCTGTTAACGGCCAAGTAGTTACAGAATTAGGCCAAAAGGTTAAATCTGGCGATGTAGTTAGGTTTAATGGAGAAAAACTAAATGTAGAGGCAAAGGTTTATTTGATTTTAAATAAACCGAAAGATGCAATTACAACCTCAGATGATCCAGAAGGCAGAAACACTGTTATGGATCTATTCGAAGGAAAATTGCAAGAAAGAATTTATCCTGTAGGAAGATTGGATAGAAACACAACAGGAGTTCTACTTTTGACCAATGATGGCGAGATGTCTCAAAGATTAATGCATCCAAAATATGAGGTTAAGAAGGTTTATAAGGCTACACTTAATAAGATTATCAAACCTACAGATTTATGGACTTTAGCTAATGGTGTTGAACTTGAGGATGGATTTATTAAACCAGATGCATTGGGTCAACCAGACCCTAAAGATAAAGCCGCAGTGGGTGTAGAAATTCACAGTGGAAAGAACAGAATTATTCATAGAATTTTTGAGCATTTAGGATATACTGTTGATAGATTAGACAGGATTCTTTATGCAGGTTTAGCTAAAGGTAAGCTAAAAAGAGGTGAATGGAGAGAGTTAACCGAAAAGGAACTCAAGCAGCTAAAGCGAATGGTGCATATGAAATAAACCTAAATCTTTTGAGATAGAAAAATAAAATTTGTTAATTTTGAACTTTAAAAATAAATAATATGTTTGGACTAGGCGGATCGGAAATGATTGTAATTTTACTAGTAGTTTTATTACTATTCGGCGGTAAGAAAATTCCAGAATTAATGCGTGGACTTGGAAATGGAATAAGAGAATTTAATGATGCCAAAAAGAACGTTAAAGAACAGATAGAGGAAGGCATGAAAGCTAAAGAACAAGAAAAAAAATAGTTTCCACGCTTAATGTATACTAGCTTATCTCAAATTCAATCCGATTTAAAATTGGGTGCCATTTCCTTGACTCGATTGGTTAAGGACTATCTTTACGTAATTAATCAAAAGAGTTCTTTAAATGCTTTTTTAGAAGTTTATGAGAAAGAGGCACTTGAGCATGCAATAATTGTAGAAGAAAAGTTTAACTCTGGTAAGGCTGGCAAGCTGGCAGGAATGGTTATCGGTTTAAAGGATAATATTGTTTACAAAAACCACAAAGTTTCAGCATCTTCAAAAATTTTAGAAGGGTTTGAATCCCTTTATTCAGCAACTGTGGTTGAGAGGCTGATAGCCGAAGATGCGATCATCATAGGTCGTTTAAACTGCGATGAGTTTGCAATGGGAGCTTCAAACGAAAATTCTGCGTTTGGACCAGTTAAAAATGCAGCAGACGAAACACGTGTTTCTGGCGGCTCAAGTGGGGGAGCAGCCGTTGCAGTTCAAGCTGGAATGTGCTTGCTGAGTTTGGGGAGTGATACAGGTGGCAGCATACGTCAGCCAGCCTCTTTTTGCGGATTATATGGATTTAAGCCTACATATGGTTATATATCTAGGTATGGACTAATTGCATATGCATCGTCCTTTGATATAATTGGCCCAATAGCACATTCAATTTCGGATATACAATTGGTGATGGAAATTATTGCTGGACCAGATGAAAACGATGCAACAGCAACAAAAAATGGCCTTCCAAGCTTTATTGAAAATACCGAACTAGCTCAAGGGCCTAAAAAGTTTGCCTACATAAAAGAAACATTGGAAGCTGATGGCATAGAGCCGGATGTGAAAACACAGACAGAGAGCTTTATTGCAGATTTATTGGCAATGGGTCATCAAGTTGAATCAATTAGTTTTGACCTATTACCCGTTTTAATACCTATTTATTACACGCTTACTACTGCAGAAGCTTCTTCAAACCTCTCTAGATTTGCTGGTATGCATTATGGGTTTAGAAGTAAAAATGCATTTGACTTAGAAAGCACAATTAAGAAGTCGAGGTCGGAAGGCTTTGGACCTGAAGTAAAGAGACGAATAATGTTAGGTACTTTCGTGCTTTCTTCGGGTTATTATGATGCTTATTACAGTAAAGCTCAAAAGGTTAGGAGATTAGTTAAAAACAAAACTGAAGAGATTTTTCAGAAATTTGATTTTATTATTTCGCCCACTTCGCCCACCACTGCTTTCAAAATCGGAGAAAAGTCAGAAAACCCATTGGCAATGTATCTGGCAGATATCTTTACAGTTCATGCAAACATAGCTGGAAATCCAGCCTTAAGTATTCCATATGGAAAAGATAGGCAAGGTTTACCAATTGGAATACAGCTAATGGCGCCAATAGGAAAGGATTCAGAATTGTTAAATTTAGCAGAATTTCTTGTTAAATAATGTCCTTTGGATATGGCAATGATTGATATCATTGTTTAAATCTTAATTAATTTCTTAATTTAATTATACATCATTCCATATTTTGCACAGATATGGCAAGATGGTTTTTGGTATTAGGATTATTTTTTTTTATAAAGTTTGGAAGTGCTAAAAATGGTGATAGCATCTCGGATGAGTTGCTGCAATCTAGAATTGCCTCAATGAATAGTACAATTGAATTGACATGGCATCCATCTGTTAAACCATTTATTGAAGAATACTTAAATAATCCAGAAAAGGTTCAAGAATTAGTAGGAAGAAGCAAGTATTATTTCCCACTCCTAGAAAAAAGTTTAAAAGCCAAAGGTTTGCCTACAGGTTTAAAGTATTTGGCTGCAACGGCTTCTGCATTAGACCCTTCAGCAGTTACTACGAATGGAGCAAGCGGGATTTGGATGATGACTTATGCAGTTAGTAAAATGTATAAGTTAAAAGTAAATACTTACATAGACGAGCGTAGAGACCCAAATAAATCTAGCTTGGTTGCCGCACAGCATTTTAAAGACTTGTATAGCATTTACAAAAGTTGGCCATTGGTGATTGCAAGTTATGGTTGTTCACCAGTTACCTTAAATAAATGCATAAGAATTAGTGGGAATAGTTTGTACTTTTGGGATATTTATCCTCATATGCCAGCCTTCTGCAAGGATTTATATCCAAAAGTTGTTGCCACGGCATATATTCTTAATTATTACAAAGAACATGGAATTTCAACGGCAGAGCCCAATTTTGAAGTTGCAACAGATAGCCTATTAATTAATAAATGGCTTTCGTTTGACCAAATTTCAGCTGTTACAGGAACTCCAGTTAATGAACTTCGAGAGCTTAATCCTATTTTCAGAAAAGATATTATACCTTTTAATGCAGAGGGCTATGTTGTCAAAGTGCCAAGCTCAAAATCAAAAAATATAGCATTTTTGAAAGATTCGGTTTATAGACTAATTAATGTAGCAGATTTGCAAGCAGACCCGGTTCTTAATCTTAAAGAAGTTGGTGCAGATAGTGTTAAAGGAAAAGAGACCTCTGCAGCTTCAGAGAAAAAATTCACTAAAAAGAAGCTAATCTATAAGGTTAAAAAGGGCGATAATATTGGTGATTTAGCTGATTGTTTTGACGTAACACCAAAAGAAATCAAGTCATGGAATAAGCTTAAAAGTAATAATTTAAAGTATGGACAGAATTTAAACATTTGGGTTGAAGGTGCTAAAATTGGATATTACAAAAAGATAAATACCATGAATCAAGCACAAAAGAAAAAGATTAGGGCGAAAGATTAGGGCATAAAAAAACCGCTTCAATTGAAGCGGTTTTTTTATAGTCATAAGAGATTAAAATCTCTTATTGAATGATCTGCGTTCGCCACCACCACCATTGCTGCTACGAGCTGGTCTCTCTTCGCGAGGACGAGCTTCGTTTACTGTAATGTTGCGGTCTTTAAAGGCTTGACCATTAAGAGCGTTGATGGCATTATGGCCTGATGTTGTATCAGGCATTTCCACAAAACCAAATCCTTTACTGCGGCCGGTGAATTTGTCGCTAACTATGTTAGCAGAACTTACTTCGCCGAATTGGAGAAAGAGGCTACGTAAATCATCCTCAGTTGTGCTCCAGTTTAAATTTCCAATATAGATGTTCATTGATAAAATATAAGAAGCATCAAAGATAATCTTTGATCTTACTTTTCCAAATTTATTTGCTATTTTGAAATAAAAAAGTGCCTGATAATGTTTTATTTGAGGGTGGAGTAAACCTGTTTGCGCCTTGTTACCACATAAACTAGATCATGAATACGGGTTCTTATGTTTAAATTAGCTAGTTTATTATTGTCTGCATAAGGATGCACCCTGTTTGATAAAAACACAATTATTAGTTTATTTTTTGGGTCAGCCCAAGCATAAGTGCCAGTAAAACCTGTATGTCCAAAAGCAAGTGGAGAACAATTTTTACTTGTTGGAGTTGCTTTTGTAGGATTGGTTTCTGGCTTATCAAATCCTAATCCTCTCCTTGAATTTTTATTTTGCCTTTTCGTGAATAAGTCAATGGTTGAAGTTTTTAGTACTCGAATATTACCATATGATCCTCCATTCAATAGCATTTGCATGATAACTGCTATGTCATTCGCGTTAGAAAATAAACCAGCATGGCCACTAACACCTCCTACCATAGCCGCGGCTGGGTCATGGACATACCCTAATATAGTCTGATTTCTAAAAACAGAATCATTTTCGGTTGGTGCTATTCGTGCTTTTGTTATATTTTTTTGTCTAGGGTTAAAGCTAATATTACCCAGATTTAAAGGCATAAAAAAGTGCTTATTAACAAAGCTTTCAAAGTTTTGATTGCTTACGTTTTCAACTAATTTTCTTAGAAGGATGAAGCCTAAGTCAGAATAGACATATTCCCCGGGTTTTTTCAGCTCTGAATAGGCTATTTGTTTGAAAATTTCTTGTTCATATTCTTTATGAATAAAGCAGCTGTCTGCAATTTGTACTGAATAAAAAGAAGAAGGTATCTTATTAAAAACAGCAGAGTCCATAAAGGTTTGACCCAAAGCTTTTTTATAAAAAGGAATAAAAGGAATAAAACCAGCCTGATGCGTTAAAACGTCTTTTATTGTGATATGTTCCTTAGTAGTCCCTTTTAGAAATGGTAAATACAATCCTAAATGGTCATTTAGCCCAATAGCGTTTTCTTCGTAAAGTTTCATTATAGCTAAGGTTGTGGCCAGCATTTTTGTTAAGGAAGCCAAATCATATAGGTGATGGTTTTCAACATTTAAAGCATTAGAATCATAACTTAGTTTCCCAAAGGATTTATTGTAAATTACATTTGATTCTGAGGCAATCAATACTTGACAACCCGGGAATGCATTAGCTTTTAACCCTTCTATGACAATTGTATCAATATAGTTTAAAGCTGTATGGTCATATCCAACCTCTTCTGGCATTACAAAGGATATTTTATTAAGGGTTTCTGTTTCGAATCCCGCTCCCAAAGGAAAATTTGGAAGAACTGAAACTGGCATTTTACCTGCAGCTGCAATAGAACCAGCTAAAATTTGGGCAGATTGCTGATTGTAAACAGGCAAGTCTTCAAAAGCTAAAAGCACATTTCGCGCCGATTGAAAATGCTGAAGAATGTATGGATTGCCATGGTTTACCAAAATACACTTTCTATCTAAAATAAGTCTATTTACAAAATCAATTTGAGTTTGGGTCAAACCTAACTTTTTGCTTACAAACCTGCTGGTTCCATGCAAACTAATAATAACTAGGTTATAGCGCTGAAGTATCGAGAACATAGAATCAAAGGCTAGTTTAGGACTATTTTTATCAATCGAGAAATAATCTGCCTTGATATAATTGTTCATCATTTTCATAAAATCAGTGAATTTATTTACACCTACCGAAATACTTGCAATTTTGTAGTCTTGAGGGTTTTCTAATGGAATTAAATTATCTAGATTTTTTGCAACAACAATTCCTTTTTGAATAATCTTTTTTATTAAAAGGTCTGTTGAACAACAATTTAAGTCTTCAGATAAGTTTTCGGTTGGTATTGGTTTGAACCTAGTTAAGCCACTCCAATATTTTACCAATAGGATTTTCTTGCAAGCATTGTCGATGTCTTTTTGTTCAATTTGACCGGTTTTAAGGTATTCTTTAATCCAAAAAACACTATTTGGCACATCTTCCACAAATAATAGCAAATCATTTCCTGCCGCCAAAGCCTTTGCTGTAACTTCACCACTTGAGGCATAATTGGCAACCCCTTTCATATTTAAACCATCTGAAACAACTAATCCATCAAAACCGAGTTCATCTTTTAACAAAGATTTGATGGCAACTTTTGAAATTGAAGTTGCTGTATTTGCATTTGAATCTATAGCAGGTACAAAAAGATGACCTACCATTACTGCCCCAACTTTGTTTTGAACCAAAATCCGAAAAGGATAAAGTTCTAAGGAGTCTAGTCGTTTTCTATTCGCATTTATTATTGGTAAGGCATGATGAGAATCTGATTCTGTATCGCCATGTCCAGGAAAGTGCTTTGCACAAGCAAGTATTCTGTTTTCTTGCAAACCTTTTGCATAGGCCACGCCGTGTTTGGCTACAATTTCTTTACTTTCACCAAAGCTTCTGTCATTTATTACTGGGTTTGAAGGGTTGTTATTTACATCAATATCAGGTGCAAAATTTAATTGAATGCCCATTCTTTTGCAGTGTTTTGCAATTTCAGCCCCCATTAATTTAGTTAGTTCAATGTCATTAGCAGCGCCTAAAACCATTTGTCGCGGAAAATCAGGCGTGCTATCTAACCTCATGCTTAAACCCCATTCTCCGTCTATGCTAATTAATAAAGGAATTTTAGAGGCAGATTGATACCTATTTGTTAGTCTTACCTGCTTATTTGGGGTCCCTTTCATAAACATTAACCCGCCTATTTTATAATCCTTTACAAGCATTTCAATATCCTTTAAATAACTACTATCCCTCTGACTCCAAACGGCTACAGTGATGAGCTGTGAAATTTTTTCATCGTTAGATAATGTATTAAAGACTGAATCAACCCATGAATTAGATTTAGACCAATTTATTATATGACTTTGACCAAAAATATTGGTTACGCTAACAGAGAGAATTAAAAAAAGCGCAGCTATTCCTTTAAACATACTGCAAAAGAAATTCATTAAGTTCAGAATATGAGTATTACTAGTATAATTTATAAAATCCAATTGAATTGAAAGTTCTCCACAGGATTAATAGTGTGTAAAAAAATGGATTGCTTTGCAGTATGAGTGATTCAATTCGTTTGCTACCAGACCATGTTGCCAGTCAAATTGCTGCTGGAGAGGTAATACAACGACCTTCTTCAGTTGTTAAAGAATTGTTAGACAATGCAATAGATGCAGGAAGTACAAATATTGAACTGTTTGTAAAAGATGCTGGAAAGGCTTTAATTCACGTTATTGACAATGGTTCAGGAATGTCTTTTACAGATGCTAGAATTTGTTGGGAAAGACATGCTACTTCAAAAATTACCCAAACTGAAGATTTATACAAAATAAACACGATGGGATTTAGAGGCGAAGCGCTGGCAAGTATTGCTTCTGTTGCTCAAGTTGAGATGAAAACTAAGAATCAAATTGACGAACTAGGTTCAAACCTAATTATAGAAGGCTCTCAAATAAAGAAACATGAACATATTCCTCTAAATAAAGGAACTCAAATAGTTGTTAAAAATCTTTTTTACAATATACCTGCACGTCGGAATTTTCTTAAATCTAATCCTGTGGAATGGAAACATATATTGGATGAATTTACAAGGGCAGCGCTTGCAAATCCAGAAATTCAACTAAAGTTAGTTCATAATGATGATTTGCAATTTGAATTACCATCTCAAAACAAATTTGATAGAATTAAGTCTGTTTTCGAGGATAGAAAAGAATCAGATTTTATTTATTTTGAGGAGCAAACCAGCATAATTAAATTAGAAGGTTTTATTGGGAAACCCAGTATAGCAAAGAGAATCCGTGGAGAACAATATTTTTTTGTAAACAAGCGGTTTTTTAAAGATAATTACCTTAACCATGCTGTTAACAATGCCTATGAGGGATTATTGACCAAAGATCAATTTCCTTTATACATAATTTATATTTCAATTGATCCTGCACAAATTGATATAAATATACATCCAACTAAGACCGAAATTAAGTTTGAGGATGAGAAGAATATTTATCAAATAATAAGGGCTGTTGTAAGAAAGGCATTGGCTTCGCACATACAAGTACCAGAGGAGCCAGGATTTGATGACAATCAGTTTATGCATTTACAATTAAACCCACCTAACAACTTAGATTTGCAGCCGTTTCAAACAGTAGGTAATTCAAAACTGGATAAATCTTCTATTGGTTTAGAAGGGTTTAAAGACCAATATCAGGCTCAAAGAAAGCGAAACAGTCAAAACTGGGAATTATTATTTAATACCCCTCAAACACTTCCAGTTAAACCTACTCAAACACTACTTAATGTTGGAGAGGATGTTAATGATACTAGGGTTTTCTTTCAATTGAATAATCAGTTTATCGTTACACCGATTAAGAGTGGAATGATGATAATAAATCAGCAGGCTGCGCATGAAAGGATTCTTTTTGAGAAATATTTGGAGGCACTCGAAAGAAATCCTATTGTAAGTCAACAGTTACTATTTCCAAAAATAATTACCCTGAATGCCGGTGATGAGTCTGTTTTGTTAGAAATATTACCCGAAATTTCTGCTTTGGGTTTTACGATAAATACTTTTGGAAAGAACACCTTTGTGATAAACGGATTACCAGCAGAATTGCACTTAGAAAACGAATCCTTATTGATTTCTGAAATTATAGAAACATATAGAAACACCTTAACACCTGATATTTCTAAAAACAATCAAGTGGCTAAAACACTTGCAAAAAGAGCAGCCATAAAATCGGGTTTAAAGTTAAAACCGGAAGAAATGAATCGCTTGGTGGATGAACTTTTTGCGTGCAATGAGCCCCAATTTGCTCCCGATGGTAAACCTTGTGTCAGTAAATTAACTTTAGAGCAAATATCTAGGATGTTCTAAGTGTTACAAAAATCAAAAAAAGTTAACTTGCGCAAATATGTTTCAACAAATTAGACCATCAATATTTCCACCAGTAGTTAAAAATTTACTAATCATAAATGGCTTATGCTATTTAGCAAATGTAGTTTTAGCGGATAGAGGAGTAATTGACTTGAATGCAAAATTGGGGCTGTTTTATCCAGAATCTGTATTTTTTCAACCATTTCAATTAATTACTCATGTATTTATGCATGGGAGTTTTATGCACCTGCTTTCAAATATGTTTAGTTTATGGATGTTTGGAAGCCAGTTAGAGAATTATTGGGGTCCCAAAAGATTTTTCATATTTTATTTTGTTACAGCCTTAGGTGCTGCTGCATTGCATTTAGGAGTAAATGCATACGAAATACATCAGGCAAAAAACTTGGTTGCTCAATTTTACGCGAATGCAGATTATGACGGATTTTTATCTTTAATTCAGAAAGATAGCTATTTATCCAATGACGATAGAATTATTGATTTTATTTCAGCTTGGCGGAAAGACCCTTCAAATCCTGAATTTTTAGCTGGCGCAAAAGAAATTTCAGATTTTTTGGTGGTAAGAAAAATGAATATCCCTGTTGTTGGAGCCAGTGGTGCCGTTTTTGGTTTATTACTTGGATATGGAATGTTATTTCCAAATACAATGTTGATGCTTTTGTTTTTTCCCTTTCCTATTAAAGCAAAGTATTTTGTGATGATTTTTGGTGCATTTGAATTATTTCAAGGTTTCAATAGTGACCCCTCTGATAATGTTGCCCATTATGCGCATTTAGGAGGCATGCTTTTTGGTTTTATTCTTTTGAAGATTTGGAATAAAACTGATAGAAAACATTTCTATTAGTAAAGTTTGATTTTTATTGTTCAAAGCGTTTGAAAGCGCTTAAAATTATTGCTATGAATTCTATTTTGTTATTGAGTTTTGTAATCATTTATTTTTTTGTATTGCTTGTGGTTTCATATTTAACAAGCAGAAATTCAACAAACCACACATTTTTTATTGGAAATAAAAGCAGTCATTGGGCATTAGTGGCTTTTGGAATGATTGGCACTTCGCTCTCCGGAGTAACCTTTATTTCTGTACCTGGAACAGTTGGCAGCAGTAATTTTGCTTACTTTCAGGTTGTTATTGGTTATTTCATCGGCTATTTTGTGGTTGCGTATGTTTTGTTGCCCTTGTATTACCGCTTAAACCTAACTTCCATTTATGACTATCTTCTTCAGAGGTATGGCGTCTTATCTTATAAAACCGGCGCTTTGTTTTTCATCATTTCTAGGACCCTAGGTGCAACCTTAAGACTTTACTTAGTAATAAACGTGCTTCAAATTTTTATTTTGGATGCACTTGGAATTAGCTTCCATTTTACAGCCATAGTTATTTTGGTAATGATCCTTTTGTATACCATGAAAGGCGGCGTAAAAACAATTGTATGGACTGATACCCTTCAAACATTTTTTATGTTATTGGCACTGGTAGTTTGCGTTTTTTATATCATGAACAATTTAGGATTCAATTTAGGTTCAACCCTTAAACAGTTGAATGAGAGTGGGAAAACAGCTATTTTCAATTATGATTTTTGGGATAAAAAATATTTTTTAAAACAAATTATTGGTGGTGCGTTTATTACCATAGCAATGACAGGTTTAGATCAAGAAATGATGCAAAAAAACATTAGTGTGAAAACGTTAGGTGGTGCTCAAAAAAACATGGTTTTGTTTAGCAGTGTAATGGTCTTGGTTAATTTTCTGTTTCTAATGTTGGGCGGTGTTTTATATTTATTTGCACAATCAAATGGTTTGAACCTAAAAGGCGATGATATATTCCCAAGTATTGCAATGTTTAACATGCCGCCATTTATTTCTATCATTTTTATTATTGGTTTAATTTCTGCATTATTTCCTAGTGCTGATGGCGCAATCACAGCATTAACTTCCTCTTTTTGTATAGATATTTTAGGAATGCAGAGAAATCAAAAGATGATCGATTCAGATAAATCTAAACTAAGAATGTTTATTCACGTAGGCTTCGCAATAGTTTTCTTATTGATGGTTTACTATTTTAAGTACCTAAATAATAAATCCATCATTACTATTTTATTGGATATTGCTGGCTATACTTATGGACCATTATTGGGTTTGTTTGCCTTTGGCATACTAACCAAGCACCAAATTAATGATAAACTTGGGCCTATAATTTGTTTATTGGCTCCAATTTTATGCTATTTCTATCAAAGTCAAATTCAGGTATACTTTGGTTGGAAATACCAGGTTGGAATTGAAATGTTGGTTATAAATGGTTTGTTAACTTTTATTGGTTTATGGTTTATCAGGAGGAAACCTTCATTATAAATGGCCCCGCACCCACTATTGTTAAGAATTGCAAAAGGAGAAAATGAAGTTTTAGATTTTAAAAAGACTATTTCCTCTGCTTCAAAAATTGCAAAAACGCTTAGTGCTTTCGCAAACCATAAGGGTGGAACACTTTTAGTGGGTGTAAATGATAATAAAACCATTAGTGGGGTTAGAACAGAAGAAGAAAAGTATATGCTTGAAATGGCTGCCGAATTTTACCTTAAACCAGCTGTAACGCTCGAAATTAAAGAATGGGATTTTGGTGGAAAAACGGTCTTAGAAGCAATTATTCCTGAAGGAAAAAATAAACCATATTTTGCCAAAGACGAGGAAGGTAAATGGTGGGTTCACATTAGAGTTAATGATCAATCTTTACTTGCTAGCAAAATAGTAGTAGATGTTTTAAAATTAAACTCAGGTAACCAAATCAACATTATTAAATATTCTGAAAATGAGCAAGCTGTCCTAAAAACCATGGATAAAAATGGTCGCTTAACATTAAAGGAAATATGCAAAATGTTAAATGTCTCAAGGTGGCGTGCACAAAAAATGTTGGTTAGTCTTGTTAGTGCAGGAGTTGTGAGGTCTCATACAACTGAGAAAGAAGAGTTTTTTACCCTAAGTTAAGAATAAAGGATAATTTTAGAAACAAAGGTCCGAAATTTGCTAAATGAATTGTATGAAGAAACTTATATCTAAATTAGTAATGATTTGCGCTTTTTTAGTCTCATTCAACCTAAATGCGCAGACACATAACCACAAAGAAGGTGAAAGCCATAATCCAAGTGGTTATCAACCCAACGCTAAAAATGTAGAAATTGCAGCAAGGTTTATTTATTATTTAGATAATGGATTCGAACAAATAGATTTGATGAAAGTTGCCAGTATAAACAAGCAGTTTTTTAATTTGGGGAATCCAAAGCTTGTTGTTTATGACAAAAATGATAAAAGTAAAAAAAACTTATTGGTTTCCTTTACCCTAATGGTTGAACCAAAAATTCCTGATTTCCATGGAAAGGCTTACCAAAATTATAACCATTTTTTTTCGAACGATTGCCGGCAGGCAGTAACTATTTGTCCAGCTGGCAGTAAAATCACCTTTATAGAGGTCAGACTATCAACAACACTCCCTCAGGCTGTACAACAAGCGCCTGGTTCAAAACATACCTTACCTCAAGGAATGCTTCCTGTTGCATTTTATTTGTATATAGATTAATAATATTAAATCTAGACCCTACTTTTGCAACCTTAAGTAAGTTAATTATGAAGGTTGGAGTAATTGTATTTCCAGGATCGAACTGTGATGAGGATGCAGTGAGTGCTTTTAGAGACCAATTTGGTTGCGAAACAGTAAAGCTTTGGCATAAAGACCATGATTTGCAGAGTTGTGACTTAATATTTTTACCAGGAGGTTTTAGCTATGGTGATTACCTTAGAAGTGGCGCAATAGCTCGGTTTTCTCCAATCATGCAAAATGTAATCGAATTTGCTTCAAAAGGTGGATTAGTTTGGGGTGTTTGTAATGGATTTCAGATTTTATGTGAAAGCCAATTGCTTCCAGGTGCGTTGTTGCACAATGACCATCAGAAGTTTAATTGCAAGAATGTTTATATAAAGGCAAGAACCACAAATTCACTTATAACTACTGAATTAAGCTTAGACCAAGTTTTGCAAATACCAATTGCTCATGGCGAAGGCAGATACCATTGTGATGCAGAAACCTTAGAAACTTTAAAAGTGAACGATCAGATTTTGTTTAGTTATTGCAATCAGCAGGGAAGAGAAACCAATGAAGCGAATCCAAATGGTTCTCTTTTTAATATTGCAGGCATTTGTAATAAGAACAGAAATGTTTTTGGCATGATGCCACACCCTGAAAGAGCCATTGATTCAGAACTCTACAATACAGATGGTAGAGGATTGTTTCAATCTCTATTATCTTCATTTGAGTTGGTATAATTAGAATTACCTGATGGAAATAAAAAGGCAGAACACATCTATTTTTGCCTTATTTTTGTTTGCAAACACCATCCTTGTTTCCTTTTTGGGATTAAATGGTCCACTTGTACAAGTAGATACAGCCAATTATTATTCTGCTGCCTACAATTTTTTAAAAGGGAATGGCATTATGTTATTTGATGGGGAATATTTACAAAATGCACCACCATTATTTTCAATACTCGCTTTACCCTGTTATTTTTTCGAAATACCAGAAAACATTTATGTGTGGTTGATTCAATTTTTAGCATTTAATGCCACCTTATTCTTCTGCCTCAAACTACTTTCTCTTTTTAACGTTTCGAACCTAAAATTAGCTAGTTTTTTTGTTTTGACCTTTGGGTTTTCTTGGCTTCACATTTGGACGTTTGCTTTAACAGAGGCAGTATTTTTACCGATTTATCTGGCTTGGATGTATTTTTTGTTAAAGTCTGGAAAACATACGCTGATCTATTCAGCTCTATTTTTTACTTTGCTTTGTTTAACAAGATATATGGCTTGGATGCTGCTACCGGGGATTCTTTTTCCAATCTTAATCATCAATAATTTTTGGCGAAAAGCAGTATTATCTATTATTCCAGCCGCTATAATTAGCGCAGTTTGGTTGTGGTTCAATTATCATTTTAACCAAAAGCTTTTAGGTGACCATAACCTAACAAATAAATTTTCTATTGGCGCAGTTTGTGATAACCTAATAAATTGGTTCAATGCGCTTGCAAATGATGCATTTTATTTAAATGTCGCATTTTTAATTTATTTAGTATTATTAATAGCTTCAGCTATATTATTTTTCTGGTTTGAACCAAAATTAGATAAAAATATTAAGGCAGCTGCTGGTTTAATTTTGGGAACAGGAGTTTCATTATTATTTCTTCTATTGGCTCAGACAGGCTTGTCCTTAATTCAATTTCCTCGATACATTAGTGTTTTATGGACGCCTATTGCTATTTGTGGTTATTTATTATTAGAAAAAGTGAAATTGAGTATTGGATTTAAGAGAACCTTGCTTTTAACAACTATTGGTTTGCATCTAATCGCTTTTATTTTTCTAGGTAGAAAAGGTTATGATAAGTTAGAGTATAATACAATGTCGCATTTAGCATTTAGCAACTATTTACAAGAAAATAGTTGTATGTTGGGGGATAATAACCTAAGTAATTATCCTGATTTAGTTTGGTGGGTATCTAAAAAGCAATGCAAATATACACCGTTTCTGAATGAGGATAGAAACGCTTTTTTAACTAGAATTGGTTCAAACCGAAACCCCAAAATTATTTGGTTTGATAACCAAACCAGAGCCAAGGTAATGAAGGCTGATTTAGAATGGGTTTTAAAAGCAAAGCCCTGCTTTAATGGGCAGGGCTTTCGAATTATAACTTTGGATTCTCTTTTTTATTGACCTTGAGCTAAAGAATAAGCTGGTTTTCCATCAAAACTTCTAAGCAATTCAACCGAAGAAACAAAAAAGTCTCCTCCTGCAGATTCAGCTAGTTTCATCATTTCGCTTAGGTTTGAACTTCCTTCTTTCACCTCAAATCTTGCCCTGTATTGGTCTACACATTCTGTAAAAACAGATCCTGTTGGCCAAACTTGGGTTCCACGGTTAGAAATCATGATTAATTTGACACCATCTCTTTCATGCTTTTGAAGCATAGGTGCAATTTCTGCTGCGGTTTTTTGCGATTCAAAAAACAAATCTACACCAATGACAGCCTCTGGTTTACGACTTTCGGTAAACATCATTTTTTGAGTGGCTGGTAGGCTAGGGATTTTATAACTGCTAACCGCTGCTGCAGCTTTCCTTGCTTCTCCAGCAGCAGGAACTCTTCCAAGGTTACGGATTATTAGATCTGAGAATTCCGTTGTATTTAAAGATGGTTTAGATTTGTCACCAAAATCACCTGTGTGATTACCTTCTTCTAAGGTTACCAAAAGTGCGTTTTCAATAGCATTTGCCTGATTCATTAAGCCTAAGTAACGAAGCATCATAAAGCCACTTAATAACAATGCAGTTGGATTGGCAATGTTTTTTCCCATGATGTCTGGTGCTGTGCCATGCACAGCTTCAAATATGGAAATATTATCACCAATATTTGCGGAAGGAGCGAAACCTAATCCACCTACCAAACCTGCACATAAGTCACTCATAATATCCCCTTGGAGGTTTGTAAGAACCACTACTTCAAATGTTTGAGGTTTGCTAACTAGTTTCATTGCCAAATCATCAACGATGATATCATTAGACTCAATTTCTGGATATTCTTTTGCTACTTCATAGAAAGTCTCAAGAAATAAACCATCAGTAAGCTTCATGATATTGGCCTTGTGGGCACAAGTTACTTTTTTAAAACCTTCTTTTTTTGCCATTTCAAAGGCAAATCTGTGAACCTGCAAACTTCCTGGACGAGTGATAAACCTTCTGCACAATGCAACATCTTGGGTTAGCATGTGTTCAATTCCGCCATAAGTTCCTTCAATGTTTTCTCTAACGATGGTTAGATCAATTGGAATAGCTGCTTTAGAAAAAACTGTATCTACACCAGTTAATGATTTGAAGTGTCTTCTATTTGCATAGGTACTCCATGTTTTTCTGGCGGTAACATTAATACTTTTTACACCTTTTCCTTTTGGCGTTTCCATGGGACCTTTAAAAAGAATACCTAGGGACTCAACAGTTTCTTTGGCTTCTGGTGTCATCCCAGTACTAAAGCCTTTGTCGTAAAAGCTTTTTCCCATGTCAACAAATGAATACTCAAGAGGTACTTGGGCGGCTTCAAAAATTCGGAGAACTGCATCCATAACTTCAGGACCAATCCCATCACCCTTCGCTACAGCAATTTTTATTTTATCCATGACTTGTATTTTTACGGCGGCAAAAGTAAGATTTTTACCTTTGTTTGCACTATTATGAAGCCAAACAATCGACAGCTGTTTTTGTTGCATCAAGCACAAACTTCAGAGTTTCCTTTATTATTAGAAATTGTCAGTGCTCAGGGCAATTATTTGATTGATGTTGCGGGAAAAAAGTATCTAGATTTAATTTCAGGGATTAGTGTTAGTCATTTAGGCCATGGAAATGAAGCAGTTAAAAGAGCTGTCATGCACCAAATGGATGCTCATATGCATGTGATGGTTTATGGAGAGTTTGTTCAAAGTCCACAAACTAAATTGGCAGAAAAACTAACCTCTCTTTTACCACCAACATTGGATGCTGTTTATTTTTTAAATTCTGGTGCAGAGGCTACTGATGTTGCCTTGAAACTTGCCAAAAGAGTTACGGGCAAATTTGAGATATTGGCTTGTAAAAAATCATACCATGGCAGCACGCATGCGGCTTTAAGTTTAAATAGCGAAGAAGAATACCAACAAGCATACAGGCCATTGTTGCCAGGTGTTGATTTTATTGAGTTTAACAATTTAGATAGTCTTGCTCTCATAACTCACAAAACGGCTTGTGTTATTGTAGAAGTGATTAGAGGAGAAGGAGGTTATATACCTGCCGATATAGAGTTTTTAAGTCAATTAAGAGAAAAGTGCAACCAACATTGCTGTTTGTTAATTTTTGATGAAATTCAAAGTGGCATGGGCAAAACGGGGAAAATGTTTGCTTTTGAGCATTATTCCATATTGCCTGATATACTTTTATTAGGAAAGGCATTAGGTGCAGGAATGCCAATTGGAGCAGTGGTTAGCTCAAAGGCCATGATGTCAAGCTTTTCTCACCATCCTATTTTGGGTCATATAACTACTTTTGGTGGGCACCCTGTAGTTTGTGCAGCGGCATTGGCTGGAATTGAAGAACTCTTGCGTCTAGACTTGATAAAAGAAGTTGCTAAAAAGGAAATGCTATTTAGGGAAAATTTGCCTCATCAGGCTATTCAAAAAATTGATGGAATGGGATTAATGTTGGCTGTCCAATTAGATTCATTTGAAAATACCATTAAGGTAATTCAATATGCCATAGAAGGAGGTTTAATTAGCGATTGGTTTTTATTTGCCACCAATAAAATTAGAATTTCGCCACCTTTAACCATTACAGAGGATGAAATTATGTTGGCATCTAAAATTTTGTTAATGGCTATCGAAAAGGTTTATGGGGTTTCGGTTTGAACCAAATCCAATAATCCATTTTCCTCAAAATAGGTAACCACCATTTTCCTCAATCTATTTTCTTGGGAGAGTAAATCTGTATAGGGAGGCTTTTTTAACATTCTATAGTGGGGCCAACCATCAGCATCTGTGTGCTCGTAAGCATAATAGCCCTCGTAGCTCAGCAGTTTACAGGTTGCTATATGCATTAAATCCATTTTTTCATGTTTGGCAAATTCACGCATTTGGCCAAGTTCCCTTACGCCAATTAAGAATAGTATTCCGTTCATATCAGGCTTTTTACCAAATTGCTTTTTCAGGTCAAATACAACCCTATACCATTTAGCCTTGCTAGCATCGTCTAGCACAAAGGGGCTATTTTCTGTTTCTGTGTTCATTTAATAACACAAAGGTAACAAAGCTTTTTGCAAATGGATTGAATTCATCACTCAAAACTTTTCTTTACATTTGAAAAGGATGAAAAATACGTTTACAATCATATTTACAATTTTTTGTTTGGGCCTTGCAGCCCAAAATTCAATTGAGCCCAAAATTGTTGCAGGTCCTATGAATGGCTACTCAGAACATACAGAAGCATTAGTTTGGGTTCAAACCAAGTGTGCAAAAACAATTGCTATTGAATACCAAATTAAGGGAACAAAAGGTCAACGTTTGGTTCAAACCGAAACCAATGCTAACAAGGATTTATGTTTGCCTAGGATAACAAAATTTGTAATAACTGGGCTAGAAATGGGCAAAGTTTATGATTACAGTATCTTATTAGACGGAAAAAAGGTTTCACTTCCTTATTCTACAGAGTTTGTAACCAAAATTTTGTGGGAATGGAGAACATCTCCACCAAACTTCACCTTTATGTTAGGCTCATGCTTGTACATTAATGATTCTGCCTACGATAGGCCGGGCAGACCTTACGGCCAACAAACAAGTATTTTGAAAAGTATGACTGAAACACCCGCTGATTTTATGCTTTGGTTAGGAGATAATGTATATTTAAGAGAAGCAGATTATAGCAGCAAAAGTGGTATAGAATATAGATATAGACATACCCGAAGCCTACCCGAATTACAACCGTTACTGGCAAAAAGGAATAATTATGCCATTTGGGATGATCATGATTTTGGAGACAATGATGCAAATAAGAATTTTGAATTTAAGGACCTTACCTACGCATTATTCAAAGATTATTGGGGAAATAAGACCTATGGAGAGGATGGAAAAGGTATATACAGCAATTTTAGGTTTAGTGATGCAGAGTTTTTTTTATGTGATGACCGATATTTTAGGGATGAATCTGATTTAGATGAACGCTACTTTGCTAAGACACAACTTGGGAGTACACAACTTTCTTGGTTAAAAAACAAATTGAAACATAGTAAAGCAAGTTTTAAATTTGTGGCAATAGGAGGGCAATTTATCAATGAAAACACCGATAAAGAATCCTATAATTTTTACAAAAAAGAGCGAGAGGAAATTATAAAATTCATTACCGAGCAAAAGATCTCTGGTGTTGTTTTTTTGAGTGGAGACAGACACCATACGGAATTATTAAAAAACGAAAAGGTTACAGAAAGTCTTGGTTATCCTTTATATGATTTAACCTCAAGCTCTATTACTGCGGGTGCTTCAAATGCTGCAACTACACCGGAGAAAGATAATCCGCAAAGAATTCCCGGCACTTTAGCTGCTGAAAACAATTATTGTACAATTGCTATTAGTGGTCCAAAAAGAGGAGAAAGAATACTATTAATAACCTGCTTTGATGTAAAAGGACTTGTAAAATGGGGTTATAGCATCAAGGAGTCAGAGCTTAAAGCATTAAAACCTTAATTATGGAAAAAAAATCATTCTTAATTCAAGAACAATTTTTAGTTAGGGTAAAAAGTGCTGTTCCAACTAATGTTTCATTTGTAGATGAATTAGCTGATTTACTCAAAATTAGCGCAGATAGTGCTTACCGCAGAATTAGAAGTGAAACCCTATTTAATATTGAGGAGATTTCACTCATATGTAAGCATTTTAAAGTGTCTTTTGATCCAGAAATTCAACATATGAGCAATAAGGTAACCTTTGACTACCTCAAGCTTGATGATAAAAAGGATAATTTTAAGTTATGGCTTCATTTTCTTTCTAGTGATATAAAAAAAATTGGTGGGTCTATAAATAATCAAATTTTATTTGGAGCAGACGATGTTCCGGTATGGCATCATTTTTTTCATCGTGATTTAATTGCATTTAAATTGTTTTACTGGTTAAAGTCGATTTTAAACTCTCCTGATTATGCAGATCATAATTTTGATCCGGCCATGATAGACGATGAAATGATTAGTACTGCTTACGAAATGCTACAGAATTACAATCAAATACACTCTATAGAAATTTGGACTGAAGATACGATTAACAGTAATCTTAAGCAGATTGAGTACTTTTTTGAAAGTGGATTTTTTAACACAAAGCAAGATGCCTTGCATTTATGTGATTTGTACCTAGAAGAGTTAAATTTAGTGCAGAAAAAGGCTTCAAGAAGCAGCAAGTTAATTGAGCTAGGAGAAAGCGAGAAGGAAAATTTCAAGCTTTATAAGAGTGAGGTGATGATTGGTAACAATAGTATTCTTGCCAACATTGGTTCAACCAAAATAGCTTATGTTAGCAATAATACTTTTAATATGATGAGCACAACTAGTGCCGATTTTGTACATGAAAATGAGCTTTGGCTAAATAACCTTTTGAGAAAAAGCACACTAATTAGTGGGGTTGCAGAAAAACAAAGAAATCAGTTTTTCAGAGTTCTGCGAGATAAAGTTGAAATCTTAAGACAGAAAATTATTCTCAATTAATTTTTTCCTAGCTTCAATATATGTTTTCACTAACTCGCTTATTATTTCTTGTGCAGATTCTTTTTTATTAATTAACGAACTTACAGCACCCATTTCTAATTCTCCTTGAGCTAAATCTCCTTCAAATACTCCTTTTTTGGAGCGTCCTCTACCCATAAAACTTCTTAATTCTTCGCTTGATGCGCCTTTACTTATCATCGCATCCAGCTGAAAATACAGCTCATTTTTAAACATTCTTACAGGTGTAAGTTGTTTTAAGGTAAGTTGTGTTTCCCCTTCTAGTGCTTTTATTATGGCTTCTTTATAATTTGTGTGTGCCGATGACTCTATACATGCAGCAAACCTTGTCCCGATTTGAATACCACTTGCGCCTAAGGCCTCGGCAGCCAGCCAACTTCTTCCATCATACATGCCTCCTGCAGCAATAATGGGTAATTGACTAATTCTAGCTATTTGAGGAATCAAGCAAAAACTTGAAGTTTCTTCTTTGCCATTATGACCACCAGCCTCGAATCCTTCTGCTACCAAAGCATCTACTCCTGCTTCAACAGCTTTTAATGCAAATTTAGAGTTTGCTATTACATGCACCACCTTACATCCATTTTCTTTTAATTTTTTTGTGTAAAGTGCTGGATTTCCAGCTGAGGTAAACACAATTGGTACTTTATGTTTGAGCAGAATTTCAATATGAGCCTCAGCATGCGGATATAGTAAAGGAATATTCACTCCAAATGGTTTGTTGGTTGCTTCTTTGCATTTTAAAATATGTGTTTCTAATAGTCCTGGAGTCATACTGCCAGAGCCTATAAGACCTAGTCCTCCTGCATTGCTCACTGCAGAGGCGAGTTTCCAACCACTACACCAAACCATTCCACCTTGGATGATTGGATATTTAATTTGGAATAATTGGGTAATTAAGTTGTTCATAATTCTTCAAATAAATACAATTTGTTAAACAATTCAATTTGTACGCCCTTTTTCAAATTACACCTTCCCTAACTATTTCTTGTTTATTTGTTAACCATATGGGAAAGTAAATATTAGAAATTTGAATATCAATAAAAACAACTATGGAAAACAAAATTGAATTTGAAGTAGGTGAAACAGTTCGACTAAATTCTGGAGGCCCTTTGTTAACCGTTTCCAAATTATTAGAAAACGAGCAAGTTGAATGTGTTTGGTTTAACGACTTGGATGATGTTTGCACACATGTATTTGATGCAGCTTTGCTTTTTCCAGATGATGATCAGGAATGGTTTGAAGTTGAAGATTACGAAGAAGGGGATGATGATGAGGAGTTTGAGGACGAAGATTTAGAGGAAGAAGAAGAGGAAAAGGGTTAGAATTAACCAAAGTTAATTTCTGTGCTATCCCCAATATTTAGGCTTTGACTCATGCCTTTGAGCAATGCATCATTTCCAATTAAGGAGCGGTGTAGTATAGCAAATTCTATTTGTGCAAAAGGCCCTATTATTGATTCTTTTATTGTTGCGTAATTTAAGATTGCATTTTCTCCAATACTTACATTTGGTCCAATAATGCTGTTACTTATTTTACATCCTTCTCCAATAAAAACAGGAGGGATAATAATGGTATTCTCGAAGTTATGGGAAGATGCTGTTTGAATTAGTTTTTTAAGTAACAGCGAGTTGGTTTCTAAGAGCACTTCTTTTTTGCCACAATCAAACCAATTGTCTACCATAAAATGATTAAAGTTTAATCCCTGATTAATCATCTCCATAATGGCATCGGTAAGCGTAAACTCGCCATAGGTTTTAAGCTTTTTTGCAAGATTGGTATCTAATGCCTCCAATAATTGTTGGCTATCTTTAATCTTGAATGCGCCCACCAATGCATAGTTGCTTTTGGGAATAGATGGCTTTTCTACTACCTTTAAAATATTTCCAACTTTATCTATTTCTGCAACTCCAAAAAATCTTGGGTCTTCCACTTTTTTTAGACCAATCCAATTGCCTTCCATTTTTACAATTGATTTGAGGTCTGCATCTATGATTGTATCTCCAAAAATTATGAGTAATTCTTCTTTGGGTAAAACTAAATTTTTTGCTAACCAAATAGCATGCCCAACACCTTTGCCTGAGGTTTGAATTACAAATTGAGCGTTGATATTAGGATAGTGTTGTTGGATATATTGCTCAATTTTATCGCCTAAGTACCCAATGATAAATACGAAATCGTTGATACTAGCCTCAATCAAATATTCCGTGATGTGCGCTAAAATTGGTTTTCCAGCAATTGGAATCAGGGCTTTAGGTTGCGTATGTGTGTGTGGTCTAAGGCGTGTTCCAATACCAGCAACAGGAATTATGGCTTTCATTTTTTTAAGTCTATTGAAATAGTTAAGTAGATAATCTGTAAACAAAAATAAACTTTTTCCATAGTATGACTCAAAATACTATTTTGCAGCTCAACAAAACGTTTCAATTTATGAACAGAGATAAGGTAATTTTCGACCTCATTCAAGAGGAGCAAAACCGCCAAGAACACGGTATTGAACTAATTGCATCAGAGAACTTCGTTAGTCTTCAAGTAATGGAGGCTGCAGGCTCCGTATTAACAAATAAATATGCTGAAGGATTACCTGGAAAACGTTATTATGGTGGATGCGAAGTAGTTGATAAGGTTGAAAACATTGCCATTGATAGGTTAAAACAACTTTTTGGTGCTGTTTGGGCTAATGTCCAACCACATAGTGGCGCTCAAGCAAATGCTGCTGTTATGCTAGCTTGCCTAAATCCTGGAGATAAGATTTTGGGTTTTGACTTATCGCATGGTGGACATTTAACCCACGGCTCTCCTGTAAATTTTTCTGGAAAACTATATAAACCTTCTTTTTATGGCGTAGAAAGAGAAACAGGTCTAATTAATTGGGATAAGGTGGCTGAAATTGCAAAAGTTGAACAGCCAAAAATGATAATATGTGGTGCTTCTGCATACAGCAGAGATTGGGATTATGCTCGATTAAGGACAATAGCTGATGAAGCAGGAGCATTATTATTAGCAGATATTTCTCACCCAGCAGGTTTAATTGCTGGCAAGTTATTAAATGACCCAATGCCGCATTGCCATATCGTAACTTCTACTACCCATAAAACTTTGCGCGGGCCAAGAGGTGGAATTATAATGATGGGAAAAGATTTTGAAAATCCATGGGGTCAAACCACACCAAAAGGAGAAATTAAAATGATGAGTGCCATTTTGGATGCCGCTGTTTTTCCTGGTACACAAGGTGGACCGCTAGAGCATGTGATTGCCGCAAAAGCTGTGGCATTTGGCGAAGCGCTTTCCCTAGAATACCAAACTTACATTAAACAAGTGAGAAGCAATGCTCAAGCGATGGCTGCTGCGTTTATGAATTTGGGTTACCAAATTATCAGTGGCGGTACTGATAATCATTTGATGTTAATTGATTTAAGAAACAAAGGAATCAGCGGAAAGGCTGCCGAGAATGTTTTAATTAAAGCAGATATTACCATTAATAAGAATATGGTTCCTTTTGATGATAAATCACCTTTTGTAACATCTGGAATTAGAATTGGAACTCCCGCTATTACTTCTCGTGGCTTAAAAGAAGAACACATGGCAACTATTGTTGGGTTTATAGACCAAGTGCTAATGAATGCCGATAATGAAGCTTTAATAGGTAATGTTAGAAAAGAGGTAAATGCTATGATGCAAGCATTTCCGCTTTATAAATAGTAAAATAATACTTTTTTAAATGGTTTGAACCTAAACATAGGTTCAAACCATTTTTTATTTAATTTCTTATCCAAATTTGCAGGCTCAATGGGGATAATTTAAAAGTTCTTTTGCCCCCGTTAACCTGCTCGTAATATTTCCCAAAACCTGCATCTAAGGCTATAGCGTTTTCATTCCCAACCTGCTTCCAAATGCCTGCTGGCAAGTTGATCAAGAATTCTTGGTGTTCTGCTCCAGTATTTAACAAAACCAGTATTTTTTGTTCAATCATATAGCCTAGTGCCGACTCATCTTTTGGTTCAAAAAACTCAAAATTATTGCTTGTTAAAGTTGCAGAATTTTCCTTCTTGAATTGATAAGTTGTCAAAGGAAGAAGGTGTCTTTTTCTTAATTCTATAAGTGCACTCCAATAGTTTAGCATATTGTAATAATTGGCATTAGTATAAGGAGTTGCTTTAGAAAATTCAGTAATTTTTTTCTTGTACTGATCCAAACCTACATTTTCCCAAACAAACTGATTAGCGCTGCGCATGTTATAGGTATCGCGCTTTCCATGAAAGTAAATTTTGCCGCTAGGAATTTCCTTTTCAACTTCCATCAAAGGCGCCATTCCTTTACTGCGCATCATTTCTGAACCGCCGTGCATAACTAAAGGTCCTGGAGTGGTAAAAAGTAAAATGGCTGCGATTTTATAATTAACCTCATCTACCCCAAAACGGCCATCAAAATTATAGGTAGCAAATTGGTCTGCTAAGGCAAAATTATCATGAATGTCTAAGTAGTTGATTGCACTATTGATGTTCTTTTGAGTAGGGAAGGAGCAAATAAGTGCTCTTTTTACATCGTTGCGCAATGCACTATTTCCACCTGCCCAACCTCTGTCTTTTTCTTTGCTGTTTAATTCAAAAACGGGTCCTTTAAAGGTGTTTCTGGTATCATCATTAAAATAGCAAATAGGAGCATCTTCTTTGTACCAATGCCAGTCTGGGTTTTTATTGTAAGTTGGGTCATTGCTGTCAATCCATGGTTCTCCATAAATGATAATATCTTTTGGTAAAGCTTCTTTTAATTTAACTAAGGTTTGCTTGTCAGTTTGGCCAGCCAAATCAATTCTAAAACCATCTACTCCAAATTCTTCAATAAAATGTTTGCATTGGTCAATCATCCAACGTTGTACCATGTATCTATTTTCACTTTTGGTTTCATTGCCATATTCTCCAATGTGTTCAAGGTTCTTGGTACGATAATAATATTGTTTGTCGAATGCGTTAAAATGAAACAGATACTCTCTACCATCCATGTTTTCTGCGGTATGGTTAAATACAAAATCTACAATAACGGCAATTCCTTTTTTATGAAATGCTTCCACCAAATCTCTAAATTGCTCTCTTTCCTGACCAGCTTCTGTTCCCTTTTTTCTGTACCGTGTTTCAATGGCAAAACTATGGGAGGTTCTATAGCCCCAATCGTAATTTTCTGTTGCAATTCCTTGCTCAATCATATAGGCGTCATTTTTAAAAGCGGCCTCCCATTCGTCTTTTGGCCAATGCAACATTTCTTGCACAGGCATTAGATGTACTGTGTTTATTCCAAGTTTTACTAAATAATCAAAACCAATGGATTTACCTTTTTTGTTCTTGAGTTTTGGAATACCCATTGCAGCAATTGTGCCCTTTAAATCATTCGAAACAGGCAGCAAATCTGTGAAGTCTTGCACATGCACCTCATACGCCATCACCGATTCCATTACTGGTCGGCCTTTGGGCAAAGGCATAGCAGCAGAAGTCTTGTAAGCAACTCTGCATTTGCCAAAACTATCATCACTAACACGAGCGTATGGGTCGCTTACATGAACTGGGTGCGTTTCAAAAAAGAAATTACCAGGGTCTGAAAAACCATGAACGGTATAATCATACCAAAAGCCAGCAAGGTCTTTTGCAATTGTTGTTTCCCAAACACCTTGGTTGTCTGCAATCAATTCATAAACTGTATCTGCTTTGGTTTGTGTGGCTGATTGATAAAGGTATAGTTTAACTGCTGTTGCTCTTGGGGCAAATACCCTAAAGCTGGTTTCAGTTTTAAGTGCATTAACATTGGCACCAAATTCTTTATTACTTTTTAGCGTTTTGAACCAACCGTCAAAACTCACTAATTCTTTTAGGTTCAAACCGTTATGACTTAAATAATAAACGCGTCTCTTATCAAAGTTTTTGGTGATTTTTAAGATGAGATTGGCCTTGCCAATTACCTCTCCATTTAAGTTTTTTTGTTTGGGAGAGGGTGTAAAACTATAGTAAACCTTATCTATTAAAACAGGTGAATTTTTTGCGTTAACCAGGCTTAGGTTATTTAGAAAGGGGCCATCTGCCTCGTCTTCAGTAATTCCTGTAATATTCGCTTCAATGGTGCTATCATTTAAAATGGTTGCTGCAAGGGAAAGCGGTTCAAAACCTTTTAGAAACACAAGGTTGCCGCCTTCAATGTTTTCTGCAATTTTTGGTGGATCAAGCCATTTTCCTTCAGAAGTTCTAAATTTAAAAGGTTGTGAAGGTTTCACTTTTTCAAAATTTTTATTGTTTAACCATAAAATCCATTTACCGTTTCCTACTGATTTTAGCTGCCAATTTGCATCTTTAAGGTCTTGACTCCAATTCCTGAAAGCCCCAGTAACTAAAAAGTAATCAGCTGTTATGCCATATACTTTTTCATCTAATAAAAATGCAAGGCTATCACCCTTTTGGAAATAACCATTTTTAAAATCAGTATCGGTTTGACCCAATACTATTTGAAAAATGAAACTGTTACACAACAGAAGTAGAAGGAGTTTTCTCATGAAGCGAAAATCGGATATTTAATGAAAAGATGCTTGTTTACTTTTTGGCATTTGGTTTGGGCTAATACATGCATTGATTCTTGATTAAGCAAAGTATAATATAGTTAAAGATATGATTGTTAGCAATTCAACCAACGATACTGGTAGTAGCCATAAACTTCAAAACGGCATTTTGAATCCATTTTGGGAAATAAAGATTGTATTGGTTGAAACCAATGGCTCAGTGATTAGAATGGTTGAAAAAATCTTGGAAAATACCAAAGTCCTGCATTTTTTGAGAAGAGTAGATAACACCCATGATTTGCATTTTGAGTTGGTTTACAATAAGCCTGATTTGATTTTAACTGGCAGAACAATGGAAGAATTTTCTGCTTTAGATGTTTTGAATCTTACTAAAGAACATGCATTAGGTTTGCCAGTAATTGTGTTAGCCCCAGATTATAACGAAGAAACAAACTTTGAATTGATTGACAATGGTGCTTATGATATTATTTTTCACCAAGAAATAAAAAGGCTACCCAATGAGGTAACCTTTTTAAGTGAAGCATATAAAAGACGAAAAAGAGCTTAAGGCTTACTGCCTTTGTTTTTCTCTCAACATCTTCAACAATTCTCTTTTAAAGCTTTGTTCGGCCACAAAAAACTTAACAACCTTCTGCGAGCTCAGCACTTTCTTAAATTCTGTAGTATACTTTTTAGTAATATCTACTTCATTGGTTTTGAAGGCAATCATGTCATTTAAAGCTTTATCTGCTTCTGCAGTTGTGAGTTGTTCTAAATTAAGCAACTCTTCTGACATTTCACCTTTAAAATCTTTACGTAACTTTTCAATTTCTGCTTGGTATTTATTATAAACAGGCCAAAACTTTTGCGCTTCTTCTGGGCTAAGGTTAAGTTTTTTTGTGATATAAGCCACTTTAAGCGCTTCAATTTTCTCTTTTCGATTCTCTGGCCCTTGGGCATAACTTGCAAATATTGTAGTTAAAAGGCAAGTTATTATTATAATATATTTTTTCATGATCTTAATTTTATAACTCGTTGATTAATAATTCTGTTTCGGTATTCAGTAAAATCTCTTCTTCTATGTCACTGTTTTTAGGTTCGGTTTGATCCAATTCTAAGCACCAACCAGCATCACAAAGTAGATCCACAGTAATTTCTTCTTGCTGCAAATGACTGATAATTTCTTCAGCATTTGGTTCTTGGTTTTTAATACTATTTGGTTCAAACAAAAATAAACCCGAAATTATGAAGAGAGAAGCTGCAATTGCGGTGAGGTTGATTGAATTTACCCAAAGAAGCTTTAAACCATTGGTTTTTTTACTGTTTACATTTTCTATTACCTTGATATTTAGCTTTTCAAAATAGTCTTCAGGCACTTTAAAACCCCCAGTTTTTGGCATTGTATTTAGGAAATCTTCTATATTTTTAATTTCGTTATCCATTTTGTTATTTATTAGAGGCAACTTTTGCCTATTGGTTTAAAGACTGCCTAACAAATTGTTCAATCTTTTTAACTGCGTGGTGGTAGGAAGCTTTAAGGGCGCCCACGCTTGTACCAAGTATTGATTCAATTTCTTCGTATTTTAAGTTATCATAATATTTCATGTTAAACACCAATCGTTGTTTTTCGGGTAAGGTTAATATTGCCTGTTGTAAAATTCTTTCGGTTTTGTTTCCATCAAAATAGCTGCCTGCCTCAATTTGATTAGATAATTCCTCTTGCATTTCTTCCATGCTAATATTCCTAGCACTTCTCTTTTTTTGCAGAAAAGCCAGCGCTTCGTTGGTTGCAATTCTAAAGAGCCAAGTATAAAACTGACTGTCTTCTCGGAAGCTCTCAAGTTTTTCCCAAACTTTAATAAAGGTGTTCTGAACTACATCATTGGCATCATCGTGGTCAATAACAATTCGCCTAACCTGCCAATAAACTTTGCGGTTATACTTTTCCAATAAGAGCTGAAAAGCCTCTTTTTTGGTGGCAGTGATTTTAAACTTTTCCAGTAAATGCTTGTCTGTTTGTGTAACTTCCATGCAGTATTTCAAAAGTAAGATAGCAATTATCTGTTAAGGTTTAATCTGGTTTATGATTTTTATCAAAACTAACATAAGTTAACATTGGTCTTATGGAGTCAAGTTATCTTTGTAGCATGCAAAAACATACAAAATTTGTTAGTGCCGAAGAGGCGGTTAAACATGTATTATCTGGACAAAGAGTTTTTATTCATGGAAGTGCTGCAACGCCAACAGTTTTGCTGGATGCGTTATTAAATAGAAAACAGGAGCTAAGAAAAGTTGAACTGGTAAGTGTTAGTACCATTGGGTTCGACTTAAATGATGAATCATTGGCTGAACACTTTTTTATCAATTCATTGTTTGTTTCAGATTCTGTAAGAAAGGCAGTTAATTCTAATAGAGGAGATTATGTTCCAGTATTTTTGAGCGAGATTCCTGGATTTTTTAGAAAGCAGATATTGCCCTTGGATGTTGCCTTACTTCATGTCTCTGTGCCAGATAAACATGGATATGTAAGTTTAGGAACTTCTGTTGATGTTGCACGCGCAGCATCACAAACAGCTAAGGTATTAATTGCTCAAATCAATCCAAACATGCCTCGTACACATGGCGATGCGTTTATTCATATTTCCCAAATTGATTATGCTGTTTATGTTAACGAGCCACTACCAGTGGTAAGTTATTCTGAATCCAGAGACGAAGTTTGTGAGCAAATTGGAAAAAATGTAGCGGAATTAGTTGAAGATGAGGCCACTTTACAGCTTGGTATTGGTAATATTCCAGACAATGTGCTCAGAAACCTTGGTTCACACAGAAACCTAGGATTACATACAGAGATGTTCTCAGATGGAGCAATTGACCTAATAGAAAAGGGAGTTATTAATAATAGCAAAAAGAGAAAAGTAAATGGCTATTGTGTAAGTGGCTTTTTGGTTGGAACCAAGCGTTTGTATGACTTTGTGGATGATAATCCTATTGTAAAATGTATGGATATTAGCTACGTAAACGACCCTCATGTAGTAAAACAAAACCCTAAAGTTACAGCAATCAATAGTGCCATTGAAATTGATTTAACGGGGCAAGTTTGTGCAGATTCTATTGGTATGTTTCAATATTCTGGTATTGGCGGCCAAATGGATTTTATCAGAGGTGCTTCATTGTCGGAAGGTGGTAAACCGATAATTGCATTACCATCCCGCACCGGAAAAGGCATTTCGCGCATAACGCCAACTTTAAAAACAGGTGCTGGCGTTGTTACAACCAGAGGCCATATTCATTGGGTGGTTACAGAATACGGAGCCGTTAACCTTTATGGCAAAAACATGGAGCAGCGTTCAGAGTTGCTTACTAGTATTGCTCATCCAGATGATAGAGAGTTTTTAACCAAGGCCGCTTGGGAACGATTCAATAAATAGCTACAAGGTTAGAATCCATATTTTTCTTTGTATTTGCGGGCAAGTATTACTTGCTCGTTTTCTAAATTAACTGGTTCACCACAAATAAAAGCTGCATAAAGTACATTAGTCCTCATATCTAAAATGTCACCTTCACAAATTACCAAAGAGGCATCCTTACCAACTTCTAAACTTCCAATTTTGTTGTCAACTCCCAATACTTGGGCAGCATTTAAGGAAATACACTGTAATGCTTGTTCCTTAGTTAAGCCATAAGCTACTGCTGTGCCAGCTAAAAATGGTAAATTTCTAGCCTCCCAACTTCCTTCCTTGGAAAGTACCACCTTTATCCCAGCAGCTACCAATTGTGCTGGTGTTTTATAAGGTTGATCAACATCATCTGCCTTTTTTTGAGGCAAAGCATGAATGCTGTTAAGAATAATTGGAATATTGAATTCTTTTAAGAAATCGATTATCATATAGGATTCGGAAGCACCAACCAGGGCTAATTTTACATTAGGAAATTTAGTTTTGAAAAAGTTAATGGCATGAACAATTCCTTTGGCTTCATCAGTATGAATGTATAATGTCTGCTTGCCATTGAGCACATTTTTCATGGCATGCATCCTTGCGTTAAAATCTGGATTTGGCGCCAATTGGTATTGCTGCGCATCTGAAAAGAAGGTTTCAATTTTGGCAATACTTTCCTCTGTTCGTTTCAATTGTTTTTCTGCATCCTCACCAGAATAAGGAGAAAGGTGCATGCTAGGCCAATTAATATGAATACCTTCATCTATAGCAACTGCTGCATCTTCCCAATTCCAAGCCTGCATTTTCATGAGGCTGCTGCTGCCAGATATAATGCCCCCAACAGGAACTGCCTGTGTGTATAATATCCCATTAAAACTAGCTGTTGGCAATATTTTAGAGTCTGTGTTATAGGCAATAACAGAACGAACATTTGGGTTGAATAGTCCTGTTTCCGAATAATCTCTGGTTGCTCTTACGGCATCAATTTCGTTGAGTCCCATATAGTTATTCATGGCAATTAGTCCAGGATAAACGTGTTTTCCTTTGGCCTCAATTACTTTAGCGTTTTTGTAAAGTACTTTTAGTTCTGAACCAACGAAGGTTATTTTACCGTTTTCCATCACCAAAACCCCATTTTCTATTACTTGCCCATTTCCCAAATGGTAGGTGCCGTTTTGTATAATGGTGGTATTGGTTTGACCCAAAGCACAAAATTTTAATGTAACAAGAAGTAGTATAAATTGTAATTTTTTCATTTTTTTTGATTTAGTATTCCTCAACAGTATCGCAATGGTAGTCCATATCTGGAGCGCTAACATGTTTGGTTGTTTTTTCTCCTTTTTGTTTGGCCAAAATCATTTTTTGAATGATTCTTTCCCTTTCCTTTTTAATTGAAATTCTTAGTTCCTTATCTTTCTCCAAGCTGAAATAACAAATTCCATCTATAAAAGTCATTTCTGTTTTTGCATAAATGCTTAATGGGTTATCAGACCAAACTACCAAATCAGCATCTTTTCCTACTTTGATACTTCCAGTATATTTTTCAATATGCAGCATTTTTGCAGGATTTAGTGTTACCATTTTCCAAGCAGCCTCTTCGCTTAAATTGCCATACTTAATCATTTTTGCTGCTTCTTGGTTTAACCTTCTTCCCATTTCTGCATCATCACTATTAACTGCAGTAACAATTCCCATTTGGTTTAGTATTGCAGCATTTTGTGGGATAGCGTCAATTACTTCATATTTATAAGCCCACCAATCGGCAAAGGTGCTAGCATTGGCGCCATGTGCAAGCATTTTGTCGGCAACTTTGTATCCTTCCAAAATATGGGTAAAGGTGTTTACTTTAAATCCTAGACTGTCACCTACTTTCATTAACATATTTATTTCACTTTGCACATAACTGTGACAACTGATAAATCTTTTCTTGTTAAGTATTTCAACGAGGGTCTCTAATTCTAAATCTTTTCGCGTAAGACTAGGGTTTTCCTTTAACTTCTTTTCATATTCTTTTGCTCTATTGAAAGCATCAAAATAAACTTGCTCAACACCCATTCTTGTTTGGGGGTATCGCGAAGTTTCATTTCCCCAATTGCTTTGTTTTACGTTTTCGCCTAACGCAAATTTAATAAAGCCATCTGCCTCTTTAAATTTCATTTCTTCGGGAGCTTTCCCCCAACGAAGCTTAATGATACTGCTTTGGCCACCAATTGGATTACATGAGCCGTGCAATTGTTGGCACGCAATTACACCGCCTGATAGCTGCCTATAAATATTAATATCATCTGCATTAATTACATCTCCAATTCTTACTTCTGCAGTGTTGTTTTGAGTACATTCATTTACACCTCTGTAAATGCCAATGTGCGAATGCTCATCAATGATACCGTTGCTTAGGTGCTTGCCCTTGCAATCTACAATTTTGGCATTTGCAAGCGTTAAATTTTTTCCTATCGCTATAATTTTTCCTTTGCTAATGGCCACATCCGTTTCTTTTAAAATCCCATCTTTTTCATTTGTCCAAATTGTAGCATTTTTGAAGATAACAGATTCTTGCATAGGCGTTTGGTTCAAACCGAACTCTGAAAATGGGTAAATAATTTGGCCAATTTGCTGGGAGGAATCTATGTTCTTGTTTTCTTGCTTTGCAATTGTGTTTTCTATTAGTTTACCGCTAAAGTTATGGGTATTGCCAGTTTTATCCCAAGCCAATCCTTTAATTTCAGTCGCTTGTTGACTGGCATTGGTTTTACTAATCCAAAATTCGAGTCTTATAAGCAGTTCACTCTCTTTTGATGTAGGAATGCTAGAACTGTAATAGCCAGACTTTTGGCTTAAATTAATTTTTAAAGAGTCTTTTGCCCACACAAAAGTTTCTAGTGTTTTATCGTTTTTGATTACAAGTTTTATTAATCCTAATTCTGGCAAGTTTAACTCATATACACCCGCAAGGGTTTGATTGTTCCATGGTTTTAAGGCATTATGGTTTCCATTGGTATAATGGTCCAGAATTTCGGAATTGGGTTCAAACAAATCATTGCTACTGATAAAAAAATTGGCCATCATTCCTTTTTGTAGGCTGCCTATTTTTGTTGCAACATTTAGCATTTTGGCGGGTGCAAGGGTTAATGCGTTAAGAGCTGCTTCTTTACTAAGGCCATAAGATACAGCTTTTCTGAGGTTGTTTAAAAATTCCTCTGCATTTGCACAACCGCTTGAAGTTATGGCAAAAGGGATGGTTTGTGAGTTTACAATGGCTGGGTTTTTGGGAGCCATTTCCCAATGTTTTAAGTCGGCAAGATTGATTCTTTCGGCATCAAAGGGATCTTGCACCTCAAAGGGTTTTGGGAAGTTTATAGGAATAATTAGGGAATTTCCAGTGGCCTTTATTTCCTGAATTCTTTGGTAATCATCGCCGGTAGATTTGAGTAGATAATTTATGCCAAATTCTTTTCCAATTTTTGCTGCTCTAAGCGCCGCGTACTTGTTTTCCGTTTCAAAAATGGCTGGCAAACTTTTATGTTTTTGAAATTGCTCAAAGCTTAAATTTACTTCTTCCTTATTTTTGCCGTAATAATCAGCATCATAATAAGTTTGTCTGATAAGCGCAACCACGCCCATGGCAGAACCCGGATAATCTTGCTTGCTGTTTCCTTTGTTAAAGCTTAGGCCTGTTGCAGTTTCTTTGCTAATAATTAGTTGATGTTCTGGGCCTTTGCCTGTTAATACCAAAGTTCCGCTACCTCTAAAAATTCCATCCTGTAAAATGCTTAGGGTTGAACCAAAACCAGAGGAAAGGTATTGTTCACTTTTTTTCTCATCAAATTCAAAAATTTCAACAGATTTTCTATCCAAATGAATGGCATCATTCCAAGTATAAGCGCCGGGTTTGTTATTTTCATATTGTTGCTGTTTTTTATGTTTCGATTCTTTTTCTTGGTTCAAACCATAACTGCTAAACAAATCTATAAATGAAGGATAAATATAACGACCATTGAGGTTTATGATTTTTGCTTCCTTTGGAATTGGTAAACTACTGCTTTGAATCGCATCAATTTTACCCTCTTTGATGATAAGCGTAACGTCTTTGAGCAATGTATTTGGGGTAGTTTGAATATTTGCGTTAACAAATGCGATGAGTTGAACCCGTTTATCACTTGGTCCATTTTGTGGAAACCCATTTTGAGCAAAACATTTACTTATAAACAATATTCCAAGGCTCAAAAGTGTTATCCTAAACAAGTACTTCATTTTGTGGTGATTTGTGGCAATTTATAAATTATTCTATTTTTTGTTTGTAAGAAATTATGTGAATGGTTTTTTAACTTTGACTAACTTGGTTAAGTTTGGAGGATAGATGAGTATTTTAGAAGAGATTAAATATCGGTTTAATTATGGGAATGCTATTATTAGAATTATTCTAGTAAATGTTTTAGTATTCTTAATGATTTCAATTTTTCAATTGATTTCATTTTTGTTTCAACTAGATTTTGGAATTAGCTTGATTAATTGGTTTTCGTTGCCTGCTTCATTTTCTAGATTGCTATTCCAACCTTGGAGTATCATAACTTACATGTTCTTACATTCAGGTTTATTTCATTTGATTTTTAACATGTTGTGGTTGTATTGGTTGGGTGAGTTATTTCAACAATACTTAGGCAATTCAAAAACCTATCAAGCCTATTTTTTAGGAGGAATTTTTGGTGGCTTAATCTATATGGTAGCATACAATGTATTTCCTGCATTCTCTAATAGGGTAATGTTTGAAATGGCCTTAGGGGCTTCTGCTGGTGTATTGTCTATTGTAGTTGCTACGGCTACTTTGTTGCCAAATTATGGTATTAGCTTAATGTTTTTGGGCTCTATAAAGCTAAAATATATTGCCATAATTACTGTATTAATTGATTTGATTAGTATCCCACAGGGTAATCCTGGAGGACATATTGCTCATTTAGGAGGTGCTGCATTTGGTTATTTCTTCATAAAACTCATTTACAGTAAATCTGAGGTCCCAAATATGTTGGATAAAACATTTGAGTTTTTTTCTAATGGTTTTAAGACTAAACCCAAATTAAAGGTGCATCATAAGTCTAACACAAGAGTTACAACTTCTGACTATGGAAAACCAACACAAGGAGAAGTAGATGCTATTCTTGATAAGATAATTAAAGGTGGGTATGAAAGTTTAACAAAGAAAGAGAAGGATATCTTATTTAAAGCGGGAAAGTAATTTGAAGTGGATTCTTAAAATATTGATTGCACTAAATGCCTTAGTTGGTTTTGGCATGATAGGAGCCTATTTAGCACCAATTTTTTCTCCACGCGATTTTTGGTTTCTTGCTTTTCTTGGGTTGAGTTTTCCTTTTTTGGTACTACTAGATTTTTTGTTTTGTGTGGGTTGGCTAGTTGGAAAAAAGTATAAATTAGCAATTTTCTCTGTATCACTTTTATTGCCTGCAATTCCTCATGTTCCGGCCTATTTGCAAATAAATCCAAAAGTAAGTGCAAATGAAGCTGGGATATTTTTGAATGTTGTTGATTTCAATACACATTATATGGGTGCTTATGATTTTATGGGAAAGGATAGCAATTATTTCTTTTCAATGTTAGACACCTTAAAACCTGATGTTATTTGCTTGCAAGAGTTTACTAATTTGGGTGGCTATCAGCAAAAGCCCATGTTTAAGCGTTTTTCTAATGAATATAAAAGCTATGCAAATTACAATGCAGATATTTTAAGTCAAACCTACCCAACTGGTTATGGCGTTTGTATTTTTAGTAAATACCCTATAGTAAAAAAAGGTTTTTTGGAAAGAGTAACCCAATCTAGCAATCTTTCTCTCTTTGCAGACATTGTAGTAGGGAAAGATACGATTAGAGTAATTAATACTCATTTAAAGTCTATTGTATTTGATAGAAAGGATTATTGGGCGGTTGAGCAAATGGCGAGTGGAGAGGATTTATTAGAAACAGCTGATTTCAGAAGAATTGTGGCAAAGTTGAAATACGCTTTTAAAGAAAGGGCAAAACAAGCTGAGCATTTAAGGGAGCAAATGGAGCGTAGTCCGCATAAACTTATTGTTTGTGGAGATTTTAATGATTCTCCAATGAGTTATTCTTATCGGACAATTCGTCGCAATTTGAAAGATGCTTTTATGGAATCTGGATATGGAATGAGTAGAACCTATATTGGTAAAATGCCTTCCTTCAGAATAGACTATATATTACACGATAAAACGTGGAATAGCTTCAACTACAAAACAAATAAACTTAATTTTAGCGACCATAAAATGATCAGTTGCACTATAAAACTTAAGTAATTTTATTTAGGCTGATTAACTGGAGAAGGAGTACCACTGCCACCAGGCCCTGCTGGTGCAAGGTTGTTTTGACTTGCAGCATTATAATTAAAACGTCTGATATTGTAGGTTAATGTCAACATAAAATACCTTTGTAATACATTGCTTCTATTGTCTTCCACATAGGTTTCTGTTATCGTTCTATTGATGCTAGCGTTTTGGTTCAACAAGTCGAAAACACTTATCCTTACCTCAGCCATTTTTTTGAAGAAGCGGTAGCCTAGGCCTGCATTCCAAAGAAAATAATCTTGGTTAAAAGAACTTCCAATTCCTTTGAAATTTGTATAGGCAATATCTGTAGAAAATACCCAACTGCTATTGGGCATTAAGTTAGCCTTAACAGTTGAAGTATTTATAAAGAAGTTGTTGTTTTGAGCTACGATTAAGGTGTTTTCTACTAAATTTATATTGGCGCTATGGCCTATTGTAAAATCAATCTTTTCGCTAATATTACTTCCTACAACAAAGCCAGAATTGATGTTGAATGTGTTTGCAGAATTTTTACGATCATTTACTAAGCCAGGTACCATTGAGTAGTTTAACCCAAGATTCAAATTCACATTGCTTTTTAGCTTTTTTACAGGAATACCGTAAGTGATGAAACTGCGAGTGTTAAAGTAACCACTAAGGTTTGTTGGCTTAGTATATTGCGCGCCACGTGGGACTAAAATACCATCTATCAACAAACCGCTTTCAGTTGCAGTATAATTAGCATTTGCTATATAATCATTGGTAAATTGAGCCATAGCAAACGCAAAAAAGGATTGTGCGCTTTGCCAATTGTTTGAACCATATCTTAAAATTAAGTTATGTGAATATTCTTGTCTCAAATTTGGATTTCCAGAACTTAGTAACAAAGGATTGCTGTTATCTACCACATTTTGTAATTGTGTTACAGAAGGTGTATTTGTATTTGTTCTGTAAATAACTCGCATACTTTTAGCCTGACTTATTTTATATTGAAAAGTCGCATTAGGTAAGAGATTGCTAAAGTCTTTTCTAAAGTTATCTGTTATCGGGAAGCTCTGCGTACTTTCAAGTGCTAAAAATTGCTGGGTTACACCTACCGTTAAAGAGTATTTTTCTTTGTTTAGGTTCAAGCTTACATTTCCTTTATGTGTTGTTACAGTATTGTCAAAGGTGTTGCTTAGCGCACTGTCCAATAATAAGTATTCATTAGTTGCGCTATCAAATTTGTTGGTTAATCTATCAGTGAAGTTTTGATTTAAAGAAGGATTATAACTTACTTGTAACTGTAGGTTTTTGGCAACCATTTCAGAATAGGTTAGGTTTGCATTATATGTGTTTCCATTGGTTACAGATTCGGCAAATTGTCTGAACCCACTTGTTTGCAAAGCACTATTGCTATCTAAAAATACATTTTGTGATTTTTGGAAAACCTCACTATTTCTTCTACTTATGTCTGATCCTAAATTTAAGCTAATTGTTCGTCCAGCTTTTTGAAATTTATGTCTATACAATAAATTACCACTTAAAGTATATCCTCTGTTTTCTGTATTGTTGGTGGTTTGAGTTTCATTTAGTTGCAAAGTGTCTTGTATAATATTTTTAGCATATTGATCGCTAAAGATACTTGCATTTTGGAAGTTAATTTTTGGCGTAAAAACCAAAGAATTCATGCTGTCAAAACTATGTTCAAGTCTGAGGTTGAAGCGATGATTATAATTACGGTTTTCGCTTCCAGTAGAATCCTCGTACAGTTGCTTTATTTCTGGGTTTACCAAAAAGTTTCTATTGATAACCTTTTGGGTTATCGTATTACTTGCATTAAAGAAATAACTTCCTTGAACGGAAGTTTTTGTTCCCCATTTGTCTGTATAGTTTAAACCAATAGAATTGGTAGTTGCAATGCCAGGTTGTTGACCAACTAAAAAATCTCCAGCTCCACCCATTGGAGGGCCGCCTCGGCTATTTCCTCTATTAGCCATCATCATGCTCATTCTTCCTGCGTTTCCTCCAAAAAGGTCTTGCATCGAAAAGTTTTGTTGATTGATATTGTTAGAAATCCCTAGAAGGGTGATGCGTCTATTGCCTTTGAATTGGTTTAAACTAACACCTGCCTGAAATCGATTATCAGTTCCATATCCAGCATACAACTTTCCGAACGCACCTTGATTTTTGCCGTTTTTGGTGGTGATGTTCATGGTTTTATCTGTGTTTCCATCTCTAAATCCAGTAAATTGTGATTGGTCGCTCATGCGGTCGAATATTTGCACCCTATCAACAATTTCTGCAGGTAAGTTTCGTAAGGCCATTTGCGCATCATCTCCAAAAAACTCTTTGCCATCAACTAAAACTTTTTTTAAGTCTTCTCCTTGTGCTTTTACTTGCCCATTTTCAACAGTAATGCCAGGCATTTTCTTAACAAGGTCTTCTGCGGTAGCATCTCTATTTACTTTATAGGCATCTGCATTGATACTAGTTGTATCTCCTTTTTGCTCCACTCTAATTTGGTTGCTTTGAACAGTAACCTCTTTTAGTTTTTGTGCATCAGCTTCTAAAAAAACTCTTCCTAGTACTTTCTCCACATCTGTTAAGATTAGGTTTTGTTTTTTGGTAACATATCCAATGAAACTAAATTGAACCGTATAAGTGTCTGGTTTAATGTTTTCAATCTTAAATCTACCCATTTCATTAGAAGTTGTTCCGCCAATTACTTTTGTTCCCTGCATTAATGATATGCTTACCCCTAGAATAGGTTGAAGGGTGTTTTTATCAACTACTATACCTTTTATTAGGCTGGTAGTTGACTGAGAATTTGCCCAAAAACAAGTTATGTTTAGCAAAATAAAGAGGATGGAATGTTTAAATTTCAAAGCAAGTAATTTTTTAGCGCTCAAAGATGCATATAGATAAGACAAGAAAATTACAAAATAGTTTAATTGGTAAAATTCGACGTTAAAATTTGGTTTTGGTTGATCTTTAATATTGCTTTGCAACTGTCTTTAGGGGTGCCCATGCTTTGGTGTGGGCTGAGAACAAACCCTCCGAACCTGATCAGGATAATGCCTGCGAAAGGGAAAAGTATGAAAAAAATATTATATATATCTGCAGCAATGCTGCTTCCTATTTTTGTTGTTGGGCAACAAGATAGTTTAAGTAAACAAATTGGTTTACAAGAATTGGTTATCAAAGAAATCAATCCTTCTCTCAATCGTCCTTTAACTTTTAGCAGTCTTGAAAGTAAAAAACTAAAGCAACTCTATTTTGGTGCAGACATTCCTACGGTGCTACAACAACTTCCATCTATAAATTCATATAGCGATAATGGAACTGGAATTGGCTATAGTTTCTTTAGAATGCGAGGCATGGATCAAACTAGAATCAATACAACCATTAATGGAATTCCAGTAAATGACCCAGAAAACCAAGGAGTCTTTTTCACCAATTTTGCAGATTTATTAAGCGGGGTAGAGGAGGTTCAAGTGCAACGTGGACTTGGGACTTCCACTAATGGGACATCTGCCTTTGGAGGCTCGGTTCAAATTACTTTGGCTGCCTTAAAGCAGAAACACTCCGCCGAAATTCAGGTAGGTTTTGGATCCTTTGGTTCAAGCCGAATAACAGCAAATATTCATAGCGGTTTAATTAACAAAAAGTGGCTTTCTCAACTTAGAATTGGTAGGGTTCAAACCAACGGATTCAGAAATAATGCAGCAGCACAAGTTAACTCGTATCAAGTTTCTGTAACACGATTATTATCCAAAGGCTCCATTAGGTTCAACTTATTTGGTGGCGCTACCAGCAACCAATTATCTTATCTAGGGATTGACAAGCAAACTTTTGAGGATAATGCCAAAAGTAACCCTTTTGTGAATGGAGAATCTGATGCTTTTAGACAATTTTT
Source organism: Chitinophaga pinensis (assembly GCA_945898275.1). Lineage (GTDB taxonomy): Bacteria > Bacteroidota > Bacteroidia > UKL13-3 > UKL13-3 > B1. The sequence goes on along the minus strand of CAMDHZ010000002.1, from coordinate 83,398 downwards.
CAATCAAATTCAATATTTTAGAAGAATCGGTTTGAACCAAACTCTAAATGCAAGCGTGTATTTTGTAAGAAGTGCTGCACCTAAATTTCAATTTCAATTTCCTGCAAGTTGGGGCTACTCTTTTGATTGGTTCAATATGCCGCCTGTAATTAATGGCGGTGATACTAACATTTTTGCCGGAGATATGATGACTTCTTATCGTTTAGACCAGAAGTTTTATGGCGCATTTGTTACGCACACACTTAAATTTAAGCGCTTTGAACTAAATAGCGGTTTGCATGCAAACTATTTTACAGCCGACCACTTTATGGAAGTAGACGCTGCTGCATTATTGCCAAATGGCATTTTCCCTAACCACGAAGTGTATAGAAATACTGGAGTAAAAAAAGATTTAAGTGCTTTTTTAAAAGGAAATTTAAGTGCCACCGATAGGCTGAGTTTGTTTGTAGATATGCAGATTAGAGTGACTACCTTTAGTTACGAAGATAAAGAAATGGCCATTCGCCCAAGTTTTGGAAAAGTAAATGATATGCAATGGGTGTTTTTAAATCCAAGAATTGGCTTGAACCAAACTTTAAGACATGGTCAAACGCTTTATATATTTACTGGTTTAGGTTTTAGAGAACCTACACGCTTTGATTTTTTGCAAGATGATTTTGCAATTGGTGAGGTGCAACAAACATCGATTAAGCCAGAACAATTATGGAATACAGAAATGGGCTATCGCTTTATAACAAATGGATTTAAGGTTTTGGCTAACGCATTTTTCATGGAATTTCAAAACCAGATTGTTGGCACAGGGGCACTCAATAACTTTGGCTACCCAATAACTGGAAATATTGGAAGAAGTTGGCGCAGAGGCTTAGAGTCTGAGGTTTTGATTCCTTTTGATAAAATGTTTTCATTGTTTGCTAATGCATCTTTTAGCATGAATGGTGCAAAGGAATTTACACAAACATTTTCTAATGCAGACCCAATTGGAACATCTATTCAAAAGACTTTTAAAGGCACACCACTTGCATTAAGTCCAAACCAAATACATTTATTAGGTATTCAATTTATTAGCTTAGATGAAACGATAAATACTGCTATAAATGGACGATACGTAAGTAAACAATACTTAGATAATACAGGTAATGAATTACTTAGTATTCCAGCTTTTTATACTTTGGATTTGAGGTTTACCTACCAATTCAATTTAAAATTTATCGAAAAGGCAACATGGCAAATCAGGCTACATGCCAACAACTTGCTTAATGCTAAGTATGCACCATTTGGAAGTTTGGGAGGCTCAAATACTATAGATGCAATTGGCAATCGTGGAAATTTTCCTTTGTTTATGCCAGCAGCGGGTACAAACTTTTTCTTAACGCTATCTTCATCATTTTAGAACCAGAAAATGGAATAAATTAGGAGGTTTAGTTATCCTCCTAATTTATTTAGTTACAAATACCAATAAGTGATTCATTGGATTACTTGCAACATCTATTTCTTTTATAATGTTCTGGGCTTGGTATTTTTGGGAAGCATTTACTTCCACTAATTTATTGAGTGTTGCAATTGCCTCATTTTGACGTCCACTTTTTAAATAGGCCATTGCTAAGTACCATTTGCTTAATTGAATAATCTCAAATTTATTGCCTACTGCAACAGCCTCTTGAAACCTAGAAATTGCTAACAGATTAAAATTTGTTTGTAGCAAACAAATACCTGTATACAAATTGTATAAACTCTGTTCATTTTCATTAGGTTCAAATCTCTGAAAAGCCTCTAAAGCTAGTGCATAATCCCCCTTATCATACAGCTTCATGGCCTGCATGTGCATACTAACAGTATCTGTATAGCTTGGGTCTGTCGTCCAATAATTCATGCAGGGTTTCATGTTATTATCATAAATACCTTGCAAGCTATCATTTGGTGCTAGATTTTTTTCACTCACCACCCAGGCTATTATAAATGCAAATAATAATAAACTGATAGCAGAAAATGTTTGTATTATTCGGTTCATAAACGATTGCAAATTAGATACATTGTTTAGGCTATACACAGAAATTATTCAAATGTCCAATTCTTAGGACTTAAGCGTGTTTTTACTCTTTAAATAGCATTAAAATATAGGAATCTTTCCACATTGCACATATTCCTTTCGTTAATTCGATTAGTGGCTTACTTTTGCATAATTTATACCTATAAATAATCATTTATATTATGCCAAAAGACTCAAGTATTCATTCAGTTCTCATCATTGGAAGTGGTCCAATAGTTATTGGTCAGGCTTGCGAGTTTGATTATAGTGGCTCACAAGCAGCGAGGTCTTTAAAAGAAGAAGGCATCAAAGTAATTTTGATTAATAGCAATCCAGCGACAATCATGACAGATCCAGTTACTGCTGATCATGTTTATTTGTTGCCCTTGAATCCTGAGTCAATTGAGAAAATACTTAACGATCACCAAATTGATGCAGTATTGCCAACAATGGGTGGCCAAACAGCACTTAACTTGGCAATTGAGTGTGATGAAATGGGACTTTGGAAAAAATATAATGTGAGAATGATTGGTGTTGACATTGCAGCAATTGATACTACAGAAAATAGAGAGAAGTTTCGTCAGAAAATGATTGATATAGGAGTACCAGTTGCTGATTCAAAAGTGGCCAATTCATTTTTAGAAGGAAAAGAAATTGCCCAAAAAATAGGATTTCCTTTAGTGATTAGGCCTTCTTATACACTAGGAGGTACAGGTGGAGGATTTGTTTGGGTGAAAGAAGAATTAGATGCAGCACTCCAAAGAGGTTTGTCTGCTTCGCCAACACACGAAGTTCTAGTAGAAAAGGCAGTTTTTGGTTGGAAAGAATATGAGTTAGAATTATTAAGGGATAAAAATGATAGCGTAGCGATTATTTGTACCATAGAAAACTTTGACCCTATGGGCATTCATACTGGTGATTCTATTACAGTAGCTCCAGCAATGACCTTGAGCGATACTGTTTTTCAAGAAATGAGAACAATGGCCATACACATGATGCGTTCCATTGGAAATTTTGCAGGTGGATGTAACGTCCAATTTGCTGTAAATCCAGAAGATGAAAGTATAATTTCTGTAGAAATAAACCCTAGAGTTTCAAGGTCATCTGCCCTTGCTTCTAAGGCTACAGGATATCCAATTGCCAAGATTGCTGCCAAACTAGCGATAGGATATCATTTAGATGAACTCAAGAACCCAGTTACAAAAACCACTTCAGCTTTTTTTGAACCAGCAATTGATTATGTAATCGTAAAAATTCCAAGATGGAACTTTGATAAGTTCAAAGGTTCAAACAAAACACTTGGACTACAAATGAAATCAGTTGGAGAAGTAATGGGCATTGGCAGAACGTTTATTGAAGCGCTTCAAAAGGCAACACAAAGTTTGGAGATAAAAAGAAATGGTTTAGGAGCAGATGGGTTTCAACAGAGGAAATTAGAGGACATCGTAGAGAAATTAAAAAACCCAAGCTGGGATAGAATTTTTGCAGTTAAAGATGCCTTAAGTCTTGGAATGCCTATTTCTTCGTTAGAAAAAATTACTAGAATTGACCGATGGTTTCTAACCCAAATTAATGACATGGTTCGTTTAGAAAATGATACTAAGCGATTTAATTTAAATAATTTACCAAAGGAAATCCTAATAGAATTAAAGCAGAAAGGGTATAGCGACATTCAGATTGCTTATTTATTAGGCGGCGATACAAGTGAAGATGAAGTTTGGAATTTGCGTAAAAAATTTGGCATCAATAGAATTTATAAAATGGTAGACACATGTGCAGGAGAATTTCCTTCACCTACCAATTATTTTTATTCAACCTTTGATGGAGAAAATGAAAGTGTCGTTTCTGATAGAAAAAAAATTATTGTACTTGGTTCGGGACCAAACAGAATTGGCCAAGGAATAGAATTTGATTACAGCTGCGTGCACGGTTTACTAGCTGCTAAAGAGGTTGGATTTGAAGCCATTATGATTAATTGTAATCCAGAAACTGTAAGTACAGATTTTGATATGGCTGATAAACTTTATTTTGAACCTGTTTTTTGGGAAACATTGCGAGAAATCATTGACCTAGAAAAGCCAGAAGGTGTAATTGTTCAATTGGGTGGTCAAACAGCCTTAAAGCTTGCGCGAAAATTACATGAACTAAATATCAAGATCATTGGTACCAGTTTTCCAGACATGGATTTATCAGAGGATAGAGGCAGTTTTTCTGATTTGTTAAAAGAACTTGATATACCATATCCAGATTATGGGGTTGCAGAAGATGCCGAAGAGGCCATAGTTGTAGCAAATAAAGTGGGGTATCCAGTTTTAGTTAGACCTAGTTATGTTTTAGGAGGTCAAGGAATGAAAATAGTAATTAATGATGAAGACCTAGAACAAGCAGTTATTGATTTATTGGGAGATTTACCTGGAAATCGCTGTTTAATAGACCACTTTTTAGACCGTGCAGAAGAAGCAGAAATAGATTTAATCTGTGATGGAGAAGATGTTCATATCGTAGGCATGATGGAACACATTGAGCCGGCAGGAATTCACTCGGGAGATAGTTCTGCGGTACTTCCTCCTTTTAGTTTAAGCGAATCGATTCAAAACAAAATGGAACAATATGCTATAGAATTAGCTAAGAACATGAATATCCGTGGATTATTAAACATCCAATTTGCTATAAAAAATGAAAAGGTCTATGTGATTGAAGCTAATCCACGCGCTAGTAGAACTGTTCCCTTCATTGCTAAAGCTTACCAAATTCCCTATATAAATATTGCTACGAAGGTTATGTTAGGCACACACAAGCTAAAAGACTTTACTTTTGAGCGCAAGTTAACAGGTTATGCAATTAAAGAGCCTGTTTTTAGTTTTGATAAATTTCCTAATGTTAACAAAGAATTGGGGCCTGAAATGAAGTCAACTGGCGAGGCAATTAGATTTATAAAAGACTTACAAGACCCTCATTTTAGGTTGTTATACAAAGAGAAAAGTATGTATTTAAGCAGGTAATGGTTTCGGTTTGAACCAAATTCTATTTATTTTTAATCAAACAAATGGTCTGGTTCTGGAACTTTAAAAACCAATTTGTTTGTGCCAAAAAAATTTAGAAAGATGTTTATGAAAATGGCTATGACATTTGAAACTAATGGGCCGTTTTCTAGCATCCATGTGCTTATATTGTTTTCTAACATGCCAATTGTAAGATTTGCAATCCACTTATTAGGATGCAGGAAATGATCAAAAATAAAATTTATTGCTAAGTAAATTACGAACGTTACTGCATAAACTAGAATGTATTTTAAGAGATATTTTTCATCCTCATCCGTTTGGTCAATGTAGGTCCAGAATTTGTTTAGGGTAAACCCTACAAAGAACCCCATTATGTAACCAATTGCTTTAGATAATAGATTGAGGGAAGGAAATTGGTTTACTAATAACCAAAATACTCCTAAACTAACACTTGCACTAGTTGCGCCTACAATTCCAAATTTGATAAATTTCCTTGCTGTCGGATATTGTCTTATCCAAGTCCTGAACTTATTAATAAATGTAATTGGCATTTCTCCTCAAAAATAGTATTTTACATTAATCCTTCATCAGCAAAACTAAAATATGTTTTATTACCGGTTATGATATGGTCTTGCACCAAAATGTCCAATAACTTACCTCCCTCTTTAAGTTTTCTTGTTATTTCAATGTCCTGTTGACTAGGTGTTAAATTTCCTGAAGGATGATTATGGCACAAAATTATTGATGAGGCTAATTCTGAAAGTGCAATCCCAAAAATGATTTTCGGGTCAACAACAGTCCCTGATATTCCACCTTCACTTATTTTTTTCTTGGAAATTATTCCGTTTCCACGGTTTAAAAGTAACATCCAAAACTCTTCCTTATCTTTATCTTCTAAAAGATGTTCAAATTGTTGGAAGACTTCTCTGCTTGATTTTATTTTAGTGATTTTTTTTGCTTCTTCTTCTCTTTGGCGCTTGCCCAATTCAAAGGCAGCAGTTAAGGTTATGGCTTTTGCCGACCCAATGCCTTTTAACTTACTAAGTTCTTTCCAATTCATTCTTTGAAGCAGCTTCAACTCATTTTGTGCTGCCCCCAAAATTTGTCTTGCTAGCATGATGGCAGAAGAATGTTTGTTTCCGCTGTTAATCAAGATGGCCAATAACTCAGCATTTGAGAGATGATTAGGGCCAAATTGCATAAGTTTTTCTCTTGGCTTTTCGTCTTCTGCTAGGTACCTAATTGGTATATTTATTGGAGTATTTTCCATTCCCCAAAATTACATATACTTGTCACCCTGTCCAAGAGCCAACGGCTAATAAATCAGGATTATAGGATAAAAAAAAGACCTCCAAAGAGGCCTTTTTCTAAATAAAATAATTTTAAATTAAGCTGTTTTCTTTTTGCGAGTAGTTTTTTTCTCAACTACAACTTCAGTTCCAATTTTATTTACAACTTTAGCCAACTTAGATTTTTGATTGGCAGCTTTGTTTTTGTGTATGATGTTACGCTTTGCTAATTTGTCTAGCATTGCACTAACTTCCTTCAGTAAAGTTTCTGCCTCACTTTTAACAGTGCTAGTACGTAATCTTTTCGCAAGAGTACGGGTAGTTTTAGCTTGATAGCGATTACGTAAGCGCTTTGTAGCGCTATTTCTAATTCTTGTTTTTGCTGATTTATGATTAGCCATGCCTTAATACTTTTCTTTTTATTACGTCTTTTACCCTCTAAAAGGGAGGGCAAATATAGACATAGAATACTAATTTCAAAAATTCAATTAAAAATTATCCTCAAACTGCGAAACTTTCACCACAACTGCAAGTACGTGAGGCATTTGGGTTGTTGAAAGCAAATCCCTTTCCGTTTAAACCATCTGTAAAATCTAATTCAGTTCCAAAAAGGTAAAGCACACTGCGTTTGTCTGTTACTACTTTTACACCTTCAAATTCAAATGTTTCATCACCTGCTTTTACAGTGTTATCAAAATCTAGTTTATAAGATAATCCGGAACATCCGCCACTTTCAACTCCTACTCTTAAGAAATAATTATGGTCAAATGATTGCTCCAACATAAGTTGTGAAATCCTATTTTTTGCTTTTTCGCTTACTGTAATCATAATAATGAGAATTAGTACAAAATTATATTTATTTTGTATAGCAATAGCAATGCCTTTTTTGTTTTAAGTAATTTTGACAGGTTAATTATGAAAAAAATCCAAATCATAGCCATAGCCGGTGCAGGTACTATGGGTTCAGGAATTGCACAAGTTTGCGCAACTTCTGGCTATCAGGTTATATTGTTCGACATACAACTTGCAATACTGGATAAGGCAAAAGACGCAATTTTCTCATCATTGCAATACCTTTTTGATAAAGGAAAGTTAAATGCAGATCAGGTTACAGCCATAAAAAGCAGGATTGTCTTTTCTTCAAATATTGAAGAAGTTAAGGCTGATTTAATTATAGAAGCAATTTTAGAAAGGTTAGACTTGAAACATCAGTTTTTTAAAACGGTGGCAGCCCTCAATCCTGATGATACAATCCTTGCCTCTAATACAAGTTCTATTCCTATCACTCAAATTGCTGTCGCTATTCCAAATCCTGAAAGATTTTTGGGAATACATTTCTTTAATCCTGCCACCATCATGAAATTGGTTGAGATAATTAGTGGAGCACACACAGACCCTTTAATAGCAAATGGTTGTAAAGCACTAATTGAGTCTATGGGAAAAACCTGCGTAATGGCAAAGGATGCACCTGGATTTATTGTCAATAGAGTGGCTAGGCATTATTATGTTGAAGGACTTAAAGCACTTGAGGAAAATGTTGCCTCATTCGAGGACATTGATACCTTAATGGAAAGTTCGGGGTTTAAAATGGGGCCATTTCGGTTGATGGATTTAATTGGAGTGGATACTAATTTTTCTGTCACGTCAAGTATTTACAAGCTTTTTCACGAAGATGGAAAATTTAGACCTAGCAGAATTCAACAACAAAAAGTAGATGCTGGATTTCATGGAAAAAAAACTGGAAAAGGGTTTTATGAATATTAGTCAAACTGAAATTCAAATAAGACTTGCGATCCTTAGTGATGTCCCAGCAATTACAGAAATCTATAATGAAGCAGTGTTAAATGGTGTCGCCACTTTCGATACTGAAATAAAATCATTGGAGGACCGCTCAAAGTGGTTTCAATTGCGTGCTGAAAACAATCCTGTTATAGTAGCTATTGTTTCAGATGATGTTGTTGGATGGGCTTCCTTAAATGCTTGGAGTGAACGCGCAGCATATAATAAAACAGCTGAAGTTTCTATTTACATTCATAAGAATTTTAGGGCAAGAGGAATTGGTAGCTTATTGTTTAAATCTCTCCTTAAAACAGCCGAAGAGGTTAACTTGCACTATTTGCTCTCAAGAATTACTGAAGGTAATCAGGTAAGTATCGACCTTCACCTTAAGAATGGATTCTCTATTATTGGGGTAATGCATGAAGTGGGATTCAAATTTGGTAAGTTCTTGGATGTAACCCTAATGGAAAAAGTATTAATGAAAAACAATGAATAAAAAATTAATTTTAGTCCTTTTGATGATTGCACCTTTTATGAGTTGCGACAATACAACTAGCACTAATAAAACCGCAGACGAGGGTTCGGTTCAAACCGAAAACCAGCCTAATACAGTTAAACCAAAGCTACTTGGACCAGTATTTAGTTCAGATACTGCGTATAAATACATTGAGATACAACTTGCTTTTGGTCCTAGGGTTTGCAACAGCTCAGCCCATACAAAGTGTGGAGACTATTTAGTTGCTGAGTTCAAAAAATTTACTGATAGGGTAATGGAACAAAAGGCAAGCGCTAAAAATTGGGATGGAAAAGCCATTCAAATGAGAAATATAATTGCCAGTATTAATCCCAATGCTTCAGAAAGGGTTGTAATTGCAGCGCATTGGGACAGTAGGCCTTATGCAGATAATGATCCAAATCCTGCTAATCATAATCAAGCCATCCTTGCTGCAGATGATGGCGCAAGCGGTGTTGCCGTTATGTTAGAGCTCGCAAGAATTATGAAGCAACAAAAACCTACAATTGGAATTGATTTTGTTTGTTTTGATGCTGAAGATTTGGGTAAGTCTGAGCATGGCAGTGAATCTTATTGCTTGGGTTCGCAATTTTGGAGCAGAGTGAAGCATGTTCCTGGATATACAGCAAAATATGGAATTTTATTGGACATGGTAGGTGCTCATAATGCAAAATTTGTTTTTGAAGGCTATAGTTTAGAGTATGCTGAACCAATTCTTAGAAAAGTATGGGACAAGGCAACTCAACTTGGGTTTACAAATTACTTCTACTATATGCAAGGTGGTTATATAACCGATGACCATTTTTTTGTAAATAAAATTGCAGGTATCCCAATGATAGATATTATTCATCACAGTGAAGGTACCTCTAGCAAATTTCCTGCACATTGGCATACAGTTAATGATAATATTAATGTGATAAATAAATCAACATTAGAGGCTGTAGGCCAAACTTTATCTGAGGTTATTTATGCTGAGAAATAAATTGATGTGCTTTCATGGATGGTAAAACAGAGGTTACAACACCCATGGTAATTAAGGTTGCCAAAACAATTACCAAATCCTCCCATTTAAGTAAAATTGGATACCCACTAAAACCACTGCTGCCTCCATTTTCTAGCGTTAGCCATTGATATTTTTCTTGGCCCCATGAAACAATTGACCCTATTAGTATTCCTATACTTCCACCGCTTATTGCAATAAGTACACTTTGAAAACCAAAAACAAATGCTGCCTGCATCGGCTTTAATCCCATGCTTCCATAGACAAACAAATCTTGTTTCTTTTCAATAACCATCATGTAAAGAGAACCTATAGTATTGAAGGCTGCTATAAGTAGTATAAAAACTAAAATTACATAACTAATGGATTTCTCACTTTGCATTACCTTAAAGAAACTTTCTCTTAGCTCGTACCTTGTTGTAATTTGATAGGTTTGACCCAAAATTGCCTGAATTTTGTTTTTTTCTTTGGTGGCTTTAAATCCCTCGTGGAGCCTTATTTCTAGTGCACTTGCATGTAAGCTGTCTTCTAATAATGCCTGTGTAAATTTTAATGGAACAATAACAAATTTGCTGTCAACCTCTTCTTGAATTCCAAAAATGGCCAATGGAAAAATAATTCCATGGGCAAATGCGCCATCTGGATTTAGCATATCTACTTTTCCTTTTTTAGGAAGGTAAATGCCAAGATAATTAAATTGGTCGTCGGGGTCGATACCTAGTTGGTGCGCTAATCCTTGCCCAACCCAAGCATAAGAAGTATCTCCTTCCTTTAAAATCATAATGCCCTTTAACAAATTGCTATCTAAGGGATTTATGGAATGATACTGCTCATCAACAGCGCGAATGGTTCCAATAGTTTGCTTTCCATTGTACCTAAGAAGCGCATTTTCTTCATAAATCCAAGAGCTACCTTTTATAGAAGATATATCAATAAGTTTATTTCTTGGAAAGGAATCCATTTGAATTACTTTACCATAAGTCGGCGTGATCCTCAAGTCAGCATCAAAATTGCTATACATTTTTATGAACAGCGCCTCAAACCCATTGAAAACAGAGAGCACAATGATTAAGGAAGCAGCACCAACTGTATAACCCAAAATTGAAATAAAAGAAATTATTGAAATAGCATTGAAGCCACCTTTCTTTCTCTTCGAAAAAAAGTACCTAACTGCAATATAAAGTGATAAGCGCAAAGCTTGTTTTTATTAGTCTTTCCAAGCTTTCACAATCAACCCAGTGCCAGTTGTATGCTTATTATTAGTGTCTATCCAATTTAATAAATAGGAGAAGGGATAAGTAACAAGGTACCAAACTGGTAAAATAAGGAAGAATACTTTACTGGTATTAAGCATTAACATAGGCAGTTTCATACTTAGCTTCCAAGCAATTTTGCCAGGATTTCCATAGCTGTATAGGATTTCCATTTTGTTAAATCCAGCTTGCTTTAATTTATCTGCCATTTCTGCAACAGGATAGCCATCTCTCACATGCTCACCTATGAAGCTTTCGCCTGTATCTTCATGAACATCACTACCACCCTGATCACTTGGAGTAGAAATTAAAAGCATAGCACCAGATTTCATTGCGCTATTGAAATTTTTGAAAACTGTAACATCTTCCAATATGTGCTCCATTACGTCTACACACATTACGAGGTCGTATTTGTTGTCTGCAATGTGTTTGGTAAGGTCTCCAAAGGCAAACTTTGCATTGCTTAATCCAACTTTTCCAAAAAAGTTATTACAATCAGCAATCTGCTCTTCTTTCACATCTACTGCATCAATTGAAAACTGTTGGTTTTTTTTAGCCATATAAAAGCTATACTGTCCAAAACCTGAACCGGCATCTAAAATTTTTGCTGAGGTTTTATTTTTCATCCAAGCTTTTAATTCTCTGTGCACATGCCAAGTTCTTAGAAGCAGAAGGTCTAAAAGTTGATAAAATATTTTTCTTAAAAATGGGCTACTGTTAAAAACAACTCCCAAATCTTTTTTTATTGGATCGTAGTTCATGTTTAATTATCGTTTTGATTTTCTTTTCTTTTTCGCTCGTCTTCCTCATTTACCTTCTTAAGCACTTCTTCCATTTTAAATACATAGTCTAAACTATCATCTTCAATAAAATTAAGTTCGGGCACTATTCTGGCTTGATTTCTAATTTTTGCCGCTAAGGCTTTTCTAATTTCTCTGCTAGACAGTTGCAAAATATTCATTACTTCTGCACTTTTTCCTTTCACAAATAAGCTTACAAATATCTTAGCATACCCAAGGTCTGGTGACATTTCAACTTTACTAATGGTCACAAAATGCTTTCCTACCCACTCCGGATTTCGTTGGATTATTTCAGCCAAATGTTGCTGAATTAAACCTGCAAACTTTTCCTGTCTAACACTCATAATTTGCAAATATGCGCAAAACAAGCTTGTTTTTAAAGTTTTATTGGTTTGAGCCGATTTAAAATTTTATCCATTATTGTCAATAAAATTAAAACACAACTTTTAGTTGATGTAAAAAAGAAGAAATAGATTCTTTTATTAAATTTTAAAGGAATGAATGCCCCTTGGTTGAAGAGGCGTTTGAAAAAAATGGGAATCTGCTTATCTATCTGATACTTTTAATCTTAAATGTTTGCCCTTATCTTCGAAATCTAAATGAGAAAAATCTATTTTTATAGCTTGTTGCTAGGGCTAATACCTTTTAAACTTTGGAGCCAATTGCCTAATGAGGCACTTTATAGAGAATATAAATTAAATGCCCCTGACTCAAACAACATTACATTTGAATTGCATAACACCAATTATTTTAGAAATACTGAGTATTTTAATAAAACAGAGGAAGGTCGTACACTCTTTGGAAACCATCTTCACCCTCAGTTTGGTTTTCAACAAGGCCAGAATGTTAAAATACTGGGAGGTCTTTGGTTCAGACAAGATTTTGGAGGAAAACAACCCTTTACGCAAGTTTTACCAACCTTATCATTAAAGGTTCAAAGGCAATTAGGTTCTGGAACATTTAGTGCCTTGTTTGGAAGCCTAGAAGGTGGAATGAGCCACCAACTTTTAGAGCCAATTTATGATATTAACCGAGCCATAATTACTCCAATTGAATATGGTTTGCAGGCAAAATATAATAATCAAACTCATTGGTTTGATGGCTGGTTGAATTGGGAAAAGTTTATTGAACCGGGTGATCCATTTAAAGAAAAGTTAAGTGGGGGCATACATTACAGGTTTAGTAAAGGAACTTCAACCAAGTTTACAGCCTATAACCAAACCCTCATTTACCATGAGGCTGGTCAAATTGATACCGATACTATTACCCCTTTCCAAGTCTTAATAAATGAAGCAATTGGATTGCGCTTAGAGCATGGAAACAAGAATGCTTGGCTTTATTATGCCGAAATAAGTGGTTTGCTTTTTAACGATGCAACATTTAGTGGATTGTTTCCTTACAAAAATGGAAGTGGTGTTTTGGCCCAATTAGGTGCAGCTTTTAAAGGAAATTATTTTGCCTTGAATTATTGGAATGGCAATAATTATGTTTCACCTAGAGGTACTGGTATTTATCAAAGTATTTCTACTGTAGACTCCTCTAATTACCAAAATAATAGGCAGCTGGTTTTTCTTAGGCTTATTAATAACTTTCCTGTTTTTAATTCTAGTGTTCAAGCCTCATTTAGGTTTGAACCTTTTATAGATTTAAACTCTAAACGAATAGACTACAGTGGATCTGTTTATTTAGTTTTTGCCATTGACAAGGTCTTTAGGTTCAAACCTTAAACTATGCTTGGTATCAACTCCGAAACAATTTTGGCAGATTGCAAACAAAGAGGTATACCGCCACCAGGATGAACACTCCCTCCACAAAAATATAGACCTTTTATTTTACTGTGAAAATTAGCATGTCGCAGAAAGGCTGCGTACCTGTTATTACTGGCATTTCCATACAAAGAGCCGCCTAAACTTGAGGTCTTGGTTTCGATAGAAATTGGGTCGAGTGTATCTTCTGTAACAATATATTTCCCAATATCATCCCCTAAAATTCTACTTAACTTTTCAAGTATTTGGTTTTTGGCAATTGCCTTCCATTTTTCCCAATCTTGCCCATTATTATTGGGTGTATTAATCATAACAAACCAGTTCTCACAACCTTTTGGCGCGTCGTCCCTTTTATATTTACAACTTATGTTAATATAAACAGTTGGGTCTTCATACAAGCGGCGCTCCTCAAAAATTGCCTTAAATTCAGCCTTATAGTCTGATGCAAAGAAAATGTTATGCAAATCAAGTTGTTGAAACTCCTTATCAATTCCCCAATAAAAAATAAGCGCAGAGGAGCTTTTTTCTTGCTTCAATAAATGCTCAGGGGCTACATGGTTTTTAAGCAATTTTCGATAGGTTGGATGTATATCCATGTTGCTTACCACGAGTTTTGATGGGTAAAATTTCTCATTTGCCCAAACACCGCTCACGTTGGTTTTTTCGGTTTGAACCAAATCAACCTTATGATTAAAATGAAAAGTCACACCTAATTCTAAGGCAGTTTCATAAAGTGTTTCTGTTATTTGATGCATGCCATTTTTAGGGAAAAATGTGCCAATGCCATGTTCCAAGTGTGGAATCATATTTAGCAAGGCTGGTGCTTGGTAAGGGTTTGATCCATTGTAAGTGGCAAATCTGTTAAAGTATTGAACCAAATGAGGATGTTGGAGAACCTTCTCGTTTTCATCGTTCATGGGTTCAAATAAGTTTAGTTTGGGGATGCTAATTATGCCTTTTATTGTTTCTTTTCTAAGGAAGTTACCCAACTTATGTAAGCTTTTTTCTAAAAAAAGAGGTGCAGTTATTTCATATCTATATTTTGCCTTTTCAAGGTATTTTAAAACTTTATTTGGATCAACCCCAAGCTTGCTTTCTATCTCATTAGCAAATTTTTGAGAGTCTTGATACGCAATTAGTTTTGTACCATCTTCATAAAAGTAATGACATCCTTTTTCTAATTTTATATAAGGAAAACATGTAATTGGGTTTTTTCCAGCTAAGAGCAATAACTCTTCAACTAATTGAGGCATAGTAAACAAAGAAGGCCCAGCGTCAAACCTATATCCATTGTTTTCAAAAACACTTAATTTGCCACCAGGATAAGCATTTGCCTCAAAAACGTTTACAGTAAATCCTTTTACTGCCAACCTTATTGCTACTGCTAATCCGGCTATACCCGAACCAACAATAGCTACAGAATTATCATTTAATTTCTTCATTAAGCCAATCTTTTTGAGTACCCTTTAGGTATATTGGTTTGTGAAAATCATCTAATTTCTTTAAAATCTCAAACAAAGTGTCCTTTTCTTTTGCAGTAAGGTTGCCACCTATCAACCTACTTACTTTTTCCATTAAAGGAAACAGTTTATGAATAACTATCGTTCCTTTTTCAGAAATCTTTATCAACCTGCTTCTACCATCATTAGGATTTACAATTGAGTTAACTAAACCATTTTGCTCCATTCTTTTGAGGATTTCCATTCCTGTAGTTTTTTCTGATACAGCATGCGTGATGAGTTCTGTTTTGCTGAGTTCGCCATATTCCATCAGAATGATAAGAAAAATTAATTCATCCAAATTTTGGGTTTCTTCTTTTTCTAAAATAACCTTAAAATAAAGCCTTGCATATCTATTAAGAGTTGTTACAAGTCTGGCAATTTCGCTGTCTTTGTGTTGAACACTATTAATTGTAGTGGCTCTATGCTGTGTTTTATTTAATTTTTCGCATAAAAAACCACTAAAGGCCTCAATGGATAAATTATCTCCCATTCGTGCCTCACATTGCTCAACTTCCTCTATGAGTATTTTTATCAATTGAAACTTGTCCATTTTTATTTGATATTTTATATTAAGTACAAAATCGGACTAATTGTTTTTACTCTAATAGGTTAAAATTTCCTAACATCAAGAAAATCAATATAATAATTGCATAATTATTTTACAAAAAGGTGACATTATTCTAAATCTGAAAAAAATTTGACACAACTAAAACAAATTTGTACCAAAATGCATTATGTTTATTAAAATGATTTTATACAAATGAAACAATTCATCCAAAAATTCTTAAAGAGCAATCTGTTATGTATTCTGGTGCTTGCGCTACCTTATGCAATAAACGCACAAGGATTGGGCACCATTACAGGTAAGGTGATAGATAAAAATACACAAGAGTCATTAATTGGTGCGACAGTTATCTTGCAAGGAACAACTTTAGGCGCTCAAACAGATGCTGAGGGTAAATTTGTAATTAAAGGGATTCCAACTAAATCCTACAATTTATTGATTCAATATGTTGGTTATGCTTCTAAGACCATTTTCAATATTGTAATTAATTCTGGAAACATTTCTACATTCAATATCGAATTGGAGCCTGCATCTAATAGTTTAGGTGAGGTTTTGGTTCAAACTAGAACCTTTGAGAAGAAAACAGAAACACCACTTTCAATCCAAAATTTAACTGCAGAGGAGATAAAAAGTAACCCAGGAGGTAATTTTGATATTTCTAGGGTAATTCAGGCATTGCCAGGAGTTGGCGGTAATACTGGAGGAGCAGCGTTTAGAAATGACATTATAATTAGAGGAGGAGGCCCTAATGAAAATGTATTTTATTTAGATGGAATCGAGATTCCAGTTATTAATCATTTTGCCACACAAGGAAGTTCTGGTGGTCCACAAGGAATTTTAAATGTTAGTTTTATTCAAGACGTTACTTTAAGTTCTAGTTCTTTTGGCGTTCGAATAGATAATCCACTTTCTTCGGTTTTTAACTTCAAACAAAAAGATGGTAATGAAGAAAGATTGCAAGGGAATTTAAGGCTTAGTGCTTCAGAGGCTGCAATAACTTTGGATGGTCCGCTCACAAAAAATACAACATTTTTGGCCTCGGCACGAAGAAGCTATCTGCAGTTTTTATTTGTTTTTTTGGATTTACCTATTCGTCCAAGTTATTGGGATTTTCAATATAAAACAACAACCAAAATAAACGAGAAAACAACACTCACTACATTAGGTGTTGGTGCTATTGATAATTTTAAGTTTGCCATTCCAGAAGAATCTACGCCAGAAAAGGAGTATCAGTTAAGAGAAAGTCCCAATATCAACCAGTGGAATTATACCATGGGAGCTGTTTTAAAAAGAAGGATTAGCAAAGGTTATATGAATTTATCTGTTAGTCGTAATATGTTTAACAATGCATTAGATAGATGGGAAGATGGTAAAGAAAATGATGAAAATTTTAGAGCCTTTAAGGTTAGGTCTCAAGAAATAGAAAATAAGTTAAGATTAGATATCAATAAGTTTCAAGGCAAATGGAAGTATGCCTATGGAGGCATGTTTCAGTATGTAAAATATAATAATGCCACTTTTAGCAAAATTAACAATGGAACTTTTGATTCATCGGGTAATCAAATCGTTCCGCCATTAACCATAAATTACAATTCTGCCATTGAATTTTTTAAAGGTGGTTTATTTGCAGAAGTATCTAGAAGGGTTTTAAATGACAGATTAAATTTGAATTTTGGGGTAAGAACAGATGTTAACTCATTTACTACTGAGGGGTTAAATCCGCTTCAAACATTGTCTCCACGATTATCCGCTTCTTATGCGCTTAATGATAAATGGAATTTAAATGCATCAATAGGTCGATATTATAAAATACCAATTTACCCTATTTTAGGATTTAGAAACAATGCTGGAACATTTGTAAATAAAGACAACAAGTACATTTCGAGTGATCATTATGTGGGTGGAGTTGAGTTTTTGCCTACAAATAATACTCGTATCACAGTGGAAGGTTTTTTCAAACAATATGGAAATTATCCAGTATCTGTTCAAAATGGAATATCATTAGCCAACCAAGGGGTAGATTTTGGAATTTTAGGAAATGAACCAACACTTTCTATTGGGAAAGGTCGTGTTTATGGTTTTGAGTTTTTCTTTCAGCAAAAATTAACTAAAAGTTTTTTTGCTACTTTCTCCTATACTTGGTTCGTGAGCAAGTTTAGCGGTGCTGATGGTCGGTTGATTGCATCAGCTTGGGATAACCGTCATTTGGTTTCAACCATTCTTGGTTATAAATTTAAGAAGGGTTGGGAAATAGGTGCAAAATATAGATTGGCAGGTGGTTCGCCGTATACACCATTTAATTTAGATGCCTCTAGAGCGAGCTATTTAAGCACTGGAAGTGGCATTTTAGATTTTTCAAGGTTGAACCAACAAAGATTAGGTGCATTTCAGCAAGTGGATATTAGAATAGATAAAAAGTTTAACTACAAAAGAGTTACCTTAGACCTGTTCATCGATATCCAAAATTTGCTTCAATCTCCTCAACAAGCATATCCTTCTTATGTTTTTGAAAGAAATGCCACAAACACTGGTTGGGCTACCACAGATGGGAATGCTATTCAACCAAATGGTAGTAATGCCATTCCAGTTGTTTTAGATAATACAAACACAACTTTTCTTCCTACTTTTGGTTTTATTCTAGAATACTAAAGATATGAGCAGTAAAAAGGCAATTGTAATCGGTGGAGGAGTAGCAGGTCTTTCTGCTGCATGTTACCTTGCAAAAGGAGGTTTTGAGGTTACCTTGCTTGAAAAAAATGCAAGTTTAGGGGGAAGAGCTAGGCAGTTTTCTCAAGAGGGATTTACGTTTGATATGGGTCCAAGTTGGTACTGGATGCCAGATGTCTTTGAAAAGTTCTATAATAATTTTGGTTTTACAACTTCAGACTTTTATGATTTAAGAAGGCTTGACCCAAGCTATAGTGTTGTCAATAAGCAAGGTGAAGCAATAGAAATTCCTGCCGATAAATTAGAGCTTGAAGCGCTTTTTGAAAAAATTGAGCCAGGAAGTGCGCTAAAATTAAGAACGTTTTTAAAGGAAGCAGCCTACAAATATGAAGTTGGAATCAATGATTTAGTGTATAAGCCAAGTTTAAGTTTATTGGAATTTGCAGACATTAGATTGCTTAAAGGATTGCTAAAAATGGATGTTCTCACAAATATGAGAAGTCATGTGAAGAAAACAGTTAAACATCCGTTTTTGCAGGAATTATTGGAGTTTCCTGTTTTATTTCTTGGCGCTTTACCGCAAAACACTCCTGCACTTTACAGCTTGATGAACTATGCAGATATGGATTTAGGCACTTGGTATCCAATGGGAGGAATGTATAAAATTATCGAAGCCTTTGAGAAAGTGGCTAAAAAGCAAGGCGTAAAATTCGGTTTGAACCAAGATGTAACTAGTTTTAATTATTCAGGTTCAAAAATTATAGGCGTAAATACTTCAACAGATTCTTATGAAGCAGACGTAGTTGTGGGCGCAGGCGACTATCATCATTTGGATCAAAACGTTATAGAAAAGAAATACCAATCTTATTCTCCAGCCTATTGGGACAGCAGAAAATTAGCACCCTCTTGTTTGTTATATTATGTTGGGGTCAACAAAAAAATAAAAGGTCTTTTACACCACAACCTCTATTTTGATACTGATTTTAATTTACACTCTAAAGAAATTTACACAACGCCAAAATGGCCTGAGAAACCTCTTTTTTATGCATCTGCACCTTCTGTAACAGATAAAACAGTTGCACCTGAAGGAAAAGAAAACTTATTTTTACTAATCCCTATAGCACCAGGTTTAAAGGGAGATGATGAAGCAATACGTAGAAAGTATTTTGATGAAATGATAGCACGTATTGAAAAGCAAACAGGTGTAAGTTTTGCAAATGATATTTGCTATGTTAAGACTTACTCGGTAAGCAATTTTGTAAGTGATTATTACGCTTTCAAAGGAAATGCATACGGATTAGCAAATACTTTGGATCAAACCGCAATCTTAAAGCCAAGTTTAAAATCTAAGAAATTGGATAATTTATTTTTTGCAGGACAACTAACTGTACCCGGACCTGGTGTGCCTCCAAGTATTATTAGTGGGAAAGTAGCAGCAAATCAGATTTTTAAGGAGTTTGGTCTTATTAAATAGTTAATTTTATTCTACTTTAAAAACAATTATGACCTGTTAAGAATTATTATTAGACTATTTTCCATAAAAACCTCAACTAAATAGTACATGAAAGAATTATACGATAAAGTATCAATTGGCAGCAGCAAGCTAGTAACTAAGAGTTATAGTACCTCATTTTCTATGGGTATAAGTTTTTTGGCGACTAGGTTTAGGAATCCAGTTTATGCCATTTATGGTTTTGTAAGATTAGCTGATGAAATTGTAGACACTTTCCATGGGTTTCCTAAACGTCAAATGTTGCTTGAACTAAAAGAGGAAACCAATAAAGCTATTGAAAGAGGCATAAGTACTAATCCCATTTTACATAGTTTTCAAGAGGTAGTAAGGTCATTTCAAATAGATCAATCTAGTATTGATACTTTTTTAAAAAGCATGGAAATGGATTTATATAACCATGATTATGATCAGCAAGGTTATGAGGAGTATATTTTTGGTTCTGCTGAAGTAGTTGGATTGATGTGTTTAAGAGTTTTTACTGAAGGCAACAATGAGTTATATGAAGAGTTAAAACCTTACGCAATGAAACTTGGTTCAGCTTTTCAAAAAATTAATTTCTTACGCGATTTCAAAGCAGATAAGGATGGATTAGGGAGATTGTATTTTCCTCAGTTAAAAACGCAAGAGTTTAATGAAGAAACAAAGGCACAAATTGAAGAGGATATTTTAGCAGATTTTGAAATGGGTTATGAAGGAATTAAGAAGCTACCAAAAGACGCAAGATTTGGGGTTTATGTTGCTTATATTTATTATTCAAGATTATTAGTTAAAATAAGAGAAATTCCTGCTTCAAGAATTATGGAAGAAAGAATTAGAATTAGCGATAAGCAAAAATATGCCTTGTTTTTTGGTTCATATCTTCGTCATAGTTTTAATTTGCTTTAAAATGCAAAATGAAATTACTTCTTATCCTTACTATTTTTAACTTGAGTACTGAAACCTTAAGAACTATTAGAACACTTTATAATAGTGCTATTGATAGTGAAACTTCTGCCATAAAATTAGACGACTATTTAAAAACCTTTAAGGCAGATGATGCTTTAATTATAGGATATTTAGGCGCCAATAAAATGTTACTTGCCAAGTATGCAATAATGCCTAACCAAAAGTATGCTTACTTCTCCGAAGGCAGACAGAAACTAGATAAGGCAATTGGATTAGAGCCAAGCAATTTGGAACTTAGGTACCTTAGGTATAGTATTCAACTCAATTCACCTTCTTTTCTGGGATATAACAAAAATATTATTGAAGATAGAGCTGCATTAATTAACGGCACTTCAGGTTTGTCCGACCATGATTTAAAGGTTAAAATTATTAGCTTTTTAGTTGTTTCTGGAAAATTATCCGATGCAGAAAGGAGTTTACTTAAATGACAAAAGAAATGGTGATTCTTGTAGACGAACAAGACAATGAAATTGGCCTAATGGAAAAGCAAGAGGCTCATGAAAAGGCCTTACTTCACAGAGCATTCTCTGTACTTGTTTTTAATCAGAATGGCGAAACGCTGCTGCAACAGCGTGCCTTAACAAAATATCACTCTGCTGGGCTATGGACAAACGCTTGTTGCTCTCATCCCCGTGCTGGCGAATCCACCCTTGAGGCAGCTCACAGACGATTAATGGAAGAACTTGGCTTCGATTGCCAATTAGAGCTTAAACATTCTTTTATTTATAAAGCCCCTTTTGATAACGGCCTCACTGAGCATGAATTTGATCATGTGTTTTTTGGAGATTATAATGATGCTATTCATTTCAATCTAGATGAAGTTGCTGCTGTTAAATGGGTAAGTATCCCATGGCTTTTAGATGATATCAAGAAGAATCCAGATGATTATACTGTCTGGTTTAGAATGATTGTTGAGAAGATTCATTTATAATCGCTAGTTTCATATCTTCGTTTGCATTAACGCAATTTTGCAGATGAAAAAACTTGTGCTTGCCATTTTATTGCCATTTAATTTATTGGCTCAAAGTCCTTATCAATCATACCATAAAGACCCCGTTCAATTTAGAGAGCATGTTTTAGATATTACAAAGATGAAGGTGGAAGTTTCGTTTCTTCCAGAGGTTAAGCAAGTGAATGGAAAAGTAAGCCACTCTTTTTTGGTGCTACGAAAAACTGTTGATTCTGTTTTTTTTGATGCACCAGGAATAACCATTCAACAAGCGCTTCTAAACGGGAAAAAGCTCAATTTTAAAACAAATAAATCTGGTGTATGGGTAATTCCTTCCACTCCTTTAACCTGGAATCAATCGGCTGAGATAACTTTTGAATATACTGCAAAACCCAAAAAAGGAATTTATTTTATTGGTTGGAATCAGCCAGAATTAAACGATTCTGTAAATGACCCATTTAGGGTAAGAAGGCAAATCTGGACCCAAGGGCAAGGAATTGATAATCGCTATTGGATTCCAATGTATGATGATATGAATGATAAATTCATTACAGAAACCGTTATCAAATTTGATAGCAAATACAAAGTACTTTCTAATGGATTATTAAAATCTAAAACAAAGAACAAAGACGGAAGCCTCACTTGGCATTATGCTATGTCTAAGCCACATGCTGGTTATTTGCTTATGTTGGCCATTGGCAAGTACGAGGTTCAAACAGCTAAAAGCAAATCAGGTGTTCCACTGCAATATTGGTATTACCCAGAATTTAAAGAAAGGGTTGAACCAACGTTTAGACACAGTCCAATGATGGTAGATTTTATGGAGGAACAAACGGGAATTCCATATCCTTGGGAAAGCTATAGCCAATTGATGGTGCAAGATTTTATGTATGGTGCTATGGAAAACACAACGGCTACCATTTTTGGCGATTTTTTCTTTGTAGATAAGAGGGCGTTTTTAGATAGAAATTATATTGGAGTTAATTGTCATGAGCTTACGCACCAATGGTTTGGTGATTTTGTTACCGCAAGAGATGGCCGTGATGCTTGGCTGCAAGAAAGCTTTGCTACCTTTTACCCAAAACAACTAAGCAGAATTTTAGATGGGGAGCAAGAATGGGATTGGCAAAGAAGACAACACCAAGTGTCTGCTGTTGAGGCTGGAAAGAAAGATAATTTTGCAGTAAGACATTCGGCTGGAGGAACCGCCCGTGTATACCCAAAAGGGGCAGCCGTCTTAAGCATGTTGGTTCATTATTTGGGAGAAGATCAATGGAAAACAGTTTTGAAATACTATCTTCAAAAACATGCTTACAGCAATGTAGAAACCAACGATTTACAACAAGCCATAAAAGACGTATTAGGTTTGAACCTAGATTGGTTTTTCGACCAATGGATTTACCGAGGTGGCGAGCCATATTTTAGGATTCATTACGAAGACCTAAGTTATCAGGATGGGAGTAGAGCCACAGAAATTGCTATAGAACAAATTCACCCGAACTCAGAAACTGTTCAAGCCTTTAGAATGCCCATTGCGTTAGAGGTACATTATTCAGATGGTTCTAAGTCTATAGTGGTTGATGAAATTTCAGGAGACTTTGAGGTAGTAAAAATTCCTAATCCTAATAAAAAGCAAATAGCCTTTGTTTTGTTTGACCCAAATTCGAATGTTTTAAAGCAAGTAATTTTTAAAAAAGGTTTGGAAGAATTAAAGGCTCAAGCGCAAGCAAAAATTGGATATTTAGATAAATACGATGCTTTGGTTGGATTAAGATCGTTTTCTTTGGAACAGAAGAGGGAACTTTTGGTTCAAACCATAAAAAACGAAAAACATTATGCAATTTTAAATGAGGCAATCTCTCAACTTGCTAGTGACACCTCAACAGAAATAAATCAAATTTGGTTTGACCTTTATAATGGTTCTAGCGCAGCAGTTAGAGTGCATCTTATAAAGGAAATCGGGTTTAGAGAAGCAACCCGACCTTTGTTTATTAAGGCAATGAATGATTCAAGTTATGATGTGGTTAAAAGCGCCATGACGGTTTGGATAGCAGCCGAAGAGGAATTTAGTGGGAAAGTATTAAATAAGGGCTATTCTGAGGGTTCTATGAACCATTCATTGGAAATAGAACGCATAGAGCTAGCTATTACATATGGATTTGAAAGTATTGAAGTTGACTTAATGCAACTCATTGATTATGCATCGTCAAAGTATGAGTTTAGAACGCGTGTAAATGCCTTTCAGGCTTTAAAGGCCATTCATAACAAGATTATTGCTAAACTTGGAGGAGAATCTTATCCTTTAGATTTATTTGAACCTATGTTGTCTTTTAATTCCAGATTATCTGGTCCAGCTGCAGAGCTTTGTAGGTTCTTATGCCAAGACGAAAAAATGAGACTTTATTTTAAAGAAAGTTTGCAAGAATCTGCCCTTTCTTTAGAAGACAAGGAAATAGTTAAGAATCTTATACCTTTGTTAAAATAGACTTCAAATACCTATGAGAAAACTACTAATTTTGGTAATAATTTTAATTGCCGGCAATCAGAATTCCTTTGCACAAAAGAAATCCTATAGTACAACCGATTGGGAGCTAATTTTTTCTTTCGCAGATTATCAACTGAAAGGTGAGAAAATTAACACACCGCCTCGTTTTTCCTGCGTTTTACATTTTGGTAAATATAAGCACTTAGACCTCACTAAAAATATTGGTTTGTATTCTGGCGCAGCTATGAGAAATGTGGGATTCTCTTCTAAGATTTCTGATACACTTGTAAAAAGAAGAGTTTATACCATTGGTGTTCCATTAGCAATTAAAATTGGAGATTTAGGAAACGATAAGTATTTATATGCTGGTGGAGAAGCCGAATTTGCATTTCATTTTAAAGAAAAAACCTTTGTAAATGATAAAAAAACCAAAGAATCAGAATGGTTTAGCAGTAGGAATAACTTGTTTTTGCCAAGCGTTTTTGTGGGTGTAAATTTTAAAAGTGGTTTGAACCTAAAATTTAAGTATTACCTCGAAGACTTGTATAACTCGAACTACACTAAAAATGGTCAAAAAGTATACGAGAATGTTAATAGTTCCCAAATGTTTTACTTCTCAATTTCTATGAATATTAGAAAAGGAACTTATTATGGTAAAAGTAAAACGTTTAATAAAACCTCTTAAAATCAATTTTCGTATATAAGATTGAAATGTGGGCACTTTTTTTTACAGTTTTTTTGGTGTCCTAATCAATTTTGTTTAAAAACTTTGTTTTTTCCTTATAAGGTATACTTTTGCAATGCATTAAGAATTCCGCGTAAGTGGAATGCCAACCGGGAAGAACACTACGGTGGTAAAGCGATGCGGACTTTCTTGTCAATTTATGTTCAATTAAACTACAGGACGGTTTGCTTCTTTTTTAATGCTAAACTATAAACCAATTTTAAATTTTATAAAATAATATGGCTTATTTATTTACCTCGGAGTCTGTAAGTGAAGGACACCCAGACAAAGTTGCCGATCAGATTTCGGATGCTTTAATTGACAACTTTTTAGCCTTCGACCCAGATTCGAAAGTTGCTTGTGAAACTTTAGTAACAACTGGCCAAGTTGTATTGGCTGGAGAAGTAAAATCTCGCGCTTATCTTGATGTTCAAGAAATAGCTCGTGGTGTTATCCGTAAAATTGGATACACTAAAAGCGAATATATGTTTGAAGCAAACTCATGTGGAATCTTATCTGCAATTCATGAGCAAAGTGCAGATATCAACCAAGGTGTTGATCGTAAAAAGAAGCAAGATCAAGGTGCCGGTGACCAAGGAATGATGTTTGGTTATGCAACAAACGAAACAGAAGATTTCATGCCATTACCTTTAGATTTAGCGCACAAAATCTTAATCGAATTAGCTGCACTTAGAAGAGAAAACAAAGCTATTAAGTATTTGAGACCAGATGCTAAATCTCAGGTTACTTTAGAATACGATGACAACAACCAACCTGTTAGAATTGATTCAATAGTAGTTTCTACGCAACATGATGATTTTGATACGGAAGCAAAAATGTTGGCAAAAATTAAGGCTGATATCATTAAAATTTTAATTCCACGTGTTAAAGCTAAGTACAAGAAATTTGCGCATTTATTTAATGATAAGATAAATTACCATATTAACCCAACTGGTAAGTTTGTTATTGGTGGCCCTCATGGTGATACAGGCTTAACTGGACGTAAAATTATTGTAGATACATACGGCGGAAAAGGTGCACATGGCGGAGGCGCATTCTCGGGTAAAGACCCTTCAAAAGTAGACCGTTCTGCGGCTTATGCCACTAGGCATATTGCAAAAAATTTAGTTGCTGCAGGTTTATGCAATGAAGTTTTGGTACAGGTTTCATACGCAATTGGTGTAAAAGACCCAATGGGAATTTATGTTAATACCTATGGTACTGCTAAAGTTAAAATGACTGATGGAGAAATTGCTAAAGTTGTTGAAAAACTTTTTGATATGACTCCTTATGGTATCGAAACTCGTTTAAAGTTACGCAATCCTATCTATAGCGAAACTGCAGCCTACGGTCACATGGGTCGTAAAAACGAAATCAAAGAAGTTAGCTTCAAAGGACCTGAGGGAAAGATGGTTAAGTTTAAAGTTGAATTATTCACTTGGGAGAAGTTGGACATGGTTGAGAAAGTGAAAAAAGCTTTTAAAATCAAATAGTTAACTATTAGGTTCAAACCGATAATTACAAAAAGGCAACATGAAAGTGTTGCCTTTTTTATGAATATTTTTTAGCATATGAAATATTACCTTATTACCTTACTCTATTTTGCTTTTCAATTTGCTGCTTGTGATCAACTACCAAAGAAGAAAATAAATACAGCAATTAATCAACAGGCCAAAAGTAAAACTCCTAATGCTTCTTTAGAGGATCATCAATTCTTTGATTGGTGGCTAATTGAAAGCAAGCAAGTTATAAATTTAAATGATCAATTCAGGGCAAAATTGTTCTATAAAAGGGATGTTAAAGAACTATTTTCTTACCTAAAAAAGAGCGGTTTAAAAGCCTCACTTTTCGATGGTATTCAGGACACCATAGATGGCTTGAGCTACAAAAGATTTAATCCAAGTCTTATACAAGCGTCTACTGTTAAGTGGATTGACCAAGATAGACTTAGATCATGCAGAAAAATTAATAAAGATGCAATGTGGGATTGCTTAGCCCAAGGTTATGGCATTATGGATTATTATTATGTATCGCTCCCTCTATTTTCTTCAGACAAAAAATGGGCCTTGGTAAGTATAAACTATATGGAAGTATCAGGAAAGAAGAGCAATGGTGCCAATAGGCTTTTTAAGAAAACTGGCGCCAAAACTTGGGAAGAAGTAGCAATTTTAACTTTTTGGGGAAATTTTAAAGCGGATTAAAACGTTTCTCCTTTTAAGTATTTGGTTTTAAGCAAAGGACATATTTTATATCTTTCCTCATGCGTATCTTGGTATAAAGCTTCTAAAGTTTCGTAAACATGTTTAATTCCTATTTTATTGGCCCATTCAAATGGCCCAAATGGATAGTTGGTGCCAAGTTTCATACTTGTATCAATGTCTGATATACTTGCAGTTCCTTCCTGCACAGTATAACAGGCCTCATTTATAATCATAAAAATTATACGAGGTGTAACCATTCCAACTCTGTCTTCTACCATTTTAAATTGCCAGCCAAGCTTATCCATTGCTGTTTGAACCGAGATTTGATGCTCAGAATTTGCGATAGAAAGTTCTGCAAAACTTCTATTGATAAAAGTGGGTAAGGCATTTAGGCCAATTAAGTTGCATTCTATTGGCCTGCCATAATCGTTGATGGCTTTAGAAAGTTGTTGCTTAACAGCACAAACAAATACTGTAATTCCTTTGAGATTAGCATAATACTTTAATTGGTCAAGTTTTTCATCGAATTTTAGATCAAAAATTACATCGTAATCACGTAAATTAGCACTGAGTAAATCACTATCATCAATTGAAAAAAATTCACATGAAACATTTTCAAGCTTTTCTTTTAATTCTTTTATGCGGTTCTTTGAACCTCTCGCCAAAATTTTCATATTCGCAGCAAATTCATTCAGACAAAGATAAAAACCCAACCCTCATGGAAAAGAAAATAATTACATCTTCCGATGCCCCAGCCCCAATAGGCCCTTATAGCCATGGCGTTTTATATAATCGTGTTTTATATACAAGTGGCCAGGTAGCAAAGGATGCTAAAACAGGCGAGATGATTCAAAGCGATATAAAATCTGAAACCCATAAGGTGATGGAGAATCTTGCTTTCATTTTAAAATCTGCTGGTATGGATTTTAAGAATGTTGTTAAAACTACCATTTATTGCACAGACTTATCAAATTTTGCAGCAATTAATGAGGTTTATGGTTCATATTTTAGTTCAGATTTTCCAGCTAGAGAAACAGTACAAGTGGTAAAATTGCCCCTCAACGCTAATGTTGAAATTAGCGTAATAGCTGTTAATTGATAATATGAACTCGCGATTTGCCAATTTTCTTTCTGTTGTTGCACACCCAATTTTCATCAACTTGTTATGTTTAATATTGTTGTTCTATTTACAACCAAGTTTGTATTATGGAATTCCAAACAAGATTAAATTTTACTATATCGGATATATTTTTTTGTTAACTAGTATTATTCCTTCTTTGAGTGTAGTTCTTATGAAGTTGCTTGGATCAGTTCAGAACATTACTTTAGAAAATAAAGAGGATAGAGTATTGCCTTATATTGTTACCATAATATTTTACCTCTTTACCTATTATAATTTTAGGACAAGTTTGCTAACTAGCAGTATTTTGCTAATGTACTTAGTTGCATGTGGTTTAATAGTTTTTTCTGTTCTATTAATTAATTTTTATTCAAAAATTAGCATTCACATGGCAACTTTGGGTGCACTTTGTGGATTGATAGCTTCATCAGCACCTGTTTCAATGATTGATATTAGAGGACTATTGATTTTTTTTATTGTTGCAAGCGGATTGGTTGCAACAGCTAGGTATTCTCTCAAAGCACATTCAGTTGTTCAATTGTATTTGGGCTTTATTTTAGGATTTTTTACGATGTTCATTTTTCTTTTTAATTTAGTTAAACCTTTCACTATATAATTATGAATTTTCAAACAATTTTATTTTCAAATGAAAATGGGGTAGCAACTATCACGTTGAATAGGCCTGATGTATTTAATGCTTTTAATGAAGAATTAAGTAAAGATGTAAATGATGCTTTAAAGTTAGTAGGTAAGGATAAAAGTGTTAGAGTTTTGGTTATTACGGGTGCAGGAAAGGCATTTTGCAGTGGACAAGATTTAAAAGACATTGCTGGAAAAAAGGATAGGAGTTTAAGTGAGAGTCTATATAAGAGATACAATCCAATGATAAAGGCAATTAGAAATTTGTCGATTCCCGTGATTTGCAAATTGAATGGAGTTGCAGCAGGTGCAGGTTGCTCGTTGGCCCTGGCATGTGATATAATTGTTGCCGCTGAAAATGCTTCCTTGATTGAGGTTTTTGTTAATGTTGGTTTAGTCTTGGATAGTGGATCTTCCTATTTTTTGCCTAGAGTTTTAGGTTCGGCCAGAGCTTTTGAACTTGCTACAATGGGCACAAAAGTTTCTGCACAGCAAGCTTACGATTGGGGAATGGTAAATCGTGTAGTAAAACCTGAAGAACTAGAGAATGAGGTTGAGAAATTTATTCAATATTATGCTTCAGCACCTACTAAAGCCATTGGTTTAATGAAAAAGATGCTTCAAAAATCGTATACTGCTAATTTGGATGAAATGTTAGAGTATGAAGCATTTTGCCAAGAGATTGCTGGAAAAAGTAATGATTATAAAGAGGGTGTTACGGCCTTTAATGAAAAAAGAAGGCCAATTTTTAATGGAAATTAATTTTCTTATAATTTTCTTAAAATTTAAATATCTGGATATAAGTTAATTATAGTTTTTATTTGTTTTTTTAAATTTAATTAACATTTAGTTTGAGTGAGTTAAGTTATTTTTAAATAAATATATTTCCTTATGTCAGTTAAATTGTCCAACATTTGCCTTGCAATAAGAGATTCAAAATCTTGTCCTTCTGCAGTTGATTTGTTATCCAAACTTAGAAGTCAGTTTAATGCTAATTGTTTAGTTATTACTTTTAATTCTGCAGGTTTATCATTTGGCCATGGTGTAGAAATTGTTAATGTTAATTCCGAGAAGGAGGCAATTAATACTATTATAAAGAGTAATTCAGATCTGGTTATAGTTTCCATAACTACTGATTCAGGTGCTCAAGGATTAATTACAGCTAAGGAAGCTAATTCGTTAATTGATAAACTAGGAAGCATAGTTCTTACTATACCCACCATTAACTCTGGGATTGATTTCACGAATATCATTATTCCCTTAGATACATCATCCGAAACCCGCCAAAAGGTTCCTTATGCTGTAGAGTTTGGAAAGATGTTTAATTCCACTATTCATGTTTTAGGTGTGAGCAGCGAAACAGGAAAGGATGCTGAAGTTTTAATTAAGAATTATATGAGGCAAGTTAGTAATAACATAGAAGAAAAGGGAGTTAGAGTAACTACCGACATGAGATTAGGTGGCAATCCAACTGAGACAATCTTAGCCTATGCCGAAGAAAAGTCTGCCGGACTAATTGCTATCATGACTGAGCAAGAAACAAGTTTAGCATCATTCTTTAAAGGAAAATACTCTGAACAAATGATAAAAAATTCAGAAGTTCCAGTATTATCTATTCACCCAAAGGATTTAATAGTTAGTGAGGCAAGATTATAATGCCATGCAATAATCTTATTTAATTCTTATCGTTGGATTTAAATATAAAATCCATTACTTATTTTTACATGCTTTTATAAAGTAAAACCTTAATTGGTAATTGATGTTTATTAATTATTTGTAAGCGTAAAAGCTGGAAAATTTCTTATTCGACCTAAAAATGAAGATTAACCCTGGAAAAAATTTGGAGCCTATTATGCTCCCTTCAGACCTAAAAAAGCTGAATGAAGAAGAATTAGTAAAAATAGCTGCTGAACTAAGGCAATATATTATAGATACAGTATCTGTTTATGGTGGCCATTTTGGAGCCAGTTTAGGAGTGGTTGAGTTAACTGTAGCTTTGCATTATGCATTCAATACGCCTTTTGATCAACTGGTTTGGGATGTGGGACACCAAGCGTATGGGCATAAAATTCTGACTGGTAGGCGAGATGTATTTCATACAAATAGAACTTATCAAGGTATTTCTGGTTTTCCTAAGCGAAGTGAAAGTGAATATGATGCTTTTGGGGTTGGACATTCTTCTACTTCTATTTCTGCCGCATTAGGTATGGCTGTTGCATCAAAGTTAAAAGGAGAACATGACAGGCAACATATTGCTGTTATTGGCGATGGTGCTTTAACTGGTGGAATGGCCTTTGAAGGATTAAATCATGCTGGGGTTGCCAATGCTAATATTATTGTTGTCTTAAATGACAATTGTATGAGTATTGATCCAAATGTTGGTGCGCTAAAAGAATATCTGACAGATATTACCACTTCTCCAACTTACAATAGGTTTAAGGATGATATTTGGAAAACATTAGATAAGCTGAGCAAAATGGGAAAAATATCGCAAGATATTTTATCCAAAGTACATGATACATTAAAGGGAGGCTTGCTTAAGCACAGTAATTTATTTGAAGCGCTCGGTTTTAGGTATTTTGGACCAGTTGATGGGCATGATGTGAACCATTTGGTAAAAATTTTTAATGACTTGAAAAAAATCCCTGGTCCTAAGCTTTTACATTGTGTGACGGTTAAGGGGAAAGGATTTGCTCCAGCTGAGAAGGATCAGACCAAGTGGCATGCCCCAGGATTATTTGATAAAGTTAGCGGAGAAATTTTCAAATCAGCCATAGTTTCACCTCAGCCGCCAAAGTATCAGGATGTATTTGGTAATACTTTAGTTGAATTGGCTGAAAAAAATCCATTGATTGTTGGTGTAACTCCTGCAATGCCTTCTGGTAGTAGTATGAATATTATGATGAAAGCAATGCCAGACAGAGCTTTTGACGTTGGAATTGCTGAGCAGCATGCGGTAACATTTAGTGCAGGTTTAGCAACACAAGGATTGGTTCCTTTTTGTAATATTTATTCAACATTTATGCAAAGGGCCTATGATCAAGTTGTACATGATGTGGCATTGCAAAAGCTACATGTTGTATTTTGTATGGATAGGGCTGGATTAGCTGGAGCCGATGGTCAGACGCACCATGGAATGTTGGATATTCCTTTTATGCGTTGTGTTCCAAATATGGTGGTTTCTGCTCCAATGGATGAAGAAGAACTTAGAAATTTAATGTATACTGCAAGTCTTCCAGAAAATGCTGGACCTTTTAGTATAAGATATCCAAGGGGTAATGGGGTAATGATTGATTGGAAAAGGCCATTAGTAAAGTTGGAGATTGGAAAAGGTAGAAAGTTGAGAGATGGAAAAGATATTGCGATTTTATCTTTTGGAACTGCTGGTAATCTTGCTCAAACTGCTTTGAATTTATTAGATAAGGAAGGAATTAAAGGGGCTCATTATGATATGAGATTCGTTAAGCCAATTGATGAAGAGTTATTACATGAAGTATTTTCTACATTCAAACAAATAATTACAATTGAAGATGGGACAATAGTAGGTGGATTTGGCTCAGCTGTGCTAGAATTTATGGCCGATCATCATTATAATTCTGATGTTAAACGACTAGGGATGCCAGATAGAATTGTAGAACATGGTGAACAACAAGAACTTTACCAAGAGTGCGAATATGATGCAAAAAGCATTTTCTCTATGGTAAAGTCCGTGTTAGGAGTTCGCCAGAAGGTTTAAAAGTTAACTTACAGTGGTTCCTACATTTTCACCTTTACAAACATTTAGCAAATTCCCTGCTTTGTTCATGTCAAAAACTACTATTGACATTTTATTTTCTTGACATAGCGTAATAGCAGTAAGGTCCATTACATTTAATCCTCTTTCATAAACTTCCTCATAGCTGATGTTTTCAAACCTTGTAGCAGTGGCGTCTTTTTCAGGATCTGCAGTGTATATACCATCAACCCTAGTGCCTTTAAGAACAAGATTTGCTTCTATTTCGACGGCTCTTAAAGAGGCTGCTGTATCTGTTGTAAAATAGGGGTTTCCTGTTCCTGCGCCAAAAATAACCACTCTTCCTTTTTCAAGGTGTCTTATTGCTTTACGTCTAATAAAAGGTTCAGCAATTTGATCCATGTGTATGGCACTTTGTAAACGTGTTTTCATGCCATATTTCTCAAGTGCACCTTGAAGTGCCATAGCATTAATTACCGTTGCCAACATTCCCATATAATCCCCTTGTGCTCTTTCTACAAGACCTCCGGAAACCCCTTGAACACCTCTAAAAATATTTCCGCCTCCAATTACAATAGCAACTTCTACTCCAGCATCTACAACTTGTTTTACTTCTTTGGCATATTGTTCAAGTATGCTAGGATCTATTCCATATTGAAGTGACCCCATTAGGGCTTCACCACTAAGTTTTAATAATATTCTTTTGTATTTCATAAGTCTAAAAATTGTTGTGAAACAAAAATAAGAAAAAAAAATCCTCTCGTTTCGGAGAGGATTTTTTATTATAGAGAAACTCTTTTGAATGCTGTTACTGTAAGTCCCTTTTCAATACTATCGAGCATTTGGGAAATTGTTTTGCTGCTATCTTTTACAAACTCTTGATTCAAGAGTGTTGAATCTTTATAAAATTTTCCGAGTTTACCTTGAGCAATTTTCTCTAACATATTTTCTGGCTTACCTTCTGCACGGGCTTGATCCATGCCAATCGCCATTTCTCTTTCGATTACGCTGGCATCTACATCTTCTTTGTCTAATGCAACTGGATTAAGCGCTGCAATTTGCATAGCAACGTCTTTACCTGCTGAGAAGTTATTTTCGTTTGGAGCGATGTTTAAAGACACAAGCACACCGATTCTATTTCCTGCGTGAATATAAGGAACAAGATTAGTTCCTTCCATTACTTCGTAACGAACTACGTCTATTTTCTCGCCAATTTTTCCTACTTGTTCAATAATTTTATCCCCTACATTACCACCATCCATTGTTAAAGCTTTCAAAGCATCAACATTTTGAGCTTTATTTGCTAAAGCTGTGTCAGCTAATTTATGAGCGAATGCTACAAAGTCTTCGTTTTTTGCAACGAAATCTGTTTCACAACTTAATTGAAGTATAATTCCAAAAGTTTTGTTTTCTAAAACTTTTGCAATAATTGCACCTTCTTTAGCATCTCTGTCAGCTCTATTTGCTGAAATTTTAGCTCCCTTTTTGCGCAAAAAATCAACGGCAGCCTCGAAATCTCCATTAGTTTCTTGAAGTG
This sequence comes from Chitinophaga pinensis, assembly GCA_945898275.1. Classification (GTDB taxonomy): domain Bacteria; phylum Bacteroidota; class Bacteroidia; order UKL13-3; family UKL13-3; genus B1. The sequence goes on along the minus strand of CAMDHZ010000002.1, from coordinate 49,389 downwards.
CCTTTTTGCAATCCATCATACCCGCACCTGTCATAGTGCGAAGTTTGTTTACATCTGATGCGGTTATTGTTGTCATTTTATTAAATTTTATATTTTAAAAAAAGCCTTCACCAAAAGGGGAAGGCTTTAAATTTTATGCTTCTTCTTTTTCGATAACAGCCTCTTTATCTACTGTTTCTTCCTTCTCACGTTTACGCTCTGCTAATCCCTCAACAATTGAGTCTGTAATATAGCGTGCAATTAAAGAGATTGATTTTGCAGCATCATCGTTTGCTGGAATTGGATAATCAACCAACGTTGGATCAGAGTTTGTATCAACAATTCCAAAAGTTGGTATGTTAAGTTTAGTGGCTTCTGAAACTGCGATATGTTCTCTACGAATATCAACGATAAATAAAGCTGCAGGTAGCCTGTTTAAGTCTGCAATGCCTCCTAAAACCTTTTTTAACTTGATTTTTTCGCGCTCAATCATTAGACGCTCTTTCTTGTTAATGTTAACATATGTACCATCTGAAGAAAGCTTTTCAAGAGTTTGCATTTTCTTGATGCTTTTTCTAACTGTACCAAAATTAGTTAACATACCACCAAGCCAACGATCACAGATAAAAGGCATGTTAACCCTTTTTGCTTCGTTTTCAACGATCTCTTTCGCTTGTTTTTTAGTGGCAACGTAAAGTACTTTACGACCAGATTTAACGATGTTTTTTATGGCTTGAGCGGCCTCATCCAGCTTTACAGCTGTTTTGTGTAAATCGATGAGGTGGATTCCATTTTTTTCCATAAAAATATATGGTGCCATTTTTGGATTCCATTTGCGGGTTAAGTGACCAAAGTGCACTCCCGCTTCCAGCAACTCTTCGTGCGTGATATTAGACATATAAAAATTAAAATAATTCTGATTAACGTTTTACGAATTGGAAACGTTTACGAGCCTTCTTTTGTCCTGGCTTCTTACGTTCAACCATTCTTGGGTCACGAGTAAGTAGTCCATTAACTTTTAAAGCTGGTTTTGTTTCTGCATTGTTTTTTACCAATGCTCTTGCAATAGCTAATTTTAAAGCATCTGCCTGACCAGTTATACCTCCGCCATCAATATGGGCTGTAACATCAAATTGTCCGCTGGTACTAGTTACTTCAAATGGCTTATTTACAGCAATTTGTAAACTTAAAGTAGGAAAATAGGTTTTAAGTTCCTTTTTATTGATGGTGACATTTCCTGTTCCCGGAGTTATATAAACTCGGGCTACAGCTGTTTTTCTTCTTCCTAATGCGTTATTAACTTCCATGTATTAGAATTTTATTTCTTTTGGTTGTTGAGCTCCATGTGGATGTTCAGATCCAGCATATACATGCAAGTTTCTAAATAACTGTGAGCCTAATTTATTTTTTGGTAGCATACCTTTTATTGCATGCTCAACTACGTAAGTTGGTCTCCTAACTAAAATGTCTTTTGCAACTTCGTATCGCAAACCTCCTGGGTATCCAGAGAAGAATTTGTACTCCTTTTCGTTTACTTTGTTGCCTGTGAATCTGATTTTCTCAGCGTTAATAATAATCACATAATCACCGCAATCTGCATGTGGTGTAAATGAAGGTTTGTTCTTGCCACGTAATATATTTGCAATTTTACTGGCAAAACGGCCTAATGTTTGTCCTTCAGCATCAACGATTAACCAATTCTTGGTAATTGTTGCCTTGTTGGCTGAAATTGTTTTGTAACTCAATGCGTCCACGCTTGTATCTGTTTAATAAGGGGTCGCAAAAATAGGTTAGGAATTTGTAATTCACAACTAATTGTTAAAAATTCTTTTTTGAATTCTAAGAAATTTCAATTTTGTGCCATTTGTTACTACTTTTAATTCACCTCATTTCAAAAATAAGTTACCTTGCAGAAAAATTAAAATTATGTTATCCAAGGATATGAATATGGCTTTGAATAAGCAAGTAATGATGGAAGCAGAATCTTCAATGGCTTATTTGTCAATGGCATCTTGGGCAGAACAACAGCCTGGCTTAGATGGTGTTACTAGTTTTTTTTACCAACAATCTGATGAGGAGAGATTGCATATGTTAAAATTAATAAAGTTTATCAATGAAAGAGGAGGTAAGGCAGAGATTCCTTCGATTGATAAGCCAATGGATGAATTCTCATCTGTTAAAGATGTCTTTGGTAACTTTCTCCAACATGAATTTAAAGTATCTGAAAGTATTAATGAATTAGTTGAAACAGCCTTGAAAGCAAGAGATTTTGCCACACACAGTTTCCTTCAATGGTATGTAAATGAGCAGATGGAAGAAGAGCGTGTTGCACGACAATTGAATGATAAATTAGAATTGATAGGTGATGATAAAAGTGGTTTATATCTTTTTGATAGAGATATTTTATTGCAGGCTGCCACAGCTTCTAATCAATCTAAGCCTTAGGTACCTAATTAATATTTAACAAACTTTTTCCAGAGGTAGTCTCCTCGTGAATTGGTAATTGAAATTACATAAACCCCTTGCCTGTAACTGCTAAGATTAAAAAAGATTTGATAGTAAGGAGGGTTAAAATTATCAGCTGCTGGTAAAGCTTGTTGGTGTATTACTTTGCCAAAATTATCAAAAATATAGAGCGTTGCAGGAATCCCTTTGTTTTGCGTAAAAGTAAATTCCATTTGCGGATTTTGTTCTGAAACAAATGTAGGAATTATATCAAATGAAATACCGTTGCAAGGTCCATCTGTCCAATAAAACACACCATTTTGGTATTGAGCATTGCAAGTATTTCTATAAGTTATACCATTGCAACCACACACAGGTTGGTATTCCTTATTACAATTAAAGCCTGGTGAAGCTAAAGATGGGTCGGAACATGGTTGTGCCACTAAAAATGTTGTGCTAAATAAAAAGAATACTATATAAAAAATTGCTCTCATCCTTCTTCTTGTGTTTCTTCCATTGGCCATGAGAAGAAAAATTTTGCTCCTTTTCCTTTTTCAGATTCTATCCAAACTTTTCCTCCTTTATCCTCAACCATTTTCTTTACAATTGCTAAACCGACTCCAGTGCTCTCAAAAGTGTCTCTGGCTTGAAGGGTTTGAAAAATAACAAACACTTTTTCATGAAACTCTTTTTCAATCCCAGGTCCATTATCTGCAACACAAAACTCATATAATTTTCCGTTTTGGGAACAAGAAATGTTAATTGTTGGTTCAAGGCTATTATTGTATTTTATGGCATTGCTAATATAATTAGCAATTACTTGTTCAAAAGCAATTTTTTCTGTGCTGAGGGTTGGTAAATCATTCTGAATCGAAATTTGAAATTTCTCAGGTGGGCTCATGTTTGCAATTAATTCAGCAATAACGTCTTTGGTTGCAAATGTCTGAGCTTGGTGTTTTACCCTACCTGCCCTTGAGTATTGAAGAATTCCATCAATTAGCCCCTCCATTCGTTTTACGCGTTTTCGCATTAAATCCAGATTGGTTTTGGTTTCGCCTTCTAGGTGTTCACTAATATCTTCTTCTATCCACATACTCAGGTTGTTAATGCCCCTTAAAGGTGCCTTTAAGTCATGTGAAACTACATATGCAAATTGGTCTAATTCTTTGTTCTTCTTTTCAAGTTCTTCAGTATATTGAAGTAATAATCTGCTAGCTTCTTTTTCTTTTGTTATATCTTGGAAAATTCCTCTAATAGCTATGATTTTATCATTTTCTTTATAAGGTATCCCTTTAATTCTAACATCAATAATGTTCCCTTTTCGAGTTTTAAGCTGTGCTTCGAGTTCAAACGACTCATAGTTTTCTATGGAGTTAAAAAAAGCTTGTATTACACTTTCTCTAGTTTGAGTGCTAAACATTCCATAAGTCTCGTTTAAGCTTGGTTGTAAATCTTGTTCATATTCACAAATGTGAAACATCTCTTTTGACCATAAAATAGACCTTTCTTTTACATCTATTTCCCACCCACCTACTCTTGCAATGTGCTGTGCCTCTTCGAGGTCTTGTTGTTGTTTTAATAGTTTTTGTTGAGTTAAAGTGTTTTCTGTAACATCGTAATATACACCAATCATTCTTAATGGTTCATCTTGTTCATTTCTAAATGTTTTGGAGAAAGCAGTTACATATTTTATTTTTTTATTATCAGAAATGATCCTAAAGATACTGCTAAAATCTTTATGTTCATCCAATGAAGCTTGTAATTCTAAGTTAACTCTTTCTGCATCTTCTGGATGTAAAGTATTTGCGAATGCCTCATAATCGTTTGAAAATTGTTTTGGGTCAACGCCAAAAATAAGATACATTGATTCGTCCCAAATTAAAGTATTTTCCTTCAGGTTCCAGTCCCAAATTCCTAAATTTGCGCTTTGGGTTGCAAGTTTTAAACGTTCTTCACTTTCTCTTGTTTGTTTTTCTGCTTCTATTCTAGAAGTTATGTCTATCCCAAATCCAATGATATGAAGCACTTCTTTTTTGTCATCTAAAATTGGATAGAATCTTCTTAATGTATAAGTAGCTTTTCCATTAGAATCAAAAAGTTTTTCTTCAAATTCTAACTGTTGTTTATTAGAGGTTACATTTTCGAAAAGTTTCCTTCTTTCTTTTGCAATTTCTTGAGGCCTGTTAAACTGATTGCAATATTCAAAATCATCGTGACCTACTAGCCACTCTCTTTTTACTTTATCTTTTACTGCAGTTTCATTCACAAATAGGTATCTATGATTCTTATCAAAAACTACCACTTCAGATGGAATTTTATTTAATACCGTTTCATAAAATTCTTTCATTTGTTTTACAGCCTCTTCATTTCTTTTCCGTTCTGTAATATCACGAATGGCTGCTACAATGTAGCCTTTCTCTTCAATTCTGATGTATTTTACACTAGCCTCAACTGGAAATGTGCTACCATCTTTGCGCATATTTAATCCTTCAACAAGAATTTCGCCTTTTAATTTTACCTCATTATAATGTTGTTGCCATGCGCCAATATCTGGGAAAAGTTTTTCCATTTCAATAATGGAACTACCAATCATTTCAGCTTTAGTTTTGCCTAAATTTCTTGTATGACTTTCATTTACATAGATTAGTTTTCCATCATAATCAGCAACTGAAATGGCGTCACTAATTTGGTCAGACATTTTGTTATACAAAATAATTTGTTTCTCTCTTTCTTTAAGATCTGTTATGTCTGTTATAACGCCTATGAGATAATCTTTTCCTTGGTTGGTAAAAACAGTCTTTTTTACTAAAAGTATCTTTTCGTCTCCATCTTGCTTTTGGAAGGAGACTTCCCTCATTTTTTCAAGTTTAGTATTAAATTGTTCTTCATCTTGGGAGATAAATTCTTCTGCATCCTCTTTTGGTAAAAAACTCAAGTCATTTTTACCAATAATTTGATTTTTTTCAATTCCAGTTAATCTTGCATAGGCATCGTTAACCATTACCCAATTGTGCTCGCGATCTTTTACAAATAATGGGCTTGGAATAGAATCTAAAATTTGGTTCAAAAAATTATGAGAATTTTCTATTTCAAGTTGTGCGTCCTTAAGGCTTGTTATATCTCTTGCAATGGCTTGAATACCTAGTCTATTATCACTTGTTTTAATGAGTTGAACATTTTGACCTACCCATGCAGTTTTACCTAATTTGGTTAAAATTGGAAATTCAAAATAAGTAACCTGTTTTAATTCAACCGCTTGCCTTAAATAAAAACTTTGTACTTTTTGTCTAGATTTTGGATCAACCAAATCTAAATAATTCATTTTAAGCAATTCTTCAGTACTAAAACCTGTGATTTTTGTTGCTATATCATTTACATAGGTAAAGTTCCCATCTCCATCGGTGTAATAAAAGATGTCAGTTGCTGATTCAATTAAAAGCCTAAACTTTTCCTCATTCTCTTTAATTCTTTTTTCAACTGCTTTTCTTTCAGTAATATCAGATTCAATTGCAATGAACCCAATATGTTTATCGCCCTCCTTTACAGGTGTAATACTTAGGGAAATCCAATAGCATTCACCTGACTTTGAGTAGTTTAAAATTTCTCCATTATAGGGTTTTATATCCTTCAATGCAGCTGCAATTTCTGCCTTGGTATTTAAATCTGTTTCAGGACCCTGAAGAAGCCATCCTGGTTTTTTACCAAGCACCTCTTTTACACTATACCCTGTAATTCTTTCGAACCCTTCGTTTGTCCAAGTAGCTATACCATTTGGGTCAGAAATTATTACAGCATTCTGTGTTTTTTGTGCAACTAATGCAAGGGTTTTTATTTCCTCCTCAATCTTTTTTCTTTGAGAAATATCAAACCTGATTGACAAATATTGATAGGGTTTGCCAGCATCATTTAAAAATGGGATTATTGTTGAATCGACCCAATATAACTCCTTGTTTTTTTTTCTATTACAAACTTCAGATTGCCAAATTTTACCACTTCCTGCAGTTTGCCACATTCCTTTCCAAAACTCCTTATCATGAACACCACTGTTTACTATACTGTGATTTTTCCCAATTAATTCACCCAGAGAGTAACCAGAAAGTTTGCAGAAGTTTTCATTTGCCATTAGGATTTCTCCTTTTGCATCTGTTAGCGACACTAATGCAGCAGTATCTATTGCATTTTTAAAATTGCTTAATTCCTTAAAAGATTCCTTGGAACTTAGTTCAAGTATCCTCTCTAATTTATTGTAATCAGATTGAAAGTGATTATAACTTTCATCAACAAGGTCAATTAATTGTTTAAGATTATTTTCTATAGGAGATTCTTCTCCAAACAGTTTTTTTAATTGGCGTTTAAGCAAACGATGCATGTGATTCCGTGTTTTGGAAGAGGATTTGTGTTAGAATTATTCTGCGAAAGTAGTTATTGTCATCGTTTGATTGTGTAATTCACACTTGGCCTCATTAGAAAAAGGAGAGATTTCACCATAAGAGTAAAATCCGCAAAGGGTGGTTGTATTTCCTAATACTTCTCTTACGCCCTCTACTTCCTCTTCAACCATTTGTTTTAGAACCAATTTTCTGCCCACACAACTAATTAAAATGGCTAATTCTGGATTTTCTTGTTTATCTTTAATGGTGCCCTTAGCCGCACCAGTAGCTCCCTCAATTAGTCTGTCAAAATTTGCCTTCATTAACCTAACATAACTGCCTTCTGGTATGTCTCCTGCGAAAGTTAAAGATTGATTTGTTTCATCTACTGCTAATATGGTTCGAACAACAGGTTCGCTATCTTTTTCAGTTCTTAAATTTAAAGGGAACAATAAGCCAGATGCAGGTAAATCTTTAGCATGTTCGCCAAGGAATGATTTATATAATTCAAGTGCTGGCTTTCCATCTAATTCAAACAATACATTGTTTTTTGATTTGGTAACCAATCTTTCTACTCCAAAACTATCCCAGCCCCCTAAACTTCCATATGATACCTTTAAAACAGAACTATAAAATCCAATCGCTGAAACCATTTTATTTTTTGGTTCACCAGAATGACTTAAAATATATGTTTCATTAAAATTGGCTCCATCACCAGCCAAACCGCCAGTTGCACTTACATTACTTGGTAAAATATCTCTTAGACCTCTTACAAGTTCAGAGCCATTTATGTTTAAACCCTCACTCATTACAAAGACATGTTTGAGGTTTTCTTTAGGAAGCTGTTCAATTAGTTTTTTTCCTGCTTCATAGCTTTCATCACTTTTTGCAACAGCTTCTGATACATATTTTAAGGTAGTTTTGTCAAAACTAACCAGTGTGGCAATAATAGTATCATCGAAGACATTTGTATCTAAAATTTCGCCTGAGGAAGTTCCTCCAATAAAAATTGCTTCAGGAAATTTTGAATAAAGCTCCTTTAAGCCTTTACCTTCTTTAATTAATTGTGTTGAACCAAAAGCAAAAATTAAATTTGGTTTAATTTCTAAATTGCTGAGATTGGCATTCCAACCTTGGTTTTGGGTGAATTTAATTTGTTCCGAATTCATTGGTTTGGTTATTTGTGTTTAGGCAATATAGTTTTTACTTTGATATTTGTCAATTAAATTATAGATATTACCAATCAAATGAAGAAAAAGTTAATTTACATTATTAGACATGGCGAAACTGATTTTAATAAATTAGGAATTGTTCAAGGTAGTGGCGTAGATATGGAACTTAATGCTAGAGGCGAAGAACAAGCAAGGGCCTTTTATAAACTATATAAAGATGTTGGGTTCAAACATATTTACATCTCTAAACTAGTAAGAACTAAACAAAGTGTAATGCCTTTTATTGAAGCTGGATTTTCCTATACACCTCATAAAGAACTTAATGAGATTAGTTGGGGAGTTTATGAAGGCAAACAGCAATCTGAAGAAGAGCGGAGGCATTATTGGGAAGTAGTTAATAACTGGAATAATGGAAATTATCATGCAAAGCTTCAAAATGGCGAAAGTGCCCTTGAAATGCAAACTAGGCAACATCCTATTGTAACTTTGTTAAAAGAAACTGAATATGATTGTGTTTTAGTTTGTATGCATGGTCGAGCAATGAAAAGCCTGCTATGCACATTGCTTAGCAGGCCTTTATCTGAGATGGAAGTTTTTCCTCACAGTAACTTATGTCTTTATCTATTATCTTTTGAAGAAGGTCAATTTAAACTACTTAAGGAAAACGATATTTCACATTTGTTATCTCAATAATTCTCTTGAAATAACAATCCTATTTACCTCACTAGTACCTTCATAGATTTGGGTGATTTTAGCATCGCGCATCAAACGCTCAACATGATATTCTTTAACATATCCATATCCGCCATGTACTTGGACTGCTTCTGTAGTTACCCACATTGCTGTTTCCGATGCAAATACTTTTGCCATAGAACTCATAAGACCATAATCCAAGCCTGCATCTTTCATTGCTGCTGCTTTGGTTACTAAAAGTCTTGCGGCTTCAATTTGGGTTGCCATGTCTGCCAACTTGAATTGAATTGCTTGGTGATGCATAATTTCCTTACCAAATGCTTTTCTTTCTTTAGAATACTTAAGTGATAATTCATATGCGCCGCTTGCAATCCCTAGAGCTTGTGCAGCAATGCCAATGCGACCACCTGCTAGAACCTTCATTGCAAACTTAAATCCAAAACCATCCTCACCAATTCTATTTTCCTTTGGAACTTTTACATCTTGAAACATGATACTGTGTGTATCACTTCCGCGAATCCCCATTTTGTCTTCTTTTTTACCAACTACAACCCCTGGCCAGCTTTTTTCTACGATGAAAGCATTAATCCCCTTGTGTCCTTTTTCAATATCTGTTTGGGCAATTACTAAATAATAGGTACCAGAGTTGCCATTAGTGATCCAGTTCTTGGTTCCGTTTAATAAATAATGGTCTCCATTATCAAAGGCGGTAGTGCGTTGTGAAGTTGCATCTGAACCAGCTTCAGGTTCTGAAAGCAAAAATGCCCCATGCACTTTTCCGCTTGCCATTGGAACTAAATATTTTTGTTTTTGCTCCTCAGTACCATAAGTTTCAAGTCCCCAACAAACAAGTGAATTGTTTACAGAAACAACCACTGAGGCAGATGCGTCCACTTTTGATAATTCTTCCATGGCTAAAACATATGAAATTGTATCCATACCAGAGCCACCATATTTTGGATCGACCATCATTCCTAAAAAGCCAAGTTCCCCTAACTTTTTTATTTGTTCATATGGGAATTCTTGGTCATTATCTCGCTCAATAACACCAGGAAGTAGTTCAGTTTGAGCAAAATCTCTTGCTGCTTGCTGCACATTTAAATGCTCTTCAGTATAATCAAAATTCATATATCTGTAATTTGAAACGAATATAATATTTGCCTTGTAATTTTCTAATTAATGCCTAATTGCTCATGATTTTCTTTTCTATTGCACTAGTAGAGAAACCATCTAGAAAGTCAATAGTTTGGATTTTTCCACCTTTTGACATTACTATATCATACCCTACAATATTTTCTATTTGATAGTCACTTCCTTTAACTAATACATCGGGTTGAACCAATCTGATAAGCTCCAAAGGGGTTGGTTCAGAAAATAGTATTACACCATCAACAAATCCTAAAGAAGCCATTATCTGCAAACGGGATTGTTCATCTTGGATTGGACGATGAGAACCTTTTAATTTACTCACTGATATATCTGTATTTAACCCTACTATTAAAATGTCACCTAAATCTGCAGCTTTTGCTAAATAGTCTACATGACCACGGTGAAGAATGTCGAAACAGCCATTAGTAAATACTATTTTTTTTCCTTCTTGTCTCCAGTTTGATAGAGCTTTTGAGAGACTTGACGCATCAAATATCTTGGCTAATGTTTGGTTTAATTTGTTCATTTTTTTTCTGACCCAAATATATTATTCCAGATGCTGCCAAACCTAAAAATATCAATACTATCATTTGAAGACCATGCACCAAAGTTGCATACGCAAGACCGTCTTCTTTAGCAACCCCAAAAAGCATCAAACTTTGCATCACAAAAAAGTGATAAGTGCCAGCGCCAGCGCCTGGAGCTGGTAGAACCACTCCAATTGTTCCTATTGTAAAAACAGTTAAACAATCAGAAAACGTTAAATTCGAAGTAGATTCCAAAGAGAATAAGCAGAAATACATCATTAAAATATATCCTACCCAAATAAGCACCGATAATATTATGAAAAGTCCTGGATTTTTTAAATGACGTATGCTTAGTAAACCATCAGAAAAACCTTGAAGAAGTTTAAATATTCTAATGAATAAAGGCAATTTTAAAAGCTTATCTTTTAAAAAATATAGCACAAACGAAAGTATAATTAGTGCAGTTAATATAACAATTTTCCATGGAAAAGAAGATTTGCTTGCAGTTGTATTAGTATTTGAGGATGCGGATTCTATAAATCCAACAATCATGTCAAATTGAAGCAAAAAGATACCTCCTAAGATGATTATAAGTAACACCATATCAACTATGCGCTCCGTAACAACTGAACCCAAGCTTTTTTCCACTGGTAAGTTATCGGTTTTACTCAAAGAGGCACACCTACTTAGTTCGCCTGCGCGAGGAATAAAGTAATTCATCATATACCCAATAAGTACTGCATATAAACTGTTTTTTGTGCCAACTTTATAGTTCATTGCATCATATAACAAAGTTGCCCTATATGCTCTTAGCCAATGACTTGTGAGGGAAATTGCCATACCTAGAATTAGCCAGCCTATTTTTGCTTCACTTATTTTAGTAAACAAATCTGACCAATCAGTACCTTTAAAAGAATAGTAAATGAAAAAACTACCAATTAAAATTACAAGTAATAATTGAACTATTTTTTTTGTTTGATTGCTCAATGTGACAGTTTATTATTGGGGTCAGGATAAATGGCAATTGGCTTATATTCCTTTGCTTCTTCAAAATTCATTAAACAATAAGAAATAACAATAACATAATCACCAACGGCAGCTTTTCTTGCTGCTGGTCCATTAAGGCAAATCATTCCAGAACCTCTTTCTCCTTTAATAATGTAGGTTTCAAAACGCTCCCCATTATTAATATTAACCACATGAACTTTTTCGTTTTCAATCATGTTGGCTGCCTCCATTAAATCTTCATCAATGGTGATACTTCCAACATAATGTAATTCAGTTTGGGTAATTTTTGCCCTATGAATTTTTGATTTTAGTAATTGAATCTGCATAAGTAATATTGCGCGCCAAAGTTAGTTAAATTACCTGAAACGCAAAAATATCCTTATCGGTGTTTAGATTGTTGGACTTCCCAACTGTGGTCTCCTAGCAACTTAACAGAAGCAATATGTTTGCCCATGGATTTACTTCTTCCCCATTCTTCTGGACCTATAAGGGAAAGTTTATAATGGTCGTCTTTCTCATAAAGATGATAGAGTTGCCCTACAATTGGCTGAAATCTAAAATCAGATTCATAAATGTTTTCAGAAACCTTCAAGCGATTTTCAATTTCACGCACCTGTTCCATTATCAAATCTGCTTGTCTTTTTAATAATGCAATTTCTTGATTAGCATAATGATGCATTGCTTCTACGGCATTTGCTTTTATTTTGTTTTTATCCTCAACTCTTATAACAGGTGAGCCAACACTTAAAGGGATAGGTGATAAGTTTGCTGGTCCAATATAGCTGCCATCTTCATTTACCTGATTTTCTATTTCATTCATAATCATAATAACTCATTATTGCTTTCTTAGTTTTTATAGCTTTAAAATTTGGTTCAAACCGAATTCTTTACCTGCTATTTATAATGTTTGACAATTTTAAACATTTACCTTTGTGAGGTGTTTAAAATCAATACAATCGTTTTATGAAATTATCCGTAGAAATTGACGAGAATTCTGGCTTCTGCTTTGGAGTTGTATTTGCCATTCAGATGGCGGAAGATATTTTGGATGAAGAAGGGCACTTATTTTGTTTAGGTGATATTGTTCATAATGATGAAGAAGTGGCTCGGCTTAGAAAAAAGGGATTAGAAATTATTGATCATGAGGTTTTTAAAAAACTTACAAATACAAAGGTGCTCATTAGAGCTCATGGAGAACCCCCAGAAACCTATCAACTTGCTTTAGAAAATAATATCGAACTGGTAGATGCATCTTGTCCAGTTGTTTTAAAACTGCAACATCGTGTTAGAGAAGCACATAATAAAAATGAGAAAATTCTTATTTATGGAAAGCATGGACATGCAGAGGTAAAGGGTTTGTTAGGGCAGACCCAAAATGAGGCGATTGTTGTAGAGCATTTTGATGAATTAAACAATATAGAACTTCCAGAAAGAATCCAGCTTTTTAGCCAAACCACCAAACGCACTAAAAATTTGTATGCCTTAAAGGAGAATCTGGAGAGCAAAGGTATTCAAGTAGATTTTAACGATACGCTATGCAGACAGGTAAGCAATAGGGATATTCAATTAAGAGATTTTGCAAAAAGGTTTGATAAGGTTGTATTTGTTTCTGGATTAAAATCTTCAAATGGCAAAGTGCTTTATGATGTTTGTAAAGACAATAACCCAAATACTTATTTTGTAACTAGCAAAAATGAAATTAAGAAAGAATGGTTTACTGAAGATGATAAAGTTGGCATTTGTGGTGCAACGAGCACACCACAATGGCAGATGGATGAAGTAAAAGATGTAATTTTAAATTTTTAAGTATATGAAGAAGTATTTTTTTTCTGTTTTGTTCTTGGCTTTTGCAGGTGTTTTAGTTTATAGCTTTACTGCTTCAAGAAGTAAAAAGGTGGCAAATGCTAGTGCTACAAAGAACTTTTATGATCTGAAAATTAAATCGTTGGATGGAAAATCTATGATTAAAATGTCTGATTTTAAAGGTAAATATGTTTTATGTGTAAACGTTGCAAGTGAGTGCGGATATACGCCACAATATGCAGGCTTGCAAAAGTTGTCTAAGCAATTTGGCGAAAAGTTGGTAATTATCGGATTTCCATGTAACCAATTTATGGGTCAGGAACCTGGCAATGCAAGCGATATAGAGAGTTTTTGTAAAAAGAATTATGGTGTTACTTTTCCATTAACAGAAAAGATTGATGTTAAAGGAAGTAACCAGCATGAAATTTACCAATGGTTAACAAGAAAGGAACTCAATAGTATTAGTGATGCTACTATTAAATGGAACTTTAATAAGATTTTGGTTGGCCCAAATGGTAATTGGTCAAAATACTTTGGATCATCAGTTGACCCAAATAGCACTGAAATAACCAATTTGATTAAATAGGGTATTAAGCGCCTCTAAAGTTTGATAGATTAAATTTTAAGCCAAAATATAAATCTACGCCTTTGATATCCCTGAGTCCAATTAGTTCCAAGAAATGATTTGTTCCCATAAAAAATGGCCCTACTTTGAAGCCAAAGCCTAACGAAGGAATTTGATATTCTACAATATTAAGTGGTATGAAAATACCACTTTTTTCTCTTTCACGTCTTGCTGTGATACTCATAATATTGGTTGCACGCATTCCAAAATCGCCTGGAATAGGCAAGCGATGTGTCCCATTAAAGTTGATAAACCAATTACGCTTAAGGGCATAATCAAATTGGACATTTACCCTACTTGCTGTATACTGAGTATATTTATTGTCTACAACATAATTGGTATTTGGATTACCTGCAAAGTTGAAAAACAATTGCCTTTCTAGTGCAAATACACCTGCATAAAATGATTGATCTAAGTTTTTTGTAACCCCATTTGCGTTTTCATATGTATTTGAAGAGGTTTGCTCTGTAAATCTAATAAATCCAATATCCATTAAAGAAACGCCAAATCTCCACTTGAATTCTTGAAACTCCCTAATTTTACCTAAGTTTCTAATATTTGGACAAATAGTTTTCCGAGTAGGTCTTCCTTTTTTCTTTTTGGTTACTGAATATCCAATATCAAATGCAAAACCGCTTCCACGGCTAGCCAAAAGTTCCCCAATAGTTGTGGCTTTTGCAGCGGCATAATTAAAATTAAAGCCCGAGTTTTCAAAATTAATGGATGAATCACCTATAAAGGACCATTTCGAATTATTATTATCTTGAAAGATTATGGAGTTTATTCCGTTTAAATAGTGCAAACTAACACCAACTCTATGGCTATATTTAAAGTTTTCGCGAAAATTATAGGAGTAGTTTAAAGCAATATCCGTGTAGACCATAGTGTTAGATCTAACATTATTTAATCTTGTTTCTTTGCCAATTAAATCAACTGTCTCTGCGCCCTTTAACAAGAAAATTGACATTTCTTTGGGCATGTTAATTGTGTTAGAATTAGTTTTTAATGCAGTTACGATTCCAAAAGAATGTTTAGAAAAATTCATTAAAAAAGAAGGCCCGTAAATGGTTACATCAGCAAAAATGTAGTTTTTGTCTTTAAGGCTTCTCCTTATATTATATGCTTTGTCAAATTTTTCATTAATTGACTCTCCATCTGTTGATTTTCCTGTTATCGACGAAATGATGCTTTTATTTACATATCCGGTGATTAGTTTTGCATCCAAATAAAACCCATTATTTAGAATTGAATTAGATAGTCCAAAAGCCAAGAAATCGGTTCCACCGCTTAGGAAATTTGTGTGTGAAGGGTTTACTGTTACGCCCAAAACACCAGCCTGGTTGCTACTTTGCAATCCACCCAAGAACTGGCCATTTACTTTTAGGGAAAATAAAAGTCCCGTAACTAAAATTATTATAATTTTATTCATAATTTACTATGGGTAGAACTTTGTTTCATGTTTACGCTGCATGAGCAATACTTGCAATACTAAGTGTACAATTTGATTTTTCAATGATTTCTCTTACACAACTTTCAATGGTTGCACCAGTTGTTATCACATCATCCACAACAAGTATATGTTTATTTTGTATTGTTTCAGCATTTTTAACTCCAAAAACCGACTTTACATTATTCCAACGTTCGAGCCTAGATTTTTGTGTTTGAGTTGCTGTATTTTTTTTTCTAAATAGTAATGAGCTGTAGTCTGGTATTTCTAAAACCTCCGCTAAACCATTTGCAAAGGCTTGACTTTGGTTATAACCTCTTTTTCGTAATTTAATAGGGTGCAATGGAATAGCCATAATTCCCTCTATATCTTCAACTGCCTTACTATTTTTAAGTCTCTGACCATAAATCTTACCTAAAAGTACCGCTAGGTCTTCATTTCCTTTGTATTTTAATTCGTGCAAAATTTTTTGCGTAATGCCTTCTTGGTTAAAATACAGAAATGAAAATGCCCTTTGAAATGGAATCTTTCCCCAAAGGGATTTTTCTATACTATTCTCATCCATAAGATGATATTGAGTTTCTGGCAACTCTAATTGACAATTTAAGCACAATAGCTTTTCATTTAAAACCAATGTTTGATGGCAATTGATACAGAGGTTAGGAAAAATTATTTGTAAAATGTCTTTGAGCATAAGTGTGCAATTTAACAATTGAGATTTGATTAATCCCTTAATTTTTACTTAAACTAACCAAGATTCCTTTTTTTTATTGTTTGTTTCATTTAAATGGTTTGAACCAAGTTTTTTTTCCTGTTTATCTAAACTGTAAAATGATTACATTTGGTTTTACTCTAATCTAAAATTAAAGTTATGAAGCAAACCTTTTTTGAAACTGAAATTGTGAAAATAATTAATGAAACTTCTACTACCAGAAGATATTTTTTTAGTGTTGTTGCGAAGGATAAATTTGAATATAAAGCAGGTCAGTTTGTTATGCTTCAACTTGATATAAATGCAAAGATTCCCTATCGGTCATATAGTATAGCTTCTACGCCTGATGGTTCAAATCAGTTTGAATTAATTATTGTACTTAATCCACCTGGGGCTGGAACTCCATTTATTTGGGATAATTTTGAAGTAGGAAGTAAGGTTATGTGTGCTGGTCCTATTGGCAAATTTGTTTTACCAGAATACATTCATCATGATTTATGTTTCATCTGCACAGGCACTGGAATAGCACCATTACGAAGCATGTTGTGGCACATTATTAATAACAAAATCCAGCACCATAGAATTTATTTTGTTTTTGGTGCCCGCACAAAAGACGACCTTTTATACTATGAAGAAATGGTAGAATTAACAGAAAAACATAAGTCTGTTCATTTTATTCCTGTGCTATCAAGGGAGACATCAGAAACTTGGAATGGCAGAATTGGTTATGTACATCAGGTTTATGAGGATATTTTTTCCAACAAAAGACCAGCAGAATTTTTCATATGTGGCTGGAGTGCAATGTTAAAGGAAGCTAGAGAGCGGCTTGCTTTACTGGGTTACCCAAAAGAACATATCCATTTTGAGCGCTATGATTAAGGTTTTTTCTTAATTTTGCATCAGCACATGTTAAAACAAGGCCTACAGCAAACTCAAACGCAAAAGTTATCTCCGCAACAAATTCAATTTATAAAATTGTTGCAGTTGAATTCTGTTGATATTCTGCAGAGAATTGACCAAGAACTCATAGAGAATCCTGCTCTTTTAAAGGCCGAAGATACAGATGCCGCCCCTGGTGAAACTGATCCAATCAAAGAGTCTGAATTGGCCACAACTGATGAAGCCTCTGATTTAAATGTCGATGATTTTTTAAAAGAAGAGACTTTTGATGTAAAGGAATATGTCAACGACGAATATGATCCTGATGGTTTTCATTTGAGTGATGAAGGTGATGAAGAGCGAAAAGAAAGACCAATTGTAGAAGCTAATTCTTTCCATGAAGAATTAATGGAGCAGTTCTCGGCAATAGCAGAGGATGAAAGAGAATTGATTATTGGTAACCAAATTATTGGTTCTATAGACGATGACGGATATTTGCGTAGACCTTTAGCCGCTATTGGCAATGATTTGGCTTTTTCTATGAATGTAGATACTTCTGCCAATGACTTAAGCAAAATCCTGAATAAAATTCAAAATCTAGATCCTGCTGGAATTGGAGCAACTTCGTTGCAAGAATGTCTATTGTTGCAGTTAAAAAGAAAAGACCAGAAAATTTTACCTGTAAGTATTGCTGCGTCTATCTTAAGTGAGCATTTTGATGATTTTATTAAAAAGCACTATGATAAGCTTTCAAAACAATTAAAGATTTCTGAAGAAGAGCTAAAGCTGAGTATTCAAGTTATCACAAAATTAAATCCTAAGCCAGGTGAATCAATTGATACCACCGCTACTCAATATATTACGCCTGATTTTATCTTAATTGAAGAAGGAGATAAATTTGTGGTTCATTTAAATTCTAGAAATGCACCAGATTTGCGAATAAGTAGAAGTTACTTAGAAACCTTAAAAGGATTTGATGAAGCAAAAACTCCTACCCGTGAACAAAAGGAAACTGCTCAGTTTATCAAACAAAAATTGGATGGCGCAAGGTGGTTTATAGATAGCATTAGACAAAGGCACCAAACGCTTTTAGGTACAATGAATGCTATTTTAAAATTTCAGTATAGGTTTTTTGAAGAAGGAGATGAAACTTTTCTTCGACCAATGATTTTAAAAGATATTGCCGAAATTACTGGTTTAGATATTTCAACCATTAGTAGGGTGGCAAATAGCAAGTATGTACAAACACAATATGGCACTTTTGCTTTGAAGTTTTTTTTCAGTGAAGGAATTCAAACGGATGATGGCGAGGAAGTAAGTAGTAGAGAAGTTAAGAAAATTCTTAAAGACGCCATTGAATCAGAAGATAAGTCAAAACCTCTCCCAGATGAAAGGTTGATGGATATTCTAAAAGAAAAAGGTTACAATATTGCACGTAGAACCGTGGCTAAATACCGAGAACAAATGAATATTCCTGTTGCCCGCTTAAGAAAGGAAATCTAATAATTTCATTCAATATTGACTTTTAACGATTACTTTTTTAAAGTATATCTTAACCTAGGTTTTTGTGTAAGTTTTGGTCTGCATAGTTAAAAGAACCTTTATGATCATGTCTTTTTTGGTTCAACCTAAAACTATTATTGGAATTGTTTATTTGATTTACAATATTTATAAACGTTTGCCCTTTTAGTAAAACTAAGATACAGCTTAGAATGCCAAAACCTGCAATTAGATTGAAAGTGCTAGTTTTTTCATCTTGTAATACGTTTAGAAAGAAAAGTAGTAAAGACGAGGCTAAGGCTATATAAACTGGAGGTCTTAAGTAATTCATGCCAAATACAATTTTGTCTATATTAGGGTGTTTTATTCCTTCTTTTAATAGCTTGAACCCAAGCTGAATATTATGAAAATACATTTTTAAATGTAATTGCTTTTTAATTTTATAGTGCTCTTTTTTGAGTGTTTTTCCCAAAATCCTGGCTGTTGCATCGTAATCAATCTTGATGGACCTACTTATTATTTCTGCTTGTAGCAACTTATCATTACCCGCAATTAGTTGAAAGTTTATTTCTTTAAATATCTGGTATTGCATCATAAATCCTTGTTCCCAGATGGCTGCAGAAATACCTAAAGCATTTGGAGCCTCTCTATCAATTAGGTTCAAAACTTCTGTAGCAAATTTTTGATATACGCCTAAACTTTCATTATTACCATCAATAATTACTTGAGATTGAACCACTTTTTTGCCTTTCATCAAATTTAGGTTCATACAATTTAGATAATCCTTTGAGATGCAAGAATCGCTTTTTATGGCAATTACAGCATCGGGCGTCTTTTCTATATAAGGTTTTACAATTTCTAAGAAATTCAATCCTGTCAGCCGGCTTTGAATCGGCCTTATAATTTTGATATTCTTTAAATTGTTTGTTTCAATAATTGGAGTTTTAATAAAAAAGTATGCTGTATAATTAAAATAGTTTTGATTTTGGAGCTCTTGAATACGTGCAACAATCTCTTTTTCATTTGCAAAATTGTAAAATACAATTGCTAGTTGTTTTTCATGAAGCTCCTTCTCTGGTAAAGATACAATAGCTTCTCTATAGATAAGGTTCTTTATTAGATATATCAATATCAACCCCAGAATTAATATTGTATATAATGCCAAACCTATTTGAAAAAAGAAGAGTAAAAATGAGGCCATGATTTAAGAATTTTTAATGCCTTTAACAAATAACTTCTTCAAAAATAGTTATTTGAATTGCCATAAAAACCATTTAAGTGGTGAGTCTTACTGTTATTTTTTTAGTTTTATGATAATCAATCATATAACTTTTGTAACGGAAGCAAAAAACTATATAAACAGCTAAATTTTACTGATAAATAGTGTATAATTTATGTGAATGGCGATTATTCACACATTTCTAGCAAGGTTCTAAATGCAATAAATTTTCCATCAAATTTCTTTCGTGTTTCAGCTTGTAAAGCCGGCGCGAAATTTTGTTGGTAAGCCTCATAAGTCTCCGTGTCTTTGCAATAATATTGAATGGCATAGGTTTGTCCTGTCTCATCCTCTTGACGACTTATTAGTCGCATCATTTTATAGTTTTCAAACATACCAGTTGCCATTACTTGAGGCAGATGTTCGCTTTTCATCCAAGAAAGCCATTGTTCATGAATTTCATCTTCCACATTTATCGTAACATTATAAACTATCATAAATTAATTGATTTGATCTCCTCTTAAGATTCTGTATTGTTTATTGCAATCATTTAGGAAAAAACTACTAGAATAGGACGCGATAAATTTTTCGTAGCTTTTTAAAGCCTCCTCTTTATTATTTAGCTTATGTTGCTGAATTAGGGCTAATTGATATAAGGCATTGTCACCTAAAATATCACTGCCAAATTCTGTGAAAACTGCTGAAAAATACTTTGCTGCTTCTTCATAATTTTTCATTTTCATGGAAATTTCTGCTCTTTTGTAAGCAATATCATCCATTAATCCAGATTTTGGATATAGCTGTTGTAAACTATCCAGCAAGCTTTTGGCTTGAACCAAATTGTTCTGGGTTAGGTTTAAATCGGCTTTTGCAAACAAGGCTAGCGGCTCTGTCTCATTGCTATCAATAGTATTATCTTGAATAATCAAGCTCAATTCGATGGCATTATTAGAAATAAGCTGTGTGGTTGCAGTTTTTAGGACATCCAATTGTGCTTTTGCCCAATCAAATTCTCCAAGAAAATAACTAAGTTTTGCATTTCTAAATTTAGCCTCCTGGCCAATAGGTTCTTCTAAAAAGTCTTTATCAACCTGTCCATAAAGCAACATCGATTCCCAAATTTCATTTTTTAATAGGTACAAATCGCCAAGTTCTAATTTAACTTGAGCTTGTAAATATCTATCTGTTCTGGGCATATTAAGTATCGTTTGATAATTAACTATAGCCTCCTCATATTTACGTAAGTGAAAGGCTTGAAGATTTGCCAGAAGCTTAATAGTGGCCGCATTTATAGGATTAATGCCCATTTCATTTATGGTTAATTTATACTCATTTTCAAGTATTAATAAATCTTCATTAGTATAATTTCCTTGAACTAGTTTTTTAGTTCTTGCCTCTAATTCGCTACTTTTTGAATAATTGTAATAAGGTTTTTCCTTACCTAAGTTTTGTACTTGTTTGTAAATGGAAATTGCTGCATCATATCTTTCATTACTGCTAGCTAAAAAGCCAAGTTCTAATAATCTTCTGCCGTCTTCTTTGTATTTTTTGTCCAAAGATTTTGCGTAAATTGAAGCTAGTTCATATTCGCTTCTTTGTACATGAAACCAAATCATTAATTCTTGAAAGCAATTTTTATCTGGAAATTGTTTGAGTTTTTTGTTCAAATTGCTTTTGAGCAACTCATATTCTTCCTTTGTTTCGATGTTGTTTTGAAACAACCCTTCAACTTCTTCCAAATGTTGTTCTGAAACAATCAAAGAATTTAGCAATTCTTCAATAAAGTTCTTTTTGTCACCCAAATCCAAGTAAAGGCCTGCCAACTCATTGGCAAATAGTTGCTCTGATTTTAGATTTTTCCTTCCTTTCGAAAACGATTCAATGGCCAAACTAAGTTGTTTTCTTTTTTCAAAAGCTCTTGCAAGCTCAAAAATCTTTTCCTCACTTAAGGGTAAATTTTGAATCAATTTTTGATAAGTTTGATTGGCTTTTTCACTTAAACCCTGAAGTTGATAAAGGTATCCTTCATCAACTGCATAATAGTAGTTTCCTTCAAAGCGCTTTATTTGCTTTCTTATCAATTTCTGTGCAGCGTTGTAATCCTGCAATCCTATATAGGATTTCAATAAGTTGTCATAAAAATAAATAGACTTTGGGTTCGACCCTAATAATTTTTCATACTTATCTGACGCCTTAACATACTCTTTATTTGCCAGGAATTGCGCAGCCAATTCTTCATCTACTTTTTGAGCCAAAGCTAAAAAGTGAGAGAACAGAATTAATATAAATATTGTGAGTTTACGTTGCATTTGGTTCAAACAAAATTAACTAATAAATAACAATGCCGATAAAACTGAGTTTTTTTAATGTTTTTATTGTTCTTTGCAATTATACTCTTATTAAGTGAGCGCAATAAAAAAATTAGTTGGTGATACTGCTATTTATGGCCTAAGCAGCATCGTTGGGAGGTTGATAAATTATTTATTAGTCCCTATTTTGACCAGGGTTTTTTCTCAAGCCGAATTTGGCGCTAACGCAGAATTTTATGGTTACATTTCCTTTATAAATATTCTCCTCACTCATGGAATGGAAACCACTTTCTTCAAGTTTTCACAAGATTCTGGTGAAAAACAAGTGTATGCAAATGCCTTCTTTTCAGTTGCTTTTATCTCCTTTTTGTTTGGTTTATTTATCTTGTTTTTTGGAAATACGATTTCTAAGGTAATTGGGTTTGGGGATAACCCCGAGTTTTTATATTTCTCTGCTGGGATACTTATTACAGATGCGCTGGCAGCTATTCCTTTTGCCTTATTGCGGCAGCAAAATAGCGCCCTAAAGTTTGCTGTCATAAAGAACCTAAATATTTTATTGAATATTCTTATAACCCTCTATTTATTAGTAGCAGGACCATATTGCAAATCGCATTTTGGGGTCAATTTAATTTTTTGGAAAGAAGGGTTAGGAATCAATGCTGTCTTCATAGCAAATTTAACGGCAAGCTCATTTACTTTACTATTGTTAATGAAAGAGATCAGGCTTGTTGGTTTTAGGTTTGACCCAAACTTATATACAAAAATGATTTCTTATGCCACCCCAATGATTTGGGTTGGTTTAGCGGGTATGGTTAATGAAACACTCGACAGAACAATTATAAAATATTTATGGCATGACCCCATTGAGGCCATGTCTATGAATGGCATTTATTCAGCTAATTACAAACTTTCGATAATTATCACGCTTTTTATTCAGGCTTATAAATACGCAGCTGAACCTTTCTTTTTTGCACATGCTAAGCAAACTGATAAACGTGAATTATATGCCAGAGTGATGAATTATTTTGCTTGGCTTTGTATGTTCATCTTCTTAGTTGTTACCTTTTACATGGATATTTTCAAAAGGTTTATTGATGTAAAATTTCATGAAGGCTTATTTATTGTTCCAATCTTATTATGGGCAAATATATTTCTGGGCATGTATTACAACGTTTCTATTTGGTATAAGTTAACAGATCAAACCAAAAAGGGAGCCCAAATATCAATGATTGGTGCTGCCATTACTATAATTCTTAATATATTATTGGTTCCTATTTATGGTTATATGGGCTGTGCAATTACCACATTTATTTGTTATTTAACCATGCTTATCATTGGCTATGTTTGGGGTCAAAAATATTTCCCTGTTCCCTATAACCTTGGAAGAATTTTAACCTATACAGTTTTGTCCATTTCCTTTTATTTTTTAGTAAGATGGACGGATACAAATCTTGAAATTAAACCACTGATTAATGGGTTGATTCGAATTGTTTTGCTCTTTGTATTCATCCTTGTCGCCTATACTTTTGAAGGAAAATCCATCAGAGGAATCTTAAAGAAAAAGTAATGATTCAAGTTAAAGTAATTAATAAAAGTGATTCTAAACTTCCAAATTATCAAACCATACATGCTGCTGGTTTAGATATTTCAGCGTTTTTGCTTGAACCAATAATATTAAAGCCAATGGAAAGAGCTTTGGTTCCAACTGGCTTGTATCTTGAGATTCCAGTTGGTTATGAAATTCAAATTAGACCCAGAAGCGGCCTTGCCTTGAAGCATGGAATTACAGTGTTAAACAGTCCTGGAACCATTGATGCTGATTATAGAGGAGAGATTAAGGTATTGTTAATTAACTTAGGACAAGCAGAATTTGAAATTACAAATGGAGAAAGAATTGCCCAAATGATTCTTGCTCGTCATGAATTGATTCAGTGGCAATTAACTGAAAAACTAAGCGATACTGAAAGAGGAGATGGCGGATATGGAAGCACAGGAAAATAAAATAGGTTGAAGAGGTTTTGAAATTTTAGCAGTTTGTATTAGGTTGCGCAAAATCTGTTATTAAGATGAAAATTATAGTTCCTATGGCTGGTATGGGAAAGCGTATGCGCCCTCATACTTTAACTGTTCCTAAACCATTAATTCCAGTTGCTGGAAAACCAATTGTTCAGAAAATTATTGAAGATTTAGAAAAAGTCTGTGGAACTGGCATAGAAGAAGTTGCCTATATCATTGGGCCAACCTTTGGCGAGGCTGTTGAAAAACAGCTAATTGCTGTGGCTGAAAAACTAGGTGCCAAAGGTTCTATTTACTATCAACATGAGCCCTTAGGCACTGCTCATGCAATTATGTGTGCCAAAGAAAGTTTGGATGGAAATGTATTAGTTGTTTTTGCTGATACGCTATTTAAAGCTGATTTTACTTTAGACCGCAGTAAGGATGGCATCATTTGGGTTCAAAAAGTTGATGATCCCAAGCCTTTTGGAGTGGTGAAGGTTAATGAAAATAATGTAATCACAGATTTTGTTGAAAAACCTGAGCATTTTGTTTCTGACTTAGCCATTATTGGTATTTATTATTTCAAAGATGGTTTGAATTTACGTTCAGAATTGCAGTATTTGTTAGATAATGATGTTCGTGAAAAAGGTGAATATCAGCTTACCAATGCCTTAGAAAATATGAAGGCAAAGGGTTTAAAGTTTGAACCAGGTAAAGTTACAGAATGGTTGGATTGTGGAAATAAGAATTCTACAGTTTACACCAACTCTCGTATTTTACATTTTATGAACGAAGCTGGTCAAGTTATGGTGGATGATTCTGTTGAAACAGTAAGCTCTCAAATTATTCAACCAAGTTTGATTGGAAAGAATGTTAAAATTACACGAAGCGTTATTGGTCCAAATGCTACTATTGCTGATAATTGCGTGATAGAAAATTCAATTGTTGGAAATTGCATTATTCAATCCAATACCAAAATTAGCAATGCTAACATAGACAATGCCATGATTGGAAGCTTTGTTGTTTATAATGGTGAAGCTAAAGATTTGAGTGTTGGCGATTTCACTACAATTCAGTAATTTATGCCCAGTTGTTGCGTTTGATATGCAATGATTTTAAGGCTATGATAAGATTTAACTTTTTACTCTTTCTTTTTTTACTATTTGCGCATTCTTTTGCGCAGCCTGCAATGTCTGAAAAAGACCGATTGTCTTTTGATAAGCTATTTTTTGATGGCAATAAAGAAAAGATAATTAAGAATTATGAAGAAGCAGAGAAGCACTTTAAAGCTGCATTGGCAATTAATCAAAGTTCGGCTGATGTTAACTTTCAACTTGCTTTTGTTTTGTATTCAAACAAAAAGAGAGATGAAGCGCTAAATTATGCTGAAAAGGCGGTTAAGTTGGCGCCAGAGAATGAGTGGTATGCAAAATTTCTTATCAATTGTTTTAAAGAAACTAGCCAAGTAAATGAAGCAATTGCGCAGTGTGAAAGAAGTTTTAAGCTTACGAAAAACATAGATTTTTTAAATCTAAAAGCCGACTTACAACTTAGAAAGGGCGATTATACTAATGCTGTAAAAACCTATGACCAGCTTGAAAAGTATTTTGGTTCAAACGAAAATTATACCCTACAAAAGGAAAAACTTTATCTTATTTTAAACAAGCCTACAAATGCTATAAAAGAGTTGGAAAAATTTGTAGCTAATAATCCAGATAATACAACGATTAAAGGAATGTTAGCAGATTTGTATTTAAACTACAAACAACAAGATAAGGCTATTAAATTATATTCAGAAATACTTCTGGTTGAACCAAAAAATGGATACGCGGCATTTTCTTTAGCAGATTATTATAAATCGAAGAATGATTTAGAAAAGTACTATGAAATGGTAAAGCTTGGTATGGCCTCTAGGGTTGACCCAAATGCCAAGTTAAAAATGCTTTCAATATTAATTCCTTCAAAAGTTTTTGGTTCAGACCACCTAAAAAAGTGTGATGCTTTGGTAGATGTTTTCCTAGAAACAAATGCTAATAATCCCGAACCCTATCTATTTAAAGGTGATTTGTTTTTACAACAAAGTGATTTTGAAAATGCCAGAATTTGGTACATCAAGGCTACAGAGGTAAATCCTTCAGAACTTGTGGCATGGGATCAAATCATAGTTTGCGACCAACAACTTTCAAAATTTGATTGGATGAAAGAGGATTGCAAAAGGATGATGGAGCTATTTCCTCAGTATCCTGCGCCCTATATTTATTTTGGAGTAGCCTGCAAAAGGCTTGGTAAAATTGAGGAGTCCTTAAATTCATCTAGGTTAGGAATAACATTTGCAACGGATGAAGAATCTCTCATTAGTCTTTTGTTGAATTTAGGCGATGTCGCTTTTCATTCAAATCAGTTTGAGTTAAGTGATTCTGCTTTTGAAGCTGTATTGGCTTTGAGTCCAGATAATTCACTTGCCCTTAATAATTACGCTTACTTCTTAAGTTTGCGCAACAAAGATCTTGATAAAGCTGAGAATCTTAGCAAACGTTCACTTGTTTTTGACCCAACAAATGCAGCAAGTTTAGACACTTATGGCTGGATTTTATTTATGAAAGGAGATTATGAACAAGCAAAGGTTCAAATCGAGAAATCTTTAAAATCCTTTGAAAATAGTGCAGAAGTTTTAGAGCATTATGGTGATGTTTTATTTAAGTTGGGTCAGAAGGATGCAGCTTTGATTCAATGGAAGAAAGCGGCATCCCTTGGCGGAAATTCTCCAGCTTTAACTAGAAAAATAGAAACTGGTATTATTCCTTAAATTTTAATTATGAGATTTATTGCTTTTGTAAGTGTGTTCTTATTGCTCAGTTTAATCTTTTCTTGCAAAACTAAAAAAGCAAGTACACAAGGTGAGTTGCCAACTGAACGTTTAAAAAGTAAAAGTAATGAAAGTTTATTGGTTGTTTTGAACCAAGTAAAAGCCGCAAAATTTAATGCAAATGCCCTTAAATATTCTGCTGTCGCAGATTATAAAGACGACAAGAACAGTGTAACTTTAAATTTAGAGTTAACCATAAAAAAAGACCAATACATTTGGCTAAATGCAAAGGCATTCGGACTTGTAAACGTTGCTAGGATATTGCTAAAACCCGATTCTATTAGAATAATTGATTATATAAACAAGAAGTATATTACTGCTTCCTATAGTTATTTAAATAGCTTCATAAAGGCACCACTTACTTTTACTGAAATACAAAATCTTGTTTATGGTAACACTTTGTTTGATGCTAGATTTGAAGAAACTAAATTGGATACAAGCAATAATTATCTTCAAATTTTTACTCAAATTGGATTGTTAATGCAGAAAGCAACTTATAATTCATCCTTTAAAGTTAGTGATGTATGGTTAAGTGAACAAGGAAATGCGCGGGAGATGGCCATAAAATATGGAAGTTTTGAGCAGGTAGGAGAAAATAGTCTGCCTAGCGACATTTTAATTAACATTAAGGGAGAAAAAAAAGTGGAATGCCATTTTACAATGAGCAATTTCGCACTAGATGTTAACCAAGACCCCTCTTTTGTTGTTCCTAAATCTTATAAAGTTGAAAAATTTAACTAAGTACTTCTTAGTTATTATTTTTTTAAGCCTAATTATTTCAGTTTTTGCTGCTCAAACACCTGCCGATAGGAGAAAGGAGTTAGAAGCCAAAAGGAAGCAATTACAAGAAAGCATAAGAAAAAATAAAAATGAATTAATTAAAGTTAAGGCGGAAGCTTTTAATAAAGAAAAGGAGCTTAAAATATTAGCCGAACAAATCGAAAACCGTGAGCAAGTTATTAATGTTGTTGGACAGCAAGCATTTGAATTAACGCTGCAAATTGGCAACCAAAAGGAAATGGTTACCAAGCTACGACAGGACGTTATTTTGCTAAAACAAGATTATGCGAATTTTTTAATTGCGGCCTACAAAAGAAGGCTCAATAGTGCTGATTTATTATTTTTTGTATTTGAAGCCAAAGACTTGCAGCAGGCGATGCGTCGCTTGAGGTATTTAAATGCCTATGGTACCTACAGACAAAAGCAGGCACAACTTATCCTAAATACGCAAAGGCAGATGATTGCTTTGATTTCCGAAATGATTACAGTTAAACAAGAGAAAGCATTTTTAATTAAGGAAAAAGAGACAGAAAAAAAGGCTTTGGTCCAAGACAAACAGGAAGAACAAAAATTATTGACCCAATTGCAAGGGAAGGAGAAAGATTTAAAGCAGAAGATTGAAAAACAAGTGCTTGCTGCTAAGAAATTGAGTAAAGAAATTGAGCTTCAAATTGCCAGAGAAATTGAGGCTGCAAGAAAGGCCGAAGAAAAGAAAAGAGCTGCAGCACAGAAAGCGAATAAACCATCGGCACCAAAAACGAGTACAAGTTACCTAAGTGATGCTGATATTAAGTTAGGACTTGATTTTTCGAGTAGCAAAGGAAAACTTCCTTGGCCGGTTAGCGGGAAGGTAATTGAAACTTTTGGTGACCATGCCCATCCAACGCTTAAAGGTGTTGTTACGACAAATAATGGAATAGAAATTCTATCAAAGCCAAATGCCGAAGTTAAAGCAGTATACAAAGGAGTGGTTAAGGCAATTTTTCCAATCCCTGGTTTGGATAAAGTTGTTTTGGTAAGTCATGGGGAGTATTATACCGTTTATGCAAGGTTAGCAAAGGTTTCTGTAAAGATTGGTGAGTCTATTGATACTGGAAAGGTAATCGGTGCTTTGGCGGTTCATCAGGATTCTGGAGAAGGCAGATTGCATTTTGAGGTTTGGAAACAAAGAGTATTTCAAAACCCATTGCCATGGTTGAGGGTTAAATAATTATAAAATAGCACTGTTAATGCAACCAAATCCTTTTATGCTTGTCTAGCTTAATAATAACAATATTATGAAAAGAAAAACTTTACTAATTCTATTTATTTCAACGTTTATGGGTATAACCATACCAACTTTGAAATCTTACCCTGATGGTGCACCGTCTGATGGCAGAACTGGCTCTCCAGGAGATGGAGGAAAAACTTGCGCTACTTCTGGTTGCCATAATGGTACAGCCCAAGATGCAACAGGTATTATAAGTAGTAACATTCCTGCTGAAGGATATACAGCAGGTGCAACTTATACTGTCTCTGTAACTGTTGATCAAAGTGGTAACAAGGGTTTTATTGTAAGTCCGCAAAAGGCTGATGGTACTTTGATAGGTTCTTTAACAGCTGGAACAGGAAACCAAAGAGTTGGTGGAAAGTACATCACACATACCCAACCAATTTCAAGTGCAAGTGCAACTTGGAGTTTTACTTGGACGGCTCCAGCCGCTGGCACAGGCAATGTAGATTTTTATGGCGCATTTGCTAATAATAGAAGCTTGGTTAGAAAAACTAAATATACTGTAAGTGAAAAAATTGCTAACGGAATTAATAGCAATGAATCTATTACTTCGTTGAAGATGTTCCCTAACCCAAATGTTAATCAAGATTTGAATTTGAGTTTTGAGATGAAAAAGGCTGGCAAGGTTAAAATTGAACTTATTGATATTACTGGTAAATCAGTTGTTGAGTTATATGATGGCGCTAATGCAGCTGGCACATTTACTGAAAAGTTTAGGATTCCTTCTATGAAGGCTGGCTTATATTTTTTAAGTGTTCAAGTTGCTGAAGATGTCTTGACCAGAAAACTTTTGGTTCAACAATAATTAAATAATTGGCATTTGAACTAGAATTTATTGGTGAGTACGCATATAAGCAAAGAATTTATGAGTTGCTTTTTGCATGGGAAAATGATGCTGATTTTGAGTTTAGTACCTCTGGAAGTACTGGTGAACCAAAGCGAATTATTTTTACAAAACAGCAGGTAATTAGCAGTATTGAATCAACTGTCAAAAGATTAGATTTAAAAATGGGTCAAGAGCATATTTTTTTATGCCTTGACCCAAATTTTATTGCGGGTGCAATGATGTTCTTGAGGGCATGTTATTTAGCCTGTCGTGTTTCTATTATCTCACCTTCTGCAAAGTTTTGGACGAAGATTTCTTCTAAACATCCTTATACATTTGCTTCTTTTGTTCCGCTTCAAATTTCAAATGAAAATTTTGATGAACAAAAGTTTGCGCTTATAAAAAATGTATTGATAGGTGGGGCTGCCATCAATGCTGAATTGAGAACCAAGCTGATTGGTAAAGGAAACAATGTCTTTCATACTTATGGAATGACTGAAACGCTAACACATATTGCTTTAATGGATTTGAATCGCTCGGAATGGTATGAAGTTTTGGAGGGTTACCGAGTAAGACTATCTGATGAATGCACACTAATTATTAGCACACCTTTTTTGAGAAGTGACCTTTTAACAAATGACTTTGTAGAAATGAATGCTGAAGGACGCTTCAGGATTAATGGAAGAGTTGATTTTGTCATTAACTCAGGAGCATATAAAGTAAGTCCGGAAAAGGTTGAACAAAAAATATTTGAATGGGTAGAAATTTACAAAGAAGACTTTGGAAATCTTATGGTTTTTGGTAAACCTGATTTAAATTTGGGCGAATCAGTTTGCTTGGTAACTGAAAGAAAAATGAGTGATATAACATTTTCAAACCTTCAGGATTACTTGCAACAAAGCTTGCATAAATATGAGATACCCACTCATAGAATAGTTTTAGATTCATTTTTGTTTACAAATTCAGGTAAATTGGCAAGAAAAGAAATAATCAAACGCCTCATATTCAATTAATTTGAAGCAATTCTTCAAGTTTCATAAAAACTTGATGCACAACTGAACTCTTTTTATAAATTCGCGTAAATATAAATTAGACAAGTATGTATTGGACATTAGAATTAGCGTCTTACTTAGATGATGCTCCGTGGCCGGCAACAAAGGATGAATTAATAGATTATGCCATTAGATCTGGTGCACCTTTAGAGGTTATAGAAAACCTACAGGAATTGGAAGACGATGGCGAACCTTTTGAGACAATTGAAGAAATTTGGCCAGATTATCCTACAAATGAAGATTATTTTTATAACGAAGACGAGTTATAGGTAATAATCGTTTGTTGAATTATTTTCATCTTTATTATTTCTTAAGAAATCCGCTTGGAAGTTTTCCAAATGCGGATTTCTTTTTTCTTGTAGGTTTATGCAGTATCTAAGTCCAGCACCAGCGCCAATAGATTTTACCAAACCCATATCCATTAATATTTGAAAGTCGCGTTGAATGGTTTTTCTATTGCAATCAAATTCGTTTACCAATTCTTTTGTAGAAATAAACCCCCGATGTTGGATAATATACATGATGAGTTTCTGTCTTTTATTAAGAATTGAATCATCAATCTCTTTGAGTTTATAGCCTCTTTCGAAGACATAGTTCATAATATTTTTTTGCCTAGCATTTAATTTATCAAAGGCAATTTGTTTCCTGAAATAGGATTTTAGTAGGTCTTTAATTCTATTAATTTGAGAAAGATGGAGTTGTAAACCAAATGCCAGTTGTTTGTTTAAGACATTGCTTTCTCCTACGATGGAGCGATTGATTATTTCTTCATATTCCAACTTATTTAAATAGAGTTCATGTTCTAAACTTAAAAGCCCTTCTAGGTCCATTTGCTTTTTTTGGAGCCAAAACTGTTGAAATAAGGAGGCCAATTTATTTGCACCCTCATTAATTAAAGGTATTGAGCGAAGTCTAAAATGAAGAATCCAACTCTGAACAATGGGATGAAACTCACTATCTAAGTTCAGGAAATCGAATAAGCTTTCTAACTCAATTTCACTGTCTGAATTTAGCTGATTAGATATACTCGAATTGCTTGTATTGAAAAATGTCTTTTCTTCAAATTCAAAATTGGATTCACTAGAAATTATTTGAATAACATCTTTGATTAAGTTGATGCTTAATGGCTGATGAATATGTTGAGATAAAAAGTGTTCTGCTTGATAATATTGCTCTATTGCCTTTTCGGCAAGGGTAGTTCCTCTAAGATTTTTATTTATTAAGTATTTAACAATTTTTATTTCAATTAAGTTATTGTCTAATGCGTTTGCATAATACGTTCTAAGGATAGCTGAGTTTGTTTTTTCAATATTTTTAATACTCGTTGGTAAGTCTATAAAGTTGAAAATTTTGCATAGTTCAGCATATTCTTGCTCACAGTTTTCGAATGATTTATCTATTGAAATTATGGGTTCGTATTTATTTATGAGTATCATCAAATACGAAACTAAAGTCTTTTTACATTGGCTTAACAATAGGGTTTCCAACGTAAACAGTGGATTTCGTAATTTTGAAATAGAATAGCTATTAAAAAACCTCTTAACCCTTTATTTAATAAGGGTTAAGAGGTTTTAGTAAAAATAGACAAGTATAATAATTATTGTGAATAAGAGGTTATGAACCGCCTAAGGCTCTGTACCTTTTTATACATTCTTCAGCAGCTGCGTTGTTTCCTTGTTTTTGAAACACCTGCGCTAATTCTCCCCAAGCCTGCAAGAAATTTGGGTTCATGCCTAAAGCATATTGATAGTTTTCTGCAGCAAGGTTAAAGTTATTTGTAGCTGCATATGCTTTACCTAAATAATAGAATACTTCTGGAATTGAGGTATTATGTTTTTTGGCCATTTCCAAACATCTAATTCCATTAGTATAGTCATTCAAGTTTAAATAGGCTAAAGCTGCATAATACCAGCTTTCAACTACATTTTCTTTTAAGTCTGTGCTCTTTTTGAAGGTTTCTGTAGCTTTTTGAAATTCTTTTCGATTAAAATATACTAAACCTAAATTGCTGTAGGCTGTAAAGTTTTCTGGATATATTTCAATAGCTTTTAGTAAGGTTTTTTCTGCACTATCCATTTGAGAAGTATTGATTAATGAGAAACCCAACATCCGCCAAGCCTCTTCATCTTTTGGTGCATATTTTACAGCATCATTAAAGTACCAAATTGCAGAATCAAAATTAGAGTTATCAACCGCCTTGTAACCTCTTGGCATACTCCAATTGGCCCTTTTAATAACGGCCGCTAATGGAATTCCATCTGCTTCAACTGTGTAAACCGTGCCCGCTGGAGGAAATGACCCATTTAGTAATTCGTTTTTTGAAAAGGTACGTGTTGTTAAAATTAAGTAATCCCAAGTAAGTTTTTGTTCTTCCATTTCTCTGGTCCATACAAAATTTAAGTTAGGATTAATCTGGTGGGCCCAATAAGCAGCAGTTGTAGTTTCGTTGTTAATTCCAACAATCAAAGAATCTGTTGGATGTTGTTTGGCAATCCATTCTGCAGCTTCCCTGCAAGAGTTAGAATAATAATCTGTTTCATAGGTGCCATAAGCACCTTTTAGTCCGCCTACAAACTCATTAAAATAGACGTATTGGTTTGGGTGGTTTTGTATGATCCAAATAGAAGGTTTTGCAAATAATGCAAGAAGAATAAACGAAGCACTTAGCGCAATGGCCTTTTTTTGACTTAATAAATAATCCCAAAAAATTGCTGCTAAACTTACTCCAAATGGCAGAACGAAAAGGTAATGTCTCCATCCATTGTAGTAATTTAAATTGCTATATTCTGCATAGAGAATTGGGAAAAGCAGCATAAAAAGCAAGATTAGGTATGAACCAATCCCTATTTTATTCTTCAAAGGAAGGTAAAGCAAAACACTTGCA
This sequence comes from Chitinophaga pinensis, assembly GCA_945898275.1. GTDB lineage: Bacteria > Bacteroidota > Bacteroidia > UKL13-3 > UKL13-3 > B1. The sequence continues at coordinate 15,870 of CAMDHZ010000002.1, read as the reverse complement.
ACAACACCTAATATTAGATATATTGGATTTCCCATGCCTAAGAATTTGAATACATAATACCATGGCGCGCTAGTGATCATATACATTCTTTTTCCTTCAAATAGCTCCACATTGTTGGTATAAAATGCATTTTCTGAGGCTTTTTTGAAGGCAAGTAATGGGTGTTCCAGAGGATTATCTAAGGCATAAGGCCAAATTAAAATTCCAAGGATATAGCCAATCACTCCAACAATTAGAAATATTTTGGCGTATGGGAAAATAAGTTTCATGGGATTTGAACCCTTTTGTTTAAATAGGGTTATCCAATGAATAGCTAGGAATAATCCAAAATAGGCCAAAATAAGCAAGGCTCCTACACGTGATGCTAATCCTATTCCAATTCCAACCGCGAGCCATAATAAATTTCTATATAGGGGTTGCGGTAGGCTTCTCACAACTTTTATCATAAAATAACCTGCAAATGCAAATCCTACAGCAAATGGAATATCAGTTGGGTTATTCATACTGTTGCCCATCCATCCTGGGTTAAAAAACATAAAAAGTAATGCAAGTAAGCCAGCACGCCAACCTGCTAATTCAAATGCAATCAAAGAGGTAAATATAAGTCCAATTAATCCATATAAACTATTGATGAAATGCCTTGTTTCGTAAACCCCAGTGCCAAAAGTATTGTAGGTAAATGCTGCAATTGTATTTAGTTGTTCTCCATAAAATCTATAAGCTTGGCGAATATATTCTCCTCCATTGGCTGGTTCTGCTAAAGCTGCTGAGTCCTCTCCAAATGTTGTTAAATATCTATAGGCAAGTTGGGAATAATCGTTGTGTGCCTTTTCGTCCCAAGTACTTCCAAAATCCTGAGAAAGAATTGGCATGGCAAAACTAATTAGGATAAAGAAAACAAAATAAAGCATCCTATATAGCGGATGGTTACCTGAACCTAATTTTTGGTCTGTAAGTTTAAGTTGCAATTTGGCATCGGTGATAAAGTAATTCCATCTTAAAGAAAAAAAGCTTGGAATTAGATTCACCCAATTGTTTCTTGGTTTATTTTCGAGGTTGTTGATTGCAAATTCTTGAGATTTAACCTTATAGGAAGATGCTAAATTTAGTAGTTGAAGGAAATTATTTGCTGCTACTAAATCGCTTGAAAGTTTTTGACTTAGCCATTGTGTATTGGCTGCAATAATTCCTGAATTGCAATCAGAACCTTTAATAGAGGTAAAGATTCTAGTAAGACTATTGTATATCTTATCTGCAATGGGAATTTTAACTTTGCTTCCTTTTGTAGTAAGTTGGAATGAACCAATAGAAAGAGATTGCAGGTTTAGTAATTTCTTTTGGGTTTGAATTTGCTGAGAAATATTTCCTAAAGTTCCTACAGTATTCCAAAAACATACAGATAAGCTGCCAGAGGCATTCTGAAGTGCTGAAGAAAAGTTTCCTGAGGCAGTTATTGTATTATCCCAAGTTTGGATGATTATTTTGGGATTATTGGATGACTTATTGGAGGAAGTAAGGCAAATCACTTCTAGGTCTTGCTTTGTTTTTGAAACAAAGCCTTCAAGACTTTCCCACCAACTTTCATTGGCATTTCTGGCATCAATACAGTAGGAGATTCTATTATCAGAAAGTTGTTTGTTTTCCATATTTATCCAATTTTTTCAAAAACAAAAAGGTTGTTAAGTCCTAGTTGGAAGTGTGATTTATGAATTAGTTTGAACCTAGGTTCACTAAAAATTTGAGGTGTATGTTTAGGTTCAAAGCCAAAGTGCTCTTCTAAACTCATTCCATCAATTAGTCGTAGTTTAGTTAGAATAGCCAAGATTATATCTACTTGTGGTGATGGCACTGTAATGATAAGTTTGCCTTTAGCCTTTAAGAAATGGTGACAATTTTTGGCTAAAGCTTCTTGTTGCGAAGTTGGTATATGTTCAAGAACAGCAAGCAAAGTTATTGCATCAAAAATTTCTTCTTTTGGACAAGCCTCTGGAAAGTATCCAGGATAAAGGATATAATTATCTTTTTTAATAATTTCTTTCAAGGTTGGGTCAACCCCAATTCCTTTGCTTATAAAACCTTGCCAAGCCTCAAACATTACTCCATCAACTGAGCCTATGTCTAAAACAGAATCATTTTTTTGAATGAATTTTTTGGCTTTAGTTATTCTTACTCGTTGAAGGTATTTATCAATCGCTTTCATTATTTCTTATTCACTGTTAAAACACTTAGGAAAAAACTTGAAAAGACAGTCTGTAGTCCCACGATTATAGCAACCACACTTGGGATTACAATTCTTAAAATTTTTGAATATTCGAGTTGACCAAAATTTGATTCTTCCCAAATGTAAAGAGAGAAAAAGGTTCCGGCTAATCCTACAAAGAAAATAAGCAAACCTAGGATCAAACCGCTTTCTAACGAAATTAAATCAAATGCTTTTGACAAGGAATCTTTTTTGGGCAAGAAGCCAGATTCTACAGCATAGGCCCTAGTAAAAATACCAAAACTTACTGCTTGGTAGCCAACAATTATGAACGCACCTGCATACAGAAGTGTATTTGTATCGAAATAGATTTGTTTGAATAAACCCATAGGTCCAGGAATAATAAGTAACATCAGCAGCATGCCAATTAACATCAATGTGATTCCAGGGTAAAGGAACAACCATCTTGGGCTGTAAATCAAAAGGAAACGCAAATGTCTCCATCCGTCGCGCCAAGTTCTGAGGTGTGGAGGCCTGGTCCGACCATCCTTACTAAGAATTGTTGGAACTTCGGTAATTTTTAGTTTGTTTAAAGTTGATTTAACAACCATTTCAGAGGCAAATTCCATCCCAGTAGTTTTTAAATCAAGCACACTAACTAGGTCTTGTCTAAACCCTCTTAATCCACAATGAAAGTCTTTAACAGGACAATTAAAGAAGAGCCTGCCTACAAAAGATAATACTGGATTTCCTAAATATCGATGAAGAAAAGGCATTGCTCCAGGCATAATTCCACCTTTAAAACGATTGCCCATAACCAAATCATAACCATTTCTTAACTCTTGTACAAATAGGTCTAGTTTGCCAAAATCATAAGAATCATCACTGTCTCCCATGATAATATACTTTCCATTTGCTGCTTCAATGGCGCCCATTAAGGCAGCCCCATAACCTTTTCTAGGAACGTCAATTACCCTTGCGCCAAGCGATAGTGCAATTTGTTGAGAACCATCTGTGCTGCCGTTGTCGCCTATGATTACTTCGCCTGATACATTGTTTTCCTTAAGCCAAGAATTTGCCTTATTAATACAAGTAGCCAAGGTTTCGGCTTCATTAAGACAAGGCATAATAATGCTTAACTCAATATTTTTTTGTGTATCCTGATTCATGTGATATTGCGAAAATAAGGATTCAATTGAATTCTCTAAATTGCTTAGCCTCTGTTTTTTTCAAAATTATCAATTACATCTGCTAAAGTTATTCTTAACGTATCTAGATTTATTTTTTTGGAGGCACTTACAAACAGCGTAGGATTACTATCTTTAGCCATCCAAGACTTTTTTAGTAGTTCTAGGTATTCCTCAGAACTTTCTATGGTTTCGTCTTCAAAAAAGAGGGGTTTCTTTAGGTTGTCAATTTTGTTAAAAACCAAAATTACTTTCTTATTTGAGGCTCCAATTTCTTTAAGAGTTTCATTTACAACATTTATTTGGTCTTCAAAATTTGGATGACTGATATCCACAACATGTAATAGAATATCTGCTTCTCTAATTTCGTCCAAAGTTGATTTGAAGCATTCTACCAATTGGTGTGGTAATTTCCTAATAAACCCAACTGTGTCGCTCAATAAAAAGGTTTTTCCTGGCCAATCTACTTTTCTAACCGTTGAATCGAGGGTTGCGAAAAGCTTATCCTCGGCAAAAACATTGGTTTTAGCAATAGTATTCATTAAGGTTGATTTCCCTACATTGGTATATCCAACCAATGAAACCCTAACTTTGGAATCCCTGGTTTTCCTCTGAGTTTCTGCTTGTTTATCTATTATCGCCAGCTTTGCCTTAAGTTTTGTAATTGTGGTTCTGAGTATCCTTCTATCGGTCTCAATTTCTGTTTCACCAGGACCTTTCATTCCAATTCCTCCTTTTTGTTTGCTAAGGTGGGTCCACATGCGGGTTAGTCTTGGCAATAAGTATTGGGCTTGAGCCAATTCTACTTGAAACCTAGCCTGAGCAGTTCTGGCTCTCGAGGCAAAAATATCTAGGATTAAATTGCTGCGATCTAGAATTTTACATTTAAGCTCTTGTTCCAAATTTCGAATTTGAGATGGACTAAGTTCATCATCGAAAAAGACTATATCGATTTCATTTACCGTAATATACTCGCCAATTTCTTGCAACTTCCCAGCTCCAATAAAAGTTCTTGGATTTGGATAATTAAGTCTTTGTAGAAAGCGCTTTTTAACGATTGCTCCAGCAGTTAAGGCTAAAAACTCAAGCTCATCAAGGTATTCTTCTGCTTGCTCTACTCTTAAATTTTGGGTTATTATACCCACCATTATCGCAGTTTCCTCTTTTTTGCTTGTATCAAAAATTTGTTTTTTTGTCATAAGAAATTCAAGCGAAAATAGTTCATATCAGGTATCTTCGCCTACTATTTATGATAAAACTGAATATTATTAATTTGAAGTCAATTTTTTACTTAGTTACAGCTTTGTTTATCCTAAAGCCACTGGGAGGAAGCGCTCAAGCAATTGAGTGGGGAAGTCCCCAAAAAATTAAGAATAAAAATCTGTTTACACAGATTATAGGTGAAACCTCCAATGGTTTATATCTGCTAAGGTGTAAAAACAGCGATTTTAGTGCTGAAGTAATTATTGAGAAGTATAAGAGTAATCTAAGTCAAGAATTAAGTATATCCCTTCCTTTGGCAGTAAATGGTTTAGTTGAACGTGTTTTATTGGTAAATAATGAATTATTTGTTTTTATAAGCGCTAAGAATGTTTCCACTAATACCATTGATATTTTGGCTCAAAAAATGGATGAAAACTTGAAGAACGTTGGCGGACCTTCGGTGATTTGTAGTTTTCCAGTGGCTGGTTATTTAGAGCGCAGAAAAATTCAGGTTAAAACAAATGCTGCAAAAACTATGGTTGGTATTATGTTTTTAACAAAAGGGACAGAAGCAAATGAAAGTAAATTAAACTTATATGCTTATCAAGGCGCTACTCAACAGATTTTTGGAAGACAGTTTTCGTTGGAAAGTTCACATAAGGAAGTTTTTTTAACTGCATTTGATATCGATAATGAAGGAAATGCTTATGTCCTTTTGGATTATCCGAAAACGGTTGAGAAAGGAAGTGTTGATTCAAGGGCCTTTTTTTTATATGCCTATTATCCTGATTTGGATAAAATGTTTGCTTATGAATTAGGCGGCCAAGACCAATTCATAGAAGAATTAGGGTTTACAGTAAATAATTTTAACAAAACAATTGCAGTTTTTGGCTTTTACTCAGTGGCAGAAGGAAAGGATGTTAACGGTTATTTTTATAATAGGTACAGCATCATTACTAAAGAAACTTTATTGAGATTTCAATCCTTGGTTCAACCCGAAATATTGGAAAAATTATTGCCACCCAAATCTGAAAAGTTCACCCAAGGTTTAGACAACTTTTACATTCGAAAGATAATTCCACGCTCAGATGGGGGAATTATAGTTGCAGCAGAAAAATACACGAGAGTTGAACAACGCTACAATTATTACCTTAATAATATGCCAATGGAAGGAGTTCGGGTAATTTATAATTATGATGATGTTGTGCTTTGGTCTGTTAATTCAGATGGTTCGATTCATTTTACGGATGTGGTTAGAAAAAAGCAAAGTGCAGTAGGAGAAATTGGAAACGCTGGGGTTGCCATAATTCCAACTCAAGATTTTGTCCATATTTTGTATAATAGTGATTTGGATAGTGATGGGAATGTGATGCTACATTCAATAAACTATCAAGGTAGGGCCGAAGAAAAAGTTTTAATTAAAAATACAAGTTTTAACATTTCCTTGGTGCCTTCTGAGTTTAGACAAGTTTCTGCAAATTCTTTGGTTGCATCAACGATTCGTGATAAATTATTTACTTTGGTTCGAATTAAATTTTAAGCGTGCTCAATCTTTTTAGAACCAATACTCTTAGTGCTTTAATTGCATTTTTAGTCTTTTCAATTTTGATTAGACTACCGGGATTTATTATTGACATTCCACTTTATATTCAGTCTCCAACGCCTGCTGCTCAGTTTGTACTAAACTGGATGCATCAATATGCTCCTTTGGGTTGGCAAAGTGCACTTGTAGCTGCCTTGTTGGTTATTCTGCAAGCATTTTTTGTTAATTTTATTTCTAATTCACAACAAGTTATCTTCAAAGACAGCGTTTTGCCAGGTTTGTTTTTTGTTTTGTTGAATAGCATTTATGCGCCACAACAGCTTTTAACACCACAACTGATAGCTAATACTTTTCTTATTTTACTCGTTTTTAGACTTTGCTTCTTATATGAATCTCCTAATCCTATTTTTCCTGTAATTGATGCAGGTATTTTATTAGGTTTAGGATTATTGTTCGACCCAGATTTGATTCTGTATCTACCTTTCATTTTGTTAAGTATTATTTACATGACCAAGTTTAATGTTAGGTATTTGCTAGTAGCTATTTTATCTATTGGTGTACCGCTATATTTTCTTGCTGCTTTTTTATATGTGAATGGAAATATCTCCAATCTATTAGAGGCGCTGTATTACACCATTGATAAATCCTATTTTAAGTCTTTAGGAATAACATTGGAAAAGGGGTATATATGGTTTGTTATTTTGCCGATTCTTACCTTTTCAGCACTTCAAATTCAAACTAATTTTTTCAGAAATAAAGTTAAAACAAGAAGGCTTCAACTAATGATAATCATTATGGTTCCGTTTGGTTTCTTATCTTTGTTAGCTGGAGATTATGGGTTTGAGCTTGCTTTGCCATACTTATCCATTCCTTTAAGTTTTTTGATGGCCAATTATTTTGTTAGAACTTCTTGGAAATGGATAAAGGAAATTTCTTTGTTTTTGATTTTAGCTGTGATAGTTTATTACCAATATTTAATGAAGAATTAATATGTTCTATTTTTTATCAAAGGTGGCATATGCTTTAATCGCACCTTTATCAATCGTTATTATTTTTTTTCTACTTTATTTTATTACCAAGGTTAAGAGAAATTTATATTATGGTTTTGGATTATTAATCTTTTTTACTAATCCATGGTTGGCTCAATCCGTTATTAAATTTTACGAAGTTCCACCTATTTCAATTGCTAAAACAGAGCAATTTGAAGCCATTATTGTTCCAAGTGGGTTTGTCTCAAATTTTATGTTGAATGGAGTTGTTAGAGCAAATTATAATGATGGAAATGATAGAATGTGCCAAGCGATAGATTTGTATAAAAGTGGTATAGCAAAAAAAATAATTTATACTGGTGGTGCTGATACAGTTTTTGGTGGTTTTATTCCAGAATCTAGGCTTGGCAAGGAGTTCATGGTAAAATGTGGCATACCAGATTCTTGCATTCTTATCGAAACCCTTTCTATGAATACTTTTCAAAATGCAAAGTACACCGCCAATATGCTAGAAAATTTGGATAAAAATTGGAAGCAAAAAAGGTATGTTTTGGTAACTGCCGGATTCCACATGCTTAGAGCAAAGTTATGTTTTGAGAAACAAGGATTTAATGTTGTTCCTTACAGTGCAGATATAAAAAGTTTACGTAGTAGGAATACGATATTAAATACCATTATTCCTAGCTATGGCGGGTTTCAATTGTGGACTTTCATGATGAAGGAATGGATTGGTTTGGTAGTTTATAAAGTAAAGGGATATATTTAAAATAGGTGGTTCAACACAGATTTAAGTATTCTTTGTTAATTAGATATAATGACTGAAATAGCAGAAAAAAATAGCTTTTCTCAAGGTTTTGTAGGGGATAGTGGTGTAATAGAAATATTAGGAGCAAGGGAACACAACCTCAAGAATATTGATGTTATCATTCCAAGAAATAAACTTGTAACCATAACTGGTTTAAGTGGAAGTGGAAAGTCTTCTCTGGCTTTTGATACGCTTTTTGCTGAGGGTCAAAGGCGATACATGGAAAGCTTTTCTGCTTATGCCCGTCAGTTTATTGGTAACATGGAAAGACCAAATGTTGATAAAATCAATGGGCTCTCGCCAGTGATTGCTATTGAGCAGAAAACTGTAAATAAAAATCCTCGTTCAACCGTTGGTACCATCACAGAAATATATGATTTCCTACGACTTCTTTATGCCAGGGCCTCTGAAGCATTTAGTTACGAAACAGGGGAAAAGATGGTAAGATTTTCTGAAGAACAAATTATAAGTTCTATTGTACAAAAATTTGAGAATAAGAAAATTTCAATATTGGCACCTTTGATTAAAGGAAGGAAAGGGCATTACCGTGAATTATTCGAACAAGTTAGAAAGCAAGGTTACACTAAAATAAGACTAGATGGAGCATTGGTAGATATTAGCCCTAAAATGCAGGCTGATAGGTATAAAATTCATGATATTGAATTATTAATCGACAGAATTGAAACCACCAAAGGAGCCAAATTTAGAGTTTCGGAAAGCGTCAAAAGTGCACTAAAAATGGGGAAAGGAACCCTGCTCGTTTTAGAAAACACTACAAATGAGGTTTTTCATTATAGTAAGTTTCTTATGGATCCAAAAAGTGGTATTTCTTATGATGAACCGCAACCCAATAGCTTTTCTTTTAATTCTCCGTATGGCGCTTGTCCTATCTGTGATGGCTTAGGGGTTAAAAGTATTATTGATGAAAAAGCAATCATTCCTGATGCAAAATTAAGTATCAATAAGGGCGCTTTAACACCATTAGGAGAGGCTAGGGATAATTGGACTTTTTTGCAATTAAGAGAGTTAGGGAAAAGGCATAAGTTTTCTTTTGCTGACCCAATTGAGAAAATAAGTGAAGAAGCCCTAAAAATAATTCTTTATGGCTCTGATGAACCCATTGTCATTCCTTATCAATATAGCAGTGGTTACGCCCAAAATTATAATGCAACTTGGGAAGGATTAGTTCCTCTAATTACGCGTCATTATCATGAAAAAAGTTATGATGCAATCTACAGATGGGCAGAAGAATTTATGGAGCTTCAACCCTGTCCTTCCTGCCACGGTGCAAGATTAAAAAAGGAATCACTTTTTTATAAAATTGGCGATAAGAATATAGCAGAATTAGCCCAATTGGAAATCCATGCTTTAGGCGACTGGTTCGAAGATGTTGAATCTAAAATGGATGAGAAACAACTCATTATTTCTGCTGAAATCTTAAAGGAAATTAGAAGTCGTATACAGTTTTTGCGAAATGTTGGCATTGATTATTTAACCTTGAACTCCCCCTCTAAAACCCTTAGTGGGGGAGAGGCTCAACGGATTCGATTAGCCACTCAAATTGGTTCCCAACTCACAGGCGTTTTATATATTTTGGATGAACCAAGTATAGGATTACACCAGCGTGATAATGTTAGGCTAATTAACTCGCTTAAATCTTTGCGAGATATTGGAAATAGTGTTATTGTGGTTGAACACGACAAAGACATGATGGAGGAAAGTGATTTTATTTTAGATATTGGTTACGGAGCTGGTGTTCACGGCGGACATATTGCTGCGCAAGGAACTCTTCAAGACATCCTCTTGTCTAATTCCATTACTGCGCAGTACCTAAATGGCGTTAGAAGTATTGAAATTCCAAAGCAACGCAGAAAAGGTAATGGCAAAGACCTAGTGCTTAAAGGTGCAAATGGCAACAATCTCAAAAATGTGAATGTTACTTTCCCACTTGGTAAGTTGATTTGTGTAACTGGTGTGAGTGGTAGCGGTAAATCTTCACTAATTAATGAAACTCTATACCCAATTTTAAGACAGCATTTCTACAACTCTCATCAGAAACCTTTAGTTTATAAAAGCATTAAAGGCCTTGAACACATTGATAAAGTTATAGAGATAGACCAAAGTCCGATTGGAAGAACGCCTAGGAGTAACCCTGCTACTTATGTGGAGGTTTTTAGTGACATCCGTAACTTATTTGCCTCTTTGCCTGAAGCTAAAATTAGAGGATATAAACCTGGTAGATTTTCCTTTAATGTAAAAGGCGGTAGATGCGAAACCTGCCAAGGTGCTGGCATGAGAGCCATTGAAATGAATTTTCTTCCAGACGTTTATGTTAAATGTGAAACTTGCAATGGCAAACGATATAACCGTGAAACCTTAGAAGTAAGATACAAAGGAAAAAGCATTAATGACGTGCTTGATATGCCTGTAGAAGAAGCCATCAACTATTTTGAGCATACTCCACATATTCTAAGAAAAATAAGTGCACTCAATGATGTAGGTTTAGGATACATTACTTTGGGTCAGCAAAGCACCACCTTAAGTGGAGGAGAAGCGCAACGCGTTAAACTTGCAACCGAACTAAGCAAAAAGGACACTGGAAACACCTTTTATATTTTAGATGAGCCAACTACTGGACTTCATTTTGAAGACGTAAAAGTATTGTTAGGTGTGCTTCAAAAACTTACCGATAAGGGTAATACCGTTTTGGTAATTGAACACAATTTAGATATCATAAAAGTTGCTGATCACATCATTGATATTGGCCCAGAAGGCGGAAGACATGGAGGTGAGGTTATTGCCGTAGGAACCCCTGAAGAGCTAGTAAAATCAAAGGTAAGTCACACCGCGACATTTCTGGCAAAGGAACTTAATTTAGGTCGCAATTAAATTGCCAATTGATGCCAAATTTATCTGTTAGCAAACCAAATCTTGCTCCCCAAAAGGTGTCTTGAAGTGGCATTGTAATTTTGCCTCCCTCTGAAAGGTTTTTAAAAACATCATCCATGATAAAAACCTCTACAAAACTTAGATTCATGGTGCTGTTATTCGCAACGTTTTTGTCGGGTTGATCCGAGCCTTGAATGCTGTTATTTTCAAAAATTAATTCAGCATGCATGAGCTTTTGCTCAAAACCTTCAGGAATCTCAATTGGAGCACCTTCATAGCGATGGCGGGCAATAATTTCTCCACCAAAAACCTTTGCATAAAAATCGAATGCAGCCTCACATTGGCCATTAAAACTTAGATAAGGAGCTAGTTTCATAATAATAGTTTAAGCTCCAAAACTGCAAAAATGAGAGAATTCTAAAAATGAGTTAAATCATACTAACTCATGATAAAAGCGCCTGAACATTCTCCTTTTCTTCTACGTGTGCAAATCGATACCCAATCCCTCTGGCACTTTGAATAAATTCTGGTTGCTTAGGGTCCTTTTCAAAGTATTTTCTTAAGGCAAGAATAAAGTTGTCTATTGTTCTTGTGTTAGGAATTACCGTATAATCCCAAACCACTTTTAAAATGTGTTCACGACTTACCACTTGATTTTTGTTTTCGATAAGTAAACGCATTAACAACAGCTCTTTTTTGGTGAGTTCAAAGTTTCCAGAAGCCCCATTTGCTTCATGACTTTCAAAGTTTATCCAGTTAGATCCGAAATGAAATACTTTTGGAATGCGATTCTCTAAATTCTCTTTAATCTGTTTGCTACGCTCTAATAATTTAGTTACACGTAGCATAAGTTCTTCTAATTCAAAAGGTTTGGTAAGGTAATCATCGGCTCCTTTTTTTAATCCAGCAATTCTATCTGCAGGGGTATTTTTAGCCGACAAGAAAAGTACAGGAATGTTTTGGTCATACATTCGTATGTTTTCACAAACCATTAAGCCGTCCATCTCTGGAAGCATAATATCCAAAACAACTAGATCAAACTTCTGTTCTCTAAAATGTCTAACAGCCTCTGTACCTGTTCCTGCTATTTGTACAGCATATCCTTCGAGTTCAAGATTTAACTTGATTGCATGCTGCAAATTTACCTCATCCTCCACTAGCAATATTCTATTTTGCATCCGACTTAAATTTAATTTCAAACCTAGTACCTTTTGGGTCACCCGAACTTAACATTATTTTGGCTTTATGTAGTTCTATTAGATGTCTTACTATGAATAACCCTAAACCAGTTCCTTTTGTTTTTCTAGTATTTTCATCGCCACTTCTATAGAACTTATTAAATAAAAGTTTTTTATCATTTTCCGAAATTCCTGGACCATTATCTGTTACAGATAATACAATTTCCCCATTATTTGACTGAAGTTTTACCCAAATTTCTACTTGCGGGCCGCCATATTTTAATGCATTTGTAAGCAAATTGCCCAGTATCATTTCTATTGCACTTGGGTCTGTTTTTAAAATGATTTGCTCGTCAATTGCCAGGTGAAGCCTGCCTTCAAGGTTTCTTGGTCGAGAAAAATTTATAAGGTATTCCGAACATAATTCACTCAAATTCACATTTTGATATTGCAGTTGATACGCATTGCTATCAAGTTGTGCCGACAATAAAAGATTTTCAACCTGAGATTGCAGCCTATCAACCTCATCTAGCGAATTATTAATTATTTCTGCAGTTTGGGTTTCGTCTAATTTTCTTTTACGCATGGTTTCTAAATACAATCGAACCGCTGTTAAAGGTGTTTTTAATTCATGCGTAATTGAAAGTAAAAAATTTGATTGTCGTTTCTTAAAACCTATCTCTTTTCTAAGGCTTCTATAGATTGTTAGAATACCCCAAAATAACAAGAGCATCATCACTACGCCCTCTAAGATGTACATCCAAACTTTTCTTTGATAGCTTTTCTCTATTTTTAAAAAACTGTCCCAACTAGGTTTTATCATGAAATTACGCAGTGGGTCATATTTATCCAAGATGATTAATTCAAGTTGTGGATAATGCAAATTGAAATACTTTTTCATTTCTAAAGTATCATAATAGAGTTCCTCATCTGCTGCCCCTTGCAAGTCAAAAGTTGCCTTGTAGCTAAGGTTATTTAACTGTTCAAACTGCTGCTCGTAAATTATTTTTGAACTCCTGTAATGAGCGTAAGTCCACCAACCAAAGGCGGCTAAAATATAAATACTTAATAGGATGAAAATTATCCCTGCCCTATTCAATTTAGTTTCTGATTATAATTCCCAAATTGTTTTTCTACCAGGTCTTAGGTAATGTTTTAAGTTCAGCCAAAAAGCCATTACTAAATAGATTATAATAGGGGAACCCATGGTAATAAAAGAGGTATAAATAAAGTATAGGCGAATGGTAGAAGAAGATATTCCAAATCGTTCTCCTAGGTAATTACATACACCAAATGCATGTTTTTCTACAAAATACTTTAACTTATCCATTTTCTTTTCTCCGCACCAATAATAATATTTTATTTAGTACTTTCAATACGCCAGCCTTCTTTAATATGATTTTTTGGTTTATCAGAGAATATCATGTTCATGCCAATGTTTATGCCAATTCCAACACCTAAAGAAATAGCCAAATTTTTCCCATTGCTAAATTTCTTTTCTTCATTTAGACTTTTTAACAAAAAAACAGCGCTTAATCCTGCGCCTATGCCAATCATGCTTTTTAAGAAATTTGCCCCTGCTGACCTTCGTTTAAAGGATTCTATGTCTTTTAGTTTTATTTCTTTCCAAGGGTTATTCATACCTGCAAAGGCAGAAGAAAAAACTGCATAGGGATGAATAATACCAACCAAAATTGAGCTGTCGCCTACCTCTTGAAGGGTATGTTTAAAGTATTCGGTTTGACCCAAGTATCCTTTATACTTTAGAATTAAATAATCACCTGTTTTAGCCTGAATTACCTTACCAGTAAGGCTATCTACAAACTTTAATGAATTTTGAGCATCGGTGGTTTGGTTCAAACCGAACGCAAATAAAATTAATAACCCGAATTGAATTTTTTGGGATAACTGAAAATATGAGAAACAAATAAACAGCTTAAACATTTTTTTTGGTTGCAATAATATTTCTTCAAATGTAGGAAAGCTTGGGATTCTTTGGCATTTTCTATTTCAATTCCTAAATCTATAAACAAATAAATGACACTATTTTCCTCTGCTTTAATCGACTCCAATAGTTTTATAACCATTTCCTCTTGTCCGGCTTTTCCTTCAAATCTTCCATAGGCAAACTTAATCGGGATGATAACATTTATAATGATTCCATTAACATAAGTGGCGCTTTTGGATGGAATCAAATTTTGTAAAGTAATTATATCATCTGATTTTAATATTTGTCGAAGGAATTGCGGTTGCGCATGCAATAAATCTACCATTTGTATGATTCTCCTCTCTGGAAAAGAGGCGGGTCTATTGCCTTTTTTTTTCCATAAACTTTTTTCAATTTGACCTAAATCATGAAGTTTTTTTAATTCTATAAATCTTTGGGTAATGCCAGGCTCAAATTTATCAAGGTCTAATCCAGAAACCCCTGCAAAAATTGCTAAAAGAGAAAGATGGTCGCTTCTGTATTTTTGTATAAGTGTAAATTGAATTGACCTAACCAATTGCTCCATTGGAAAAGCGTTTAAGCCCATTCCTGCATACTGAAATAACAATTGAATAAGAAGCTCTTCCCAATGAAGATTATTTTTTTGTAACAGAACATTGATAAGTTCATGCTTTAAATTTAAACGCTCAATGATTAGTCTTTCAATTAAGATGTTTACCAGTTCCTTTTCTGGCATTTTAAACTGGTTTTGACATGGAATAGAAGTTTTACTTTTCATGAGCTGTTCATATTGAATTAGTAAACTTTCTGGAATAAGGTTAATTAGCTCTAAGGTTGAAAGGGCATTACCAGCATTATCATAAACTGTCTCATCATGTAAAAAAACCACATGAAGAATAATGTTTTGGTAAGCAGCATCCATACTATGTTTGTGTTTTCTCCAATCACTGCTTTTTACATGTATTTCTAAATTTCCTGCCCAAAGGGTTTCGCCAATTTTAACCCTTGCTTCAAAAAAATCTGGACCCTGACCTGTATTTAAATATCCTGCTCTTAATACAGAAATGGCTTCTCCATCTGTGGTTTCAAGTGCATACTTTAGCAGATATTTACTTTGCCAAATATGCTGCAATAAGTTTTCTGAGGGTAGGTTTTGCATGGTATATTATTTTATAGAACAGAGGTAATAATTACATTTTTAATTCCTTAAATTGCTCCCCTTAGTAAATCCGATTAGTATGAAAAAATTAGTTGTAGGAATGGGTGTGATCTTAGGATTTATACAAACATGTTTAGCCCAGGCCGTGCTGCCAACCGTTTGGAATTTTAGCAATCCTTCGATTGCTAATCCGCCTTCAGGATGGACATTAGGGCTTGGAACAAATGGAAATCTTACTTATTCTTTTGGAATTGGAGATGCAATTGCAGCCCGCCTCGATGCAACAGGTGAGTTTATAACTATCCAAGTTGCAGATAAACCGGGAGAATTGAGCTATTGGCTAAGTCCACAAAATGCAGGAAGTTCTTGGGGAGGACAGTTTGATATTCAGGAAAGTCCGAACGGAGTGAATTGGAATACCGTTCGTTCTATAACAACTAAAGCATCCACAACTACTAATTTTACTGGAGGTAGATACCTCGAAAGTTTGCAAAGCACCACTCGCTTTGTTAGGTTCTATTATACCACAAAATTACCTGGTGGCTCTTCTGGAGGTGGAAACATGGCCTTAGATAGCGTGATGATTAAACAAGCACCAGCACCACCAACTCCTGGTATTTTAATTAAAAAGGGTCTAAGCACTTTAGTAAATGGAAATACTGTAGTTATTGGAAATATTGCCTCAACACAATTCAACCTTCAAAATACTGGAACACAACAAACTTTAAAAATTGATAGTGCAATTGTTAGTGGTACAAATGCAAGTGAT
>CAMDHZ010000001.1 GCA_945898275.1 Chitinophaga pinensis | reverse complement strand
TGGACTTTTCAACATTAAAATCTTCTTGGTGACTTTAGCGATGGTGTCCACCTCTTCCCTTTCCGAACAGAGTAGTTAAGCCCATCAGCGCAGATGATACTTGGGTAATACCTGGGAAAGTATGTCGTCGCCAGATTCTTTAAAAGCCTGCACTTTTGTGTAGGCTTTTTTTTTGCCTTACTTTGAAGATTTAAGGGCCGAGGGGAAGTTTAGGCCCCGAATTTCTCAGTTTAACTATCTATATTTTGAATGTTTTTTTAAATTTCATTTTTTAGCATTGATATTCCTTATTACATATATTTATTTCTTTTTTATTCTTGTTGGTTTTAAATGATTTATTCCAATTTTGGTGTTCTTTAATGTCAAGTATTAAAAAATTATTTAACCAGGTATTAAAATTTATTTTGAAGTGATGGTTTATATTATGTTAGTTATTAATTGGTAAATTTTTTTTTCTTACTTTACATTTATTTCAAACTATAAATCATTAAATAAATTTACAGTCCACTGTGGAAAAGCTACTCCAAGAATTGAAGTTTCGAATCGAACCTTATCAAAGAAAACTTATTAATCATCAACTTTATTCTTCAATTAATAATATTGAAGATATAAAGCTCTTTATGAATAGCCATGTTTTTGCTGTTTGGGATTTTATGTCACTATTGAAATCCCTACAATTTGAATTTACTTCTAACAAGCTTCCTTGGTTTCCAGTGTCCTCGCCAGAAAATCGTTTTTTAATTAATGATATTGTTTTAGGGGAAGAGTCTGACATTGATGAATTAGGTAATAGAACAAGTCATTTTGAAATGTATCTATCAGCAATGGAGGAAGTCGGCGCCTCAACAAATCAAATGCGGGCTTTTATTAGACAATTAAAACTTACAAATGATTTCGATTGGTCTTTTAAATGTATAAACGCACCCAAAGCAATTATAGATTTTGTTAACTATACCTTTAAGGTTGTTTATTCTTCTGAATTGCATATTAAAGTAGCTGTTTTTACTTATGGAAGGGAAGATATAATACCAAATATGTTTTATCAATTGGTTCAAAATTTAAATGAAGGTAACCCAGGTCAATTAAGTAAGTTTTTGTATTATCTCAAAAGACATATTGAGCTGGATGGTGGTTTGCATAAATTTATGGCAGAAAAAATGCTTATAAATGTATGTGGTCATAATTCAAGTCTATGGGAGGAGGCTACTTTCGAAGCTATAAAAGCTTTAAATCGTAGGATAGAATTATGGGATTATATCCATTTGGCGTTAAAAAATAATAATAGTAAAATGTTAGCGAACTAATTGCCTTCGTACAAATATTGTTTGACAACAGCCTTTAGCAAATCTATATCAATAGGTTTAAATAATACTTCATCAAATGAATATTCTTTCCATTCCAATATGCTTTTTGTTTCTATTGCTGTAATCAAAATGATCGGCGTGTACATATTTTTACTTTTGTCATTTTCTCGAATAATGCTCGAGGTTTGTACCCCATTCAATGAAGGCATATTGTAGTCGGTTAATATTAGATCGAACTTGTTTTCTCTGTGATAATCTATACCTAGCTTCCCTGATTCAGCTGTTATTAGGGTTAAATCAAAGTTTTTCAACACGTTTTTTAATATTAATAGATTCATTCTTTCATCATCTATTGCTAATACCCTTTTATTCATTGTTTTTCATAGTTTTCGAAGGAAGGTTTCCAAAATGTTCTTTGTATTTTTTTGTCAAATAGTAGGTGTTTTTGAAGCCACAAATGTTAGCGATTTCATTAATCGATAACTTCTTTTCTAATATTAATTCATGTGCTTTTATTAATCGTTGCTCAAATACAATTTTAAAAACGGATTTACCCGTAAGTTTCTTTACATATTTCTGAAAATTACTTGTTCCCATTATGAAATAATCTGCCATTTGTTTAAGGTTTAGGTGCTCGTTTGAATATTGTTTGCCAATATATTTTTTTAGTTCTATCAGAAATAAGTGGTCTTTAGTTTGAATTTGGTCTTCAGTTAATTCACTAATTAACTCTTCGCTTAATTTATTTTTCTGGAGGCTAAGTTTGTTCTTACACCGTAGATATAATTCTTTCGCTGAAAAAGGTTTTACCAAGAAATCATCTGCACCCAATTCCAATGCCACTATTTTGTCCTCAATCATTGGTTTAGCTGTAACTATGATAAATGGAATGGTGTAAGTTAACTTAGACTTTTTTAAAGTGGTTAAAAGATTTATACCATCCATTTTTGGCATCATCCAATCAGAAATTATTAAATTAACTTTTTTAGATTTGATTAAAATTAACGCTTCTTCTCCATTTGCTGCCTGCATAGTTTTATACCCTTCTAGGTCTAGCATTTCACAAATGGTAAATCTTATGTTGGGGTCATCTTCTACAATTAATATGGTATCTTTCATAAGATTCTATTTGGTGATTTGATTTTTGATAGAAAAGTTTATTTGACCCATAATTAATTTGGTTCTATAGATATTCTTAATTGAAAAACCATTTTTTAAAACCAGCTCACATGTTTTTTCATCAATATATAAGCAATCTTCAAGTTTTGCATAATAGAATTGACTTACCTTTTTGTAATTGTTTTTATCAAGAAGTTCTAAGAGCAAACGCTTTTCCGAATGTGTAAATGTGAACCAAAATCTTTTATTGTCTACATATATACTAGCTATAGCTAAATTTAGATTTATTTGAAAAATAGAAATGTCGCTAAAAGGTAAAAACCAAATTTCATAGTTAGATTTAAGAATTAATTTATTTAAGATTTTGCTACAGTCAATTGAAAATAGTAAAAGACCTCGTTGTTTTGGTAGAATTTTCATTTAACCAAATATCATTAAGGTTAGTTTTGCTCAATTAGTATTTTCAGGAATTATTAAGGTAAAAACAGCATTTTTATCTAGATCTATTTCAAAGCTTAGTTTCAATTTATATTGGCCTGCAATAAGTTTAACTATCGATAAACCTAATCCAATACCAGCTTGTTCAAGACTCTCTTTCCTAAATTGCGAATAGGGCCTTACATCTTCAAATTCTTTACTCTCAAAATTATTTCTATTAATGTGATAAAGCCTTAATTGATTCGCATCCTTGATTTTACTCAAACTAAAAAATATCTGATCTTTTTCTTGAGTGAATTTAAATGCATTGTCTACTAATTCTGTTATAATCGATATTAACAATTTTCTGTCAAACTGAATACTATCTTCTTCATGTGTGTATATTAAATCATCAATTCTGCTGTAATTTTTAGCAATGTTGTTTAATGTAACACCTATGCTTGTTTGTCTTACAACTTCTGGAAAAAAAGTATATTTTTCCTCTTTTAATTGTTTGTAAAAAAAGATATTTGAAAGTGAGCGATGCAAGCGTTTACTAGAAAGATTAATAATTTGTAAGAGTTCTGCAGCATCCGCTGAATAATCTTGGCCCATTTCCTGAAGCAATGTAATTGAGGTTAATATTCCATTCATTGGCGTATTAAGTTCATGCATTTGAATTAATCCATATTGCTCAATTAAATCTTGCTGCTTATCAAAATAGTTTTTTTTCTTTCTATCCGCGTCTGCCAGTTTCGACTCAACCATATTTATCAAATCCTGAAGCAAAAAAGGTTTTATTAAATAATCATCCGCACCTAAATTCATTCCATTTCTTATATCGTCATGATTACTTTTCGCAGAAATAAAAACAAAGGGTATAAGCAAAGATTTTTCATCACTTTTAATTTTTTTCAATACTTCATATCCATCCATTTGTGGCATCATTATGTCGCAAAGAATTAGATCGGGAGTAATTTGTTTTGCTAAATTAACCCCCTCAATTCCATTCTTTGAGGTAAAAGTATCATATCCATTTAAAGTAAGTGTATCAAAGATGTTTTCTCTGATGTTGTCTTCATCCTCTATTACTAGTATTTTCTTCATTCCAAATTCGATTTATTTAATGAAATTTCTATTCTGGTTCCTTTCCCTTCTTCAGATTCAATTCTTATATCTCCTTTAAGCAATTCTACCATGTTCTTAACAATAACTAAGCCTAAACCTACTCCATTGATTTTCCCAACATTACTAGCCCTAAAGAACTGTTCAAATAATTTGGGTTGGTCCAATTTGGGAATTCCTATCCCAAAATCTTGTACGGCCAAAGCAACTAAATTACCGAGAAAAGAAATTTCAATAATAGGGTCTGGTCTACCTGGTGAATATTTAAAGGCGTTGTTTAATAAGTTTATTAAAATGTGCTCTAATAACTTGATGTCTAGAGATATTTTAAAAGCTTGCCCTTTTAAAGCTAGTTTAACCTTACATGGAATTTTGCTTGTTATAAATAAATTATCAATAATTTCCAGTATTGTTTCTTTTAAGTCTATAACCTCCCATTTAACAACTGTTTTATTTGCATCTATTTTCCCAAGAACCAATAAGTCATTAAGTAAATCAGTCATATGGCTTACCTCTGATTGTATAATTTGAATATATTTGTTTAGTTTTTCACTTATTGGGATATTTAATTTTTTTAAGCCCATAGCAATTAGCTCATTACTGCTGCTTATACTTGTTAATGGAGTCCTAAATTCATGTGAAGTGAGAGTCACAAATCTGCTTTTTAATTCTGACAGTTCGTTTGCATGAATCAAGTTTTGCTTCAAATTTTCTTCAGCCATTTTGGTATCAGTTATATCACTAATTTGCAAGCAGTAGAATTTTTTTGGCTCATGTGTTAGTACAAAAATTCGGGCCTTATTCCAAATCTTGATATTACTTTTATACAATGAATATTCAAAATCCCTTTCAATTCCATCTTCAACCACCTCCAACAAGATATTGTATATGGCTAATAGAAAAGGAAATTTATCAACTAACACCTCAAATTTTTGATTGAAGTATTGGGGTTTGGGTATTATGAGTTTCTCTGGATCTTTAGCCCAAACATTGGTTATTACCAATTCTTCATTAATCTCAAAAACAATATCCTCAATAGAGGTTAGAATAGCCTTAATCTGGGCTTCACTTTTTGCTAATTCAATTTGGGTAGATTCAATTTCTAATTCAATTTTATTTTGCTCTATAATACTTCCAATATTTCCTAAGAGAGGTTCAATTTTAGTCACCAGTTCAATAGAATATCCGTCCAAATTATTAGCTAATCCTAAAACAGACACCATCTCTTCATTCTTAAAAATAGGAATGCCAACAAAGGTTTTTATAATTGGATGGCCAGGAGGTGTTCCGCCTGAATAAGGATCGTTTATAGCATCATTACTTATAAAAAGTTTTTTCTCTAACAATACCCTACCAAATAGGGTATTTAAATTTCTAAATTCAACACCTTTCTTAGCATGTTTTTCGTAAAATTCTTTTGAGGCTTGATCCCATGCAATATTAGTAAGTGCATTTGAACGCATAAAAGGAATGCCTTTTTCATCAAAAAACACCTCACAAATAAAACCAAAATCACTCTTCGTATCAACCAATATGCTATTTAACAGGATTCCAAAAGTTTTGCTAATATCTTTAGTTTCTATGTATATTTTTTGGATTTGCGTGCTTATCTCCAAGTATTTTTTCGCTTCTTTTAACTTTAAATCTGCAGCAATTTTTTCATCTACACTTCTAGAAGTTCCAATGTATTTTATTTTTTTGTTACTACTAGTTTCTACCTTCTTTATAAATGTTTCTAAATAGGTGTACTCCCCATTTTTCTTTTTGAACCGAATCGTAATGATATCTTTTTTTTCCTGTAAAATGGTTTTAGAAATACCTGTTTTTAAGAATTTGATTAAGTTTTTGTAATCCTGGGGATGGATAAAATCTATAAACCTTTGTTCTTGCAATTCCTCAATTGTATAGCCTGTAATTTTAAGACTACTGGGGGTTGAAAAAGTAATTCTGGTTTTATTATCAACAACGAATATTAGTTCATTGACATTATTAATAATTTGATTTAAATACTCTTCAGTCTTTTTAAGGGTTTTTGAGATTCTAAAAGTATCTGTTACATCTGTGTAAACCCCACTAATACCTATAAAATTACCATGAATATCTATAATTGATTCCATACGGTAACGTAAATGCTTTGTTTCATTATCCTGTGTTTTTATAGCTGAATAACCTGTAGCCTCTTTTATTTCACTAACTTTTAGTTTATTAAATTCAATTTTAAAATGTTCTTGAACTTCAGGATCTTGGGGAATTCCTATAGGTTTGTTGAGAGTACCTTGAATTGAAAATCCTGTAATGCTCTCAAAACTTTCACTTAAATAAATATAATTTCCATTTTTATCTAGTTGAAATATAATGCTCTCTGAGTTTTCAATAAGTAATTGACTATTTTTAATTGGGTCAAAATAAAGTTTATCAAATTTTGCTTCACTATTTATTGGAATAAAGGATAAAGCATATATTCTATAATTTGAATTAGATAAAATTAAGTTCGCATATAATTCAAAAACAAGATTGTTTATACTAACAGGGAATGAAATAAAGTTATTTTCAGCATTTTGAATTTTTTGGGAAATTAAGTGTGCGTTTTTATCATTGTTATAGGATAAGATACTTTCACCTATCTTAAGGTTATTAAAATATAGATTTGAGGCATGATTATTGAATTCAATAATTTCAAAATTTTGATTTATTAGTATTTGGGCATTAGCATTAATGGCTAATTCATTGGATATATATTTTGGTATAAGTTTATTAAAAGAAAAAGTTTGTTCTGAATTTCTGTTTGTTCTTTCTAAAATGGTATAATTTTTTAAATGCAGGCAGTAATATCCAGTATCCTTTGGTATAAATGAACAGACAATTTCAATCGATAAATTATTGTCATATTTACCTTCAATTTGAATTAACAAGTTTTGGCTATGGTCTAAATTTGTAGCATTAATTTTCTCTTGAATTCCAGATCTATTTACTTGAATTAACTCAAGAAAATTTTCTGTGTTCCCCGGAAATTCAGTTTTAGCTAATTTATCATAAGCAAGATTTTTATAAATTATATTTAATTGTGGGTCTAAGAAGATTATTGGGTCCGGAAAAGTTTGCAATGCTCCTGAAACTATCCTTCTTAAATTATTAACCTCTTTTTCTAAGTTTGAATCAACAGAATCTGTTGATTCAGAATAATTATTTATTATTTCCTTTTTTTCTAAGATAAATTCAAAAACATCCTCCAAATTGTTTTTATTGAAAATATACTTTACTCCAAGCCTCTTTATAACGTCTAAATATTTGTTTTCTTGAAATGAAGTCAACATGACAATTTCTAAATTTATCGATATACCCCTGAAATATTGAATAATATCTATTGCATCACTGCCAGGAAAATGATAATCCAAAATGATAATAGAGGGTAAATTTTGTCTTTCTTTAAATTCGTTTAAAGAGTTTTGTGAATTAATCCATATTAAATCAATTTCATTTGATATGGGTTTTAGTAATCTTTTTAATGCAAGAAAATCAGCTTGATCATCTTCAATATAGACAATTTCACATTTCATTTTTAATATTTCAAATATCGAGTTCTTCTTTTTAATCAAAATAGATAATCACGGAATAAATACTATAAAAAAAGGATTTTCGTAATTAATATTACATTAATTTTCAATCAAGTAATGCGCTATGATTTTTGGTTCAAACCAAAACTCTTTAATTTTCTAATCATTAAAAAAGCCGCATTTAGCGGCTTTTTTAATGATTAGAAAATTAAATGTCCTATATAAATTATGAATGTAATTTCCAACTTAGTTGGCGCAATTCAAATTAAGGAATCTCAATAACAAGTTTTAGAAAACTGAACTGGCTTTACTCGTCTTTCTTCTTCGACTCAAACAATTCTTCCTTGCTTACTACCTCAATAGCGTCATTGTGCTTTAGTAATTTTGAAACCGCTGTATATGGACCAGAAATCAGTTCTTCTCCTTCTTTTAAGCCTTCTAATATTTGAATCATCTTGTCGTCTTGAATGCCCGTTTTTACTTTTCTGATGGAGGCTTTCTCACCAGTTTTAATAAATACCACTTCAAATTCTTCTTCTTTAGCTGCGCTTGCCGAAACTGTTTTATTTTCTTTTGTGTCTATTTTGTTTGTATCCAAATCTGAGGCAACACGAATGGTAACTGCCTCAATTGGAACGGCTAATACATTGTTTACGCTTTCTGTCATAATTTCTACACTAGCACTCATCCCAGGGCGGAAAACTGATTTTCTTTTTCCAAATTTCTTAGTCAAATCCTCATACGAACTTCTTAGAATTCTAATTTTAACCACAAAATTGGTTACCTGGTCACTTGTAGTGGCTAAAGTTGTACTTGCGCTATTTGCAATTTCTGTCACAATTCCTCGGAATTTTCTACCAGGATATGCATCTACCTCAATTAATGTCGTGTCTGCAAGTCCAACTTTTACAATATCATTTTCATTTACATCAACGCTAACTTCCATATCGTTAAGGTTAGCAATGCGCATCATTTCTGTTCCCGCCATTTGCGAGGTACCCACTACACGCTCCCCTTTTTCTACACTTAGCTTAGACACAATTCCATTAACTGGTGCATATATTAAGGTTCGGTCTAAATTTTTCTTTGATTCTTTTACGCTTGCCTCGAAACTTTTTACATTATACTCTGCCGCCAAAACACTTTGTTTGCCAGCTTCAACCTCTGATTTAGCATTTAAGAAAGTGCTTTTGGCTGTTTCAAATTCTCCATCAGAAATTAACTTTTGGGCATACATTTTTTCATTCCTATCAAAGGCACTCTTAATTTCGTTAAACCTAGCCTCTGCCTGAGCAAGCCTAGCTTTAGCATTTGCTAAATTTGCTCTGATATTATTTAAAGAAGCATCTGAACGATCAAGTGCACTTTGGTATAACTCTGGGTCGATACGCGCAAGTAACTGTCCTGCCACTACTGAATCTCCTTCTTTTACATATAATTCGCGAATTTCTCCACTCACATCTGAGCTAATTTTCACCTCTTTTTCTGGTTGAACCCGGCCATTTGCTGAAACAGTTTCTACAATTGTTTTCAGTTCAGTTTTAGCAACCAATACCTTAATACCATCCACTTTACCAATCCATCCTGCTTTTTTTCCTACGATTGCAATGATGATAAGGATTACCACGGCAATGCCAAGGTATTTGAAGGTTTTATTGTTATTTTGTGTTTTCATAAAATATTAAAACAAGGGTTTACCAAGATAAAAGTCTAGTGTTTTTCTGCGAAAGATTAGTTCATACTTTGCTTGGGTAAAATCTGCTTCTGCACGAATGTAACTGTTTTTAGTGTTCAAGTAATCAGCAAGATTCATGGCACCTAATTCAAATTGCTTATCTGCCACAGCAAATGCTTCTTTGTTTGCATCCAAATTTTCTTGATTAGAAGCAAATCGCTTATAAGATGATTTAAAATCTACATAAGCTTGGGCAATAGATCTATAAAGATTATTTCTAACTTGTTTATCCTGTAGCTTAGCATTTTGTGCATTAAGTTTAGCTTTTTCAATATTGGTATTTACACTCCAACCATTAAAAATAGGAACACTTAGGTTCAAACCAACTTGAGTACCTAAATTTCTATCAAATTGGTCATTGAAAGGGGTAGTTTTTACCTCGCTGTAACTTGTTATTGGCGTATAAACTGGTAATAGCACACCGCCATTGTCTGCAAAACCTGATGGAACTAACCTAATAGTTGTATCTCCAAAGCCAAAGGTACTTTGTGTGGTGTAAAAAGAATTGGCTCCTGCACTTAAGGTTAATCGAGGAGAACGACCTCCTTTGGCAATGCTATGCTGGATTTCACTCGCTTTGAAACGCATGGCTGCTGCCTTAACATCAGGACTGCTTTCTACAAACTCTGAGAAAATTAAATCGATAGATTTTGGTTCATCTTCTACTTTTAAATCCTTGGTTTCAAATTTAGCAATAGTTTGATTTACACTAGGCGGTATTTCTATAAGCAACCAAAGTTCTAAATACGATTGCATCAAGGTGTTTTCTGAATTGATATGCGCTAACTCTTCACCTGCGAGTTGCGCTTTAAGTTGTAAATACCTGCTTTTATTGCTTGAACCTAATTCGAACATTTTCTTTTGACGGTCTACCTGCGAGCGAGTGGCTTCAATTCTTGCTTTAGCGCCATTTACTAGTTCAACATTTTGGAGCACAC
This sequence comes from Chitinophaga pinensis, assembly GCA_945898275.1. Classification (GTDB taxonomy): domain Bacteria; phylum Bacteroidota; class Bacteroidia; order UKL13-3; family UKL13-3; genus B1. Next base: position 235,101 of record CAMDHZ010000001.1, on the reverse strand, counting down.
GCAAATAGGCAGCTGAAACATTGAGCGCAATATTGTTTTTGATTTGCAATAAATCTTGATCACTTGCCTTTGCATTAGCTTTGGTGAGTTTTACATTATTGGTATTTTGAAACCCATTAAATAAGGGAACGCTAGAACTTAACCCAAATGAGTTGGTTCTAAAAGCCACTCCTTTTTGCGCAAAGTTGGTGGCCGGATTAATTGCAAAACCAGTTTGCCAATTGTTGGTTACACTTCCATTTAAGTTTGGCAATAGCGCCATTTTACTTTGAAAATAGTCGGCCTTAGCAGATAAAGTCTGTAATTTTTGCTGTTGAATGCTAATGTTTTTAGAAAATGCTTGCTCGATGCATTCTTGTAACGTCCACATTTTTGCCTCTTGGGCATGCGCATTTATTCCGCTGCACAGCAGTATCAAAGGCAGTAGGTTTTTAATTCTGTTAAGCATTGTTTAGTTTTGAAAGCGTATTCGGCAAAAATAATGTTTAAATATACAATCCCACGTGTTCTTATTAGCTTATTTCCTTCGTGTACATGGAAGGTAAAAACTTGGGATAAAGTCATCTATTTAACTTTTGATGATGGGCCGCATCCTGAAATAACGCCTTGGGTATTAAGTGAGTTGCAGAAACATAATGCCAAAGCTACTTTTTTTTGTGTTGGAGATAATGTCCAAAAATTTCCAGCGGTTTACGAAGAAATTTTAAGCGCACAACATGCTACTGGAAATCATACTATGCATCATGTAAAAGGTTGGCAATTGTCAGATAGTCAGTATTTAAATGAGATAAATAAGGCTTCTGGTTTGATCCAAAGTAAACTTTTTAGGCCTCCATATGGTAGAATAAAATTATCACAACTTAAAAAATTGAGGCTCAATTATAAAGTAATTATGTGGAGTAAACTTAGCCGAGATTATGATGCTAATTTGAATATATTAGAAAGTATATCAGCAATGAAGCAAATTAATTCTGGAGACATTATCGTGTTTCATGACAGTGAAAAGGCTTTTCCGCAGTTAAAACAACTCCTACCAGCGTTGCTAGCCCATTATTCAAATCTCGGGTTTAGAATGGAAGTCTTAACATAATTTGATATGCTAGAACTTGCTTTTATTCTTATTTTATGGGCTTATTTGTTGTTGCTTTTAATGTTGTTTTCTGCTTATTTGTCTGCTGACAAGTCAAATGGCTCTTTGGAAAAGAGCTCTGAAGTAACTCATTTACCAGAAATTAGTATTTTAATTCCAGCCCGAAACGAGGAAGAGAATATCTTAAAATGTCTTGGGTCAATCCTTGCCTTAGATTACCCAAAAGATAAACTTCATATCCTTATTGGAGATGATCAATCATCTGATAATACTTCGAATCTGGTTGGGGCATTCATAGAAAAATACCCATATTTTCAACTCGTTTCAATACAGCAAACGCTTGGTTCAGCAAAAGCAAAAGGAAATGTTCTCGCCAATCTTATGCGTTTGGTTCAAACCGAAATAGTATTTGTTACAGATGCAGACATTGAGGTTAATCCTAAATGGGTAAAACGGTTATTGCCCAAAATTACAGAAGATAAATATGCTATTGTGAGTGGAACAACAATTGTAAAAGGGGCTAAACTGTTTCATAAATGGCAAGGATTGGAATGGTATTTAGGCACAGGATATATTGCTGGGTTCGACCAATTGGGGATTCCAACCACAGCAGTTGGCAACAATATGGCATTTACAAAAACTGCTTATTATGCTACAGGAGGGTACGAAAATATGCCATTTTCTGTAACGGAAGATTTTCAATTGTATGCCGCTATAAGGGAAAAGGGGTATCGCTCTTACAATGAGTCGCATCCCGATTCTGTGAACATTTCAGCTGCTCAAAATTACATATATGCATTTTTGCATCAGCGCAAAAGGTGGTTAATGGGTGCAAGAGCTTTGCCTTGGTATTGGCTTTTTATTTTCGGACTTCAGGCTTTATTTTATCCTTGTTTGGGAGGAATGTTACTCTTGCATTTGAGTTTAGCCATAAAAATCTGGGTAATTAAAATTGTACTACAGCAAACCTTTTTGTTAACCATGCAACTTCGTTTGAAACAAAAAATTGAATGGTTGGCTATGGTGAGTTTCGAATTTTATAGCATTTGGTCAATCTTAGCCATGATGGGATTTTATTTTTCCTCAAATGCTATGGATTGGAAGGGAAGAAAATACAATTAATTACCTTCGCCTCATGAATTTTGTAGATACGCATACCCACATGTATGCTGAGGAGTTTGATAAAGACAGAAAAGAGGTTATGGATAAAGCCATTAAAAATGGTATTACTCATTTTTTTCTGCCCAATGTGGATGTACATTCTATTCAGCCTATGTTAAACTTGTGTTGGGATTATCAAGATAATTGTTTTCCCATGATGGGTTTGCATCCTTGCAGTGTGGATGAGCATGTTGAGGCCCATTTGTTTCAAATTCAGAAGTGGTTTAAAAAACGTAAGTTCTATGGAGTAGGCGAAATTGGGTTGGATTATTACTGGAGTTTAGATTTTAAAGAGCAACAAATTTCGGCATTTAAAAAGCAAATTCAGTGGGCCATTCAAATTGATTTACCTATTGTGATTCACTCCAGAAATAGCACAGAGGATGTAATTAGTATTTTAAAAGAAATGCATCATCCTAGATTAAGAGGAATTTTTCATTGCTTTAGTGGAAATAACCAACAAGCAAAGGAAGTGATATCCTTAGGATTTCTTTTAGGGATTGGAGGGGTTTTGACTTTTAAAAATGGTGGATTGGATAAGGCTATTGAAGACATAGATTTAAAACACATGGTGTTGGAAACCGATGCTCCGTATTTAGCGCCAGTGCCTTTTAGAGGCAAAAGAAATGAAAGTTTTTATGTGTTAGAGATTGCTAAAAAGTTAGCTGAGTTAAAAAATGTTGGTTTGAACCAAGTGGCAGAAATCACTACCCAAAATGCGCTAGCTGTTTTTTCGGTTTGAACCTAAACCACAGGAAAACAAATTAATTTGTTTGGAAGCCGTTTCTATTTAAGATATTGATAAAAGCTTGGGTTCAAACCATAGCTTAAAGCTGCGACATGGAAACTAGTCTTAATTTTCAATTGCAGATTTTGCAATTTTTTTAAGTATTCATCAATAATTTCTTATAATTGACCACCTAAAGTAAAAGATATTGAACACAAGAATACTTTCTATTGTATTGTTTTTATTAGTTTTTATGCCAAGTATAGTAAAAGGGCAGGCTAATGCAGTTATTAGAGGAACAGTTAAAGACGCAAAAACAGGGGAGCCGCTTATTGGAGCCTCTGTTGGTCAAAAAGGCACAAGCTTTGGCACTTCAACAGATTATGAAGGTTCATTTCAGTTGAAATTATCACAGCCATTTCCAGTAACAATTATTGTTACGTATGTGGGTTATGTTAAACAAGAGTTTATTGTAAACAGTGGGTCGAAACCATTAGAGATTAAGTTGAAAGAAAATTCAAGAGAATTAAAAGAGGTTGCTATTAGAGATTCACGTGTGACACAAAAGCAAAAACAAGCGCCACTTACAGTTGAAACTATGGATGCGATTGCTATTAAAGAAACACCTGCTGCCAATTTTTATGAAGGATTGGCACATTTGAAAGGCGTAGATTTAACCAGCGCATCTATTGGATTTAAAATTATAAACACCCGCGGATTTAACAGCACCTCTCCTGTAAGAAGTTTGCAATTAATAGATGGTGTGGACAATCAAGCACCCGGTTTGAATTTTTCTTTGGGTAATTTTTTGGGGTCGAGTGAATTAGATGTTCAGAAAGTGGATTTAATCGTTGGAGCAAGTGGCGCTTATTATGGCCCTAATGCATTCAATGGGGTGATAAACATGCAAACAAAAAGTCCATTTTTATTTCCTGGGTTAAGTGCTCAAATTAAGGTAGGTGAAAGAAAACTAACAGAAATAGCAGTAAGGTATGCCGAAGTAATAAAGAACAAGAAGGGGGAGGAGAAATTAGCTTATAAAATTAATTTGTCTGTGATGAGTGCTAATGATTGGGAGGCAAACAATTACCAAGCAACAGAACAAAGTCCAACCGATGTAAACAACCCCGGAGGGTATGATGCCGTAAATATATATGGCGATGAAAATTCTTATGCAGGCTTTAGACAAACAGGTTTGCCATTTTTAGGCCATGGGTATGCCTTAAGAGGTGGTTATAAGGAGGTAGATTTAGTAGATTATAATACCCGTAACTTAAAAATGGGTGCAGCATTGCATTACAAAGTTAAAAAGGATCAAGAAATAATTTATGCCTTTAATTACGGAAGTGGTACCACCGTTTACCAAGGGGATAACAGATTTAGTTTAAAGGATATAACCTTTTTTCAAAATCGGGTAGAGTGGAGAAAGGAGAATGACTTTTTCATTCGCGCTTATATGACAAAAGAGAATGCGGGTAATAGTTACGATGCTTATGCAACTGCCTTATTGCTTCAAAATGCAGCAAAGTTGGACGCTGATTGGGCGTCTGATTATGCTAATTATTGGTCATCTAATATTTACAATAAAATTGAGAAAATTAGACCACCCTTAAATAATCCACCACCAGGTGTAAATTATGGCAGTTATGCCAATTATTATTTAAATACATTTTACCGTGATTCCTTGGCAAAATACCATCAACAAGCAAGAAGTTTTGTAGATGCCAATGGTAATTTTGTAAATGGGGGATTGCCTCGCTTTGAGCCAGGCACACAGCGATTTGATTCGGCCTTTGCATCAATTACTTCACGCACCAATAGAGAAGGAGGTTCTCGCTTTTTTGATGAATCGGCATTGTATCATATAGTAGGAGAAAAGCAATTGCAGTGGTTTGATACCGAGTTTAGAATTGGTGGGAATTATAGATTGTACGCGCCATTATCTAATGGTTCAATTTTCTTAGATACCATTGCCAATCAAAGAATATTTAACCAAGAGGTGGGCGCTTATTTGGGAGTGGAACATAAATTTTTGGCTAATAAATTAAAGGTAAGCTTTACAGGGCGAGCAGATAAGAATCAGAACTTTGCGCTTTTATTTTCGCCAGCAGCTTCTGCCGTTTACACTCACAAAGAACATGTAATAAGGTTTTCGGCGGCAAGTGCTATTAGAAATCCTACGCTTACCGACCAATACATTAATTTAAATGTGGGAAGGGCTACTTTGCTGGGGAATTTATCTGGATTTGATAGTTTAGTTACGATTCCAAGTATGATAGATGCCTTTAATTTTGGCAAAAATCAATTGAGTTATTTTAATGTGGCTCCAATAAGGCCTGAGCGTGTTAAGACAATTGAATTTGGGTATAGAGCAAATTTATTTGAAAAATGGTTTGCAGATATTAGTTATTATTATAGCTGGTACACCGATTTTATTGGATACAAGATTGGTGCTGATATCACATGGGAAGGGCCATTACCAGAGAATGTGAAGGTTTATAGGGTTAGTACAAATGCGGTAGACCAAGTAACAACGCAAGGTTTTACCATAGGATTAAATTATTTCTTTAGAAAAGGTTTGGGCTTTAATGGTAATTATTCTTGGAATAAATTGGATCGTCAAGGTTCAACAGACCCTTTAATTCCTGCCTTTAATACTCCAGAACACAAATATAATTTAGGCATTAGTGGGCGGGGAATTGAAACTAAAATGGGAAATAAGGTTTTTGATAATTGGGGATATGGAATCAATTGGAAATGGCAAACCGGCTTTGTCTTTGAGGGCTCACCCCAATTTACAGGGGGAATCCCAGCCTATGGGATGTTAGACGCTCAGTTTAATAAAACTTTTCCAAAAGATAAATTGACATTAAAAATGGGAGCAAACAATATCCTTAACAATAAGGTTATTCAAGTATATGGAGGTCCTTTGGTAGGTAGGCTAGCATATATTTCTGTTCTCTTAGATCTAGGAAATTAATTGCAGAAAACCCTAAAGTATTGCATTTATAGTACAAATTATTTTACTTAGCATAAAATTAACAGACACTAAACAATCAAATAATAAAAATGAAAAAAAATCTACTTTCGATTTTTGCTTTAATGGCGATGCTGTTTGCAGGCCTAGTGGGCAAGGCGCAAGTGCGCTACTTTGCACCCGTTTTTCCGGATGTAAACAAAATTTCCCAAGTATGGTATGATTCAAACTATGCCGTAAATTTACTTTTTGGAACACCAGGATTGCCACCATCATTAAATGGTAGCCCTGTTTTCATGGCATCTCAATTTGTGGATATATACCAACCAACAGGCGATACAGCAACAGACCGTCCGTTAATCATTTTGGCGCACACTGGTTCATATTTGCCTGCTTTTATTAACCAACAAACCACTGGTAACAAAGAAGATTCTTCAATTGTTGAAGTAGCTAAAAGTCTAGCAAAACGTGGTTATGTAGTGGCTATTGCATCTTACCGCTCAGGTTGGAATCCAGCAACTACAATTCAAGCCGTTGCACGTGAACAATTGTTAAAAGCAACCTATCGTGGTTTGCAAGACATGCGTGCTTGTGTTCGTTTTTTCAGAACCAATGCTTCAACCTACAAAATTGATCCAAATAAAGTTGTAGTGGGTGGACAGGGAACAGGTGGTTACATTGCACTTTCTTATGGTACAGTTGACAGAAGAGAAGACATCGAATCTAACATTAAATTCCTTCGTGATAATGCAAGTCCGATGGTTAGTATGGATACCTTAGGTGATTGGAGAGGCGTTGGAGGTATTCCACCTTATAACTTGCCACATGCAGAAACTGTTTCATCTTCGGCACAAATGATTATCAATTATGGAGGTGCAATGGGCGATACCGCATGGATGAAGCCTAATAGTTTACCAATTGTATCCTGCCATGGCAAAGGTGATTTATTTGCTCCTTATTTTACTGGAAACGTACTAGTTCCTACAACTGGAGCAGTTGTAATCCCAAATGCTTCAGGTGCTGGTGATGTAATTCCTAAAGCAGATGCCATGGGATTAAACAATGCTATTAATAAATATTTCTACATTGATCCATATACAACTAGAGCTGCTGCTGCAAATAAGAAGTCAGTTATTATGCCTAATAATAATTTTGGTTTCGAAACTTCATTCCCTTTTGAAGGTTCTCCTTGGGAGTGGTGGGATGGTCCGTCTGCTAGAGCAAAAACTTCACAAGTTTACCGTGGCATTCCTCTACCAGTAAATGGAAAATTGGTTGATTCACTTTCTATGATTACCAATCCATTTATGGGTGCAGCGCGTGGCAAATTATATTGCGACACAATTGTATCTTTCTTCGCACCTCGCATCGCTGCAAGATTTGGATTGGAAGGAAGCAATGCAATTGGTGCATTCAATTTGTTAACACCTGCTAATAATGCATCCTTAACCGTTAAAGAAAAAGATTCTAGCATGGTTACAATTACTTGGGAGGCTACAAGTGGACAAATTGCTTATTCATTTGGATTGAAATTACCTGGTAACAATCCACCACTTTTTGAGCAAGGAGCGCTAACCACAAATAGTTTTTCTGCTAAGGCATCAGATTTATACACTATTCTTAAAACAGCTGGGGTAGTAGAAGGCACAGCAACTAATCTTGAATGGCAAGTTTCTGCTATTCGTTCAAACGTAGGTATAGGCAGAATGGCTGCTGCTCCTTTCATTGTTAAAGTAACTTTGGAAAAAGCAACTGGTCTAATAGAAGCAGATCTTAAGAATATGCTTATCGTATATCCTAATCCTGCAAGCAATGATATCAAAGTAACCTTAAATGGCAATTCATCTCCAATGAGTGAAATTGTAATTATGGATATTATGGGTAGAGAAGTTCGTCGTGCTACAAACTTGAATACCTTCTCTCAACAAGTGAATCTAAATGGATTGAATGCTGGTATTTATTTTGCAAATATCAAAACTGCGGCAGGTGGCGCAGCAACCCAACGTTTTATTATTCAGTAATTAGAATTACAATAAATTGATTGCCGTGAGGTTTGCATACTTTTGCAAGCCTCACGGCTTTTTTTATAATACAAAAACAACAATATGGAATGGATTGAAGCAAACAACAAATTGGCTAAGACTTATATTTTTAAAGATTTTGCCACTGCAATTGCTTGGATGGTGGCCGCTTCTTTTGAAATTGAAAAGCTAAATCATCATCCTGAATGGAAGAATGTTTACAACAAGGTGGAGGTTATACTTACAACGCACGATGCCGCAAATACAATTACGGAAAAGGATAGAGTTTTAGCGAAAAAACTGGATGCAATTTAGAAATGCATTACCTCTTTGATGATAATTTTCCTGACCCAGAATTAGCCGACGAAACGGGCTTATTAGCAGTAGGTGGGAATTTATTACCTGAAACTTTAGTTAAAGCATACCAATTGGGAATATTCCCATGGTTTAATGAAGATGAGCCTATTTTATGGTGGTGTCCCAACCCAAGGTTGGTTTTGTTTCCTTCAGAGGTAAAAGTTAGTAAGAGTATGAAGCAAATTTTGCGACGAGGTGATTTTACCTTTAGCATAAATACCTGCTTTGAAGATGTTATTTCAGCTTGTCGGGATACCAGAGTTGAAGACGGCACTTGGATCAGCCCAGAAATAACTGAAGCTTATACTAACCTACATTATTTGGGCATAGCACATAGTGTTGAAGTTTGGCAAAAGGATGATTTAGTGGGAGGTTTATATGGCGTGCAATTAGGTAAGGTTTTTTTTGGAGAAAGTATGTTTAGTTTGGTTAGCAATGCAAGCAAAGCTGCCTTAATTTATTGGTGTTTACATTGCATGGAAACAGGTATCGCACTCATAGATTGCCAACAATCTACTTCCCATTTGCAATCACTTGGTGCAAGAGAAATTTCAAGAAAAGAGTTTTTAGAAAGTTTGAACCAATTAATCGAAAGCGGTTCTTAATTCATTTACTCGGTTTGCATCTAATCTTATAAAGATAAAAAGTAAAATGGTAAAGCTTAAAAGAGCCGAGCCACCGTAACTAATAAATGGCAGGGGTATTCCAATTACAGGCATAAGGCCTAGGGTCATTCCAACATTGATAAGAAAATGGAAGAACAGAATACAAACCACACTATATCCATAAATTCTATTGAACTTTTGTCTTTGTCTTTCTGCCATCAATAATAGTCGGTAAAGCAGGAAAACATAAAAACCAATAAAAGCTACTGAGCCTGCAAAACCATATTCTTCGCCAATGGTGCAAAAAATAAAATCTGTACTTTGTTCAGGCACAAATCTAAATTTATTCTGAGTGCCTTGTAAAGGCCCTTTCCCCCATAAACCGCCACTGCCTATAGCAATTTTTGATTGTTGCACATTGTATCCAGCGCCTTTGATGTCTACATTTTTTCCTAATAAAACATTTATGCGTGAGCGCTGATGCGCCTGAAGTACATTTTGAAAAGCATAGTCAATACTTGAAACAAAAAGTCCGGCCACTACTACTGCACCAATAGTTATTAAAACAAGGCTCCGTGTTCGTCTCACAAGAAGAAGAAAAATTCCAGCCAAAATGCTCACACCTATTATTAGATAAACTGGAGGATATAAAAGGGCTAAAATAGATAATACGATAAAAATGAATCCAGCTAGTAAAATCCAACCGGGCAAGCCTTCTCTAAAAAGGACAAATATAAATGAAGCAAAAACGAGGGTTGACCCTGTTTCATTTTGAAGAAGAATAATCAGCATCGGCGTGAAGATGAGCAAGGCGCTGATGATTTGTACTTTTCTATTCTTTTCAAAGTTAACATTATACCCGCTTAAGTATTTTGCCAATGCTAAGGCAGTTCCAAATTTTGCAAATTCGGCGGGTTGCATTCTAAAACCACCTATTTCTATCCATGAAGAGGAACCATTTACAGTAGTGCCAAATCCTAAAACAGCAATGAGTAGGATAATAGAAAACCCATATATGAAATAGGCAAAGGCAAAAAAGAACTTTTCATCAATTACCAAAATCATAAGGCCAACAATAGAGGAAACACCTATCCAAATAAGCTGTTTTCCATAGTTTTGACTTGTGTCCCAAATATGAGGATGTGTTTCTTTGAAAACTGAGGCGTAGATACATACTAAGCCAAAGCATACCAAAATGGCATAAATCAGAAGCGTTACCCAATCTATTCTACTTGGCTTTGGCTGATGTGCTGTCATTTCGTTTGATTAAATCTGCATTTAACATTCTATCCAAAAGGTACTTCCTTGTTTCGTGTTTACCAGTTAGGTATTCCTCAATCATTAGGCTTGCAATTGGGGCTGCCCATGTGGCTCCAAAGCCAGCGTTTTCTACAAAAACTGCGATTGCAATTTTGGGATTTTCTTTAGGTGCAAAGGCGAAAAAAACCGAGTGGTCTTTGCCATGCGGGTTTTGGGCTGTTCCTGTTTTGCCACACACAGTTATATTTGGAATTCGTGCGATATAGGCTGTTCCATGTTCAACAACATCTTGCATGCCATCAATTACTACTTGGAAATAGCCAGTGTCTACGCTTGTCCAATTTTTTTTATTGAATGATGGGTTTGGGTTACTTTTATTATCAATTTTTTTAACAATATGAGGCGTAATAAAATAACCTTTATTAGCAATTGCAGCAGTGGCATTGGCCATTTGCAGCGGGGTGATACCAAGTTCTCCTTGCCCAATTCCCATTGATATAGTTGTAAGTGCCTGCCACCTATATCTACCATAAATTTTATCGAAGTAAGTGGATTTCTTCAACACACCTGGTCCTTCACCAAACAAATCAATTCCAAGTTGATGCCCCATCCCAAAACTATAGGCATGGTCATAAAACTTTTGGTAGGCATCTTCAACGTGTTTGTATTTTGGGTTGTTTACAACTGATCTATACACTTGACAAAAATAGGCATTACAGCTAACTGCAATTGCACCTCTTAATTGAAGGGGTGAGCCATGTGGGTGGCATCCCACAAATAAATAACCACCATGACAACCATAGCTAGTAGCAGGCGTTAATACACCTTCTTGTTGTCCCATGAGGCTCATGATAACTTTAAAAATTGAACCTGGAGGGTAGGGGGCAGAAATTGGCCTATTAAATAAAGGTTTGTAAGGGTCTTTGAGCAATTGCATATACATATTGCCTCTTTCCCTTCCAACTAACAAGTTTGGGTCATAAGTTGGGGAACTCACCAAAGAAAGTACTTCACCTGTAGAAGGTTCGATGGCAACAATACTACCAATTTTATTTTTCATTAGGGCTTCACCTAATTGTTGCAGTTTTAAGTTAATGGTAAGGTGGATGTTTTTTCCTGCCAATGCTGCAGTATCAAATTCTCCGTTTTTATATCTTCCTTGGGTTCTACTTTTGCTGTCCACTAAAACATAGCGGGTTCCTTTAACACCTCCTAAGACTTTTTCATAAGTTCTTTCAACGCCACTTTGGCCAACAAAATCTCCCATTCTGTAATAACCGTTGCTGCTTTCAATTTGCTTTTCGGAAACTTCACCAATATAACCCATTACGTGGGCAGCGTTGCTATGCTTGTATTTTCTATCTGTTCTAACCTCCACAAAAAATCCTTGAAAGTCGTATAGCTTTTCTTGGAAGGCGGCATAAGTGGGGATAGTTATTTGGCGCTGAAACACAATTGGACGCCAAGGGCTGTAGCCTTTTTGTCTTCTTAATCTAGCAAAAGTGGCTATAAACTCTTCTTTGCTTAGGTTCAAAACGTTGCAAAATGCAAGTGTATCTAAATTTTTAACTTGTTCAGGAATAACCGACAGGTCATAAATGGCATCATTATACACCAATAACTCACCATTGCGGTCATAAATTAATCCGCGTGCTGGATAAATGGTTTGCTCCTGAAGTACATTGTTTTGGGCAAAGTAAACATATGAAGTATCTATCACTTGCAAGTAAAACAACCTTGCTATATAAATTAGTGCCACACTCAGAAAGATAATGAGCAGCGTTATTTGTTTCTCTCCACTGCGCATGATTATCTTGTTTTAGTCTTTCTGAAAAACAATAACTCTCCAATAACAATAAGAAGTACACTAAAGAGCGCACTGCTTGTAATTCTTAAAAGAGTTCTAAAAAACTCAAAGAAGCTGTAAACTTCAAAAAAGAATAGGAATAAATGATGGGATAGTGTTAATGTTAAGGCGTATACTAAGAACCAAACTATTCCTTTATCTGCAATACTTGGAGAAACGCTAGTTTCAAAATCTTCTTTATTTGCAGCAATCCTAAGGTAGAATCCTCTTAGGTAGCCCATGAAAATTGTTGCTCCCATGTGCAAGCCTGGCGTGCTATAAAAGCTATCCATTACTAGGCCTGTAAAGAAAGAAACAATTAATACAATCCACGGTTTCATATTAACCGGTAAAGACAAAATAAAGATAATATAAATAAAAGGATTGATGTAAGTAGTCAATTCTAAATTGTTAACCACTAAAAGTTGCAATAAAATTAGCAACACAAATCGGGCGATATAGGTTAGCAGGTCAATTATCACTTTTGTTGGTTGCCTCCACTTTTAACTGTTCTTCCTTCATGAAGTTTACAATAACATATACATTTTTAAGGGTAGAGAAATTAGTATTAAGCTCTACCTTGATATTGTAAAAGTTATCGTCTGCCTCAATTAAATGACTATACACCTTACCCACTGGAATTCCTTGGGGGAATAGTGTTGAGTAATTACTTGTTACAATCTCATCATTCATGGTAACTTCAACATGTTTATTTACATATTTCAGCATAGAGAATTTAGGGTCATCTCCATTCCATTCTAAAGAACCAAAGGCATTGTTCTTTTTAAACATACAGCTAATTTTGGTATTGCTATTTAAGGCAGAGCGTATGGTAGAATAATGTTCTGAAACACTTGTGATAATACCAACCACTCCGTTACTGCCTATTACACCCATATCTGGTTTTATGCCATGCGCAGCGCCTTTGTCAATGGTAATATAATTGTTTCTCTGCATGATTGAATTATTCACCACATTAGCAGCAACATAAGTATATTGTTGCTTGTAAACAGTGTCGTTTATAGAGGTTTGAGCCAAGCCATTTTGATAGTAGGCGTTTAACAATTGGCCTCTCAATCTTGCATTTTCAGTTAATAAACTGTCATTAATTTCTCTTAAACTAAAGTAGTTTGTAGTATTGTTTACAGTCTCATAAAACTGACTTGCTATACCACCTGTAAAGTTTAGGAAATTCGCTTTTTGGTAATTGTTGTACCTGTAAAGAATAATAACTGAAAACATTTCTAATGCAAAAAACAATAGAAACGTATAGTACTTATAAAGGAAGTATATGAGGTTTCTCATGCCTACTTACCTAATCAGGTCATCAAGAATTTGTGGTTTTTCAAGTTTTTCAAAGCCATGCCTGTTCCTCTAACTACAGCTCTTAATGGATCTTCAGCCACATGAACAGGTAACTTTGTTTTAGTTGCAATACGCTTATCCAAACCTCTCAGTAAAGCTCCTCCGCCTGTAAGGTAAAGTCCAGTTGAATAAATATCAGCAGATAGTTCTGGTGGAGTAAGCTCAAGTGCTCTTAAGATAGCTTCTTCAATTTTAGAAATAGATTTGTCTAATGCAGAAGCAATTTCACTATAGCTAACGCTAATTTGTTTTGGAATACCTGTCATTAAATCCCTACCATTAACTGCAAAATCTAAAGGAGGATTTTCAAGCTCGGGCAACGCCGAGCCAACTTCAATTTTAATTCTTTCAGCCGTTCTTTCACCTACAAGTAAATTGTGTTGCCTGCGCATGTAATCCAAAATATCTTCTGTGAATTCATCTCCAGCTACTCTAATAGATTGGTCGCACACAATACCCGCCAATGCAATAACCGCGATTTCTGTGGTTCCTCCGCCAATGTCAATGATCATGTTTCCCATTGGTTCAAACACATCTATGCCAATTCCTATGGCAGCAGCCATTGGTTCATGAATTAGGTAAACCTCCTTGGCGCCTGCTCGCTCTGCAGAATCTTTAACTGCACGTTTTTCCACTTCTGTGATACCAGAAGGAATACATATAACCATGCGTTGCTGAGGTTTGATAAGCCTATTGGTTTGTGGTATCATGTTAATCATACCACGTATCATATGTTCTGCTGCTTGAAAATCTGCAATAACACCATCTTTCAAAGGTCTTATAGTCTTGATATCTTCATGCACTTTCCCATGCATCTGTTGTGCTTGACTTCCAACAGCTATGACATTACCGGTTCTTCTATTAACTGCGATGATAGAGGGTTCATCTACAACCACCTGATCTTTATGTATAATTAGCGTATTGGCTGTCCCTAAGTCGATGGCCAAGTCTTGCGTTAAAAAGCTGAATGCGCTCATGAATATGTTCTCTTGGGAAATTTTGGGTTAAACACCTGCAAATTAATATAAATTCAAAAAAAAGGTGGAAAATTTTTACTTTTAAAAATTAATATTATTCACAAGGTTATTTTAACCCGATTTCAATGTTTATTTTTAGTGTTTAAAATGACGCACACCGGTGAAATACATTGCCATTTTGTGGGCATCACAATAAGCAATAGAAGCATCGTCTTTAATAGAACCTCCGGGCTGTATAACTGCATTAATTCCTGCTTGATGAGCTATTTCCACACAGTCTGGAAAAGGGAAAAATGCATCACTGCTCATCACTGCATCTTTCAAATCAAAGTTAAAAGTTTGTGCTTTTTGTATGGCTTGTTTTAAGGCGTCAACCCTAGAGGTTTGGCCGCAACCTATTCCTAGCAATTGTTGGTTTTTGGCTAAAACAATGGTGTTTGACTTGGTATGCTTCACAATTTTGTCTGCAAACAACATGTCTGCAATTTGTTCCTTTGTAGCTCCTTCTGCAGTAACCAAGGATAAATTACCTTCTTCCAAAATCACTAAGTTTCTGTCTTGAACCAACACACCATTTAAGGCTGTTCTTACAGTTTGTGTTTTAGGTAAGTTTCCGGTTTGAACCAAAATAATTCTGTTCTTTTTGCTTTTTAATATCTCTAAAGCCTCTTCGCTGTAGGACGGAGCTAATAGCACTTCCAAAAATATTTTATCAATTTCTAGTGCTGTTGCTTTATCTACCGTTTGGTTTAATGCAATGATTCCTCCAAATGCAGAAACTGAATCTCCTGCTAATGCGTCTTTCCATGCCTCTAAAATGGTGGCTCTGCTTGCAACTCCACAAGGATTATTATGTTTGATGATGGCAACCGTTGGTTCTTCAAAATCATTAATCAATTGAAAGGCTGCATCTACATCTAATAGATTATTGTAGGATAATTCCTTGCCATGAAGCTTTGTGATTAAAGTGTCTAAGTTGCCATAGAAGTAACCCTTTTGATGCGGGTTTTCTCCATACCTTAAAGTTACGCCACTTTCATAACTCACCTTTAGTGCAGGAATATTTTCTGATGAATTGAAGTATTCAAAAATTGCAGAATCATAATGCGAACTTACTTGAAACGCATGGGCGGCAAAGGATTTGCGCTGTGCCAAGGTGCTGCTGCAAGCTTGTGTTTTTAGGATTTCGAGTAAATTAGGATACAAGTTAGTGTGCGACACTATTAAGGTGTACTTGAAGTTTTTTGCTGCAGCTCTAATCAATGAGATGCCACCAATATCTATTTTCTCAATGATTTTTTGTTCTTCATTGGTTTGTTTTCTTGTTTCTTCAAAAGGATATAAATCCACCATAACCAAATCAAATAGCGGGATTTCGAAGCTGGCAATTTCAGATAAATCACTGGCTTCTTCTCTGCGTGCAAGTATGCCTCCGAAAACTTTTGGGTGCAAAGTTTTCACCCTTCCGCCTAAAATACTTGGATATCCTGTTAAAGTTTCAACTGCAATTACCGGTATTCCTAAGTTTTCAATAAAGGTTTGGGTACCACCTGTAGAGTAAATTTTTACACCTGCTTTATGAAGTTCTTCTGCTATTGGTGCTAATCCGTCTTTGTAAAATACAGATATTAAGGCGTTTGAGATTTTTTGAGATGCTAACATGCCATTTAATTTTGAGGGCACAAAAGTAAGCAAACATTAAGACAATGCAGTTTATTCTAGCATTTTATCTAATACTTTTTCAATCTCGGCTGGAACATGTTTTTGTTCCAAAGTATGCACCTTTTCTGCAATATCATTTACGCTGTCTGCCTCTGATATTTCAAAGGTAAATTGTGCAATGATTTCTCCTTCGTCAAATGCTTCATTTACCCAATGGATGCTAATGCCACTGTTTGTTTCTCCAGCTTGTTTTACAGCCTCATGAACGTGCATGCCATACATCCCTTTGCCCCCAAATTTGGGAAGCAACGCAGGATGCAAATTCAATATTTTGTTAGGAAATGCATTTACCATAAAGGGTGGAATTTTCCATAAAAAGCCAAGCAGGCAAATTAGGTTTGGTTCAAACCGAAATATAACTGGTAAAATTACTGATGGGTTGTTAAAGTCTGCACGATTTACTAAAATAACTGGTATCCCAAATTCTTTCATTTTTTCTATGACACCTGCATTGGGGTTATTACAAATTAACCCAGTGATTTTCACCTTGGGATTTTCCTTAAAATATTGGCAAACATTAACGGCATTGCTGCCACTGCCACTGGCAAATAAGAGCAGATTTTTAATCATTAGAATTTTAATTCGTCAACAAATATTTTCTTGAATAACGAATCAGTATTTGCGTTGCCATTAAATTGTTCTAATGGAATACTACTAATGATAAAGTTTGTATTGCCATTTGAGGCATTTATTCTTTTTGCCAATACGGTAGAAGTTCCATTCCAGGCGATGGGTGGCTGACCGCTTTTGCTTTCTATGATACCACCTGCATATAAAGAATCATATGTTAATTGTGCTGTAGAAGTATTAATTTCAAATGGGCGTGCCGAAGGAATTATGGCGGTTGATTTTAAGGTTGGCCAACCAGGTGAAACAGGTAAAACCAAACTATTGATATTCACCCTAAAGATTGACCCACCTGGAGGATTAACCAATTGCCTAATGGGTGTCCAATCCAAAAAGTTGGAAAGTGGATCGAAGCTAGAATTAATGGCCACCGCCATATATAAACTGCCGCCATTATCAAAAAATGGTCCTGTAGTTCTTTGCCCTAAAGAAAAGGAGAAACTTGCATCATCTGCAAACCAAACCATTTTTTTGAACAAGCTAAAGGTTCTGCTTTGTGTTAAGAAATCTGGTTGTAGTTGCGTGTAATTGCTATTTATGATTTCGGTGGCTTGCAAGGTGTCGAATAGCAAAATACCATTATTTTTTAGCCTATTTGTGTAAAAATTTTGAACTGCAAATTTACTGCTGCTGTAGGCATTTACCAATAAAACATCTGCATTCACTTTTTTTACCCAAATGGCTGGAGAGCCAACAAAAACAGACTTGGATTGCGCTTTGTCTACTGCACACAGGTAGAAAATATTTGAAGCATTATGCAAAAGTCCATTAACTGTTCCTGCTAGCGCTGTTGTATTGTTGTTGATATAAACTTTGCTTGGACCACCATTGCCTTTAGGATCTTCTGCTACAACTGTAAAAGCATTAGCATTTGCTGGTAAGATGAAAGGTGTTGTATTGGTGTCATTTATGTATAGTTCAAAACCATTTAAGTCTTGTTGGCCATCTGGGTCAGTGCCTTCAATGCTATATTTGATGACAGGAAACACCAATACTGGATTTTGGGAAGCAATACCGCCTAAAGGTTGTGAAAAAATAAAACTAACCTTTGGTTTTGAGTTTTTTATTGGAAATAATGTAGAAGCTGGACTTTGGTCTTTTCTGCCGAGGTTGTCAATTGCTCGCACATAAATTACAAGGTCCGCACTATCCTGCCCGGGCGGAATAGTAAGTAAAAAACTGCTATCTTGGGTGGTTGTAAAGTTCCAAGTAACTTGGTTGTCTGTTGAGATTTCGTAGCCAACAATGAAACCGCCAGGTGCATTTCCCCACCAATTTGCATCAACATTGGTTGTAAGTCTGTTTTCACCTGTTCTAAAAATGGTATCAACAACCATAAATGTTTCAGGGTAGCCTTGTGTAGTTTTTTCATTATCAAAACCACTTTTGCAAGCCATTAAAAAGCTTATAAGGCTTAATAAAATGATATATAATTTCTTTTTGTTCATGCCTTTCAAACAGATTTTCAAACTTAACAGAATTGCATGGCCAAACCAACAGGATAATAATACTTTACTATTTCATAAACTCATTTTTGTAGCAATAGCATTTTTAGGGCTGTTTCTGCAGCTTCAATACCTTTGTTACCATGCTTTCCTCCAGCTCTATCAATAGCCTGTTGCTGATTTTGTGTGGTTAATACGCCAAAGATGACTGGCTTGTTGGTTTGTAATCCCACTTGCATAATACCATTGGCGCAGGCCTCACATATAAAATCGAAATGCCTAGTTTCACCTTGAATCACGCAGCCAATTGCAATCACAGCGTGAATGTTTTTTTGCTCAGCCATCCATTTGCTGGCCAGCGGTAATTCAAAGCTTCCGGGTACGGTTTGAACCAAAACCTGATTCGCAGGTACGCCTTTTTGAATCAAAAATGTAACCGCAGCCTCGCTCATAGCAAAAGTAACTTCTGGGTTCCATTCGGATACAACCAGGCCAATGCTAAGGCTTTGGAAAAATTCATTGGATTCGAGAGAGGTTTGCGATAGGTTTTTATTAGCAGTTGACATTTGACAGAGTATTTATAAAACAAAAAAAAGGAACTGAAAACTCAGTTCCTTTTCAAATAATTTTTGAATATTAATTTGCGTTTGCCGCAGTTGCTCTTGCAATAAATTTATCAATATCTTGAGCTTCGCTGCTTTCAGGATATTCATTTTTAATTTTTTCGTAAGCACGCACAGCGTTGTCCATCGACTTTAACTCCTCAAAAGCAATTCCAGCTTTCTTTAAAAAGATGGGTGCTGTAATTTTATTATGACTTTGGCCTGCAGCTTTCATGTAAAGTGAAGCACCTTTTTCGATGTCATTTAATTCTACATAAGCATCTCCTTTTAATCCAGTTGCTAAAGGACCAACCAAATCATTATCAGTGCTAAAACCATCTAACATGTCAATTGCATTTTGAAATTCGCCTTTGCGCATGTAACAAACTCCTGCATAGTAATGGGCAAGTTTACCAGATTTGGTTAAACCAAACTCATCAGCTATTGCAATGAATCCAGCATTCTCGCCTAAACCATTTAAAGCTAAATTAAAACTGTCTTTTTCAAACCAAATTTGGGCTTGATACATAGCAGCTTGAGCTTCTTTTTCTTTTGGTTCAATATAAAACATTTTAAAAGCCACATAACCGCCAACCAAAGCCACAATTGCGATGATTCCTGTGGTAATTTGTTTTTTATAGGTATGGTAGAATTTTTCTACTTTATGACTTGTTTCAATAAGGGTTGTATCTAAATCTAAACCCTGATTTTTTTCTTCTTTGTGCTCCATTATCTTTATCTAAAATTACTTATTCTTTAATAAAAGGGTAGTTTGGTTCAAAATAAACATCCTCATACAAAGCCGAAGGCTCTGGGAAAGGAGAGTTTTCACTAAACTCTACAGAGTCGTTTATAATTGCCATTATTTTTTCTTCCATCGCTTCTAGGTCTGAATCACTTGCTATTTTCTTTTTAAGCAATGTATCCTTTACCATTTCGAGCGGGTCTTTCTTTTTGTATTCTTCTACTTCTTCCTTAGTTCTATATTTTGCCGGGTCGCTCATGCTATGTCCCCTGTAGCGATAGGTTCTAATTTCAAGTAAGGTTGGTCCTTCGCCTGCTCTGGCTCTTGTAGCTGCTTCTGCAATTGCTTCGTGCACAGTTTCTGCTTGCATGCCATCTACAGCAAAGGAAGGCATTTCATAGCTTTCGCCAATCTTGTACATTTCCATTACATTGGTTGTTCTTTCTACAGAAGTTCCCATTGCATAGCCATTGTTTTCTATCACAAAAATTACAGGCAACTTCCAAAGCATGGCCATGTTAAAGGTTTCGTGCAAGGCTCCTTGTCTAGCGGCACCATCCCCAAAATAACATACGGTTACTTGGTCTCCACCTCTGTATTGGTCTGCAAAAGCAATCCCAGCGCCGAGTGGAATTTGTCCTCCAACAATTCCATGTCCACCAAAGAAATTATGTTCTTTGCTAAACATGTGCATTGAGCCTCCTTTTCCTTTGGAACAGCCTGTTACTTTTCCGTACAATTCTGCCATAACTTCTCTCGCAGGAATGCCACAAGCTAAGGCGTGCGCATGGTCGCGGTAAGCCGTAATTAATCGGTCTTCCTTTTTTAAAGCACTCATTGTACCTGCTACTACAGCCTCTTGGCCTATGTAAAGGTGACAAAAACCTTTAATCTTTTGCTGGCCATATAATTGGGCAGCTTTCTCCTCAAACCTGCGCATGAGCAACATTTGCTCATACCAGCCGAGGTAAGTTTCTTTGGTAAATTTGTTCGTTGCCATTTTTGAAGAGTTGCAAAAGTATAGAAAATATTAGTTTTGACAAGTAATCTTTGAACCAATACATAAAACCAATCCATGCATTTAGAATCTCTTTATATTCAGCAGTTTAAGAACTATGAGGCTTTGCAGATACAATTTGCACCGGGTTTAAATTGTTTTACAGGCAGCAATGGGGCTGGTAAGACTAATATTTTGGATGCCATTCATTATTTGTCTTTTACCAAAAGTTATTTTAATGCAATCGATCAGTTTCAGGCTTTTTTAGGGGGACATTTTTTTGTGATTGAATCGGAGTGTAACCAAGGGAATGTGCAAGAAAAGGTTAGAATAGTTTACCAAAAAGGCAATGGTAAAACGCTCTTGGTAAATGGTAATGAAGTACAGAAATTCTCAGAGCACATTGGTTCAATTCCCTTGGTAATGATTGCTCCAGGCGATATTTCTTTGATTCAAGAAGGGTCCGAAGAACGGAGAAAATTTTTGGATCAAGTAATTTCTCAATATGATAAGTTATACCTGAATGCACTAATTTCATACAATCGGGTGCTTGACCAGCGTAATAAAATGCTGAAGGATTTTAAATTTCAGGGAGGTTTTAATCGCTCCCTATTAGAAACCTATAATGATCAGTTGGTTCAAGCCGGAAACTATATTTTTACCAAAAGAGCAGCTTTTATAGAAAAGGTTCTACCCGTATTTTTAGGTCATTATAGCTGGATAAGTGGTCCAACTGAAAAGGTTGGAATAGTTTATGAATCCGACTTATCAAGAACACCGTTTGATATTTTATTGGATCAAACCGAATCTGCAGATTTAGATTTAATGCGCACCACAAGAGGGATTCACCGAGATGATTTAAACTTCACCTTAGCGCATAATCCTTTGAAAAAATTTGGCTCACAAGGTCAGCAAAAAAGTTTCTTAATAGCCTTAAAGCTAGCGCAATTCGATTACCTCACAGAGGTTAAGGGTAAAAAACCCTTGTTACTTTTGGACGATATTTTTGAAAAGTTGGACCAGCAACGCTTATCAAGGTTATTTGCGCTGATGGGGGAGGGTAAATTTGGGCAAGTATTTTTAACCGATACTCAACAAGAGCGCGTCAAGGCAATGTGCTCAAACAATGCCATCGATGCTAAATTTTTTGAGATTGAAAATGGTCAATTGCTTCGTTGAGGCGCTGGTCCCATATTGTAAAGTTTAATGGCATTTTCTAAGTGCCTATTATAATGCGGCCTGCTAATAAGTGTAGATAAAGTTGTAATAGCGGCGTAGCCTCCAATGCCTGTCAAAAAAATAGCATCATTTTCGGAACCCAATCCAATTACCAAAGGAATTACAGCAAGTATGTCTGCTGTTATTTCGGCAGTCCTTACCAATCGGGCTTTTCTTAGGCTAGCTAACGCTAATTTGTTACCTTTGATTAGTTTTTTAAATTCGGGATTGGATAAAGTTGATTTGTTTTGAACAGGAAAAATCGCACCAAAATGTTTTACAAAATCAATGGAATCTCTTTGCTGCGAAAATGCAGTGCAACAGCTTATCAGTATAAAGCTTATGCAAAAAAATATATTTTTCATAAGAGATAAAACGTATTTGGGGTAATAAAAGTTTCTTTTGGAGATTGAATTAAATTTTTTTTGAATCAAAGATTGAAATCACCTGCATTTTAAAGCCGCACAATTGTGCGGATCATCACAAAAAAAAAGCCGCACAATTGTGCGGCTCTGTTTTCGTCGGGGTGGCAGGATTCGAACCTACGACCTCCACATCCCAAATGTGGCGCGATACCAGGCTACGCTACACCCCGATTCCCTTATTTTTAGGGAGTGCAAATATATGAGGTCTATTTAAATTTGCAAGTATTTTTTTTAAATAATCACCTTGACGAATTATTAATTTATATTTTTTTGCTTATCAGCACTTCTATAAAATCAGCACGAATGCCAAGTTGCAAATAATCTAAATGGACAATCTGAGTCTCTAAACCACTGCTTTCCTTAATAAAGTCAACTATATCAAATCCCCAATGCATGGTAACAGGTGATCCTTGTGAGGTTATTGGATTACCATGATATTCTGGTTCATCTAAAAAAACAGTATTCCCATTTGAGTCAAGTTTTGCCCAGATTTCTGTTTTATTATGCCTATTAATAATTGGAACAGTAAAGATATGGGCACCCCCTTTTTTCAAAGTTCTAGCGATTTCTGCAAAAGCTTTTTCTGGATGGTAAACATGTTCCATTACATCTTGGGTAATTACTATATCAAAAGTTTCATCTTCAAATGTTTGATCTTCTAAGTCCTCATTTCTAAAACTTCTAATATTAATTCCAAGTTTTTCTTCAGGAAAGAACTGCGAAGCAGCATAGTTCAAACAATCTTTTTTAATTTTTGCGCTCGCACCTCTGCTGCCAGGGGAAGATTCATGTATTTTTAGATTTTTCCAATTAGGATAATTATTTTCTAACACAAACATCAATGCCCTTTCTCTAGGAATACAATGGCAATTTGAACATTTAAAGTTATCCCTTAGATAGTGGTGATTTGAAAAAAAAGTAACATTTTGGCTACAGCAAGGACAAAACCCTTCCTGCTTAAAATAAAATCCAGATGGCAGCAGCAGGTTGAATAGACTGCTTTTTACTTTTTTTCTGAGGCTTGTTATAGGATTCATGAATAAAGGATAAATATTAATCCTTTACACAAAAGTATTAATGTTAGCAACTTCTCCAAGTTTCTTTTGAACCAAGATAATTTTAAAGTTGATTTTTTTTACCGAATCAAAAGATACCCATTAGTAGGTATATATATGACATGTGGGAGTTGGACTTTTGACCCAACAAAATTTAAAATATTTTTTATGGAAAATGAAAACAACACCAATCGCCTTTTTATCTGGGTCGCCATTTTACTTATTTTGATTGTAGTAGGCTCAGTTTTTTATTTTCTTGAACGTTCAGATATTAGTGGTAAAGTAACTGAGGAGAAACTTAGCGAAAAGCAAAGTGAAGTTATGCTTCAAGGTGAAAATGTAAATGATCCAATTTCAGGAACAATTACAAATTCCATTGCAGTTGGATTTGTAGAAAAATACCTAAGTGCTTCAAGCTTGGAAGTTCCTGTTTATTGGTATTTTGATAGGGCCCATGTTGAAGATTTGTTTACAGTACATTCATCTGGAAATGCTGTTAGCCATATTCGTTTTTATTCAGCGGTGGATAATACAATCCCTAACAATGCTAAACTTACTTTTATAGTAGTACCTATTTATCAAAATATAGGTTTTGACAGAACAAAAGCAATGTATGAATTTGCCATAACTTGCCCAGCCAGATGTCCGAAAGTATTGCCAGAAGCGCGGCAAATTTATACTTCTATGGATAAAAACGATGTTCCTCGTAGCTTTGAATTTTCTAAATCTGAAGTCCAAAACTGCTTTGTCGAAGGAGATAATGTTTTGAGAGTGGGCGCTAGTATTGTTTCAGGTGGAAAACTAAAAATTGCTTTATGCGGAATTAATGTGAAAGATGCTAATTTCGAAGAACAAGTAGTATACCATTGCAGCAGTGTAGCACCCACAACTTTAGCCATAGGTGAGGCACATACAATTGGAAACGACTTTCCGAATCAATGATATTATTAACGTATATTTCTATTTTATTTTCTTTAATACCGCTTATATCTGGTATCCTTTTTTACCGTACGATAAATTCTTCCTTAAAACCTTTTTTCTGGTATTCTGTCTTTCTGACGTTTACTGAGTGTTTTGTATCTTTTTATGCTTATACATTTGGTGACAATATGTTTATGTATCCCTATTATGGGTTGATTCAATATTTTTTTATCTTAATTGTTTATAAATATCAAGGTGTTTTTAAACGACTCAATTGGTTGTTTTTTGTTTTATTGCTTTTTGGTTTTGCCTTATTTTACCATGATAATTTTTATCTAGATCCTAAACCTTTGATGCCGCTTTTTCTGATGATTGGTTCTGGATTTATTTGCTTTTTACTAGCCCTTTTATTTTTTTACCAGGAGCTGCAATTCCCAAAGGCCGACATTTGGAAGAACCCTGTTTTTTTTATGGTAGTTTCATTGATGTTTTATGGATTAGGGAATGTGTTTTACTTTTTGTTGTTTAATTCAGCGCTCTCAAACCAAAAAGCATTTGAAGCCATTAGCAATTACCATGAAATACTCAATTGTAGTTTTTATACGCTCAATGCTTGTGTTTTTTACTTTACCCGTATATGGAAAACAGCTTATTGATTTTTTGGTCGGGTAGTTTGGTAATTATAGTTGTAATTATCATATTAATTATTTTTGTGGTGTTCAACCAAAATAAAGTTCTGCGTTTAGAATTATCTGTAAAGAAAATGGAGGTTGAGCGTGAGAAGGAAGCCCGAGCCTTGCTTAGAGAAGGTGAAGATAAAGAACGAAGAAGGATTTCGGCGGAACTACATGATGGTTTAGGAGCCAGACTAGTTTACCTTAAAATGCAGTTAGAATCTGGTGTAGAATCTTATGATAATTTGATTCGTGATCTTGATTTGACCATCGAAGAATTAAGGGAGATTTCCCATAATCTAAATCCTTCCTACCTTAATAAAGTTGGCTTGTTTAAGGCGATTGAAAGTTTTGTTTCTGTGTTAAATAAGCATGGTAAGATTCGGTATCATTATATTGCAAGCGACTTCCCTATGCTTAATTTAGGGAAAGAAGCAACTGTAAACATTATGAGGATTGTAACCGAATTACTCAACAACGTTCAAAAACATTCAATGGGAAAGAATGCCTATATTCAGTTTGGTTCAAACAGTGATTTACTATACTTAACTGTAGAAGATGATGGTTTGGGAATTGGCAATGCCAAACCTAGCGGTTCTGATTTACCAGGAATTGGTTTGCAAACCATACAAGAACGCATCAACAATTTGGATGGGAAGCTTAGCATTACCTCTGAAAATGGAACATTAATTACCATAGAACTGCCCTTAACAAAACTCGAAATATGAGCAGGATTAGTTTATTCATTGTGGATGATCACCAAATTATCATTGATGGTTTAAAAGGATTATTTGGCCCGCTTGAGGATTTTATTATTTGTGGTGAAGCAAATGATATAGAAAGCGCTACCAATGGCATTTTAAATTTAAAGCCAGATATAGCATTAGTAGACATTAGAATGCCAAATGGAACAGAGGGTTTGAAGCTATTGCAATGGGTAGTGAAAAATAAATTAGATACAAAAGTGGTGCTTTTAAGTATGCATCATGATGTAAGAATAATTCAGGATGCGAAAAATTGGGGTGCAAAGGGTTATCTGTTAAAAAATACTGGTAAAGATGAACTCTTTCATGCACTTAGGTTTATTGTGGATGGAGGGGTTTATTTTTATGAAGCACAAGAAGAAAAACACCAGCAAGAGATTGTATTTACGCCCAAAGAATTAGAAGTTATCAGGTTAATTGTGGAGGGTTACTCTTCTTCGGAAATCTCACAAAAATTATCCATTTCAGATGAAACCGTAAAAGTTCATCGCCGAAATATTAGAAACAAAACTGGCACCACCAATACCGTTGAATTGATTAATAAATTAGTTGAATTAGGGTTTCCGTATTAATCAAATCTTGGGAAGATGATTAAAGAAAAATCTTTAGTTCTTAGCCCATTGGGGTACAGATTTCAATTAGAAATCCATCTAAATCTCTAAGGTAGGCAACGGTTTGACCCCAAGGTTTAACTTTTGGTAATGCTACAAGTGTTGCACCAGCATTTTGTGCAGCCTCTACTGTTTCAGCTACATTTTCTGTGGTAAATCCTAACTCTATTCCAAATGGCTTTTGGGTTATATCGCTATGCGCAAAACCCTCAGGCAAATTTGAATTGGCCAAATCTAAAGAGGCAAAAGAAAGAGTTGTTTCACCCACTAGAAGCTCTGCATAATCGTTTTCGGGAGAAATAAATTTTCTATTGAACCCAAAAGCAGTTTCATAAAAGGCTAATGCTTTTGCAACGTCTTTTACATATAAAATGGTGTAGGCAAACTTTATCATAAATTGAATTTATAGCACAAGGATAGTTTGTTTTTTTTACAAGTGATATTGTTTATAGATTCTTTCTTATGCAATTTTGAGTATTTGCTTCTGTGATTATCTGTGCTATCTGTGAGCCACCCTTTCTCTCACAGATGCCACTTTTATTCATATTCAATCCCTTTAGGATTGTTTTGTAGCAAGCTGCCTCTTTTTGCCTCTAAGGAGTGGCAGCCAAGGCGTTATCAACTATAACAAAGATTTCTCAGAATAGTCCTTAAGCCCTATATTTCTGTGTTTATCTGTGATATCTGTGAGCCACCCATTCTCTCACAGATGCCACAGATTTTCACAGATTTTAAAAGATTAAAAAAAAGAGTTTACACAGTCTGGTTTACACTCTCGCATGATACGCAGAGGGGGTACACATGTTACGCGGAGGGGGTACCCATGTTAATCCGAGCGGGTACCTATGTTAATCCAAGGGGGTACCTATGTTAATCCAAGCGGGTACCTAAACAGTATAGAGCAAGAGTGAGGAGAAAGGGTGAACCTAAACAGTATAGAGCAAGAGTGAGAAAGGGTGTCCCTAAACAGTATTGAGCAAGAGTGAGGAGAAAGAGACACCATCCCTAATGAAACAAAAAATGCCAACAAAATTTGCTGGCATCTAGTGGCGGAGAGAGCGGGATTCGAACCCGCGGTAGATATTACTACCTACGTCGGTTTAGCAAACCGGTGGTTTCAGCCTCTCACCCATCTCTCCGTGGCGGCTGAATTCTTAAGAGGTGCGAATTTAACGCTCTACCAACAATTTGCAAGTATTATTTTCAAATTGATTCTCTTAATGGTAAGAATTAAGTAATTTATTTTAAACGTTTAAATAATAAGTGGCTAATTTCTAATGGCTTAATTGCTGTTAACATTTTTTTATAAATTTTGTGCATACCATGCGCACAATTTTTGGCTAAAATATTGTTGTATTGATACACCAATTCTAAACTACCATGACTAAGGACCTGCTCAATAATTACAAATTTCGTGACCTTAAAATATTTGGTTCAACCGAATGGCTAGCCAATAACGAAAAAAAGTATAGACTTGTCTTCGATGAGTCTGAATGCTCGTTTATTTATTGCGAGCTTTCATTTTTTAACAAACTTTTTGATGAAAATGATTGGGAGGTTAACATCAATCTAAAATGTGTGAACGATGAAGATGGTTCTATCATTTGCAATTTAACCGCAAACAGATCCATCACTAAAGATGAAAACATTGTTTTTGTTCGGGAAGGCTGGGGCGTTAAAAACCCTGGGAACTACTGGAAAAAAGGTGTTTACCGCTGGGAAGCTTGGATTGATGGCGTGTTTGTTGCCGAAAGGTTGTTTTATATTATCGACCTGGGCGTGGTTTCAGATACCGTAAATCCTTTCTTTAATATCACTAAAATTAAATTATTTGAAGGTCCGGATACTTTGCTAGATAAGCCTCAAAGGAAATATTACTCAGTATTTGGTAGTGAAGAAACGCGCTATGTTTGGCTTGAATTGGAAATGGAAAACATCATTTCTGAAGTGCCAATTTGGCCTTGTGAATTAAACTTCCTTTTCCATACCCATACTGGTCAGCTCAAAGGTTCTATAGATAAATTATTGTTTGTGGAAACCCGAGAACAAAAATTTGAATGTGCCATTGGTTGGGGCAATGAACTCAAAGGCACTTGGGGCATAGATTCTTATACCATTTCTGTAGTATTTATGGACCAAGTAATTGCTACCATTGCCTTTGAAGTAGGTCCAGAATTTAAAGAACCTGTAGTGGTGGTACCAAAAGCAAAACCTCGCGAGTTGCCTACGCCTACAGTTGCTGGCGAAGAAAGTATAGAAGAGGTGCTCAATGAATTAGATGCTCTCATTGGGTTATCTGCAATTAAAAAGAAAGTTAAAGAATACACGACCTACCTTAACTTTTTAAAGATTAGAAAAGAAAAAGGATTTGATGACAGCGAAAAAATCAATCTTCATGCTGTTTTCACTGGTAATCCAGGAACTGGTAAAACCACTGTAGCCAAAATGTTAGGCAAAATTTACCATCAAATGGGTTTGTTGAGCAAAGGCCATGTGGTGGAGGTAGACCGTGGTGATTTGGTAGCTGAATACATTGGACAAACAGCTCCAAAAACCAAAGAGGTTATTAAGAAGGCAAAAGGTGGAATTCTCTTTATTGATGAGGCCTATGCACTTGCCAGAAAAAATGATGATTCGAAAGATTTTGGTAAGGAAGCCATTGAAATTTTACTCAAAGAAATGAGCGATGGGGGAGGCGATTTGGCTGTGATTGTGGCTGGATATCCAAGTGAAATGAATAGCTTTTTAGAATCTAATCCCGGCATGCGTTCTAGGTTTAGCATGTTCTATGAGTTTGCAGATTACCTGCCACAAGAATTGATGCAAATTGCTGAGTTTACCATGGAAAAAAGAGGTGTTAAACTCAGTGAGTCTGCCAATGATTATCTCTATAAAATGTTAGTGGATGCTTATAGGGGTAGAGACAATATGTTTGGAAATGCCAGGTATGTCAATACAGTTATTGATGAAAGCAAGATGAACATGGGCTTGCGTATTATGACTAACCTAAATCCTTCGGCGCTTAACAAAGATGAGTTGTCTACCATTCACAAAGAAGACATCCAAAAAATATTTGAAGGCAAAGAAAAAGGCTATGCAGATATTCCTGTAGATGAAGATTTGCTTAAGCAAGCCTTAAATACCTTGCATAACATGATTGGCTTGGATGCCGTAAAGACAGAGATAGATGAGTTAGTTAAATTGGTTCGTTTCTATCGAGAAATTGGAAAGGATGTGCGTCAAAGCTTTTCTTTACATGCCGTATTTACAGGAAATCCTGGAACCGGAAAAACCACAGTGGCCCGCATTCTCGCACAGATTTATAAAGCGTTAGGAATTTTAGAACGTGGTAACTTAGTAGAATGCGACCGTCAAGGATTAGTAGGGGCCTATGTTGGGCAAACTGCCATTAAAACTGCCGAAGTTTTAGACAAAGCACAAGGCGGTGTTTTGTTTATTGATGAAGCCTATGCCTTAAGCGAAGGTGGTGAAAACGACTTTGGTAAAGAGGCAATAGAAACTATTTTAAAACGCATGGAAGATAAACGTGGGTCTTTTGTAGTAATTGTTGCTGGCTATACCGAAAACATGCGCAGGTTCTTAGAAAGTAATCCAGGTTTACATTCACGTTTTGATAGGGAACTTAAGTTTGAAGATTATGATGCAAAGCAATTATTCGACATCACTTTAAAAATGCTTCATTCCAATTCTGTAAAGCCTGATGAAGCTGCTGCGGCTCATTTAAGTAAGTACCTCGAGTTTATTCATCAGAACAGAAATCAATATTTTGGGAATGCCAGAAATGTGAGAAAAGTGATTGAGGAAACCATTAAAAATCAACACCTCAGGTTGGCAAAACTACCTTCAGAACAACGTACCATTGAAATGATTAATACTATTTTATTTGAGGATGTGGAAGAATTTAAAATAGAAGATAAGCCAAATTCAGGTCCAAGAAGTATTGGCTTTAAACAATCGTCTTAAGCGTTAAATACACAGGTTTCTACGGTAAGTCCTGGTCCAAAACCAGCAGCAAAAACCTTTTGTTGTGGGTTATAATCTGGCAGTTGTAATATTTTGTTGAGTACATGTAGCAAGGTAGTGCTGCTAAGGTTTCCTACTTCTTTTAATACTTCATAAGAATGTTTCAAAGGGGTTTCGGTTTGAACCGAATTCGCCTGAAGTATATTCGAAATACCGTCCACGATTTTTCTTCCACCCGGGTGAATGGCCCAATGTTGAATATCATTAAAATCACAGGATAAATGTTGCAAGGCATCTTGAATGATGGTTCCAAGTCCTTCTTCAATCAACTGTGGGATATAAGCGCTTAGGGTCATTAAGAAGCCATCTTCATGAATGTGCCAAGCCATGTCTGCTTTACCTTTGTAAATTACTTTTGAATAGAAGTTGCTAAATTTAAAATAGGCTTGCGCAGGAGGTTTAGAACTAATGATACATGCTGCTGCACCATCTCCAAACAAGAGATTTGCAGCCATGATATCTGTACTTTTTTGTTGATTGAAATGCAAGGTGCAAAGCTCCACAGATACCACTAAAACGCGTGAATCTTCGGTTGAGTTGCAAATTGCATCTGCCATTTTAAAGGCATGAAACAAGGCATAACAACCCATAAAATTTACAGAAGTTCTAGGCGTGTTGGGAGACAAGTTTAACTCTTGCAATAGCATTAAGTCTAAACCAGGCGCTGCCATTCCGGTGCAAGAAACAGTTATTAAATGGGTAATATGTTGTTCCTGAATTGCTCTTTTAGAAGCTGCGGCTGCAAGGTTTGGCGCATGTTCAAAGTAGGTGCTCATTCTTTTAGAAATAGGAACCTCTTTACCCAACTCAAAAAAACCTTCATCAGCATTTTGGTTCAAACCAAAATCTTTTAACACACTATAGCGGTTTTGAATACCGCTTCGCCCATACATTAAGCTAAGCTTTTGCGCCTCTTTTGGTTCAAACCGATAACAACTGAGCATGTATGAAAGCAATTGCTCTTGCGAGTATTTGTTTTCTGGAAAGGCAAGGCCAAT
Source organism: Chitinophaga pinensis (assembly GCA_945898275.1). Taxonomy (GTDB): domain Bacteria; phylum Bacteroidota; class Bacteroidia; order UKL13-3; family UKL13-3; genus B1. The sequence continues at coordinate 203,867 of CAMDHZ010000001.1, read as the reverse complement.
ATTAGAAAGGTAGCTCATTGGTGTGTTTGATGAAGTATACTAATGTAAAATACAACACCATTGCAATAGAAGAAGTTTTGTTTAACATCATGGTATATCTAAAATTTGCTTGGTTTGGGTCGTCCCAAACTTTATAAGCCCACCATAAGAAAAAGGCAACAAGAGGAAAGTTAAACAAAAGAAAAATATAAAAAAGATGTGATTGTTGAAGTTGAAAGAAATGGTATCCTAACAGCGCTGTAGCTATGCCAAAAGCGTTCCCACAGAACATAAAAGTACCTTTAATTCCTAATGACATACTCAAGGTGTTTACCCCACTTTTTGCATCGGCTTTATGTTGATAAATTTGAGTCATTGGATAAACTCCTGCAATTAATATAGAACTTATGATTGCTGGAATTTTGTAGTTGACTTGGGCTAGTGCCAAATCGTAAGAACATACTTGTCCAAATAAAAACACTAAACTATAAATACATGCCCCTTGAAAAAACATCACCGTTAAGAAGCTAAGGATAGCATATTGTTTGAGCCTAACAGCTTTCCAGCTATACAGTGTTGAAGCAAGTACATAAGCTGCTAAAAGAATGAAAGCTAAACGGCCAATCATAAAATAAACAATTATAAACCCAATCGCATTAAATAAAATTGATAGCCACAAAACAAGAATACCCGCTTTGGGTGGGTTTTTAAGTCCGCCTATACTGCCTTCATCTTGATCCATATAACTGTTATAGGCATTAGAAGCCGGATAAATAAACAAATGCAAGGCTATAAATAAGGCGGCCATTTTAAGGAAGTCTGGACTATCGCTCATTGCAAATGCAAAAAAGAAAACAGGCGACAAAAAGAAGGAAAATGGAATTCTTAGGAGAATAAGAGCCTGAGCCAAGTTCATTTGCTTAATTATTTCTTTAAAAAATCTAAAGTAAGTCTTAAAAGTAGCAGTTAAGGGGAAAACGATATTACTTTATTGATGGTAAAAGTAATAATTTCGTGAGGTAATCACAAATCTATGCAAGAATCTTTACCACATATTTTAGTTGTTGAAGACGATATTACTTTAGCAACACTATTAAAAGAGAATTTGAAATTGAATGCTTTCACTACTCGTTTATGTAAAGACGGAGAGGAAGCATGGCAGGTTTTTCAAAAAGAACGCTTTGATTTATGTTTATTGGATGTGAACATGCCAAAGAAAAATGGTTTTGAATTAGCCAAATTAATTAGAGAACAGGACGCATTTACACCTTTGGTATTTTTAACTGCCAACAGCAGCGAAGAGGATAAATTAAAGGGCTTCGGACTGGGAGCAGATGAATACATTACCAAGCCGTTTAGCACGCAAGAGTTATTGGCAAGGCTTAGGGCAATTCTTAAGCGTTCGGCAGTAGTAAAGCCAGAAATTATAGTGAAAGAAGAGGTTTATGAACTTGCAGGAATGAAAATAGACATTCCTAATCATTTAGTAGTTTACAGTCATGGGATGGAAAAGCGCATTAGCGCCACAGAAGCAGAGTTACTTAAGTTATTTGTCAAGAATAAAAACGTACTGCTTACCCGCAATAGTTTGTTGTTAAGCGTTTGGGGAAGAGATGATTTTTATACTGCGCGTAACCTAGATGTTTATATAAATAAGTTAAGAAAGCTGTTGAAAGACGAGCCAAATGTAGAAATAATCAATGTACATGGTTCTGGGTTCAAGCTTATAGAAAACACTGCTGTTTAGTGTTTAAACTTAGAACATATTTTTGTAAATTATTGATTGTTGTTATTTGCCATTTTTCCGCAATAGAGGGAAAGGCTATAGCACAAGATTCTATTTCTATTAAGCTTCAACAGGCAACGGCATTGGTTTATGTTAATCCAGCACTTGCCGAAGCCCAATTGATGGAGGTACTTGCTGCGAGCGAGGAGCACAAAGAATTCATTACTTGGTGTGAAGCCGCTAAGCAATTGGCAATTCTCCAGATTAATTCAGGAAGATTTGCCCAAGCTGCTAGCGATCTGCAAAAGGCAGTGCAGATTTCTGAGCAATGGAATCTACAACTTTACCATGCCCACTTTAAATATTTATTGGGGAATTCTTATCATGCGCAAGGAAGATTTTCTTTGGCGGTTGAGAATTATTTATCCGCGTTAAGGTATTTTGAATCGGCCAAGGTTGAATCAGGTTTGTTAAATACCTATACCTCTTTGGCAGATGTATATAGTAGACAAAATAATTTTAGCAAGGCCATAGAGTTTAACCTAAAAGCCATAAAGTTATTTGAGCAAAGAAAAGATAGGTTTAGGTTATTGAGCTCTTATGAACAAGTTGGTCTTTGGTATGCTCGGCAAGGTCAAGTAAAGAAAGCTGAAGATGCTTACAAAAAGGCTTTGAACCTGTATAAAGAATTAGGAAATAAGGCAGGTATAGCCGCCACCTACATTAATATGGGAGATTTAAGTTTTGAACTTAAGTCATATACATTAGCAGTGGAGCAATATTCCTTTGCAAACAACATATCAAATGGGTTAAAAATTACACCTTTACAAACCCGTAGTTTACTTGGCTTGGCTAAGTCACATGCTAAGTTAAAAGATTACGAACTAGCTGCAACTGAGTATAGAAAAGTAACTAATCTAGCCAAAGAAACTGGCATGAAAATAGAGTTGGAAGAGGCTTATGAAGGATTGGCAGATTTATACCGTTCCCTAAACGATAAACAAACCTCAAAAGCATATCAAAGTTTAAGCAATGAAATTAAAGACTCCTTGTTCAATGATTCAATTCTAAGAAGAACATCCGATTTACAATTGCATTACGAAGCAGAAAAAAAGCAAGCAGAAATAGAAATTTTCAAGAAGGAAGATGAAATAAAAGCCATGCAATTGAGGCAAACCAATCAGGTGAAGAATTTCTTTATTGCTTTGTCTGTATTGTTAGTGCTGCTCATCTTTTTGTTCGTTTATTTCATTTCTGAGAATCGAAAAATAAACAAACAACTTAAGCGAGGTTTAACCGAATTGGAGATTAAGAATCAAGAAATATCCATTCAAAAAGAGCAATTAAGTCAGCTTAATCAAGTGAAAGATCGCTTTTTCTCCATCATCTCGCACGATTTAAGAAACAATCTTACCACCATGAAATTGTACTTTGATTTAGTGAGTAATCCTTCTTATGAGGCCAGTTCGCAACAGGAGTTTGGTAAGGAAGTAGCGGCATCGGTTCAAAACACCATCGATTTACTCGAGAACTTACTCGTTTGGGCCAGTGGGCAAATAAAGGGGGTTCGGGTTGAACCAAAGAAAGTTAACCTGTATGCTTTGGCTGAAGAAAATATTGGCATGCTTAGAACCATGGCCATTCAAAAAAATATTGCTTTGCACAACGAAACTGATCAAGATGCATTTTTGTATGCAGATGCAAATATGGTGAACCTGGTTTTAAGGAATTTGCTATCTAATGCCTTAAAGTTTACTAAAGAAGGTGGAGAAGTAAGCATTCTGTCTGAAGAGTTTGATAATTACCATCAAATATCCGTCATAGACAATGGTGTTGGAATTGATGTTCAAAAGTTAGAATCGCTTTTTACCGCACACATGAATGTGAGCACCCAAGGCACTGCAAATGAAAAGGGAACTGGTTTGGGGTTGATGCTTTGTAAAGACTTTACAGAGAAAAATGGTGGCAAAATTTGGGTAGAAAGTGAGGCAGGTAAAGGCTCTAGTTTTATGTTAACCTTTCCTAAATTTCAATAGTTTTATGCATCTTTGTGGAATGAAAAAATTAGGATTAATTTTTGGATTAGCGATTGCTCTAACCGCATGTTCAGACCCTCGTCAAAAATTAGTAGATGCATTAGACCAAGAAGTAATGGCTGTGCACGACGAAGTAATGCCAAAAATGGGTAAAGTCTTAGAATACAAAAAGGAAATCAATCAGAAAATTGAAGCTTGTCAAACGCAAGCATGCAAAGACAGCCTGCAAAAGATTTCTTATTTGTTAACCCGTGCAGATGAAGATATGATGCAATGGATGCGTGCCTTTGAAAGGCCTGTTGGATTAGATTCTGCAGAAGCTTATTATCAATCGCAAAAAGATGCCGTTATCAAGGTGAAGGCAGAAGTAGAAGAAGGCATTATTGCTGCCGAAAAAGTTATTGAAGCTAAGTAAAAGGCTTGGTTTTAGACAATCATTAGCGCATTGCTTTTTTCAAACCTCATTAACCTTTGAATTTTGCTTGAATTTGTGCAATAATTGGTAAATAAAGCTTAAGCTCTGTTCCATGCCCAGGGCTGCTATTGATAATAAGCTGCATGCCATTTTCATTAGCCCTACTTTCCATATTACGCAAGCCATATCCAGCAGCATAATGATCTTCTAATTTAAAACCCTTACCGTTATCTCTCATGATTAGGTGAAGGTTGTTTTCTTGAACCTTAACCTCAATGAGCAAATGACTACAATAAGCATATTTAATAGCATTAGTAATTCCTTCTTTTAAAATCCTATAAACATGCAAGCTTTGAGCTGGTGATAAGATTATAGAAGGGATAGTTTCTGGCAAAACTAATTGTATTCTACCAACCTCTAAAATACTTTTGGTATTGTCTGTAAGCCTTATAAATAGTTGTTCTAAGGTGCTTTGAGTTTGATGAATAGCCCAAATTGTATCACGCAAACTTCTCATTGCAGACCGCATTTTTTCTGCAAGGTCATTCAATCGCTCTCTTTGGATAATATTGGTTTCTGCATAGGCCCTCAAATCCATTTCTGAAGCAATCCATGTAAGCTCTGCACCAAGGTTATCATGTAAATCCCTTGATATTCTAACTCTCTCTTCGTTCATAGCCAATTGGTTTTGTTGAACCAATTGCCTTTTCTTTTGCTGATAATATAACCAATAAGCACCAAATACAATCATTAATATAAATGCTACTCCAATGCTTAGTAAAAGCATATTGGTACGTCTTACTAAAATTACTTGAGTTTGTAAAAGCGTTCGGTCTTTTTTTAGCGTTTCGTTTTTATGTCGTTCTAATTGATATTTTGCGCTATAGTTCTGAACCAAAGTGTTGGTCTCTAAATTATACACACTATCTGCGCAAGACTTGTGCAACTCTAGAAAATAAAGAGCTTTGCTTGGATTCTTATTTAGTTTATGCCATTCATAAAGGTCAAATAAAATATTTTGAGTTTGATCTAGAAGTTTGTTCTTTCGGGCAAAATACAACGCTTCTTCAAAGTGCTCTAGTGCTTTCATTTGTTGGTTTAAGTCGCTAAAACAAAAACCCAAATTACGGTGAACATTGGCTAAACCAGGTTCGTCTCCTTGCTCTTCATAAGCCGCTAAGGCTTTAGTATAATATTCTTTACCTTCCTCTGGCCTATTAGTTAACCTGCATAAAACGCCAAAAGATTCGTAATACTTTGCTCTTTCATTGGCATAAGCTTTAAGTTCCATATAAGGCTTTACAGTCATCATTAACAACTCAGCCTTTCTTGTATCTCCAGCTTTTCGGAATAAAATAGATTGGTTAACTTTTGCAAGCGCTTCACTTCTTTCATCGCCAATTGCATGCGCCAATTCTCGTGACTTTGTATACCACTGCATGGCCTCTTCATTGGCTTTGTATTTTTCAAAAAGAGTTCCCATGTTATTGCACATTTGAACTAAATGCGCCGTATCAGATAATTTCTCATAAATAAAACATGCCTTGCCATAAGCTATTATGCTTTGTTTATAATTGCCAATTTCATAATAGGCCTGGCCAATTTTTGCCAAGTTTGCTGCCGCTAATGCAGATTTGTTTGCCTTCATCCTTATGGCATATGCACGTTGGTTCAAACTAATAACGGAATCATATTTACCAATTACTAAATAGGGCATGCTCAAATCGTTCAGCGCTTGGGCAAGTAGTAATGAGTCTGGTTGAACCAAAGCATCTTTTACTGCTAAGCCTCCATAATGTGCGGCTAACCCTGGGTCCTCATACATTAATTGGTAACTTAATTCTCCTAAGGTTTTAATGCGGGGCGCACCTTTTTGAATGTAAACTAGATTTTTTAATGAATCTAAATTTTGCGCTTGTGCCCCAAAAAAACTGTGGGATAATAAGATGAAATGTAAAAGATGTTTGCGCATAGGTGTCAAATATAGGAAATAGCCTATATTCTAACTTACATTTGCCGCATGAATCGCTTAGTATTTATATCTCTTCTGGTGCTATTAGCCTGTAATTCAGAAAAAAAACAATTGCCTATCTTGGGTGAAAGAACAACCAAAACAGCTAATGTAAATGGAGAAAATAGCGTAGACACCATTTATGCAACTGTTCCCTATTTTTCATTTATCAATCAAAATGGCGATAGTTTATCCCAAAACGATGTAAATGGAAAAATTTATGTTGCTGATTTTTTCTTCATTTCTTGTCCAACCATTTGCCCTGTCATGAAAAAAGAAATGATTAGGGTATTTAATGCATTCAAAGGAGATACAGCACTAATGTTGTTAAGCCATACTATCGACCCTGTACATGATACTATTGCATTGCTCAAACAATATGCTACCGACTTAGGTTCAGACGGAAAACAATGGCAGTTTTTAACTGGAGAAAGAGAACGTATCTATGAAATGGCTGAAATGGGATATTATGCTACGGCTATGCCAGATAGCACTGCGCCAGGCGGTTTTGTGCACAGTGGTGGTTTTATCTTAGTAGATAGGTTATCACGCGTTAGAGGCATATATGACGGCACAGATGCCAAGCAAGTAGATCAATTAATTGAAGATATCTCAGTTTTGAAACAAGAATGAAACACCTAGTTTTAATAGTTTTCTTTTTTTCTATTGCAGCCTGTTCAGATGGAGAGCTTACAAATATGCACAGGCTTAGCAATGGTGCCAAATTGTATAAAACAAATTGTGCCAACTGCCACCAAGAAAAAGGTGAGGGATTAGCTAGATTAATGCCGCCAGTTATGCTAAGCGATTGGCTGCTAGCTAATATGAAGGAGCTGCCCTGTCTAATTAAAAATGGTAGCAAACAACCAATGCTTGTAAATGGGGTTCTTTATAAACAAGCTATGCCAAGTTTATCGCATCTCTCGGATTCTGAAGTAAAGGATATTTGTGTTTTTGTAGCTCAAAAGTTTGGAAATTTAACCTTTGAGCAGGCTAACGTAATGTTTTCAGATTCTTTAAATTCTTGCAACTAGGTTTTGCGAATTCAGATAATCAAACTAAGTTTGTCAACCCAAATATTACCATTATGATCATTGGTGTTCCAAAAGAAATTAAAAACAACGAAAACCGCGTGGGTTTAACCCCAGCTGGAGTTTCAGCATTTACCAGAGCAAATCATCAAGTGTATGTTCAAGCCACCGCCGGAAATGGAAGTGGATTTAGTGACGACGAATACGCTGCTGCTGGTGCAACTATTTTACCTAGTATCGAAGAAGTTTACGGCAAAGCTGAGATGATTATTAAGGTAAAAGAACCAATTGAAAAAGAATATACTCTTATAAAAGAAGGACAATTATTGTTCACGTATTTTCACTTTGCTTCATACGAGCCTTTAACAAACGCAATGATTGAACGCAAAGCGGTTTGTTTGGCTTATGAAACTGTTGAGAAAAAAGACCGCTCACTACCTTTATTGGTTCCAATGAGTGAGGTTGCTGGTAGAATGAGTATTCAAGAAGGTGCAAAGTATCTTGAAAAGCCAATGGGTGGAAGAGGTATTTTATTGGGTGGCGTTCCGGGTGTTAAGCCAGCTCAAGTTCTTGTTTTAGGTGGTGGTATTGTAGGTACACAAGCTGCTAAAATGGCTGCAGGTATGGCCGCAGATGTTACCATAATGGACATTTCTATTCCTCGTTTAAGAGAATTAGACGATATTCTTCCTGCAAATGTAAAAACTGTTTTTTCTAATGATTATAACATCAAAGAGGCTATCAAAACTGCCGATTTAATTGTTGGTGCTGTTTTAATTCCAGGTGCAAAAGCACCTCATTTAATCACTCGTGATATGTTGGGTTTAATGAGAAAAGGTACTGTTTTGGTAGACGTTGCGGTAGACCAAGGTGGTTGTATCGAAACTTGTAAGCCAACTACACACGAGAATCCAACTTACGAAATTGACGGTATCATTCATTATTGCGTAGCAAATATGCCAGGTGCAGTGCCATACACTTCAACGTTAGCTTTAACAAATGCAACCTTGCCATATGCATTACAATTGGCCAACAAAGGCTGGAAACAAGCTTGTGTAGACAATGAAGAATTAAGATTAGGCTTAAACGTAGTGCACGGAAAAGTGGTTTATAAAGGCGTTTCAGATGCATTTGGATTGCCATTCACCCCTGTAGCAGAAATACTATAAGATATTTATTTTATATACAAAAAAGGCTGTTTCAAAGTTATTTTGAAACAGCCTTTTTTGTTTGAGATGCGTTATCTAATTAATAATAATTTGATCTGTTCAAGCATTAAAATCTTTTTCTCAAGAAAATATTTAGTCCAAGGCTCCAAGGTCTTTGACCAATCCAGTTTTCTGCGCTTACCATGTTATTCATTCCTACCCTAAGTTGAGGCATTAATCCAACATCCAACATTGTATTCATTTGCCAAGTTACTGCTGGAGCAACATTTAAAAACCACATGTTTTTGTAGGTAGGGAATGACGCTTTGTCACTAACAACCATTAAGCCAACACAGCTTTGATCAGGCAAGTAGGCATTTACTAAATTAAGCTTTCCAAAACTTGCACCCAGGTTCAGGTCGAATCCTATATTCTGCCCACGAAATATCTTATAGCCAATCCAAACTGGGATTTCTGTAAAGCTGTATTTATTTTTTGTAGAATATGTTGCTCCAACCACAATAGAATCCGAATTGTGTAGGTAAAAGTTTTCACCATAACCTCTAGCGGGCACAGAATCAGCATTTGTTAAATTGTACTTAACATCTTGGGTAAAAGATAAAATTCCAACGCCTGCGCGCACATATAGCTTTTCTGTAATTGCGTACTCACCTGAAAGGTTAGCGCTAAAATCAAATTCGGGGACTTCAATTTCTTTTCTAAGGGCCAAAGTTTTATCAAGGTTTTGGCTGCTATTGCTTGGTGCCATTAATTGCATAAAACTGAGGTGCATACCAATATTTGCTACAATCGAAAGTTTTGATAAATCTAAGTCGCTTTCCATATAAACATTGGATTTTGCAATTGGCGCTACTAACTGTGAGTCAAGTAAAGATTTTATAGGAGTGGTAGTTTTTTCTGAAACAATCTCTCTTCCAGCGCTTTGATTTTCGGCAGGTGCTGCCACAGAAGACAAAGGCGTTGGAATTTGGTTTGCTTCCTTAACCTGCTGCATTTCTATTGGTTTATTACTTAGGGCCTCTGTTTTAGTTGCCTCTTTAGAAACTTTAGTAAACTCCGATGATTTTGTTTTTTTGCTATAGTTAGCAAATTTAGCCTGAGATATTTTAGGTTTAACTTTTGAACTATTTTCAGTTTGGTTCAACCCGAATACGGCTTTATTACCTTTGTTTTGAGGAATAACGCTTGAACTAGTAAGTGCTTTTTCTGTAGTTTGATTTTGAGATTTGTTTTTTGCACCAGTGTTTTTTAAATCCTTGTTTTCGAAACTAGCAGCGGCGCTGCTCTTAGGAATAGGTTTTTCTTCTAAGGTGTTAAATTTCTCGGTTTCGGTTTGAACCAAAGCCTCGTTTGCAGTAATTTGATTAAATTGATATAGGCTTACACTTCCAGCAATTGCAGTAAAAAGCAAAATGCTAGACAGCCAAATCCATCCAAAGCGTTTTTTCTTTTCAGGAAGTTGAGCTTCTAGTTGTTCCCAAGTTTCTTCTTTTGGATCAACAGTGAAATCCTGCAATTTATTTTGCAATTTAGGTTCAAAGGTATCTGAACCAATATTTTGAGCAATCTTGTCCCATAAGGCATCTGAAGGTTTGAACTCCATCCCATCTAGGCTCTCTTGCAGTTGCTGTTCAAAACTATTTTGCTTCTTCAAAGGGTTCATTCATTATTTGATAATGCTTGGCCAATAAGGCTTGCATACATTGTTTGGCTCTTGAGTATTGAGATTTAGAAGTTCCTACAGCAATATTTAGCCTCTCAGAAATTTCTTTGTGGGTATAACCTTCAATGGCATAAAGGTTAAAGATTGCACGATAGCCTTCAGGTAAATGTTGTATTAAGGCAACAATTTCCTTGGCACTAATTTTTTCTAAAAGTTCATCATGGTAAACGGCATCATAGTTTTCTTGGTCGAGGTCTTCTTGAAATTTCCTACTTCTGTGTTTGTAGTGGTTGATGGCATTATATACCATAATGCGTCTCACCCAACCTTCAAAACTTCCTTCTCCTTTGAACTTAGAAATGCCCTGAAAAACTTTTAGAAAACCTTCTTGCAACATGTCTTCGGCTTCTGAACGGTCCTTTGCATATCTCAAGCAAACACCTAGCATTTTTCCCGCAAAGTGTTCATACAAAGCTTTTTGAGCGGATCGTTCTCCCTCAATACAGCCTTGAATGATATTTACTTCGTTATATGCCATGGTATTTCTGCTATGAAAGGAGTCAATTCTAATCTGCTTTGGGTTGTATCTTTGTCACGAAAATAGCAAGTTTTTCACCCATAAGGACAAAAATTCTAGGCTTTAGTGTAAAACTGTCAGCATTTTTTGCTTGGCATAGCTTTGGCTAAATGACAAGAGTAACAAATAACCAATATAAATTAAAATTATATGTCAGTAAATTTAAAACCCATTGCAGGAACTCAAAACCGCGTAGTGGTTGAGCCTGCGCCAGCAGAAGAAAAAACAGCTTCAGGTATTATTATTCCTGATACTGCAAAAGAAAAACCACAAAGAGGAACAGTAGTTTCTGTGAGTGAAGTAGATGAAAAAGGAAACAAACCTGCGGTTAAAGCTGGAGATGTAGTACTTTATGGAAAGTATGCAGGAACTGAAATTACTGTAGAAGGTAAAGATTATTTGATCATGCGCGAAAGTGACATTTTTGCTACCATTTAATTTTAAAACAAGAGAATAAATATTATGACAAAGAAAATTTCATACGGCGTAGATGCGCGCGACGGTTTAAAACGTGGTGTAGATGCTTTGGCAAATGCGGTTAAAGTAACCCTTGGTCCAAAAGGTAGAAATGTAGTTATTGATAAAAAATTTGGTTCACCTTCAGTTACAAAAGATGGTGTTTCGGTAGCCAAAGAAATAGAGTTAAAAGACCCAATTGAAAATATGGGTGCACAAATGGTTAAAGAAGTTGCTTCAAAAACTGCAGATTTAGCGGGTGATGGAACAACAACTGCAACTGTTTTAGCGCAAGCAATTGTTAGTGCAGGTTTAAAGAATGTTGCTGCTGGTGCAAATCCAATGGATTTGAAACGTGGTATTGATAAAGCAGTAGAATCAGTTGTAGAAAATTTAAGAAGTCAATCACAACAAGTTGGTGATGACAACAAAAAAATCCAACAAGTTGCTACTATTTCTGCAAATAACGACGAAGTAATAGGCAAATTGATTGCCGATGCAATGGCAAAAGTTGGTAAAGAAGGTGTTATCACAGTTGAAGAAGCTAAAGGTACAGAAACAGAAGTAAAAACTGTTGAAGGGATGCAATTCGACCGCGGGTACCTTTCTCCATATTTTGTTACCAATGCAGATAAAATGGAAGCAGAAATGGATGCTCCTTATATCTTGATTTACGACAAGAAAGTAAGCAACATGAAAGAATTGTTGCCAGTGCTTGAGAAGGTAGTTCAAACTGGAAAACCTTTGTTAATTATTGCTGAGGATGTAGAAGGTGAGGCCTTAGCTACTTTGGTAGTAAACAAAATTCGTGGTTCTTTAAAAATTGCTGCGGTTAAAGCTCCAGGTTTTGGCGACAGAAGAAAAGCAATGTTGGAAGACATTGCTATTTTAACTGGTGGTATTGTTATCAGCGAAGAACGTGGATACAAACTTGAAAATGCTGATTTAACCTATTTGGGAAGAGCAGAAAAGGTTACTATTGATAAAGATAATACTACCATTATCAATGGTGCAGGCACCAAAGAAGATATCAGCGCACGTGTAAACCAAATTAAAGCACAAATTGAAAGTTCTACTTCAGATTACGACAAAGAAAAGTTGCAAGAGCGTTTGGCTAAATTAGCTGGTGGTGTTGCAGTTCTTTATATTGGCGCAGCTACAGAAGTTGAAATGAAAGAAAAGAAAGACCGTGTAGACGATGCGCTTCATGCAACTCGCGCTGCTGTTGAAGAAGGTATAGTTGCTGGTGGAGGTGTTGCTTATATCCGTGCTATTGAAACATTAACAAACCTTAAAGGTGTAAATGAAGATGAAAACACTGGTATTGCAATCATTAAGCGTGCGATTGAAGAGCCATTGCGTCAAATTGTAGCAAATGCAGGTGGTGAAGGTTCTGTAGTAGTAAATAAGGTGCGTGAAGGTTCTGGTGATTTTGGTTACAATGCTCGCACAGAACAATACGAAAATCTAATTGCTGCAGGTGTAATTGATCCAACTAAAGTAGGTCGTGTTGCCCTTCAAAATGCAGCTTCTGTTGCCGCAATGATTTTAACGACAGAATGTATTTTAGCAGAAGAAAAAGAAACCAATCCAGCTCCAATGGGTGGCGGAATGCCAGGTGGTATGGGTGGTATGGATTACTAAATCAGGATTGAGTTGGAATGTGAGTAGGGAGATCCTATTACAAAAAAATCCCGGAGCTTTTGCTTCGGGATTTTTTTTTGTAACAAAATTCGCATGGCTTCGCCTAAGTAATGGTTTTTCATTTTTCGGTTTGAACCTAGGATTGAAATTCTAAAAAGCCTTAATAAAATTTATCCTTTATATTCGTTAGACCATTTTATTAATTATGAAAAAAATAATTTTAGTCCTTTTATTGTTTTTATTTCAAGTTTTGGCTCAAGCCCAAGGAAATGAATTTTACAACTTTAATGGTAAGTTTAATAAGGGATTTCAACCTAAAACTGATTACAAAGTGGCCATTTCTCAGGATTCAACCTATAACAAAAATGGAAAATTTAAATTGGTAGAATATGATCAATTCAACAAATTGGGTAAGCTAACTTACCGAAATACTAAAAACGGGAAACAACAAACCTTTTATACCTATTTTAGAGATACAATTTTTAAATCGGGTATTACTTTATGGAAAGGCGACACCGCAGGCCTATGGATGTATGATTTTAATGAGCAAGGTAAAATAGTTAAGTATAAATATGCCTATAAAAGTATTCAAAAAGTAAGATGGAGTCAAACTACTATTTACGACAGTAAACTGCGTGGGATCAAATACGAAAACCGCAACCATAAAAATAAGTTAACAGGTTACACAGAAGTATCCTATAACGACAGTGGCAACCTTGCCGAAAGAAAGTATTATAGTAAAAATGGAAAGTTAAAAAGCGTTTATTCTTATGCTTGTGATGCAAAGGGTGAGCAATTGAAAAATGTGAAAAGTGTGAATTATTGCACAAGTAAAGGCGCACATAACGACGGACGTTTTTATGAAACCATAGAAACTATAAGAAAAGGAAAAGCTGCAAGACAAGTTTATACTTACAGTGCAGATAGTTTGTTGTTAAGCTATGAATTTACAAACATTAAGGGAAAGCCAAAAGGAAAAACTTTGTATTTTTATAATGAGCAACAAATGTGTTCGAAAATTGAGTTTTATAAAGCTAATGGAAAACTAGATTCGTATAATACTTTTGATTATAATAATCGTGGCTACTTGGCAGAGTTTAAGGGATTCAAGGCAAATGGTAAATTAGCGTTAACTCAAAAGTCGAGTTACGTTTGGCATAATTGATATGGAAAATTGTAGCAACTAAGGTATCCTTGTTCTAGATTTTTAATTCAAATTTTTGCATCATGAACAAAGCATTAAAATATTTTGTCGTTTCAATTTTGCTTATATGGGCTTTATTTTATGTAACAGGTAACTCTCATGTGCCTAGTACACTTTGGATGACCATATTTCATGGTAAACTAGGGCCAGATATTGATGAGCTAAATGATTTTCCTGTTAGAAAGATTAGCAAGTTGCAAACTCAAGTTTGGCCGCTTTCTTCCAAGTACAATACCTTTAATTTAGGCGATGAACAAGTTTCAAAAATAAAGGCATATGAAACCACAGCAATAGTTGCAATTCATAAGGACAGTTTATTGTTTGAATGGTACGATTTAAACTATGATGCCAAAACAGTAAGTAATAGCTTCTCAATGGCCAAAAGTTTTACGGCTGCGCTTGTAGGAATTGCTTTAAAGGAGGGTTTAATCAAGAGTATTGATGAACCCATCGGTAATTATGTTGAAGCCTATGCTGTGACTCCTTATGATAAAATTACCATCAGGCATGCCTTAATGATGAGTTCTGGATTGGATTTTAAGGAGGATTATGGAAGTATGTTTTCATGGCCTGCCAAAGCCTATTACGGAAAAGATGTAAATGCAACTATTTTAAATCCACCTAAAGTAAATGAGCCTGGTGAAGTTTATGCTTATAAAGGAGGAGATACGCAATTGCTGGGGATGGTATTAGAAAAAGCAACCGGTAAAAGAGTTGCAACCTATGCTGCTGAAAAATTATGGGGAAAAATTGGCGCTGAGTCGGATGCTTTTTGGAGTTTAGATGTTGAGGACGGTATGGAAAAAGTAAGTTGTTGTTTTTATGCAACAGCCCGAGATTTTGCTAGATTTGGGAAGCTATACATGAATTATGGTAAATGGGGAAAAGAGCAATTAATAGACAGTGCTTATGTTGCCTTAAGTCTAAAGCCTGGCGCACCAATAACCGCTTTTGGCAAACAAAACATCGAATATGGATACCAATGGTGGTTGTTGAATTATAAGGAAAATGAAGTGTTTTATGCCAGAGGAATCAAAGGTCAGTACATTTTTGTAATACCTGAAAAAGAGCTAATTTTAGTTAGGTTAGGACACAAAAGAGCTGAGAAACAGGGAGATGAATTGCCAGCAGATATCTTTGAGTATTTAGATTTAGCGAGCGAAATAGGAGAATATTAGTCCCTTACATCAACCAAGTATTCTATACTTTCAGGTGAAGGTCCGGTAATTTTTAAAAGACCCTTTTTCCCTTTTCTTGTAACAATTACCAAACCATCTTTATTGTTTCCAATATAATCATAAATTGGGTCAAGTAATATTTCTCCTTGCTCATTAATAAGGCCAAGAAGGCCCATTTTTTCTACCCTAGCGTAGCCTTTTTCGAATGGATAAATTTGGTCAAATTCAGGTTTAATTACTTCTTCGCCTTGCATATCAATAAAGCCCATTTTGCCATTTCTGATAACCTTTGCCCTTCCATTCTTAAAAGGATAAATTACATCATATCCCTTAAGAACTTTGCCACCAACTTTTTTTTGGGCAGATAGTTTTTCTGAACCAAAAAATAGAAATACCGCGATTAAAAGTAAGATTCTCATTGAGCACGCAAATTAATAGTTTTGATTGAATTTCAAATCTTATGCCACTTTAATGTTGATTTAATTCAAAAAATCACATATTCGCATAAATATTAAACAAATGGACAAATTTTCCAAGAAATCTTCAATAACATTAATTATTCGTGGGATATTATATCTGTTAGCAGGTGTAATAGCTTATTTCCTAAATCTTGAGCAGGGAGGATATGCTATACCCTTAATGAGTATTCTAACAATACTTAGCGGTAGTCTAGTTTTATTTGGTGCTTTTGGTCATAAAGAGAAAAAACAAATTTGGTATTATACAGCGGTATGGGGTCTGTTGGAGTTATCACTAGGAGTTTATTTAACCTTTTTTGAGCCAGATTTCGAGTTCTTTCTTAACTTAATTGCTACTTTAGCTATATTAACTGCTTTGTTTTCAATAGTTTTTTCTTTAAACGCGAAGAAAAAACAAAATTATTTTTATTTAATAGCAATTTTAAATGCGGCTTGGGGTTTTGCTTTAATCAATTTCATTGAGACCTTCACGCCATATTTTGGAGGAATGTTAATAGGACTATTGTTAGTTGATGGGTTACTAGGAATTTATGGTGGTCTTTTATATCAATCGGTTCAAGAGAAATTGAGCCGCAGAAAAAGTGGCTAGGATAAAATATTAGGTTCAAACCAAAATACCATTTAAATTTCTTTAATGAAAGCCAAGCACAGAAATCTTTTATACTTGTTTAGCTTAACACCTTCTCTTTTTTGTGTTTTTGGAAATTTACTGGGAGGTGTTTACACATTGGCTAACTTTTTTTATTCTTTAGTTGTACTTGCATTAATCGAATGGCTTACAAAACCAATAACAGCAAATGAAGCAACTGCAAAAGATGATTTTATTCCTAAAGGTATCTTGTATTTACATATACCTTTCCAATTATTAAGTATTGCATCTTTAATTTATGGAATAGGGTCAGAGATAATTCAATCGCAATGGGTTTGGTCAGCTGCCTTGAGCACTGGAATAAATTCGGGTTCCTCTGCGATTGTAGTTTCCCATGAATTAATTCATCAGAAAAATAAGTTTAAACAGTTTTTAGGTCGTTGGTTGCTTTTTACAGCAGGAAATATGTATTTTTTTGTGGATCATTTGAGGGTACATCACAAATGGGTTGGAACCGATAAAGACCATGCCTCTGCCAAAAAGGGTGAAAACTTATACTACTTCTTTATTAAGTCTGTTTTTGGTCAATGGAAAGGTGCAATTCAATTAGAAACTGAAAGGTTGAAAAAAGAAGGTAAATCCAATTATTTATTTAATCATTATGTTTTTAGGCAATTCATTTTGCATGCAATTTTCGACACAATGCTGGTGTTTTATGGGGGCTTTTACCTATTAAGTATTTGGGTGTTTCATTGTGTGATTGCAAACTTTTTGCTTGAATATGTCAATTATGTGCAACACTATGGTTTAACTCGGCAAGAAAATACGCGCGTTACCGAACTGCACAGTTGGGATTCTGATTGCTTCGTGAGTAGGTTTTTATTGGTAGATTTAAGCAGACATGCAGATCATCACTACTATGCCTCAAAACCCTACCACACATTAATAAACTACGATAAAAGCCCTAAAATGCCTAGTGGTTATGCTGGCCTGTTTTTTATTGCGGCCATACCACCTTTATGGTTTGCAATGATGGACAAGCGAATTCCAAGCGCTTAATTCAACTGCATTTCTGGAGTATTGGTATTTGCCACAAGCCTTCCTTCTGTTTTGCTTATAATATAATCTACACTCACGCCAGGAGCCCTTTCAAGTAGAACAAAACCATCTTGAGTAATATCAAATACCCCAAGTTCGGTAACTACTTTTTTTACACAACCCAAACCTGTAATGGGCAGACTACATTGTTTAAGAAGCTTAGATTCTCCTGCTTTATTTACATGTTGCATGGCTACAATGATATTTTTAGCGGAAGCCACCAAATCCATAGCTCCTCCCATTCCTTTAACCATTTTTCCTGGGATTTTCCAGTTGGCAATGTCTCCGTTATCTGCTACTTCCATTGCGCCAAGAACAGTTAGGTCAACCCGGCCACTTCTAATCATGCCAAAGCTCATCGCAGAATCGAAAAAGCTTGAGCCAGCAGTTGTGGTAACAGTTTGTTTTCCTGCATTGATTAAATCGGCATCAACCTCTTCTTCATATGGAAAAGGCCCAATTCCAAGGAGCCCATTTTCTGATTGCAAAATTACTTCTATCCCTTTAGGAACATAGTTGGCAACTAAGGTTGGAATACCAATGCCAAGATTAACATAATATCCATCTTTAAGTTCTTGCGCAATGCGCTTTGCAATTCCAAATTTATCTAACATAGTGTTTCGGTTTGAACCTAGGCAAATGTATGCAGCAAAGGATAAGAATGCAAAAAGTAACTAGGAATTATGGATTGAAAATGAATTTAAGTGTAATTGTTTTTTCTCCACTTAATTTAATGAAATAAATTCCTGATTGTTTAAGCTCTTGAGAGAGGTCAAATTGGGTTTTGGTTTGATCCAAAGAACCTGCTGTGATTGATTTCCCAAGGATATCTGTTACTTCATAAGATTGAAAGGAGTTGTTGTTAGATACAATTTCAAACTCGCCTTTGTTAGGGTTTGGAACAAGCATTGGAATCGAATTTGAACCCTTCTTGTTTTCGCCTATCCCAACAGGAACAACCTTAAGGGCCTCTTTTAATTCGATGGTTTCTCCACTAAATGCATTTGGAGGATATTGATCAATTCTCAAGTCATATGTGCCAGTTAAGCTATCTCCGGCTTCCACTTCAAATTCAAGTATGGTGTCATTTAACTCCTTGTAAGAAATAGTTTTTAAGTTGTTTTCATAAACAAAATCTTTTCTGAAGTTAAATTGAATTTCTTTGAAGTAGGTCCAGTTTGAGGCATCTGACTGTAAGGTGAATTTGGTTCTAGAGCCTTTGGCTATCCAGTTTGGAGAAAATAGCGTAATGGAAGGTGAATAGACCACATTCATTAAAAAATCATTGCCAATAAAACCATCAATATCATTATAAAAAACAGGATTACCATTGCCTCCTCTAAATTGTATGCAGGTGTCATTTACAACAACTGGGCTATGGTAATAGCTTCCAAGCCTAATTTCATTTGCCAGAGAAAAATGGGTGTTTTTAAACCAACAAGTATACAAGCGAGTATTTCCACCGCCAACATAGGCTACTGTTTTGGGAGATATCTCTGCGGCTCTAGAGACATTATTCATCACATAAATGGCTTCTTTTTGTAAATGCCATTTTTGGTTCAGGGTGTCAAATATTTCTGCATCATAATGGCCTGCTGTGGCAAGGCTATCCACATTAAACACTACTGTTCCGTCAGATCTAAAGTTTGGAGGGGCCTTAATGCTTATGCTTGTGTCTATGGCCCCATTTCTTAAAAATCTTATAGGGGCTAAATACATTTTATTTATATTTATTAATGAAGGTAAATTGGGGGTAAGAATTCTTTTACTTGAATCTATTCTTCCAATATTTAAAAGATGGTTTGAAATTAATTTAATATTCTGTGGTAAGGAGGATACAACCCTTATGGCATCATTTAAGTAAATGGGGTAATTATTGGGTTGAAGAATATGAAGGTCATATTGGCCATCTTGGGTGCTTGAATCTGAATGACCAAAAACTACAATTCCTGTGGTGTCCTTACCTAATAAATGGAACTTTATCGAGTCAACATACAAGCCGGCGTTGGCCTCAAAAACAAACTGAATAGCTGCTAATTCTGAGGGTTTTGGCTTTAAACTAAAGTTTAATTTAAATGGCCATCCTGGAAATATAACAAAATATGGATGGATGTTTGGTCTATGAATATTTATGGGTTGTAGCAATCTTGCTTGGGGTAATTGAGGATGAGTGAAAATAAGGTCGTAATTGCCAGAAGGCAATTGGTAAGGGAGTTTAAAATTATAGTATAGTTTTAAAGTCGGTGGTATCCAAGGCCAGTATCCAGTATCCAGCAATACAGAATCGGATTCAAAGAATATTGGGAGGGAGGCTCCCTGCGAATGTGCAAGTTGAATTTGCCCTTTTAAATGAAGTAAAATAGTGTCGGGATTGAAGGCTTCAGTTTGCGGGAGTTCAAGATATAAAGATGCGTTGGCAGCACCTTGATTATAGTATTTTGAAACTGGGGGATTTGCCACTATTCTCATTTTACCAACTTTATAGGCTTCAGTTTCAAGCCTAATAGCTATAGGATTAACAGTTAAATCGCGTTTGTTGGTATAATAAATTTTATAAGTACCAATTAAATGAGTTGATTTTATCGGTAAATATAAATAGGCTAATTCGTTAGATATAACTGCCACAGAATCAAATTTATTAGATCCAAATTGATTTTCAATGGCATAGTGAAAAGTAGTATTCGGTTCAAGAAAATGGGTATTTACACCAATAACTTCAAGCATAACAAAATCAATTAAGGTGTCGGTGTTTATGCTATTGATAGGATTATTGATACGGGCACTAATGGAGTTATCTTTTCGTAAAATCTGAATTTGATAGTTGCCAATTTCTCTGGAATTATCTTTTTCATCTTTTACGTAAAATTTTCCAAAGAGCCAATTTGCTTTTGGTTCTGAAAAAATGGCTGGAAACTTTAGCCTTAGGGTAGAATCATTAACGATTTTAAGTTCATAACCTTTAATTGTTTTATAACTGCTATCATATAATGTGATGGTAGCAAAATCATTTTTAGTGAATTTTGCATTTCCGAAGTAAAAGAAAATCTCACAAGTATCTGGCCGGAGCCCAAAATCTAACACCCAATCTTTGCTCATTCCTTTCAAGTATTGTGCCTTTAAGTTTTGAATGGCAAAACTGCAAAGCAAAGCACAAATAATAAAATGTTTTAGGTTTCTCATTGCTGATATTCAAAGCTAAAGCATTTGATAGTTTAAATTTAATGAATATTTTATAATTAACATACATTTAATTCCGAAAAAAATCTTCAATATTGAAGGAGTTAACTAAGCCAATGTATATGAATAATAGAACCCTCCTAATCGTAGAAGATGATCAAATGAGTTTTGAATCTTTAAAGAAAATCTTAGATAACCTAGGCTATCAAAATATGGTTCATGTAAAAACAGGCATGGATGCATTAAGTGAGGTAAAGACTAAGACCTTTGATATTGTATTAATGGACATAGGCTTGGAAGGCAAATTAGATGGCATTGATACCAGTACTTTAATGGAAGGTAAGTCTAGGGTTATTTTCACCTCTGCACACCATAAAGATGGTGAAACCTTTAAGCGAATTGCAAAAGCAGGGAGTTACGGTTTTATTTCTAAACCATATACCTTACAGCAGGTTAGAGAGGCATTAGAGAATGCATTAAATTGAAATATAGGAATTAGTTTTTTTTTGCTACTTTTGCATTTATATAAAGATGCTAAAATAGCAGATGAACACCCCTTTTTTTTATTTTAATCGAAAAGCCCTTCTTATCATAATTTTGTTGGGGTTTGTAAACTCTGTCTTTTCTCAAAGTAAAAAAATACTTGAAATTAAAGCTAAGCTTAATGGAAATTTAATTGACACCTTAACTGTTAACTTATTAAATGATTTAGCCTTTGAATTCAGGAACTCCAGTCCTGATAGTACCTTATATTACGCGACCAAAGCATTAAGCATTTCTAGCGATTTAGGATATAAAATTGGGCAAGCAAATGCTTTTAAACAATTAGCAATTGGTTATTTTTATAAATCAAATATAGAAAAGGCAAAGAAATATAACTTGCTTTCTGTCAAATTGTTTAAAGAAGTTAATGATAAAAAGGGTGAAGCTGCAGTTCTCAATAATATTGGTATGGTTTTTCATAAAGAGGGGATACTTGATTCTGCCTTGAAATATTACCAGAATAGTTTAATTCTCAGAAAAGAGAGTAACGACATTAAAGGAATTGGTGACAGCTATAATAATATAGGTAATATTTATTCTGATAAAGGGAACTACAAAGAAACAGTAGACTATTATTTTGAAGCTTTACAAATGAGGGAGAAGCTTGGAGATTCTATAGGAATAGCAAATAGTTATTCTAGCATTGCAGGTATTTATTTTCTTCTAGGGAAATATGAAGATGCTGAAAAAAATGCGAAACTCGCATTACTTATTCAGCAAACTTTAGGTACACGGGTTGGGTATATTCAAACTTGTGTTGAACTTGGTGGAATATTTATGCAAAAAAAGCACTTTGATACTGCCATCTATTATTTCAATCAAGCTTACGTAACTTCAATAGAGATAGGTGATATGGAAGATGAGGTTATTTGTTTACTTGATTTTGGAGAAGTTTATAATGAAATAGGTAAACCAGATAGTGCCATCTATTATTTTGAAATTGCTTTACCCAAAATTTTGGAATATGGAGATAAATTTGGAAGGGTAGAATATGAAATTGGATTAGCAAAATCGTACTATTTAAAAGGAGATTATTTGAGGGGTGTCAATTATTCTGAGAGAGGCTATGATCTTGCCTTACAGAGCAATAATAAAAGACAAATTTATGATGCTGCGAAGCAATATGCCATAATTTTACAAAAATTGAATAGGCACAAGCAAGCTAATCAGTATTTAAATATTTCTATTTTATATAAAGATAGTTTGCAAATTGAAGACAATGCTCGAAGAACTCATGAATTGGAGTTTAATTATCTTTTAGAGAAAAAACAGAATGAAATTACGCTACTAGAAAAGGATAATTCAATTCAAATTGCCAAAAGCAGATTTCAGTATTCTATAACCATAGGATTACTTGTTTTGATTGTGTTTTTAGCCATTTCTGTTTATATAATACAAAGATCAAGGGCGAATGAAATACAGGCTAAAGATTTGGTTACCCAACAAAAGCAGGCAATTGAAAGGCAAGCCAAAGATTTAGAAGAGCTTAATATCTATAAAAATAAAATTTTTTCCATCCTTTCCCATGATATACGTAATCCTATTTTCTCTTTAAATCAAATTGTTGAGTTAATCAATGAGGACGTATTGACAATTAATGATTTAAACCACTTAAAGGATAGGCTTCATGGTCAATTGAAATCTATCAATATCCTGCTAGACAATGTTTTAAATTGGAGTAAGAATCAGTTAGAAGGAGAGTTGCTACCTAATAAAAAGGAAACAAATCTTTCCCTTTTAGTGAATCAAAATATTACTTTATTTGAAGAGTTTGCGCAACAAAAGCAGCTTGTCCTTAACAATATGGTGCCTGATGATTTTATGGTTTGGGTTGACCCAAATCATTTGGATTTGGCTGTTAGAAATATTTTGTTTAATGCAATTAAATTTTCTTTCCAGAATGGAACTATAGAAATCAAAATAGAAAAAAAAGAAGGCGAAGTGTTTATCTCAATTTCCGATAATGGGAAAGGTATGGATGAGTTTGAGTTGGAATCACTTTTTTCATATAATAAGCAACCTGGAATTTATGGAACAAATGGGGAGCGAGGAGCAGGAATTGGCCTAATTTTGACAAAAGAATTTGTTAGTAAGAATGACGGAAAAATATTGGTTCAATCCAAAGTAAATGAAGGTTCTACCTTTACCTTGGTGTTTCCTGATTTAGTATAATTTGCGTTTTTCGGTTTGAACCAACCCTAAATGCTTAAAATCACCTTTTTCCTTTCTTAAAGTTTGTTAATTTCGCTGCACGATTTTTATAAAATTATTAATTTTTATACCATGACAAAAGTTTCCGTTATTGGAGCAGGCGCAGTAGGTGCAACTACTGCAGACGTTATTGCCAGCAGAGAATTGGCAGATGAAGTTGTTTTACTTGATGTTAAAGAAGGTTTTGCAGAAGGAAAAGCTTTAGACATTTACCAAACTACTTCCTTGAGAGGCATTAGAACACGTATTTCAGGTACAACCAATGATTACAGTAAAACTGCTGGATCTGATGTAGTTGTAATTACTTCTGGAATTCCGCGTAAGCCAGGAATGACGCGTGAGGAGTTAATTGGAACCAATGCTAATATTGTTAAAAGTGTTGCAGAAAATGTACTGAAACATTCTCCAAATGCAATAATCGTTGTGGTTTCAAATCCAATGGACACCATGACTTACCTTGCCTTGAAATCAACAGGTTTGCCTAAAAATAGAATTATTGGTATGGGCGGCATTTTGGATAGCGCTCGTTTCAAAGGCTACTTGGGATTAGCGACAAATGCCTTAACAACAGATATTCATGGAACAGTTATTGGGGGTCATGGCGACACTACGATGATACCATTAACACGTTTAGCAACTTTGAACGGCGTTCCGTTTTCTAATTTGCTAAGTGCAGATAAGTTAAAAGAAATTAGTGATGCTACTATGGTTGGTGGAGCTACACTTACAAAATTGTTGGGAACTTCTGCTTGGTACGCGCCAGGTGCTGCTTCTGCAATGTTAGTAGAAAGTATTGTGCGCGACCAAAAACGTATTTTACCAAATTGTGTGTATTTAGATGGCGAGTACGGTCAAAAAGATATTTGTTTAGGCGTTCCAGTAGTTGTAGGTAGAAATGGATGGGAAGCTATTGTGGATTATAACTTAAATGAGGAAGAGCAATCAGCATTTAATAAAAGTGCAGATGCAGTGCGCGCGATGAACGCTGTTTTGAGCGAAATTGGCGTATTATAAATTACACCTTCGGGAGTGGGAAGGGGGCGGCCGAAGGCCGCCCCCTTTTTTGTTGCAAATTTCTTCAACCATTTCTGTATTTTCGCTGACTTACCTAAGTAACTGCTTAAAAAATTAGGTTGTATTTTAAACATGTCTATAGAAGTTATTGGTTTAAACAAATTATATGGGTCCCAAAAAGCGCTAGATAATGTCAGCTTTTCGGTTCAACCCGGAGAAATATTAGGATTTTTGGGGCCTAATGGCGCTGGAAAATCTACTACCATGAAAATTCTTACCGGATACCTACCTCAAACCTCTGGCATAGCCAAAGTCTGTGGGCATGATGTTAATGCCAACAGCCTCGAAGTGAGAAAGCATATTGGTTACCTTCCAGAACTTAATCCGCTCTATGCAGATATGTATATCAAAGAATACCTATTGTTTACTGCAGGTATGATGGGGATAAAAGGAGCTCAAGCTAATACCGCCGTAGAACAAATGATTCTTAAAACAGGTATTAGTCCTGAGCGCAAAAAGAAGATAGCACAACTTTCAAAAGGATATAAACAAAGAGTGGGACTTGCTGCAGCGCTTTTGCATGATCCAGATGTTTTAATTTTGGATGAACCTACCACTGGTTTAGACCCAAATCAAGTTGTTGAAATTAGAAACCTTATCAAAGAAATTGGGAAAAACAAAACAGTGATTTTTTCTACCCATATCATGCAGGAGGTAGAAGCGCTCTGCAATAGAGTGGTAATTATTAACAAGGGCAAAATTGTGGCAGATAATGATATTGCAGGCCTACAGCAAATGATGCGCAAGCAATTTGTATTGCAATTAGAAATAAAAGGTGATTGCACAAACGCAGATTTATTAGGTATTTCAGGTGTCATCAGTGCAAAAGCAGATGGTGCTTTTTGGACCATTAAGTCGAGCCAAGATGTGAGAGAGGCATTGGCAATTATGTCTCAATCCAAACAATGGATAATACTCTCTATGCAATTAGAAGAGCAGTCGTTGGAAGATGTATTTCAAACCTTAACAAAGTAAGCTATGGGTTCAATCTATATAAAAGAAATCAGAAGCTTTTTAAGTTCATTAATCGCTTATGTTGTAATGCTTGTGTTTTTATTGGCAACAGGTTTATTCACTTGGGTATTGCCAGATTATAATATTTTTGATTATGGCTATGCAAACTTAGATACCTTGTTTAGCATGGCGCCTTGGTTGTTTATGTTTCTTATTTCTGCTATTACAATGAAAAGCCTTAGCGAGGAGAAAAAAACGGGAACAATTGAGATAATTACCACAAGACCAATTACTGATATGCAAATTATCTTGGGTAAGTATTTTGCTGGCATCACTCTTGTTTTGTTTACCATTTTGCCAACCCTAATATATTTCGTAACCATCTTTCAATTAGGTGCACCCAAGGGGAATTTAGATACAGGGGCAATAATGGGTTCATACCTTGGATTGTTCTTTTTAGCAAGCTGTTTTGTTGCCATTGGTATGTTTAGTTCGGCTATAAGCGACAATCAAATCGTTTCCTTTATTTTTTCCCTTTTCCTTTGTTTTCTTTTTTATAATTTGTTTGATTTAATAGCAGATTTTAAATTATTAGGTAGTTGGGATTCGGTAGTTGCTGGTTTAGGAATCAATGCCCACTATGAAAGCATAAGCAGGGGAGTGGTTGATTCTAGAGATTTAATTTATTTTATTGGTTTCGACCTAATTTTTATTTGGGCGAGTAAAACAATGTTTGAAAGCAGAAAATGGTAGGCAAAGAGATGGAAAAAATGAATAAGAGAAAATCAGAACGCTCCCAAAGCCTTATAAAATTACTTTTAGTAATTGCACTAGTTGTATTAGTAAATATACTTTTTACGAATTTTTTCTTTAGGATAGATTTGACTAAAGAAAAGCGTTTTTCTTTGTCGGAGGCCAGTAAAAATATGGCTGCTAACGTAAAGGAAGTTGCTTATGTGAAAGTTTATTTGGAAGGAGAATTTCCTGCAGGTTTCAAAAGATTGAGCCGGGCAACAAGAGAAATGTTGGATGAGTTTGCATTGTATAGTAATGGAAACATTCAATATGAATTCATAGACCCATTTAAAGGAGCTGATTCTAAAAGAACCTCTGAGATTATTCAAGAACTAGGAAGCAAAGGCTTACAGCCAACTAATGTTCAGATTAAGAAAGAAGATGAATTTGCCCAGAAAATTCTAATTCCTGGAGCCATACTCAACTATAAAGGGAAAGAATACCCAATTAATTTGTTAAGAAGTCAGTTTGGACAAAATCCAGAGGAGGTTATTAATAGTTCTGTTGAATTGCTGGAATACGAAATTGCAAATACTTTGCGCAACGCCCTTCAAAGTACAAAGAAGAAAATCGCTATCATCGACGACCATGGCGAATTAGGCAAGTGGGATATTGCAGAAGCGGAAGCTATGCTAAATCAGTTTTATAAAGTAGAACACTTGCCATTGTCTATCCAAGTGCCGCAAAAACTTTTTGAATATGTTGGCATTATCATCGCAAAACCAACTAAGGAAATTTCTGAATTTGATAAATTCAAAATAGACCAGTTTATTATGCATGGGGGCAAAGTTTTGTGGCTGGTAGAAACCCAACAAGCAGACATGGATAGTTTACGAAGGGAAAATTTATTTGTAACACCAACCTATGAAACGGGTTTAGAGGATATGCTTTTTAAATATGGTGTGCGTGTAAATGCAAATATGGTTCAGGATTTACAATGCCATGCCATTCCAGTTCTTTCTGGTATGAGAGATGGCACGCCGCAACAGAAACTCTTGAATTGGCCTTATTACCCTGTTGCTTCTGGATTTGGAAATCACCCAATTATTAGAGGGGTTGAACCAATTTGGTTTCAATTTGCTGCCTCCATTGATACTTTAGCCAACCCAGATATAAGAAAAACGATTTTATATAAAAGTAGTCTTTATTCAAGGTTATTGACAGCTCCGGTGCGCATAGACTTAAACGTTTCTCGTTTAGATTTACAACCAGAAATGTTCCAACGTAAAAGCAAAGGGGAGTTTATTATGGGGGTATTGTTAGAGGGTAAATTTACTAGCAATTTTGCCTATCGGTTCGACCAAAGTAGAACGCCCGACTTACCTTTTAAAGACCATGTGGATAATAACAAAATGATAGTTATTTCTGATGGAGATGTAATCCGAAATCAATTTAAGAAAAGCACTGGAGAAGTTTATCCTTTGGGTTATGATAGATTTACCAATCAGCAGTTTGGTAATGAAAAGCTTATTTTGAATTGCATAGATTATCTGTGCGACGATTCAGGCATTATTGAAATTAGAAGTAAAGAAATAAAACTGCGCTTGCTTGATAAGGGTAAAATAAAAAAGCAAAGAAATTATTGGATTGCCTTAAACATAGGTGGTCCTGTTATTCTTATATTACTATTTGGTTTCCTTAATAATTTTATTCGTAGAAGAAAATATACTCGATGAAAAAAAGCACACTTATTTTACTCCTTGTTGTTTTGTTACTTGGCATAAGCACTTTTCTACTAATGCGCAAACCTTGGTCTAATTCCCAGCATGAAGCATCTG
The DNA here is from genome assembly GCA_945898275.1 of Chitinophaga pinensis. GTDB lineage: Bacteria > Bacteroidota > Bacteroidia > UKL13-3 > UKL13-3 > B1. The sequence continues at coordinate 176,080 of CAMDHZ010000001.1, read as the reverse complement.
CTTTTGCTGTCAAAGATACAGCAAAAGTAACCCGCGTGTTTTTAGCCGATAAGGCAGGAAAAACGTTAACACTAGAGAGAAACGCAGATAACACTTGGATTGCCAATAAAAATGTTTTGGTTGATCATACCAAGATAAACTTATTACTAACAACCCTGCATGATTTGCAAGTAAAAATTCCTGTTAGCGCCTCTATGCATAATACAGCAATGGGAATTCTTGGGAGTAAAGGTATTAAGTGCGAGATTTACGAGGGAGAAAGACTCCTAAAAGTGATTTACATTGGCACTGAAACTCCTGAAAAAGAAGGTACATTCATGATTTTGGAAGGCGAAGACCAACCTTATATCATTCAACAGCCTGGTTTTATTGGCTTCTTAACACCTAGGTTTAGTACTGATGAGATAAAATGGCGCAGTAAGCTGATTTTTAATGTGGCGAAAAAGGACATTCAAGAAATAACCATTCGCTACCCATCTAATGCAAGTGAATCCTTTGTTTTGAACGCAAATACTGCCCAACAAAAGGGAGTCATTCAAGATAGCAAAGGCAATTTGGTTCAAACCGACACCTTAAAAACCAACTTATTATTAAATGCTTTTGAACAATTATATGCTGAAGGTTTTTATGATGAAACCGCTTTTACAAAGGCTGAAAGAGATTCTGTATTTGGCCTTAACCCCTATGTTAGTATAGATTTAAAATTAATAAATGGAGACATCCAACATTTGAGTTTATATGAAAAGTTGGTGGGAGACAAAACTAAGGATCGTTTTGATGATGACAATAAAGAAAGGACGATTGACCCCGAAAAGTTCTTTGCAAAAGTGGGGAATCAAAATTTAGCAGCCTCTGTGCAGGAATATGCCTTTAGAAGAATTTTGGTCAAAAAGTCTGATTTACAATTACGTTAGACTCAGGTTTCTTTGGATTTTACCCTAAATATTGATTAAATTGCGAGCCTAAATGGACAATCCTTCCGTCATTATCATAGGCAGTATTTTGTTTTCTGCCTTTTTCGCAGGTATAGAAATCGCGTTTATTTCTGCCAATAAACTACTCATTGAACTTAAAAATAAACAGGGTAGTTATTATGCAAGAATTCTCTCTCCTTTCATTGCCAACCCTTCAAAATTCATAAGTACCACCCTCATTGGTAATAATATTGGTTTAGTGGTATATGGTATTTACATGGCCAAAGTTTTGGATGGTGTTTTCTTAAACCTTTTGCCCTCCTTAACTCAGTACCATTTTCTGCTCCTGTTTATCCAGACCCTTGTTTCAACCTTAATTGTATTAGTAACAGCAGAGTTTTTGCCAAAGGTTTTATTTCGCATCAACCCAGATAGTATCCTTAAAATTTTGGTTGTGCCTTTTATGTTTTTCTATTATCTTTTTTGGCCTGTGGTTCACTTTTTCACGTGGCTTTCAAAGTTAATTTTGTCTAAACTAGGAGGAGGAGAGTTTACAGAAAATACACCTGCTTTTAGTAGATTAGATTTAGACCAATACATTGATCAAATTAATGAACAAGACCTTCCTGAAGATATTGAGGTTGACACCGAAATATTTAGAAATGCGCTTGATTTTGGTAACATAAAGGTACGTGAATGTCTTACGCCAAGAACAGAGTTAGTAAGCATGAGCATTGATGCTAGTATCGACCAATTGCATCAATTGTTTGTAGAAACTGGGTTATCTAAGATACTTATTTATAAAGATAATCCAGATCAGGTGATTGGATATGTGCATCAAAAGGAAATGTTTAAGCGGCCAGAAAACATTCGTAGCATTTTGATTTCTATTGAAATTGCAACCGAAACCATGTCTATCATGGATTTATTGAATCGCTTTACGCGCACTAGAAAAAGTATTGCTTTGGTGGTAGATGAATTAGGTGGAACAGCCGGTATCATTACTATTGAAGATATTATGGAAGAGGTTTTTGGAGAAATAGAAGATGAACATGATGTGGAAGAATTGATTGAACAAACCATAGGAGAGAAAGAATTCAGATTTTCTGCACGTCAAGAAATTGATTACCTAAACAATGAATATGAATTGGGTATACCAGAAGGCGAATATCATACCCTTGGAGGATATATTATTTCATCCCATGAAAGCATTCCTACTGCTGGCGAAAAGCTAATTTTAGACAAATTCGAGATTACAATTGAGTCTATAAACCAAGCAAAAATTGGAACAATTCACCTAAGAATTATCCATGATGCTGAGGAGAACAATTAGTTCAATTCGCAAATCTTTACTTGTTTGTTGGCTATAGCAATATAATCACCTTTAGATTTTCCAAAAATGGCCTTTGCCAAAGGTGAGACATCAGAAATTATAGCAACCTTATGGTTATTTACACTTAAATTTCCAATAGCCGCTGCAATATAGCATAAGGTGGTTTCGGTTTGAACCAAAGCGCCTAATTCTCCAATATTGGAGGTTTTGCCTGGATTAACTTTTATTAATTTATGGTATTCCGTTTTTAAAACTTCAAGCTGCTTAGAAAGCATGTAGATTTCATTTTGACTCATGGCACGAGCGGTTTCATATTTATCACCCATGCTGCTCTTTTGTTCAGAATTACCGCTTTCTTGCACCTTTTTAATGGCATCTGTAAGTTCTTTCATCTTTTGTTCTTGAAAGGACTTAGCAAAATGCCAAATCTCGTTTTTGTCAATCATTTTTTTACTAATCTATCCAGTCGCAAATGAAGAGATTGGTATCTCTTGTGCCGCCATTGTTGCGGTTACTGCTGAAGATTAGTTTAGAGCCGTCTGGCGAAAACATCGGAAATGCATTAAATAAACTATTATTAGTAATTCGCTCTAAACCTGTACCGTCAACATTTATAATGTATAATTGAAAATCATATCCTTTTACACTATGATGGTTGCTGCTAAAAATAATTTTATTGCCAGAAGGATGAAAGAATGGAGCCCAATTGGCTTTTCCTAAGTTTGTAATTTGTTTTAACTCACTTCCATCAATGTTACATGTATAAAGTTCCATGTTGGTTGGAGCAACTAAGCCTTGTTTTAAAAGGTCTTTATAATCCTTGATTTCTGCCTCTGTTTTTGGTCGGCTTGCCCTAAATACCAATCGTTTGCTGTCTGGTGAAAAAAAAGCACCACCATCATACCCTAAACCTGTCGTAATCTGTTTTACATGGTTCCCTTCAATGTCAGAAATGTATAAATCCAAATCACCATTACGGGTGCTGGTAAAAACAATCATTTTACCATCCGGACTTATAGTTGCTTCTGCATCATAACCTGAGGTATTGGTAATTTGCTTTTTGATATTGCCTTTTTCATCTGCAACAAAAATATCGAACTCAGGGTAAATTGCCCATAAGTATCTACCTGTGCTCATTGGGTCTGGTGGGCAAGTTTGATGCTTCATGTGGGTAGAAGCATAAATAATATCATTGTTGTTTGGCATGTAGTAGCTACAAGTAGTTCTGCCTTTTCCTGTGCTAATCATCTGAGCCTTTCCATTAGAATCTAGTATTGGTTCAGCCAAATTCATATAAAAAATTTGATCACATTTTAAGCCCCATTTTTTATTGTTACTTTGGAAGCTGATTTTATCTCCATTCGGACTAAAATACGCTTCTGCGTTGTCTCCTCCAAAGGTGATTTGTTTAATGTTTCCTAAATGTTTTTCTTCATTTTGAGCTTGGGTCAAACCGAAAAATAAAAATAAAGCTGTAGTTAATAGAGTAAGTTTTTTCATACGAGTTATAATCTTTGAGTCTCAAATTTTGGAGCGCCTTTCACGCCTTGTTCATCATAAAAATCAATGAACCTAAGTTTGTAATAAAAGCCTTTAGTGTCTTTAATAATATAAGTATATTTTCTAACAACATCATAACGGTTCAAATCGAAATCATATCTTTTCCAATCAAATCCAATAACATCTTTTCTGTTGGTAAATTCAAATTCTTTAAGTGTTTCAGCCGTAATATTTTCAAAGCCAATGGTACTGTCTTTTGCACATATAACTTTGTTTGGGTTTAGCATCACTCCGGTGACATTATATGGAGTTATAGGCGTCATATTGTAATACACATGTCTATACCTTGTAAAAAGAATATCCCAATTTTCTCTGTCTGGTTCTAAGTCTATTATTTTGTTGGGGTCATCAAAATTAATATAGCTGTAGTTACGGTTTGCAATTTTAGGTACTGCATATTCATGTGCATCACTTCCGTCTAAATTAGCAAATAGAAAAGTATAACCTGAAGGATTTACTGTTAAGAATTTCAGTTTTTTATATCTTGGATTTGCTGTTTGTCCCCGGTCTATCAAATAAACATAACCATGGCATTTGCGACTTAATGAATCGTACCAGTCACCGAAAGCTGTGCCTTTCCATTCTCCTGCGGGGTTGTCATATTCCCATTCAACGCCAGCTAGAGATGGGATTTCGCTAAAGTCTTTTGTGCCTGTATTGGCAACTTGAACCTCTTTGCCGCCATTTATTTTTACTAAATATCCATTTGGGTTGCAATCAAATCCCAAGTCCCAGGCCATAAAATCATTTGCTTTTATGGAGCCATCTCTTAGGGTGAAAAATAACTGCGTTGTATAATCTCTGCCAAGTCTAACTGTATAATTTTTTACATCACCTTTGGAGGTTGGCAGAATAAGAGCTTCTTCTTTTTTCTCACAAGCACTAAGTAAAATTACTAAGTTAATAGCTATAAAGCTCGTATTGAATTTAAAGTTTTTCAAGTATTTACAATGTTAAGGTCATTTGAATAAAATAACTAATACCCCAGCTAACTGGCATCATATTCCCGCCGCCATGCACAGCGCCGCCGCCAGCTGCATTATTAAGATTTGTAACGTTCAATATGTTTTTAGCACCTGCCGTTAAAGCTATCTTATTTTTGTAAAAAGATTTACTTGCACTGGCATCTAATAAACTAAAAGGGTCAATTATACCTTGTTCAACTTCATTATTTTGGTTCAAGAAATAGCTAGGAAGTGCGCCATTGTACTTTCCAAAAATATTTATTTGTGTTGTTATTTTTGGAATCAAGTAACCAATGTTTAATCTTAATTCTGGCGAATAAGAATAGGCATCTAAATTTGGAATTGTGTTGCTTAAAATGTTATACCTGGCGCTATAAGTAAATCCTCCAACAAGGCTAAGTGTATTGTATTTAAATTCTCCTTGAACATTTAAACCATAAGTTTTATAGGTATCTATATTAACATAAGTGTATAAAGGTGGGGTAGCATTAACATCAATCACTGCCAAGCTAATCATGTTATAAATATGATTAAAGAAAATTGAAGATTCAATGCCAATAATATGTTTTGTATAGGCTTTTCGTCCGCTTAAAACCATATTGAAGTTATGAGAATTTTCTGCTTTTAAGTTCTGATTGCCTTGGATACTATGGTTAAAATCAAAGAAGAATAAGTTTAATTCTTTTAGTGAAGGTGCCCTAAATCCATTTCCATAAGATGCTCTTAGTGTCCAAATGGGCGAGAGGTCGTATTTAATATTTAAGGAAGGCACCAGTGGTGCATTAAATCTGCTGTTATAAGCAAGCCTTGCTGCAGGCATAATTTTTAGTCTTGCAATTGGTTTCAATTCCATGCTTAAAAAAGTGGCAGCGTCCACTACAGAAGGATTTCCAGACATGCGGTCGCCACTGCCAATTTCATAAACAATATCATAACCTAATTGGTAATTTAGCTTTTGATGTTGCTTGGTGCTGTAGGTTCCTCTAAAGTTAAAATTGCTAAAACTTATTTTGCTTTGGTCATCTTCTACTGGAATGAGTTTTTCATTAAGGGTAACTAGGTCTTTTCTGTATAAAGATTTAGTTCTATCAAACCAAGAATAGGCATTAATAAGATTAAGATTAGCTTTGCTTTTGAATTTTAGGTTCAAAAAAACATAGTTGTTAATTCTTTTGGTAGCATAATAATCATCAAAGGCGTAGGCATCGTAGCTTGTTATAGTTGGAAGGCCTTTGTTAGTTACTTTTTCATCAAAATAGGCAGATTGATAGGTGATATTACCGTTTTTAAAAGTATAAGTATAGTTTAAATCAGCAAAATATTGCTCCTTAGGAAGCCATTGTTGTTTGCGTTCATAAAATCTTTCATAACCTTTTACAACTGCTGGAGTGGCAATATTTTGATCGTAATATTGTGTGCTAGTATAGCCGTCAAAATAATTTCTTCCAAGTCCAAGTTTAATGGCATGTGCATTTTTGCGCATACCCAAACTAGTATTTAGGTTGTATTGTCCAACACTTTCATAATAGGATTGCAAACTGCTGGTGAAATTTGCTTTTCCTTGTTTCTTGCTAATTAGGTTTATGACACCTCCTAATGCATCTGTTCCATAAACAACGCTCATTGGGCCTTCAATAATCTCAACGCGTTCGATATTGTTAAGATTAATTTGGCTCAGATCTATGTTGCCATTTACTCTGCCTACCACTGGTACTCCATCAATAAGAATTTTTATATTTTGACCCGAGATGCCTTGAAGGGATAAACCAGAGCCCAGAATATTATCCTGTGAAATCCGAACATTAAGTTCATTCGCGAGCAAGTCTTTTAAATTAACGGCACCTTGGGCTTGAATTCTTTTTTGATCGATAATTCTAACTTTTTGAAGCGATTGTTGAGTGCTAGTTTTCTCATATTCCCCAGTGATAACAAACTCTTCCAAATCATTTGGCATCTCATTTAATGCCAAAGTTTGATTTGAACCTGGAGCTAAAGATATTTTTTTGAGTTCAAATCCGATTTTTTTTACGGTAACTTCATAAGTTCCGCCAGCTGGTATTTGTGCCTTTCCAGCCAAATCGGTGTACATTATTTCTGTCCTATTTTTGCAAGGGCCTTCAATGCATTTTACATAAACCATGGCCCCTTCAAGAGGCTTTCCAGATTTCTGTAAAACCAATAAAACACTTTGTGCCCTTATTTGCGTAAAGGCACAAAGTGATAAAAACATAATGATTCGAAATATCTTCAATTCTTAACGCTTAACGAGCAATTACAATTCTGCTTACAGCGCTGTATCCAGCACTTTCAAGATTTACAATGTAAACTCCTTCATTAAGATTTTGAACAGATAATTGTAATTCTTGCATGCCTTTCACAACATTAAAGTTTTGTTCAGCTACCAATCGGCCGTTTAAATCTAAAACACGTAAAGTGGCAGAGTTTAATTCTTGGTTATCTAAAATAACTTGCAGGAAATCGCTTGTTGGGTTAGGATAAACAGCTAATTTAGCTATGGTTTTTTGAGTTTGATCCAACAAGCCTACAGTAAATAATTTTTGCTTGTTGAAATATGATTTTCCAGAACCTGAGCCACTAAAGCCAGTAAACCATACTTTCCAAATGTCACCATTTTTGGCCTTTACAAAATAAATTGTAGAATCTGCAATTTTCCATTGAAAGGTGCCATTGTCAAAAGATTTCCAATCTGCACCAAGGGTAGAGATACTTCTTGCAAATGGGTGCGAATTATAACTGGTATAATTTTCTTTGTCAACACCTGAAACCTTGCTTGCCACAACACCTCTGTTGTTTAAAACACCTGTTGAAGGATAATATACTTGTTGAGTAGCTTGTAAAGAATTGTATCTTGTAAATACGAAGTCCCAAGTTGAATCTACTGGTTCTCTGTATTCTACAGTGCCAGTAAGCAAGTTAACGTATCCAAAATTATTTGAGCGAATATTGGTATGCAGAATGGTAAGTGTTGTGTCTAAAGTTGGGGTTCCAATTCTGATTTTCCAATTACCATAATCTTTTTCAATCACCCAAAGTTTAATCCAATTATTGCCTTGCTTAATAAAAAATAAGGAATCTCCTGTAACTTTATGGGTAATGGTATTGTAGCTTCCCCAGCTGCAATAAGGGCTGTCAAAAGTTCTATTAAATGCGCCAATATCCCAGCTGGTGTCTGTGTTAAATACTTCGGTAGTTGCGCTGCTGCTGTCTAAGGTTTTCCATGCACTTGTGTCTTTATTGGTTAAAAAACCTCTGGTTGCATTGGTTGAATTGATAAAAATACCATCGCTTATAAATCCGCTTCTAAAAGCCAAATGCCAATTGTTGTTTGGGGCTTCAGCTACTTTGCCATTTTTTAAACTGTAAAAAATGTCTTTACCATAACCAGGGCCCATGGTAGCAGAATCACTTACAATGGTTTGAGCAAAATTTATTTGGGTAGAAAAGGCTAATGAAAGAAGAAGTATTAGTTTTTTCATTTTTAATTTTTTGTGTGTGCAAAGAAATATCCTTCCTTTCATATGAACACCTAACTTTTATCATGTTTTTGGTTTGTGACATTATTTTGACTTTTCAGTATTTTCAAGGTTTTACAAGGTTTTTACCATACGCTTCAAACATATTTGTTGCCTTGTGAAATGGATAATATTATTAAACCAATTGGATTAAGTAGTAATATTGCCTTTAAATATCCTCATATGAAATCTGTTTACATTGTAGATGCTGTGCGCACGCCCATTGGAAAATTTGGTGGTTCTTTAAGTACAATTCGCCCAGACGATTTGGCGGCTTTGGTAATAAAAGCCTTAGTAGAAAGAAATGCAGGCATAGACGTGAATCAAATCGAAGATGTAATTTTTGGTGCTGCTAATCAGGCAGGTGAAGATAATAGAGATGTTGCCCGAATGGCTTTATTGTTAGCAGGATTGCCAACAAGTATTGGTGGTAATACTGTAAATAGACTTTGTGCCAGTGGTTTGCAAAGTATCATGGATGCCTCTCGGGCCTTGGAGGTTGGTGACGGCGAAATTTATATTGCTGGTGGCGTAGAAAGTATGACACGTGCTCCATTTGTAATGGCAAAGGCAGATGCCGCCTTTAGCAGAACCCCAGAAATCTATGATACTACCATAGGCTGGCGCTTCACCAATAAAGCTTTGGCTGCAATGTATCATCCATTTAGCATGGGCGAAACGGCGGAGAATGTAGCAGAGCAATGGAAGGTAAGCAGAGAAGACCAAGATGCATTTGCGTATCAATCACAACTCAAATATCAAGCTGCCCATGAGGCAGGTAAGTTTGCGGATGAAATAATTCCAGTTGCCATTCCGCAAAAAAAAGGTGATCCTAAACTATTTGATAAAGACGAACACCCAAGGTTGAGTTCCATTGAGGAATTGGCCAAGTTAAAACCAGCTTTTCGCAAAGACGGTTCTGTTACTGCAGGCAATGCCAGTGGTATCAATGACGGCGCGGCAGCTTTGTTTTTAGCAAGTGAGGATGCTGTAAAACAATTTAACCTAAACCCAATTGCTAGGGTTGCGGGTAGAGGCATTGCAGGTGTTGATCCTTCTGTGATGGGGATTGGTCCAGTTCCAGCTACTCAAAAGGCTTTAAAAAGAGCAGGAATTGGTGTAAATGATTTGGGTTTGGTGGAATTAAATGAAGCTTTTGCTTCTCAAGGTTTGGCCTGCATGCGCGACCTTGGGCTCAACCCAGCTATCGTAAATGTGAATGGTGGGGCAATTGCACTAGGACATCCATTGGGTGCAAGTGGTTCTAGAATTTCTACAACCCTCTTGCACGAAATGAAAAGACGCAATGTAAAATATGGCTTAGCTACCATGTGTATTGGCGTTGGCCAAGGTGCCGCCATTGTGTATGAGCTTTGTTAGTTGGTTTCGGGTTGAACCAAGTTTAAAATAAAGTTTTTGGGTATGGTGAATTCGGGCATACTTTGCGTTGTATTCGTGAAGTCCTGTTTTGGTTCAGCCCAATACTTTTCGTTTACCACAAACTTAAACTCAACTTTTGATTTGCCTTTAAAATCAGAAAGTTTCATGCGGTATTCATAAACCTCTCCAACTTTTGTCATTTGATAGTTTTTTGCCGTTGTCATCCAACTGTTAAATTCTCCGCATAAGGTAACTTTCTTAACCTTTACGTTCTCTTTACTGCGCCACATGCCATAAGAGGTAGTAAAATCTCTATGTTCATTGGGGTTGAAGACAAAAACAACTTCGTCTTTCTCTAGGCGATAACCGCCAATTTTTTGAGTGGCAGAAGTGTCAGTAGTTTGTGCTTTTAATCCAATTAAACTTCCAAGAAGGAATAAGGTGCTTAGTATTTTTTTCATTGTTTTCTAAAATTATGGAACAAGAATAATGGATCTGGTTATTGGCAGCAATTTCTATAATGCCAATTTGCATTTTTAAGCTCCCAACTTTAATTTTTGGAATGCAAAGTGCATTCTAAAATAGGATTTGGGGAAGGTCACTGTTTCTGAGCCCTATCATTGGGCTGGTTTGAATTAAATTATCTTTTAAGTTTTTAGGTAAACCTTGCAAAGATGTATCATCATCTAAAATAAGATAAGACTCTATGATGTTTTGGAATTCGAACCAATTCAAAATTTCTTCTTTACGAGATGTATTATTTGTATTCTCTGGTAACCTGTAAATTGAGCAATGCTTTATACCTCTTGTTTTAAAGATTGCCTGCCATTCATGCGGTCTATAGCTAGATTTATGCGAACTTGTGATAAAAATTTTAGTGTCAGAATCAATCAGGCCATTTAATGCCTCCACTGCAAAATGGCTAAATGCTGGAAAACCGTCCTCAAGTATTTCTGGTTGTTTCCAGCTTTTTTGAGGCACCATTACACCATCTATATCTAACAGCAAAATCATAAAACAAATTTAGCATTTATTTTATTTTTTGCATTAATTCAGATAAACTAATTTGATTATAATCAGCATCCCTGATGTTCCATTGAATGATTTCTTTTTGACCTTCCCAATCACTTTCATCAATATAAAGATTTCCCCAATTTTCCTTTTTAATAAAGGTTGGTTTGGAGTATTTAATCATTTCAATTTTTTGACCTGTAAATTTTGAAGCTATAAATCTATGATGTCCATCAATAATTAAATTGTTATAAATTTTAATTGGCATAAAGTGTAAGTTAACTTCCATTTTTGAGATTATCCTTTGTAGGATAGGTAAGCATATTTTTTGTTGTGAAGGATATATTTTAAATTCATTGGTTTTGAGGAGTTTTTCTATTTCAATTCTTAGCATGTGCTTCCATGTTTAATAGGAATAATCGAAACTAATTGTGAATTCTAAGATATTGAAATCACTCTTTGTTTTAAAGCACAATTCAATTGCAGATTTTAAGCTAATGGGTTAAATTTAAATGATTTAAAATTTCCTAAAAGTGTGATTTCTTTCAACAATACTATAAAACCCCATTAACCTTTACTTTGTTATTAATAGATAGGGTAGGAAAGGGAACTTTTAGCATGAACATGTGTTTTTAGACCATATCTAAATGCTACTTCAACCATTGTATTATTTTTAATGCCTTAGTCAAAAATTTCTAAATGATCAGGTCCTCCAAGGTCTATTATTTCACAACAATTAGTTTTAACTTGATAATCAAAACTCCTAAGAATTACTCCATTTTTATAAACCTTAAAAGTTACCTTATTGATAGCATTGTTTCCTAGTTCGGATAAATTATTGTCTGAAAGAAATCTTGTACCTACTGTACTCATTTTTAAAGTGTCCATATGAAGAACTTGGTTATTTTTAAACAAAATTGTTTCAGTGATTATAACGCTAGAAATGGTGTCTGATGGCATGTAAACCACGTTTATATTATGATTTTTTTTGGTACTTTTACAATTTGCTTTCTTGCAAGGATTTTGATTACAAGCAATTACTGAAATTAACAACAATATAAGTTGTATTGATTTTTTTAATCGAAGTTTCATTTATATTTACCTATTCAAATATTTAGCAATATGAATTATTTCTTTAGCAGATTAATATTTAAGTCCCAACAGTTAACAAGAGGCTCACTGCTATTTGTTATATTATTTTCTGTTATTTCAGCTTCGGGTCAAACCGTAAAAGCATTTAAGGATGGAAAGTTTTTTGGCATTCAATTCATAGATAATGAGGATAAAGTATTTAAGATTATTGAACCCAAATACGAAGATCTAGCCATGATGGTTAAAATGAGCATTGGAGGAGTGCATTTAGGTCAAGGTTACTTATCGTGCAGGTTTTGGTCTGACACAGAATACATTGAAGTACCAATTGATCCAAATGATCCCACCAAAGTGGTGGTTCAAATGGAAGTGGTAGATAAAAAAGTGTACCTCCCTAAAAAACCAATTATGGCCAAACTTAATGGTAAATGGGGTTTACTCAATGAGGAAGGTATTGTTTTAAAGCCATTTGAATATGATGAAATGCTAGACCTTAACCGGTTTAAGTGGGAAGGTATTACAGAAGAGCGTTTGCCTTTATTGTTGTTGACCAAAGGAAAGGAAATGTATTTAAGTGATGCATTTGATATAACAATCATTAAACCCCAACAATTTCCAACTTACTTCGCTGGTTTAAAAAGAAAAGTTGATGCCTTAGAACTTTTTTATTTTGGTAACTACTTGTTAGTAAATGAGGGTGGTGTTTTGGCCGACTCTATCATAAAAGTAGCTGCCGTTAAAGAACAAGAAAATGGAAGAACGGTTATAAAAGAACCAGCTTATTCCTATAGTGTATATGTTTATAAAAAGGGGAAGTTTAACGTTTTGAACCTGAACACTGGCGAAATGCTATGGCCTAAGGGAAGAAATAATATAGAAATCACACTAAAAGATGCTGTTGGTAATCCTTATTTTGAAAGCTTAAACCCACGAAACCCAAAGTCTGTAACTAAGTATCAAGAGAATTTGGGATTAGGGATTAATCCAGCTGTGGTTGAATTTGTAGGTAAGGATTAAATCATTTTCTATATACAAGATTTTGGCTAATATTGAGCCTGAAAATTACTCTTATTTATAGATAGCAATGGCAAAAATTAAAGTGGAAAATCCAGTTGTGGAGCTGGATGGAGACGAGATGACTCGTATTATTTGGAAGTTTATCAAAGACAAATTGATTCTTCCTTATTTAGATTTGGATATAAAGTATTACGATCTTGGTATGGAATACCGAGATGAAACCAACGACCAAGTAACCATTGATTCAGCAGAAGCTATCAAAAAATACAGTGTTGGGATAAAGTGCGCTACCATTACGCCAGACGAGCAACGTGTAAAAGAGTTTAGCCTAAAGCAAATGTGGAAGAGCCCTAATGGTACCATCCGTAATATTTTAGATGGAACTGTTTTTCGTGAACCGATAGTTTGTAGCAACGTTCCAAGGTTGGTTCCTAATTGGACAGCGCCAATCATGATTGGCCGCCACGCTTTTGGCGACCAATACCGTGCAACGGATTTTGTGACCAAAGGAAAAGGTAAGCTTACCGTGAAGTTTGAAGGGGAAGATGGCACTATACAAGAGTATGAAGTTTATAACTACAAAGGAGATGGTGTGGCGTTAACCATGTATAACACAGACGAAAGCATCATGGGTTTTGCACATTCTTGTTTCAACATGGCTTTAAGTAAAAAATGGCCATTATACCTTTCCACTAAAAATACCATTTTAAAGAAATATGATGGTAGGTTCAAAGATATTTTTGAAGAGATTTACGTATACAATTATAAAGCACAATTTGAAGCGGCTGGCATTACCTACGAACACCGTTTGATTGATGACATGGTGGCTTCTGCCTTAAAGTGGAATGGCAACTTTGTATGGGCTTGTAAAAATTATGATGGCGATGTACAAAGTGATACCGTTGCACAAGGATTTGGCTCATTAGGCTTAATGACTTCTGTATTGGTAACACCAGATGGAAAAACAATGGAAGCAGAAGCAGCTCATGGCACGGTTACTCGTCACTTCCGCGACCATCAAAATGGTAAGCCAACTTCTACCAACCCAATTGCAAGTATTTTTGCTTGGACAAGAGGTTTGGCGTTCAGAGGAAAATTAGATGGCAATGAGGCATTGATAAATTTCTGTACCGCATTAGAAGAAGTTTGTATTGAAACGGTAGAAAGCGGAAAAATGACCAAAGATTTAGCGGTTTGTATTCATGGCAATAAGGTTAGCCATGGTGCGCATTATCTTTATACAGAGGAGTTTTTAGATGCATTAGACCAAGGTTTAAGAGCGAAATTAAGCATGTAAAAATTGTAAATTTTATTTAAAAAAGGTCACTTAATTTTTAGGTGGCCTTTTTTATTGAAAACGATTTGCCAAACACTTAACAAAGCTTTTGGTAAACTTGCATTACTTCTTCCGCACAATGCTCCCATGTAATGGCTTTCAAGCTTTTTGCATTGCTTTCTATAACGCTATTTTGAAGGCCATTATAATCAAGTGCCGCGATAATGTATTGCGCAAATTTATGCGTATCCCAAACTTCAAATTGCAAAGCGCCATTTAGCACTTCTGCAACACCAGAGCTTGTTGATATGATGGTTGGAATTTGGTATTGAACGGCTTCCACTGCGCTTAAGCCAAAAGGTTCGCTCACACTTGGCATGCAATAGACATCTGCAATGGCTAATAACTCATTTAATTTTTGTTTGTTTAAAAAGCCAGTAAAGGAGAATTTATCTCCCAAGCCATAAGCAGAGATTTTTTCAATGATTGGGTTCAATTGGTCTCCACTTCCAGCCATTACAAATCTAACATTTGGGCAATGTGCTAAGACAATTTTAGCCGCTTCCACAAAAACAGTAGGACCTTTTTGCATGGTAACCCTTCCAAAAAATATAACTAGCTTTTCTTTAAACGGTTTGTACCGAACCATAGGCTGAATAGGCTCTATTCCATTATGGATTGGACTAATTTTATGTGGAGAAATGCCATAATGATTTTCACATATCTTTCCAGTATATCTGCTTACAGGTATAATACAATCTGCGTATTGCATAGCTTCACGCTCGAGCTCATATACCCAGTTTTTGCTGTTCGCACCTGCTCTGTCATATTCAGTTGAATGAACATGCAGTACCATAGGTTTTCCTGTTCTCCGCTTTAGTTCCATAGCAGGTAAGAAAGTCATCCAATCGTGGGCATGAATTATATCAAACGTTTGGGTCAAACCAAAACGAACAGCTATTCTGGCAAACTCAATTACTTTTTTAATGACATCGCCAGCATATAAATCTTGTATTTCAAAGGGTTGAACCGATTCTTGGAAAACAGTAGAAAACCTACTTTGGAAATATTCTCCTTGAGGGATTTTTTCATAAGGATTAAAACTCCAATCACTTTGAGCTTGAAAATATTCACTAAAATTGGATTGTTCGCCTGTAAACAGCGCATCTAATTCTTGCTGAGTAAAGCTATTGAGCCCAATTAAAGTTATGTTAGGAATAGAAAATTCTGAAACACTTTTTGGGATAATCATTTTAACATCAGCCATGGGAGCCAAAGCCTTACAAAGTCCAAGCGTTGCTACCCCCAAGCCACCAGAAATCACAGGAGGAAATTCCCAGCCAAACATCAAAATTTTCTTCCTATTTGTACTCATTGTTAAGCGTGCCTTATTTTTGTAAAATTAAATTATAAATATTAAGACTTTGCAACTAAAATCTAAATTTATTTTATTAATTTGAAAAACGAATTCTTTAGATTGCATAACTATGCAAGCCTTGTTTTCAACATAAAAATAATCACTCGAAATGCAAATCACAGAATCTAAGTCAAAATACTCCATAAAGTACTACCCAGGCCGCATTCACAGTTACAAGAAAGAAGGTAATTTTTTCTATTTCTACAATGAAGATACTATTTTAGAAGTCAAAGTAAATACAGATAGCATTATTCGATTTAGATACGCACCAGATGGTTTTTTTCAAAAGGACTTTTCTTATGCAGTTAGTAAATATTTTCGCATTAAGTTAACTTCTTTGCAATTTGAAGAACATGATGAATATTATGAAATAGAAACTGCAAAGGTGATTTGTCGTATTTCAAAGGCCAATATCAATGTTACAATGATGAATAAGAACCGAGAAATCATCTTAGAAGATGAGCTTGGATTTCATTGGCAACATTACCTTCTAAAAGGGGGAAAAATAAATTATTGTAGCAAGAAGATTCAACCAGATGAATCTTTTTACGGCATGGGAGATAAGCCTACCGAATTAAACATGCGTGGCAAGTACTTTGAGAATTTTGGCTCTGATGTTTATGGATATGTAAAAGATACAGACCCTTTATACAAAAACATTCCATTTTACATGGGCTTGCATGGAGAAGGTAAACATGGTTATGGTGTTTTCTTTGACAATACTTTTAGAACAATTTTTGATTTTGGCAAAGAGCAACATGATGTTTGTAGTTTTTGGGCACGTGGAGGCGAAATGAACTATTATTTTATTTATGGTCCACAGCTTACAAATGTTGTAGAACAGTATGCTTCTCTTACTGGAACGCACGAGTTGCCGCCTTTGTGGGCGCTTGGTTACCATCAATGTAAATGGAGTTATTATCCAGAAAGTAAAGTAAGAGAGGTAACAGAAGAGTTTAGAAAGCGCAAAATACCATGCGATGTAATCTATCTTGACATTGATTACATGGAAGGCTTTAGGTGTTTTACTTGGAGTAAAGAATATTTTCCTGACCCAAAAGGATTGTTGAGTGATTTAAGTGAGCAAGGGTTTAAAACGGTTGTCATTATTGACCCAGGGATAAAAATTGACAAAGATTATGAGGTTTGGAAGCAAGGCATTCAAAACGACTTTTTTTGTAAAAGAGCAGATGGTACTTTAATGGAAGGAGATGTTTGGCCAGGTAAATGTCATTTCCCTGATTTTACCAATCCTCAGGTGAGAGAGTGGTGGAGCACCCTGTTTAATGAACTTGTTGAAGTTGGTGTTAAAGGGGTGTGGAATGATATGAATGAACCTGCTGTTTTTGAAATTGGTACTTTCCCAGAAGATGTGCGTCATGATTTTGATGGTAACCCTTGCAGCCATAGAAAAGGGCATAATGTTTATGGAATGCAAATGGCCAGAGCCACTTATAATGGTTTGAAAAAGTTCTTAATGCCCAATCGTCCTTTTGTGATTACTCGTTCTGGCTACAGCGGATTACAGCGCTATTCAAGTGTTTGGACTGGCGATAACACTGCGAGTTGGGAGCATTTATGGTTGGCAAACATCCAATGTCAGCGACTTTCAATTTCAGGAGTTTCTTTCGCTGGCAGTGATGTGGGTGGATTTATTGGTGAACCAGATGGAGAGCTTTATACACGTTGGATTCAATTGGCTACTTTTCATACATTTTTTAGAACTCACAGTGCTGGGAATGAAACCAAATTTAACCAAGAGCCTTGGAGTTTTGGTAGCAAGTATGAATTCATTGTAAAGAAGTTCATTCACCTAAGGTATCAGCTTTTGCCTTACTTCTATACCTCTTTTTGGCAGCATACAACTTATGGTACGCCAGTTATAAGGCCTTTATCTTTTTTGGATCAAACCGACCCAGAAACCAGAGATAGAATGGATGAATATTGCTTTGGCGACCATTTATTAATTTGTCCAGTATTGCATCCAAATACCAATGAAAGAGTGGTTTATATTCCAAGAGGCTCATGGTACCACCTCTGGAATGACACAGAATACAAAGGAGGAAAGGAGTACAAAGTTACTTGCCCTATTGATAGAATCCCAGTTTTTGTAAGGGCAGGAGCCGTTATTCCTTACTATCCTAAAATGCAGTATGTAGGGGAGTTTGAAGTAACAGAAATTACACTAAATGTTTATTATACTAAAGGAAAAGATGTACTGAGTGTTTTGTATGAAGATGCCGGAGATAATTATGGATACAAGGCTGGAATTTTTAACCACAACCGTTTTTATGTAACTGGAAATGATAAGAACTTAATTCTCAATCATATTCTTGAAGAAGGAAATTACGATTCGCCTTGTAAGAATTTTAAAATTGTTTTCCATGGTGTTCCTTTTAGTTGCACAGAAGCCATTGTAGATGGAAAAAGCATCAAATTAAATGAGAAACACTTTGCTGTAGGGATGATAAAATTTAAGGTTGACAAGAATTTCCAAAGGGTAATTCTTCGTTAATTCTCAAGGTTTATTATTTACTCTTTCCTCCAAAAACACTTACATTAATATAACGTTTTGGATTTTCTCTTAAATCTTTTAACAAAGCGTTTAGTTCTAAAGTAGTTTTATTGAGGTTGTTATAAAGCTCTTCGTCATTGAGTAGCTTTCCAGCTGTGCCTTGTCCATCGTTTAGCTTTTTGGAAATAGCAGCTAATTCTTCTGCAGTATGATTAAGCTGCTCAATAGTAGATTTTAAAGGTGCTTTTGCTAAGGAATCACTCATCTGGTTCATGTTTTTGAGTGAACTTGCAATATCATGATTACTCTTTTTTAGGTTGCCAGTAATAGATTCCAAATTTTCTGCAAGCTTGCCGGCATTCCCTTCTTGGGCGCTCAAAACCCTATTTAAAGTAGCAGACATTTCACTCAGGTTTTTCATGATAATTGCAAGGTCTTTTGTAGAAGCGGTTAGGTTTTGGGTTCCGCCTTGATCCAACACCTTTTCAAACTCTCCTAAAACATGATTTAAAGAAAGTAATACACTTTCAGTTTTGTCTTTAACAGGGGTGATCATTTCTGAAATAGATGCAGATAAAGTGGATTCAATACTGCCAATCAAGGTGTCTTTGGATTTAATTGGGTCAACCAAACTTGGAATTATTAAAGAAATGGCTTTACCACCTAACAAGTCCATGCTAACTATTCTTGCTTCTGAACTTCTGCTTAATTGAATTTTCTTGTCAATATTTAAAGTAACTAATATTTGGTTGGCGCTGTCTGTTCTAAATAGTTCAAGTTTTTCAACCTGGCCAACTTTAAGTCCTTTGAAATAGATGGGAGTTGATTTTACTACCCCATCAATTTTATTATAAACAACATAATAAGTAACCAATGGCGAAAATAATTTCTTGCCTCTCAAGAAATTATAACCAAAGTACAATGCGGCAAGTGAAAATGCTGCAAACAAACCAATTTTTGCTTCTCTTGTGATTTTCAAAACTGTTAATTTTTAACAAAAATAAGAAATTTACACACCTTTGCTAATTACTTGGGCGTTGCGGGAGTTTCGAATGACTTTTTATACTCCAATACAGCTGTTGCCATTGCGCCTGCCATTTCTTCAACACCGGCAGTACTCCTAAGGTATTCACGATCTTTTAGGTTAGAAATAAAGCCAGATTCTACCAAAATACTTGGCATTCCTGTCTTCCACAAAACTACAAATCCAGCTTGCTTAACCCCTCTGCTAGGTCTATTTATTCCTTTAGAAATCTGATGCTCTACTTTTGCAGCCAGTTTAATGCTTTGCTCCATATACGCATTCTGATACAAAGAAAAATAGATATGAGACTCAGGAGAATTTGGGTCGAATCCTTCGTAGCGCTCTTGGTAATCATTTTCTAAAAGGAGTACATCGTTTTCTCTTTTAGCCACTTCAAGATTACTTTCGGCTTTGTGCAATCCCATGGCAAAAGTTTCCGAGCCAGTAATTGCGGTATTCGAATGAGAGTTGCAATGAATAGAGATAAACAAATCTGCAGCATTTTTATTTGCCACCGTAGCACGCTCCCAAAGCGGAATAAATTTATCAGTTGAGCGCGTATAAATAACTTTAACATCTGGTATCTGTTCTTGTAGTTTTTTTCCGAACGCAAGGGCAAGCGCAAGAGTAATGTCTTTTTCTTTGACACCATTGCTCATTGAACCTGGGTCATTTCCTCCGTGTCCGGCATCAATTACAATTGTAGAAATGGTTTTTTTGAACCCACTTGGTCGCTTTAATGGAATAGCAGAAACCAATATAAAAAAAAGAAAAAACGGCACAATTTTTTCGTAGTTCAGAAATTGCCTTCCTTTAATTAGCTTTGCCCACCATATTGAATACAATCTTTTCATATCAGTTAACTTTTCCATTTAATAATCGCATCAGGCTTTGTTTCATTGCTGTGCTAATGTTTGGTGGTGTTTTTTCAACTTTTGCGTCTACCTTCAATTCAAAGGCAAATTTAATCAATCTATCAGCTATATCCACAAAACATCCAAACAGTTTGGCAGGGGAGTCCTATAAATCAAACAGCTACCCAATTCCAGATACAAACATTGTTGCCAATACTTCCATTCCAGATTCATTAGCATTAGATAGCAATTACCTTCCAAGGACTAAATCTGCTATTAAAACTAAAATCAAATACAACGCCAAAGATTCCATTGTGTATGATTCTGAGGTGAAAACTGCGGCACTTTTTAGTGACGCACAAATTACTTATGAAGATTATGATATGAAATCGGCTAGGATTATTATCAATCTTGATAAGAAACTAATTAATGCTACAGGAGAAAAGGATTCTACAGGAAAACTTACTAATACACCCGTCTTTAAGCAAGGTGCAGACGAATACAAAATTGAAGAAGTTACGTTTAATTATGAATCCAAAAGAGGGTTGATGCGCGCCTTTAGAACCCAAGAAGGGGATGGTTTCATAAAGGGGGAGCGGGTAAAGCGTGATGAGTTTAATAATTTTTATATCCGCGATAGTTATTATACAACTTGCGATTTAGACCATCCACATTTTAGCATAAAAGCAAAGAGATTAAAAGTAATTCCTGGAGAGAAGGTAATTACTGGTCCTGCTAACTTAACTATTGGTGGAATGCCGACACCATTGGTTTTGCCTTTTGGATTATTTCCACTGAAGCGCGGTCAACAAAGTGGAATTATCATTCCAGCATACGGAAATGCATTGGGAAGAGGCTACTTTTTAAGACAAGGTGGTTATTATTTTGGATTGGGTTCAAAAATGGACCTTGCCCTTATGGGAGATATATTTACCAATGGTAGTTGGCAGTTAGGGGTTCGAACCAATTATATTGTAAGGTATAAATTCAATGGAAATTTTACTGCTAACTATGCTTTTAATAAAAATGGATTACCAGAGGACAAGAACTTTCAGAAGTTTAAAACTTTTAATATCCGTTGGACACATGGCTTGGATTCGAGAGCAAAGCCAGGAATGTCTTTTAGGGCCGATGTAAATCTTGCGGGTAATCAATACTTGGCTTTTAATACCTATAACAACAATAACAATACAGCTTTTCAAAACAATATAAACTCCTCTGTGAACTATAGTCAGTCTTTTGGAAGAGGAAAATATAATTTGAATTCTTCGGCTAGGGCTTCCCAAAATATGGCCACCCGGGATATCAGTATTACTATGCCAGATCTCACCTTTACGGTTCCTTCATTTCAACCGTTTAAGCCCAAATGGAAACCAACTGCAGATAAATGGTACGAAAAAACGAGTATAAATTATACAGGTCAGTTTCAAAATATCATCAATACCAAAGACACTTTACTTTTTAAACAAAGAGATTCGGAGTCAAGCAAAAGTTATTTTGACAGCATCATGCGCAATGGGTTTAACCATAACGCAAGCATACAAAACTCTTTTAACTTACTAAAGCACTATACACTTTCTGTAAGCGCAAATTACAGTGAAGTTTGGGTTTTAAAAACTATCAATAAAACCTATGACTCCACAAATAGAACAGTAATAACCGAAAATAACAGTGGTTTTGATAGGTTCAACCAGTATTCTTTTAGAACTGGAATAAATACTCGTTTTTTTGGTATGGTTCAATTTAAAAAGGGTAAATTAATGGCCATCAGGCATGTGATAAATCCTGATGTTAGCATTAGCTATACCCCAGATTTTGCCAATGAACGCTATGGTTATATTCAAAGGGTACAAATAGACACGGCTGGAAATACCCAAGAATATACACGCTTTGATGGTTCTTTATACGGTAGTCCAGGCAGAGGTAGGCAAGGAAATATTAATTTTGGCATCGACAATAACCTTGAAATGAAGTGGAAAAAAGGCAAGGATACTTCTGAGAAGATTGAAAAGATTAAGATTTTTGAAAGCATTAGGTTGAGTGGCGCTTACAATATTTTTGCAGATTCGCTCAAGCTTAGTGTAATTCCAATTTCTTGGCGTACTACCTTGTTTAAAACTATCAGTTTAGTTGGCGGTGCTTCTCTTGATCCATACGTAAACGAGGTAATTACAACTGAAAGTGGTAGTAAGTTTTACCAAAGAGTAAATAGGTTTTATGTTTCTGAGCAAGGTACTTTGGGTAGAATTACCAATGGAAACATGGGTATTAACGCTGGAATAACGCCACAAATGTTCAAAGGCAAAAGTCAAGAACGGGCAGAAGCCCGGAAAAAAGAAATGACCAAACTAAATTTTACTGAGCCAGCAATCGATTGGTCTGTTAACTTTAATTATACCATTAATTACAATCATAGTTCTAGATTATTAGAAAATGAAAAGCCTTTTGTTCAAACGCTTTCCTTTAATGGTAAACTCAATCCAACCAAAAACTGGTTCATTGATTTTAATTCGGGATACGATTTTACCACTAATAAAATTTCTCACCTAGGAATTGATCTTCGTCGCGATTTACATTGCTGGCAGTTTACCTTTGGCTGGGCGCCGCTTTCAGCATTTGGTACCCAATACTTTATATTTAACATTCAAGTGAAATCGCCAACTTTACAAGATTTAAAAGTACCTAAACGCAAAGATTGGTTCGACAATAGAAGGATTTAAAATATTCTACAGATTTATGTTAATTTGAACCCGTAAAATACACAACAAATGAAATACGTAGCACTCAACGACCTCCATGCTTCTCTTGGAGCCAAGATGATTGAATTTGCAGGATATAATATGCCTGTGCTTTACAACAATTTAATTCAAGAGCATCAAGCAGTGCGCAACAGTGTTGGCGTATTTGATGTAAGCCACATGGGCGAATTTATGTTAAAAGGGGAGAAGGCCCTTGATTTAATTCAGTTGGTTACTTCAAATGATGCTTCAAAACTTACGGATGGAAAGGTTCAATATAGCTGTCTTCCTAATGAAAATGGTGGTATAGTAGATGATTTGTTGGTTTACCGCTACAGTGCTACAGAATACTATTTAGTAGTGAATGCAAGCAATATTGAGAAAGATTGGAACTGGATTAGTAAACACAATACGTTTGGTGTTGAAATGATAAACATGAGTGATGATTTGAGTTTGCTCGCAGTTCAAGGTCCGAATGCCATAAAAGTAATTCAGAAACTTACAGATGTAAACCTTGCCCCAATGGAATATTACACTTTCACCAGCGGCACAGTTGCAGGTTGCGAAGATGTGATTATCTCAAACACAGGTTATACTGGTGCAGGCGGTTTTGAGTTATATGTTTGGAACAAAGATGCGCGCAAACTTTGGGACGCCCTCTTTGAAGCTGGAGCAGAATTTGGGATTGCCCCTTGCGGCTTGGGTGCACGCGATACCTTGCGTTTGGAAAAAGGTTTCTGTTTATATGGCAATGATATCAATGATGAGACTTCTCCAATAGAAGCTGGTTTAGGTTGGATTACCAAGTTTACCAAGCCATTTATTAACCATGAATACCATAAGGCCATCAAAGAAAATGGCGCTGCAAAAAAATTAGTAGGATTTGAAATGGTAGAACGTGGTATCCCACGTCAACATTATATTATTAAAGATTCAGAAGGTAATATAATAGGAGAGGTTACTTCTGGAACGCAATCGCCTTCGCTTAATAAGGCTATTGGAATGGGATATGTAAGTGCTGCTTTTAGCAAAGTAGATTCCGAAATCTTTATAGAAATCAGGGATAAGGTGATTAAAGCTAAGGTGGTAAAAATTCCTTTCTTATAATGAAAGCAGAGGTTGTTCATACACCTGCTTTACTGCCGCTTTACGACCTAAAGGATAAAGTGGTTGTAGTAATAGATATTTTGAGAGCTACCACCACCATGTGCGTAGCATTTAATACAGGTGTAAATAAAATTCTTCCGGTTTCACAACCGGAAGAATGCCTTATGTTTAAAGAATTTGATTTTATCATTGCTGCCGAACGCAATGCTGTGAAGGTGCCTGGCTTTGACATGGGCAACTCGCCATTTGAGTATGAAAACCCTTTTTTAAATGGTAAAAACATTGCTTTTACCACCACAAATGGCACCAAAGCAATTAAATTGGCTAAGGCAATGAATCCACATAGTATTCTGATTGGGGCTTTCTTAAATTTAGATGCTCTTTGCCAAAAGATTCAAGTAAGTGGCAAAGACCTTGTGCTTCTCTGCTCGGGATGGAAAGACAAATACAACTTGGAAGATACGCTTTTTGCTGGCGCTGTTTTGGATAGATTAAAGGATTCTTGTGAAATGCCCGATGATGCAGCACTTTCTGCGCTATTATTATTTGAGCAGCATCAAAACGATTTAGAAGCCTTGGTTAGAAAAAGTTCTCATGCCAACCGGTTTAAGTTATTACATCTTCAAACCGATGATGTAAGTTTTTGCTTGCAACAAAACATTTACTCTGTTGTGCCAGAGATGGATGGTGAGTACTTGGTTTGCAAAAAGTAAAAGATAAAGCTAAAAATAATCACCAAAGCACTACCAAAAAGGTTGAACCAAAGGAAGCTAATGTTGGTGAAAAAATATAAGTATAATACAATTGCTTCTGCAAGCACGGCAGCATAAAACGCACTGCCACCTTTAATCTTTTTAAACATAAAGGCAACCAGAAATATTCCTAGAATGGTGCCATAAAACAAGGAGCCTAATACATTTACGGCTTCAATTAAACTTCCTAATTTATTGGCAAACATCGCTACGCCAATGGCATAAACGCCCCATAAACCAGTTGCCCATTTAGAGGCTTTTAAGTAATGTGCATCGCTGGCATTTTTAACAAAGCTTCGCTTATAAATATCTACCATGGTGCAAGAGGCTAAAGCGTTTAACTCGGCAGATTTACTTTGCATAGAAGCGGCAAAAATTACAGCTATTAATAAGCCAATTAAACCGTGAGGCAAGTAATCCACTACATACCTTAAAAAGATGTAATTGGTGTCGTCGGTTTCAGCTTTAGGGTCATTTAATTTCATCAAATCGGTGGCCTGCTTTCTTAAGCCTTTCATTTCTTTTTCGGTTTGAACCAACACCGCCTTTTGTGTTTCGATTTCAGAATCCTTGCCTGCCTCAATGGCTTGGTTCAAACCGAAAGCTGCTTGTTTTTTTTGCTCGAACAAGGCAGTATGCGATTGGTTAATTTGTTGCCAATCTTTTGCATACGGACTGCTTTCTAATTTGGTAATTTCATTTGAATTAAAAAACAGCGGTGCTGGTTTAAATTGATAAAAGACAAAAAGCAATACACCTATCAATAATATAAAAAATTGCATGGGAACTTTAATGAGGCCATTCATCAAAAGACCCATCCTACTTTGTTTTAAATCTTTGGCGCTGATATACCTAGAAACTTGGGATTGGTCGGTTCCAAAATAAGACAAAGCCAGAAAAAAACCACCTATAAGTCCACTCCAAATATTGTATTTATTGTTAAGGTCAAAGTTGAGGTCTATCACATTCATTTTCCCAAGTTTGCCTCCCATTTTGATAGCATCGGTAAAACCAACTTCTTCTGGTAGCAAGTGAACAATCATGTAGCCAGCGATGAACATACCAATAAAAATAATGGTCATTTGTTGCAAATGCGTATAGCTTACCGCTTTTGAACCGCCAAGCACTGTGTATAAAATTACAAAAGCACCAATGAATAAATTGGTATAATAAATATTCCAGCCTAATAAAGCAGAAAGAATAAGTGCTGGAGCATAAAGTGTTAAGCCAGATGCCAAGCCGCGTTGGGTAAGAAATAAGATGGAAGTGAATACCCTTGTTTTTTGGTCGAAACGTTGCTCCAGAAACTCATAAGCCGTATAAATATTGAGCCGATGGTAAATAGGCAAGAAGAAAATGCTTAAAACCACCATAGCAATGGGAAGGCCAAAATAGTATTGGACAAAGCGCATTCCGTCTGTATAGGCTTGTCCAGGCGCAGAAAGAAAAGTGATGGCACTGGCTTGAGTAGCCATAATTGAAAGTCCAACCATGTACCAAGGAATGCTGTTGTCTCCTTTAAGATAAGATTCGATATTCTTTTGGCCACGACTTTTCCAGATGCCATAGCCAGAAATAAAAACTAAGGAGCTAATAAGCACTAACCAATCTAACCAACTCATGAAAAAGATATGGTTAAGAGATATGCCAATATTATTTCAACAACCAAAAAAGAAATAACCAACACATACCAACGCTTGAGTTGCTTGTCTGAACGAATTTCCGAAGAGGGGTCTAAAATTGCCACTTAAAAGTTTTTTTATTTATATTGTGAGACATCAAATATAATTGCCCTTAATTAACAAACCTAACAAATGAGAAGAGTTGCCTTATTAGCAGTGAGTCTAATGCTCAGCATTTCGCTTTTTGCACAAAACAAATCTAACAAAAATTGGTTCAACCAAGACCCACAAAGCGATGGCATTTGGGGGCTAAGCACAGAGAAAGCCTACCAAGAATTTAAGCTAGAGGAGAATGGAAAACCTAAAATTGTTGTAGCAGTGATAGACGCTGGAACAGACATTGACCACGAAGATTTAAAATCTATGCTTTGGGTCAACAAAAACGAAATTGCAGACAACAACATTGACGACGATAAAAATGGATACATTGACGATGTTAATGGTTGGAATTTTATTGGTGGAAAAGAAAAAAATGTAGGGGAAGATACTTATGAATCTACCCGATTGGTTGCAATGTTAGAAAACAAAAGCAATCGCACTGCCGATGAAGAAGCTTTGTATCAAAATGCATTGAAGCTATATAGTGCTTCTTTGAAAGAAACAGAAGAACAAGCAAAACAATTAAAAGATATTTTAGATGCCATTCAGAATGCACTTAAGAAAACTGGCAAACCAAATCCTAGTCTTGATGAAGTGAAGGCCATTGAAGCTAAAAGCAAAGAGGAAAAACTTGGCAAGCAAATTTTGCAATATGTGGTTCAAACAGGTGGCATGTTAAATTCGCCTATCATGAAGTCTTTGAAAGAAGGACAGGAGCAAATTCAAAACATGTTGGATTATAACCTCAACAAAAAGTTTGATCCACGCAATTTGGTTGGCGACAATTACAACGACAACAAGGAAATTGGCTATGGCAACAACCGTGTTAACGGTCCTAAAGCCGACCATGGCACGCATGTGGCAGGGATAATTGCAGCAGATAGAACGAACAATAAAGGCATGATGGGAATTTGCCAAATGGCAGAAATTATGACCGTAAGATGTGTGCCAGATGGTGATGAGCGTGACAAGGACGTTGCTAATGCCATTAGGTATGCAGCAGACAATGGCGCCAAGGTTGTGAATATGAGTTTTGGAAAGAAAATTTCTCCTTACACAGCTATCGTTCAAGAAGCCATTTTATATGCACAAAGCAAAGATGTATTATTGATACATGCGGCAGGAAATGATGCGGCTAATTTGGAGAGTGAGGTGTTTTACCCACAAGGTTATTTAGCAGCAACGGCATTTAACTTTAGCCATTGGATAGAAGTGGGTGCGATGAGCGCAAAAGAAGGAAAGGGAAGGGTTGCTTCATTTTCTAATTATGGAAAAACCCATGTAGATGTATTTGCGCCAGGCGTAGATATTTACTCTTGTGTTCCTGGAAGTGAGTATAAAAGTCAGAATGGTACCAGCATGGCAGCGCCAATGGTTTGTGGTGTTGCGGCTGTTGTTCGCCAAAATTATCCAAACTTAACTGCTGCCCAAACTAAACAAATCATTTTAATGAGTGCTATTCCTTGTACAGAAAAGGTATTGATACCTGGCACAAAGAAGAAAACCAAATTAGCAAAAATTAGCAGAACGGGTGGTATCGCAAATCTTTATGCTGCTTTGTTATTAGCAGAGAAAGTAAGTAAAGGAGAGGTTAAGCTACCATAAATATGAAAAAGCTTTTTGTCTTGTTGGCATTAGGGTTTGGTTTGATCCAAAGTTGTAGCAAAAAGAATTGCAGTAATGCTATTTGTACTGAGCAATATGCCATGTTGCTGGTGAAGTTAAGCTCCAATAGCAATCCTAATTTAAGCGAGATAAGAACAGAAAGTATTTTGCTAAAAAACAATGTGGTTTTAGCGCGAGACAGTTCAAAAAATGCGTTTCAGGGCCAATATTTTGAATTGGCTACTGATTCGCATTTGAAAGTTTTTGGATACAATAGCAGCAATACAATTATATTTAAAGTTTATAATGCTGATT
Source organism: Chitinophaga pinensis (assembly GCA_945898275.1). Lineage (GTDB taxonomy): Bacteria > Bacteroidota > Bacteroidia > UKL13-3 > UKL13-3 > B1. Next base: position 147,891 of record CAMDHZ010000001.1, on the reverse strand, counting down.
CTTTAATTTATCAAGGCAATTATATAGTAACTACAGATTGTTGCCATATAGATTTGAAGGAAGGGAAAATGAGTGTAGAGTTGTAATTTAAACAATCCTCAATCATCCAAGTTATTTCAACGATTTTTTATAAATTTGAAATTATAATAAAAACATTATGATAACTGTTTTAGGAACTTTTGAAAATGGACTTGTAAAGCTAGATAAGGATTTCTCCTCTAAAAATCCTGTTAAAGTGCTTATTACATTTTTAGATGAAGTTCAGAGTATTTCAAAAGAAGGATTCAAATTGTCAGATTTTTCTTTCTCCCAAAGTCAAAAAAACCTTTCAGCACTAAAAAGCTCGCTCAGCGATGCCGTTATCGAAGAAAGGCAATCTGAAAAATGATAATATTTTTGGATACATCCTCTCTATTTAAACTTTATCATAAAGAAACAGGAACAAAGGAATTAGAAGTGATTTTTGATACAAATACAATCAATGAGATAATTCTTTCTGAATTAACTAAAATTGAATTTGCCTCAACCATTTGGAAGAAAGTTAGAACCAAAGAACTAACTTCTGAGGCAGGTGTAAAAACCATTCAACTTTTTGAATCAGACTACTCAAAATTTACTTTTATTGCATTAAATAGTTTGGTTATTGAATATGCTAGAAATCTTATCTCAACCTATGGGGCACTAGGCTTAAGAACATTAGACAGCATACAATTGGCTTCCAGTATTTCAACACGTGAAAAAGTAGACTTATTTATCACGGCAGATTTACTTTTACAAGAACTCATGAATAAAGAAGGTTTAAATGTGTTACGAAGCACCACCATCTAAGCAAGCCTATTTTGATTCAATTTACAATCTTGTTGGGTAATTAAAAAACCAAGATGGCTTTAGCAAAATTGTGTAAAGGCAAAGCCTCAAAAGATGAAAATTTACAAAGTTATTGATAGTGGCCTACTTATAGAACTTTCATCAACCTTACGCGCATTCAATTTCTTTAGGATTAGCAACCCTAAATTGTGTGCGTCGTATTAAATCTTAAGAAAGTCAGTTGAGCAATTTTTAAATATTGCTTAATTTTTCAATATCGAATTTAGTCATTTGCATAAAAGCATACATTGCTTTTGGGGCTTTTTCTGGGTCGTTCATTAATTTCCCTAAAATAGATGGAACAATCTGCCACGAAACTCCAAACTTATCGTCTAGCCAACCGCATTTACCATATGTTCCTCCAGCTCCCAATTCCTCCCAATAGTGGTCAATTTCTTCTTGTGTATAACAGGTAATTACATATGAGTTTGCAGGTGAAAATTTATATTCTGGTCCTCCATTTAGGGCCATAAATTTTGTTTGGTTCAATTCAAAAATTACTGCCATAGGATTTTCAGAAATTATTTTTGAGTGTTTAAAAACTGAACAATAAAAATCTGCTGCTGCTTTGGCTTGTCCATTAAACCATAAGCAAGGAAAAAGGTTGTGAGTCATACTTGAGTGTGTAAATTTTTTAATAGATTAAATTCTAAAAACAAATATTATACTTTTATACTAAAATTGCTTTATTTGAAATCATGAAGAAATATATTCCGCTTTTCATTCTTGGTTTGCTGATATTAATTTATTTCATCGGGCCAAAAACTGCCAAGTTTGATGCAGATGATAAATTGCCTGCGGCCAAAGCAAATTTTGCAGAAGAAGTAGAATTTGTGTATGCTAGGGATAGCCAAGCGCTTGTTAAAAGTGGTAATCAATCTTTTTTTGTATTTGCAGATTCTATTCCTCAAAAAAGGCCTGTTGTTGTTTTATACTTGCATGGTTTCGCGGCATCTCCATTCGAAGGAGATCCTGTTCATAAATGGTTTGCAAAACAGTATAACCTAAACTTGTATGTTCCTCGCTTGGCGCACCACGGTTTAATTGGGGCTAATGCCATGCTCAACTTAACTGCAAATGAGCTTTGGGAATCTGCAAAAGAAGCGTATGTGGTTGCAAAAGCACTTGGCGATTCTGTAATTATCATGGGAACCTCAACCGGCTGCACACTTGCTCTGATGCTTGCTGCACGATATCCCGAAATTAAAGGTCTTATCCTTCTTTCACCAAATATTAGAATCAAAGATCCTGCTGCATTTTTGCTCAATAATCCTTGGGGATTAAACATTGCAAGGTTAGTGGTGGGCTCAGATTCTCTAAGCTTTAATAACGAACCTGAGTTTGGGAAGTATTGGTATAATTCTTATCGACTTGAAGCTACCGCCCAGTTGCAAGAATTGGTAGAAAAAAATATGACTGAACAGACTTTTGCTAACATCCATAAACCCACTTTAACTTTATATTACTTTAAAGACAAAGAACATTGCGATCAAATGGTGAACACAGAGAAAATAGAATGGATGCATAATCAACTTGCTAGCTCAGCTGTCACAAAGCGTTTGGTTAACTTGACTGAGGGCGGAGATCATATTTTGGGAAATCCTATTAGGTCAAAGGATATAGCTGGCGTGCAAAGAGAAATACAATCTTTTTCTCAAGAAATTCTTAATTTAAAGCCTTAAGTTTTTTATTCTTTATAAAATTGGTTCAACCCAAATTAACTTTTTGTTGCTCAACTTGGAAATGTAGTTGGATTTAGATAGAATTTCATAAATTAGTACCGCAGAACTTCTATATTTCAAATTTACCATTTCTAAATCATACCCATTATGCCTTCAATCTGTTTTTACTTTCAAGTGCATCAACCTTATCGCCTAAGAAATTATAGCTTCTTCGACATAGGTTCAAACCATAATTATTATGATGATGTAAAAAATAAGGAGGTATTGGATAAAGTGGCAGAACGATGCTATTTACCTACCAACCAATTGATGCTCGAACTCATCAAAAAGCATGAAGGTAATTTTAGAATAAGCTACTCCGTAAGTGGTGTTGCGCTTGAGCAATTTGCCACTTGGAGGCCAGATGTGCTACAATCTTTTATAGACCTTGCTAATACGGGCTGCGTAGAATTTATTGCGGAAACCTATTACCATTCTTTGGCCTATATCTTTTCTAAAGAAGAGTTTAACAAGCAAGTGGAAGCGCATGGAAAACTCATTCAAAAATACTTCAACCAAAAGCCACGGGTGTTTAGAAACACAGAGTTGCAATACAACAATGAGTTGGCAGCTTACATAGAAAACTTAGGGTATGAAGGCATTATCTGCGAAGGGGTTGACAGGCATTTGGGTGATAGAACGCCTAACTTTTTATACAAAGCTCCCAATGCCAACCACATTAAATCTTTGCTTAAAAACTATAAATTAAGTGATGATATTGCCTTTAGGTTTAGCAATCAAGAATGGAACGAATGGCCCTTAACGGCTGATAGATTTGCCTCATGGGTACACGGCATTGCTGGCCATGGCGAAACAGTTAATCTATTTATGGACTATGAAACGTTTGGCGAACACCAATGGGAACACAGCGGTATTTTTGAGTTTATGCGCCACTTGCCAGAACAAGTGTTAAAGCATACAGACTTCGGATTTAAAACTGTTTCCGAAACCATCGACGCTTACCCAGTTAGAGATACTTATGATTGTCACGAGCTTACCAGTTGGGCAGATACAGAACGCGACCTTAGCGCATGGATTGGGAACCCAATGCAAGATGAAGCCATAGACAATATATATCAATTAGAAAATGCTGTATATGCCAGTATGGACGAAAAACTGATTGACGATTGGAAGAAAATGCTCACCTCAGACCATTTTTATTATATGACTACAAAGTTCTGGGCAGATGGTGATGTGCACAAATATTTCAGTCCGTATGACTCTCCCTACGATGCTTATATCTATTATATGAATGCCTTAAGCGACCTAAAGATTAGGCTTGAACCAAAAGAAAAAGCTCAAAAGGCCTAATATACAGGTAGTTTGAAGGATTTTATTTCCTTGGTTTTTTCAGTTGTGAAATGCTAAGGCTTTCCTTTATTTTGCAGCTTCAAATTAGAAGACATGCTTCAAATTAAAGTACCTACCGTTGGCGAATCAATTAGCGAAGTAACCATTGCTCGCTGGAACAAAAAAACTGGTGATTATGTAGAAATGGACGAGTTGCTTTGCGAGTTGGAAAGTGACAAAGCAACATTTGAACTTAACGCAGAAGCAGCAGGTGTGCTTAGCACCAAAGGCAATGAAGGCGATACCATTAAGGTGGGCGACTTGATTGCAGAAATTGATACAGATGCTAAACGCCCAGAAGGCGCAGCTGCACCCGTTGTGGCCGCTAAAGTTGAAACAAAAGTAGAACCACCAAAAGCAGAAGCTAAATCATCAGAACAAACTACTTATGCCAGCGGAACACCTTCTCCAGCTGCGCAAAAAATACTTAGCGAGAAAGGCATAAATCCTAAAGATGTTAATGGTACTGGCAAAGATGGCAGAATTACCAAGGCTGATGCCATGGGTGCTGAATTGAAAGTGACTTTTAACGAAGCAAAATCTCGCAACGATCGCAGAGAAAAAATGACCAACTTGCGCAAAACGGTTGCAAGAAGGTTGGTTGCTGCAAAAAATGAAACCGCCATGTTAACTACTTTCAATGAAGTAGACATGAAGCCTATCATGGATTTGCGCAACCAATATAAAAATCAATTTAAAGAAGCATTCGGTGTGAACCTAGGTTTCATGAGTTTCTTTACCAAAGCGGTTACAGTTGCCTTAAAACAATTCCCTGCAGTAAATGCCTACATTGATGGAGAGGAAATTATCTTTCATGATTACTGCGATGTTTCTATTGCTGTAAGCGCTCCTAAAGGCTTAGTGGTGCCAGTAATTAGAAATGCAGAAAGCATGAGCTTGGCAGAAATTGAAAAAGAAGTAATGACCTTAGCTGGCAAAGCCCGCGATAACAAATTGAGTTTGGAGGAAATGACTGGCGGAACCTTCACCATCACCAATGGCGGTGTGTTTGGTTCTATGCTAAGTACCCCAATTATTAATCCGCCGCAAAGTGCAATACTTGGTATGCACAATATCGTTGAAAGAGCAGTGGTTAAAGATGGTCAAATTGTAATTAGACCAATTATGTATGTGGCCTTAAGTTACGACCATAGAATCATTGATGGCCGCGAATCAGTTGGTTTCTTGGTAAAGGTAAAGCAATGTTTAGAAAATCCAACCTTGTTACTTACTTCAGGCAACGATCCTCAGAAATTATTGTTAGGTTTATAATCAGTTTTGGTTCAAACCGAAACTTTTTAAACGTTTGTATTTTAAATAAACTTCTTTGGCGGTAAGTGAGGCTATGATAAGGCCGTATTTGCCGTCTAATAGGCCAAGTTTGAAAATATAATCTCTTACAAACCTAAAAATTGGACTCAGGATAATTTTAAAGTAGGAAGATTTTTTGCCCGTTTTTTGGTAGGCTAAGGCTGCAATTTCTGCGTATTTATAGACTTTGTTTTGGTGCTCGGTTATGCTGTTATAGCTCCAGTGCAAAAGGTTTCCTTTAAGGGTTTCGGGTTGAACCGACGCCGATAACTCAATTCTATCATGGGGATTTATGCCACCCCATTTTCCAAAATGTTTATGGAATAACCTAATTTTTTTATCGCTTCGCCACGCGCCATACCTAATCCATTGGCCGCAGTAGTTGTTGAAACGATTGATCCAATAAGCTTGGGCTGGGGAATCTGATTTTTTAATAGCTAAAATCTCCGAAGCAAGATGGCTGTCTAAGGCTTCGTCGGCATCTATAGAAAGGATATAATCATGATTTGCATAGGAGATAGCAAGGTTTTTTTGCTCGATATGCCCTAAGAATTTTTGAGAAATTACAGTTGCCCCACATTGCTTGGCAATTTCTGCAGTTTGGTCGGTTGAGTAGGAGTCAAGCACAATAATTTCATCTGCTACAGAGGCAACAGATTGCAAGCACCTGTGAATGTTATTGGCCTCATTAAAAGTGATAATGGTAACACTAATTTGCATGACAAATTACTCCCTAGCAATTTTTGCGGCGCGCATTTTGGCCATAAGGTAAGAGATGTTTTTGTCGAAACTCAATGGACGGTTTAACATATGGTCCTTGCCCATTTCAAGCATGTGTTTGTAAAAAAAAGAGGCTGGAATCCCCCATTTTATTGCAAATTGTTTGCGACCATCATTTTTTTCTACCCTAACAGTAGATTTGCTTTGAAAATGATAAACCATGCTTGCTGCAATTCCTTTAAAATTGCGAACACCAGCCTTCCAAAGTTTCATTGAGAAGTCGGGGTCGCTGTACATACCTGGGCTAAATTCTACGCTGTAGCCACCTACTTTAAAGAAGAGTTCTTTTGTAACAAGACTAGGAGGCCAACTGCCACCATTCCAATCTTTGCGGTGGGTAGTTTTGCAAAATTCAAGCAATTCTTGTTCTTTAAAGTTTTTAACGTCGGTTCCAAAATCAAAAGGAGCTAAATTGCATTTGTTGGAAGAAGGATGAGGTTCTATCATAGTGCCGCTGAAGTACCAAAGCGGATTAGTGGTAGTGGTTACTTCATTCATTAAATGCAGGTCCCAATCGGGGCAAACATACATGTCGTCGTTTAGGAATAAGATATATTCGGTAAGGGCCAAATTTGCCATAGCGTTTACTGCGTAGCAAATTCCGGCATTCTGAGCAGAGTAGGTATGGTCTAGGTTTTGCGACTTTACCCATTCCAAAGAGCCGTCTGTGCCTTCATTAATGTGAACAATTATTTGGTGTTTGAACCTAGAATTTTGAAGAATAGATTTTATGCAGAGTTGCAGCATTTCTAGGTTATTCCAACTGGGAATTACAATGCTGAATTTGTTAGCAGCATTAGGTTGTGATAAGGGAAAAGAAATAATATCAGGTTTTGGGAAAGGCGTCATGTGTCAAATAATCTAAACAAAGTACAAATATACATAAGCTAAACGGTCTAATGTGAATGAAATTACTTTTCATTAATGTTTAGGAAAACTACCTTTGCCCAATTACTTTATAAACTCAATTCACATGAAATACGATGTAACCATTATTGGTTCTGGTCCTGGTGGCTATGTTGCAGCCATTCGTTGCGCACAGTTAGGTTTTAAAACTGCTCTAATTGAGAAGTATAATACCCTTGGTGGTACTTGCTTAAACGTGGGTTGTATTCCATCTAAAGCCTTGTTAGATAGTTCTGAACACTACCATAATGCAGCCCATAACTTTAAAACGCATGGTATTGATGTGGCTGATTTGAAGATTAACTTGACCCAAATGATTGAGCGCAAAAACGGCGTGGTTAAGCAAACCTGCGAAGGCATCGATTATTTGATGAAGAAAAATAAAATTGACGTGTTAAAAGGTGTTGGTTCTTTTATAACTAAAAATACCATCAAAGTAAGCGGAGAAACCGAGCAAACCATCGAAACTGACAAGGTAATCATTGCCACTGGTTCTAAGCCGGCTTTGTTGCCTGGTATCGAATTGGACAAGAAAAGAATCATTACTTCTACCGAGGCTTTAAATATGACCGAAATCCCAAAGCATCTAATCATTATTGGTGGTGGCGTAATTGGTTTGGAATTAGGTTCTGTGTATGCACGTTTAGGTGCAAAGGTTTCTGTGATTGAATATACCAATGCCATTATTCCAACCATGGATGCCACCTTAGGCAAAGAATTGCAACGCAGTTTGAGAAAGCTTGGCTTTGAATTTTTCTTTAACCATAAAGTAAAATCGGCCAAGGTAAATGGCAATGAAGTTGCTGTAATTGCAGACAACGAAAAGGGGGAAGAAGTAAGTTTCTCTGGCGATTATTGTCTAGTTAGCGTGGGTAGAAAAGCCTATACAGCTGGTTTGAACCTAGAAGCTGTTGGTATAAAAGTAGACGAAAGAGGTAGGGTAGAAACAGATGCTCACTTAGAAACCAATGTAAAAGGAATTTACGCCATTGGCGACGTGGTAAAAGGAGCCATGTTAGCCCACAAAGCAGAGGAAGAAGGCGTTTTTGTGGCAGAAACCATGGCTGGACAAAAGCCACATATCAACTATAATTTAATTCCGGGTGTGGTGTATACTTGGCCAGAAGTCGCAGGGGTAGGCGCTACAGAAGAAGAACTGAAAAAGGATGGTAAAAAGTACAAGGTTGGGTCATTTCCTATGCGCGCCCTAGGGCGCGCCAGAGCCAGCATGGACATAGACGGTTTGGTGAAAATACTTGCCGATGCCGAAACAGACGAGGTATTGGGCGTGCACATGATTGGGCCGCGTGTGGCCGATTTAATTGCTGAAGCTGTTACCGCCATGGAATTTAGAGCCAGTGCAGAAGACATCGCCAGAATGAGTCATGCGCATCCCACCTACGCCGAAGCTGTGAAGGAAGCAGCATTGGCTGCTACGGCAAATAGGGCTTTGCATATTTAGTCTACTCGGCTTCACTACAATAATAAGATTTTGAGTTTTCTTATGTTTTCAGTTTTTTAATTGTAAGGTGTAAATACAAATCTATAAATATTGAATTTAAGGGGATGATTCAAAATATATCCAATTATTCCTCAAGAAATGTTAATTATTTGACCTTGGTAGCCTAAAATCAATTATTTATAGATTGAGAAACTTAATTTTTGTATTAAGAACCTTACTTTAATATTAAGAATTTTACTCATTGTTGAAATAAACCTAAATCAAAAAGAGGAATGCATAATAGATTATTTATATCAAATCATCATGCACTCCTCTTTTATATAATTAGTTAACCTAATCTTTGATTATTACTATTTTATGTAATTCCTGTTTAGTTGAATATTTAATTATAATTTGGTAAATTCCTGATTCTAAAGCGCCTAAAAATACTTGATTGCTTAAATTCTTGCCAACATTAACATTTTGTTTCCTCACTAACTTACCTTGATTATCATATATTTCAATTTCGCAATTGAATTCTTTTAGAGAAAGACTACCTATTGTAATATAACTACTAGTTGGAATTGGGTAAACATTTATATCATTGGTAGATTCTGTGAAGATAATTAAGCTATCTTTTAATACACCTTGATAATTAGTAGTATCTTCAAAAGGAACCATATTATTATAGTCAATTTCCGAAAAACAATGCAGACCATATCCTGTTTCTATTAAAGCCGAAAAATTAGATTTTGAGGCAACCTCATTGTTTATCATACAGGTTAGTGATGATTTTAGCCCCTCATAGTTAGGAGAAAATTGCAAATCAATATCTGATAAAGTTTGAATAGCCTCTTGATAGTTTTCAATTAGCCTAAAAACTTCCACCTTTTTTATTTGAAATCCTGAAAATTGGCTGCTGTCATCTCTAAAGTCTGTCATTAACTTATTCTGAAGCGTAATAATGTTATTAATTAATTCGAAATTTGCGTCTTTTTCAAGGCGCTTATCTTCAATTCCATTTTTTAAAAATTCAATCATTTGGGTATTGATTTCGACAATAGGTTCCTTCCAATTTTGAAATTGTTCCTGTGTAAACTGATGGTTTAGAATTTTCATTAAAGAATTAATTGCTAATTCATAATTAGGAAAAAGGTCAAATCCAAATTGAAAGCCTTCAAATACAGAATTTTTAGCATTGTTTCCGTCACTTAATTGAAAATCTGATACACCTTCTAAAATGCTAATAGGTGCAGATAAGAATCCTTTGAATCTATCATCGCCTCCTGTAGAACCTATAGAGCCTGTTCCACAAATTTGAAAATTTGATATTGGATTTGGGTCTTGGTAATAAACAAAATTTGTGCTAAATGGTGCGATTGAATTTATTACCTTATAATCAATTAGATGCACTGGAGAAAAAGAAGTCCCTGAAGACGATCTCCAAAAATTCATTTTACTAAAAATATTTAGTGGAATCGAAGTTAAATTTCTGTTTATATTACCAACAATCGAATAATCTAATCCAGTTTCTAAGTTGGATTGAGAATTTGAAATTAATGGCCCTGTTCCAGATTTTTCTAGTCTTACAGATACACCTCTCACATTACTCAAATCTACATTGCCAATCCCAGGCCTAAAGGTTGGATCTAAGGTAAGGTTGGATAAATTATTTAAATGAAAGTTTGCCCCTTCATATTTCCCGTTTACCATGTTAGCCGCCGCATTGTTAAATACTTTACCGCAATTGCCAGTTATCAAAGAATTTGATGCGTAAACTCCATTAAAATTATTGTGAATATTTGGTTGATACAGTTCAATTACTGTAGAACCACAATTTACTGCTAAAACGCCAACGCTACAATTAAAAATTTCTCCTCGATACAATCTTGTGCTTCCATACATCCCCTGCAATAATATTGCAGTTTTACAGTCATTTATTTTACAATCTTGAATCCTTGCTCCTGCCCCATTAATTTGAATGCCTATTTCGCATGAAAAAGCATTGTATTGCAACAAGTCTAAATTATTTCCACCATAGTAATTATTTGATGTAATACCATTTACCCCATCTCTAATAGAAACTTTGTAAATTGAATTTCCTTTTTGACCATTCAAAACTATTCCGAAGTGTCTTTCATTTGCAGTATTTTCAATTCTCGCCTTAATAAACAAATTTCTTAAATCTGTTTTTGTGTTCTTACCAGATATCGCAATTCCAGTATTTCTGTCAAGCTGAATAAGCCCATTTTGAAAACTTAACTCATTTAACTCAAAATTTGAAAGACCATTTGAATTTTCTTTATTGTAGTCACAAACATATGATCCTCCAGTTATTTCTAAAATTTTCTTTGAATTGAAGTTAAATCCACTTGTAACAATTTTCACCCTAGCATTTTGGCCAATAGCTCGGAAAATTGGATATATTGAATTATCAGTATTTATTTTAATAAACCCATTACCAGAATAATTAAATGTAGCATTTTCTCCTATTAAAATTTTACCTCCACTTTTAAATTCCAAAATTGAATTTGGTCCTTCCAAAATTATCTGACCACTATTAAGGTAGGTAAGTGTACTTGATTCTTCTATTAACAACTTCCCATTTTCTTTTACAATGATTTTCGCATTTGGATGTATCTTAAATGAACTGTAATCTTTTACATTGAATGTGCTGCCGTTTTGAATTTCTAAAGTGGCATTTGACTCAAGCTCAAAGGTTGAAGTATCTTTTATAATAACATTTGAACCACTTTCCAAACTTAAGTAAGCGCCATTCTTGCAAATTAACTTACTTGGCCATGTGAAATTTGTTATGTTCAAAGCTTGAGAATTTCTTTGAGTATTGGCAGTTCCACTTCTTTTTATGGTAAGTGTTTTTCCAGATTTTATAGATAAATCTGGCACATTAACTTGTGAAAATATATTAGGTATTTCTATGTTTCCAGCCCATTCTTTGCTATTAGAAAGAGTATTATCGGTGTAGCTAACAAAAATCGTATATTCTTTGGTGGTACTATTAAAATGTAAAATATTTATAACCAAGCCATTTAATTCAAATGGTTTGAATTGGATTATTGGGAGTGTTGTTGTTTTCTATAACAGTTAATCTATCCTGCTCATTATCAATGAACGGATAATTTAGAATTGGTAAAAGGCCACTAATGGATAGTTCATCGCCAACACCAAATGCTGAACTTGAATTGCCAGACCAATTTGCCACATTTGAATTGTTTAAATTATAAACTCTGGTGTGTTCGTTGCTACCATCATTTGCAGTTGCTGATTTATAGTCTATAACAGCATCTTTATTCATATCAATTCTTAAACTTTGCGCAGAATGAGCGCCAGAAATTGGATTATCAGCTATGGTTGTAAAGTTAAATGTATTTGTTCCTGTTGCTGTATATATGTAATCTTTATTTCCTTCTTTACTGAGTACCTTTAGTCGATTGGCCCAAAAAAGCATTCTAGAATATGGAATATCCTCATAATATCTTGCGGAGGAAGGCACCAAAACGCAGTTTTCTGGACTTTCATAGTCAGAAATATACATGTATAATCCAGGGGTCATGTTACCAATATTCGTAGTATTTTTATTATCAAAAAAATTTATTAATTGATGGTTTTCAATCCAAAGGGCCTGACTTGTATTGGGAATTGGAATTTTAATGGCATCCTTAGTGGTAACAAAATCTTTTATACTATAAGTTTGAATATTGGGTGTTGCAATCTGTGGGTTCGACCATCCATAAGTCCAATTTTCCCAAGCATTGCTTGTGTTGAAAAATTTAGAAACATCTGCCATCATACCCCAACCATAGTATGAATTAAAGTAAAATCCAGTAACATCATTAGCTCCCATGTGGTGTGCTAAACCAAAAACACCATGCCCAAACTCATGAGTAAAGTATGGAAAAAATTTTGGAAAATCAAAAGGGTCAAAAAGTGTATGTCCACAATCAATCCAAAAATTCTGGTTGTTTTTCGTTAGGTCTGGTAACCCTAAGATTGATTTCATATACGCGAAGTAAGAGCGTCCATTTCGCCTAATAGCACCTTGTCCTGTTCTATAAATATTTAAATCAGATGGTAGTAACCTAAAGTGAATACTAAAGTAATCTATTACTCCATCACTGTATAAAGCGCTGTTATCAGTTTCGAAAGTTCTAGTACCCCTGTTTCCAGACCTATTAATGTTATCTCTTTTGTCATATTGAGACCAATCCTCATTAGGATATTGTGTTTGCAAGGCATTTATTGATCTTTGGCAAAGTGTGTTTTCGAAATTTTCCAAATTTTCTAGTTTAGATTTATTATTGTCATAGTTAAATTGTTTTGATATTGTAACATGAAAAACTTTTCCAGTAACAGAAAAACCATTAGTACCATTGTATCCAGACATAGTTTCATAGTATCCTGTTAAATTATTAGACTTACTCGAAACAGAACCAGGATTAGGTCCAAGATTTAAAACATTAGTGGCATAATTTGGAACGCTATTTTTAGGCCAAAAGTATATATTGTTTTCTGCGTTTGTATTGTTTTGGTCTTCTGTGAATGTAACAAATACCATCATGGTGTTTAATACACCTTTTGGGGTGTGAGCATTTCCATTAGCCATGCAAAGATTATTTCCTTTGTTTTGTGTAAAAAAATTCTCTGTTTGTTGTTGCATAGGATCGTAATCGCAATGAAAATTAGATTGTGAAAACAACAATAAAGATGAAAGAAGCTGTACTGAAAAAAGTGTTAATTGTTTCATAGAAATTTAATTTTAGATAATATTAAGGTATGATTATTTTTTTTAAGGTATAATTATTATCGTTTGTAATGCTTAAATAATAAATCCCACTGCAAAGGCCTTCTAAGGGTATAGTTATGTGGCTTAGGCTAGTAGTAATAGGCAATTTTGCCAGACTCTGCCCTAGGTGATTAATTAAATCTATTTTTAAAGGTAACTCAAGAGGGTTTTTCACATGCAAAAGATTAGCATCATTAGAATGGAGTATTTCTAATTTTTGTTGAAGCTGTGTGTTATTTATACTAGTAGGTATAGAATCTCTTACCCCCAAGTTAACCCATAATTGTGGAGAAAATCCAATAATAAATATCCTCACAGAATCTACAGGATTAACTCCATTGGTTTCTTTCCATGATTCTGTTCTACCTGAAATAGCGTGACCGTAAAATTCTGGAAACTCAAAAAAAGCATTCTTGCATTCTAATGTCACACTTAATCTAACAAAATCATAATTATAAAATGATGGCTGATACTCTGTTGTATCCCATTTTATATAAACTAAATTATTACGAGCATAGATTTGAAAGGATGTGTAGGTATATGGTTCAAATTCTCTGATATTGGTTTTATACCTTAAGTTAGGTGTACTAGTATCATAAGTTCCCCAATTAAGTTTTGAATTAGTGTCTAGCACATCTAATCCTGCCTGTACACCTAGTCCGCCATCTTTATGAAATCCAAAGTATAAGGTATCGAAACTATAACCTGTGCTATCCCAAAATGCTCCAATAAGTTTAAGTTTAATAGGCGTTTGGGCTGCTAGTATTTGGCTTAAGAGCAAACCTTTTAAAAACAAACAATTGAGCAGATGTTTTTTCATATAAGAATTAGTTTTTTATTGGTTTAAAATGCAAATGAATGATTTGCTTGATGCTTTTAAATGATCGTAATTTGGGGTAATTAAATTGAGTAGAATTTTTAAATTAGGCAATACAATGTTAATAGATAAAAACCTATAAAGCAAATTATTACAAGCAGAATTTCCTTTCTTAGAATTAATTCTATATCCGAATTTATTTTTCGATATAGAATAGTAGAGCTTATTCTACAAATTGTTATTAAAGCATGGACAAATAATATCTTCTAACAGGGGTAACAGGTTTCTTAAAAACATAAATTAAATTTTTCTAATAAGGAGTAGCTTATTCAAGCAGCGCCAATAGCTTATGCCATTAAAGTCATGTTTTCTTTAATTTAGCGGAGCCAACTGGTTGCCGAGCGGAGTCGAGGCAAGCTTTTTCCAATAAATACCTTTTTCTGTCTTTATCTCCACGATAAATATGCCCTCAGCCATTGGAGGTAACCTCAATTTGGTTTTGGGTTTGTATAAGGTTTCGGGTTGAACCAATGCCCCTTTAGCGTCTCTAATGCTAATTTGTGCTTGCTGTATTCCCTCTGGTAAACTGATTTGAATATTTTCATTGGCTGGGTTTGGATAAACCAGAATTTCAGATGATATAAGTTCGGCTTGACTTAAAGGTAACAAGACCTCCGAACTACTGCTTTGTAAAACCAATTTGCTATCCTCCTCCTGCAAATAAGCAACTGCGTATATGTTTTCAAAGTTTTCTACTGAGTGTTCAATCAGTGGATTGATGATCAAATTTGGGTCGCCACTCGCAGGCAGGCGATAGTTTCCTTTAAAGGTAAAGCTGTCTAACATCTGCACACTTTTTCCTTCCTGCAATTGAACTGCAGTTCCCGTTGAGTTTGGCAATAAGGCCTTCACAATGTGGTAAAATTCGGTTTCGCCATTGTTTCTTGTGTTTTTATAAGTGACCTTCTCTACCAAGGCCACATGCAAGTAAAGTTGCTTGCTTTTTAAACCATTGGTTGGGGTAATTTGGGTGTTAACTGCAAACGATTGTACGTTTCTGGTAAGTTTGCAATCTATTTGAACCAAAGCCTTTTTGCCAGCAAACGTTTGGAAATAACTTGGTTTGTAAAGACTAAGATTAGGAATTTCTTCTCCCCAGTTTTTGTTTCCATTTACCACCAAGGCTGGAGACATATTTAATTGGTATTTGAGAAAGAGGTCGGCACTAAATTGCATGAAATAAGGATCCCCAAAATTTGGGAAATTCATGGGGTGGGTAAGCACAATCCATTGCCCCAGAAAGTTGTTGAGCGTTTGAGCAAGTGCTTCCTTAGCTATTTTTCCTTGGCCTGTTGAAGAAGATGAAAACACTTCATGCAAAACCATTTGAGGATAATTTGAGGTATAAACCAATACTTCCACACCTAAAGAATTGTTGCTACTGTCTTCATCTACTTGCTGGTTTGGTTCAAACAGAACCAATTGAAAAAGCTGATAACCCGAATCTGAGCTCCATTCACTAAGGGCAAATTCAAAATTATACTTTTCGCCAACAGCTAGATTAACCAAAGTGTTTGGTAGCATTTCAGTTTGAGTAGGACCAATTTTCAGTTGTGCCTTAAATTGTTTAAGCGAATCACTTCCTAAATTTATCAATTGGCCTTTTAGGGTAACTAGTTTGCCATTTTCTAAGTAGGGTGCAATTTCAAGGGAAGTTAAGGCAAGGTTATTTTGTTTTTGGGTGCCTGGAATAAATTTAAATTCTAGGACAGAATCAGGGTTATAGGCAAGGTTAGTTCCGCCATAATTGCGTATTGGCGAGCCATTTACTTCTAAATATGATTGGTTTTCCTTTCCTTTTATTCCAACCGTGGCGGTGAAGTTTCCGGTACCATATAAATGTATGATCTCAATTTCGTTTGTTTCATAAAGTCGAACCGCGTAGTAAACATAGGCGTTTAAGCTGCTACTGGGTTTAGGTCTAATCAATCGCCATAAGATGGTTTGAACCTTTTTTCCATGAAGGTTTTCTTGCCAAGTTTGAATGTCAGAAGCATAAGTTTTGCCTCCTAAGCTGAAGTTTTTTAATTCGGTTTGATCCCAAAAAGCGTAAACACAATTACTGGGTGCAAGTGAATTTGATAAGGAATAATTGGTATCTGAAGGGGTTAAAGGAAAAGTATCCAATGCTAGTCTTCCATCTGAGTAAGCTCTAAAGCCGTTAATGCTTTGGCCGTAAAAGGTAAAAGGAAAACTTAGTGGGATGAATTCACTGTAAGCATTTTGACTTTTATCGTTTAGGATAGTTTTTTCATTGCTTTGCGCCAAGTTGATAGGTTCGGCAATTCCTTTGCTAGTTACTAAGTAATACTGTGCTGTGGCAAGATGGCTTGCGAGAACAAATAGGAAACAAACTACTAGCTTTAATATTTTCATGGTTTAAAGATAATAAATAGGCATAAAAAAAGCCCTTCAGAATTTCTGAAGGGCTTCTTTATAAGATTAAATTCGATTAACGAATAATGTTTAACTTCTTAGTAGCAGTTTTGCCAGCAACAGTTAATTCAACAAAGTAAAGGCCATTGCTTAAGTTTTCGCAATTGATTTCGCCATTTAAGCTGTTGATAGTTTGAGCAAGAACTTCTTTTCCATTCATATCAACGATACGAACTGATCCATTGCTGCTATTTCCACCAAAAGTAACATTGATGTTTCCTTTGCTTGGATTAGGATAAATGTTAAGACCTAACTCATTGATTTCAGTTACACTTACTGGTCCTAATGGAGTAGTGGTTTCACTTTGCCAAACAGTTTTGTCTGCATCATCTTGTAAGAAAACGATAGCATATAAGTTATCAAAAGATTCAACTGAGTGTTCAGTTGCTAAGTTGATAATATTAGCTGTTTGACCATTGGTTGGCAAACGATACTCTCCAGGGAAAGTGAAAGATTGTGTGTAAGGAACTGCAGTACCAGCAGCTAAACTAACAGTAGTACCAGTTGCATTTGGAAGCATCTTCTTCATTACTGCATAGAATTCAGATTCTCCATTGTTTTTAACATTTTTGCTTGTTACTTTTTCTACCACAGCAATACGAAGTCTCATGCTTGAATTAGCGAAACTTTGAACCGGCGTTACATTACCACTAACAGTTACAGTTTTGCCGACGATAGTGTATTTTGCAGTAATTGCAGCTAATGAAGGCACAGCTTTTTTAGCATCAAACATAGCTTCTGTGTAAGAATTTGCATTTGCAGAAGTAGCACCCCAACTGTTTGCACCATCAATGGTTAACCAAGGAGCAAAGTTTGCACCATAATAACTAAAACGTGTTCCAACTTCAGAGGTATAATAAGGGTCTCCTGTTCCAGGGAAGTTAGTTTGATATTTAATGGTTGTCCATTCGCCTACTTTAAAATCTAAAACTGCTTTTAAGTTTTCATTACCTGGCTTACAAGGAGGACAAGTAGATGAAGTAAATATTTCATGTAATACTTTACGAGGTACAGTTGAATTTACGATTGTAAATGAACCACTTTTGCTATTGTTAGTTAAATCACCGTCAACACCAGCGTTAGGATCAGAAATACTAACAACAATGTTCTTAGCTCCAATGGTTGGGCTTGAGTAAGGTACATTGTGTGTAAATGCATAAGTTCCTCCGTCTGCATCAATGTTTAAACCACTTAATTGCATGATTACTTCAGCTCCACCATCCACTGTGTACTTTAATTTGAAAGAACTTAAGCTTTGTTTGCCATAGTTTGCAACTACACCTTTTATTGCCATATTGGTGTTTTTTGGAGTATATTTAGGCAACTCTATGCTAGCCAACTCTGGATCATTATTTGGTTGGATACCATAAAAGAATTTGTAAACAGCACTCAAAGCTGCGTCATATTGACCGTCTTTTCCACCAAAGTTCATGTTCGGTGTACCCTTAATTTCTTTGGAAGAAGTTCCATCTGCATTTTTAGTTCCAGCACTTGCAGTAAATGTGCCAAATCCATAATTATGAACTATGTCAAAGTTGCTATTTTCGTAAAGTCTTATTGCATAATAAGTAATATCAGTTGGTGAAGCGCTGGCTGCAGTTTGAACTAATCTCCATTGGATTACATAAACACGGTTTGGTGCAGTTCCATAAGTCCAAGTGCAGATATCTGAAGGGAAAGTTGTTGTTCCTTGAGTGATAGGTGCTAACTTAGTGTCATCCCAAAATGCAAAAATTGAATTGTTAGGAGCTGTGGAATTGCTCAAAGAGGTGTTGGTTTGTACACTATTTGTTTGAGTTACATCAAATGTAATATATCCTGCTGTACTGGCTTTAAATTTTGTAACAGGTTGTCCATAAAAATTCCAAGCAAATGGAAGTGTGGATTCTGAACTAAGGGTACTAGTTGCTGGACCATTTACTAGAGTGGTTGCGCCAGTTTGGTTCATAACGTACTCAGAGGTTGTGCCAATAAGTTTTCTGTAATAGTAGTCTTGCGCAAATGCGCTTAGTCCTACAAACATAGCTGCGATAGCAAGTAATTGTTTTTTCATTATGTAGTGATTTTTTTTTTTAAATGTGCAACTTAATAACTAAAAATGAAATTTACAAATAAGTTGTAGTGTTCTTTAGAATTTAATTTTTTAAAAGAAAATATACAAATTTAAAAATTGTTATACTTTTTAAGATAATACACTTCATTAGAATTTTAAATAAATTTGTTTAATAAAAAAAATAGCCATGTCAATAATTCAAACTACCATCGACGATTTGCGGAATACAATTGTCCCAAATGTGAATGACACTTATTATGTAACTGATTTAGGAAAAGAGGGTAATTGGCGTTATGATGCAAACGATTTATTATCCGTTGACAATACTGGAATTACATTAGTCGGTCAAGGCCAATACAGATTTAAAAGAATTTTTGATGGATATGTAAATGTAAAATGGTTCGGAGCAGTAGGTAATGCATGGCCAGATAATATTAATAATTGTAATAATGATTCTGATGCTATACAATTGGCAATAAATACAATGCTTACACCAATAGTAAATGGTCAACCAAATTCTCAAAATCAAACTATTTCGGAAACAAAAGGAGGATTGTTTTTTCCAGCAGGATTCTATCTCATTGACAAAACAATTAAAATCAAATCAACATCAATTTATATAGAAGATCTAGGGAAAGTAAATATTATTGGAGCTGGGTCAAAATCAACCTTTATAATTGGAAGAGTGCCAGAAAAATTTACAATAACTGCACCTGACCAAAATTCAATCGTTATAAATGTTGACTTTCCATTATTTGAAGTATTTAATTTTTACACAGAATTTAAGGATTTAGCTTTAATTGGTCAATTTATAGATGAAGGACATTATAAAATTGATGATGGACCATATACAACTTTTTTTGAAGATCATTATTTTAATACAGGGATTAGATGTGTCGATAACGCTCATTGCGAAATTGAAAACGTTTCATTCAGATGCTTAGAAATTGGTTTAGAAATAAAAAATAGTTTACTGCACAATGTGAATAATTGTTTTTTTGGCGTTCCAGTTGGTGCTGAGGACTCAGATATTGGAAATGATAGGAAATATTTCGCATGTAATTATGGAATTTATTTTTCAAATCTTTCACCTGTTGTTGGAAATGCAACTCTTGCGTGCAATGCTATAAATATTTTTCAATGTAAATTTACAGCATGTAAAATATGGGGAATTTCATTCGCTGATGGTAATTTATTGAACATAACAAATTGCCAATTCGAAGATAATGGTAAACTATTTGAAATATCCGGGAACCCTATTCAACCTACTGGAGCAATAAGATTAATTGGGTATGAAACACATGTAAAAGATATAAATCAATATCATATTAGTGGTTGTTGGTTTGAAAGAAATTATGGTTATCATATTTTATATAATGCTTCAAATAATGTAATTTTAAACCTTACAAATAATTTCATTAACAGAGGTAATGATACGCTAAATTTAAATTTATTTGGTGTATTAATTAATACAAATCCTTCAGTTATTGCAAATGATGTCCCTGTTGTGAAGAAGGTGAATTTGATTGGGAATCAATTATATTCAATAAGACCAAATATTCATATTCAACATAAATTCTTTATTGCTGCAAGTGAGGTAAATCAAATTGGAAATTATTTCGATAATAGCGATATAACTACATTAAATATCCACCCATAGAATTACAAGTTTGCCTTATTTATTTATGAATTTAGGATTTATTAAGTTTTCGATGCTGTAAATTTCATCCCATTTCTCTTGGGTAATTAAATTTCTTTCTAATACTACTATTTCATGAACGCTCTTACCTGTTGTTAAAGCTTCTCCAGCAATGCTAGCACTTGTTTCATAACCCAAGATTGGGTTAAGTTGTGTTACAATTCCTATGCTGTTCATCACCATGTCTTTGCAATGTTCTTCGTTGGCTGTTATGCCAACAATGCATTTATCTACCAAAGAAATTATGGCATTTCCTAAATATTCTAAGGAGGTAAACATGCTAAAGGCAATAATAGGTTCCATCACATTTAACTGCAATTGGCCTGCTTCTGCTGCCATGGTTACTGTCAAATCTTGGCCAATTACATAAAAGCAGCTTTGGTTCACAACTTCTGGGATAACAGGGTTAACTTTACCTGGCATGATAGAACTACCAGGCTGTCTTGCGGGTAAATTTATCTCGTTAAAGCCTGTTCTAGGTCCAGAACTTAGCAGCCTTAAGTCGTTGCAGATTTTAGAAATTTTTATGGCATTTCTTTTTAGTGTTCCCATAATTTGAACATAAGCCCCAGTGTCTCCAGTGGCTTCTATTAAATCTGGCGCCAAGCAAACAGGAATGCCGCTTTCTTTGGCTAAATATTCAACACATAATTCTGCATAGCCATCAGGTGCATTAACTCTTGTTCCAATTGCTGTTGCGCCCATGTTTACTTCCAGAATCAACTGCTGTGCTTCTCTTAAGCGTGCAATGTCTTCTCCAATTGTCGTTGCAAAGGCATTAAATTCTTGTCCTAAGGTCATTGGCACAGCATCTTGTAACTGCGTTCTTCCCATTTTTAAGACATGCGAAAATTCAGTTCCTTTTGCTCTTAATGCAATTACCAAATTTTCTAGAATCTTTAAGTAATCTGTCATTTTTAGGTACAATGCAATCCTAAAGGCAGTAGGGTAGGCGTCGTTGGTGGATTGAGAACAGTTTACATGGTTGTTTGGATGTACATGATCGTAATCGCCCTTCTTATAGCCTAAGTATTCTAATCCTAGGTTAGCAATTACTTCATTGGCGTTCATGTTGCAAGAAGTGCCGGCTCCGCCTTGAATGAGGTCGCTCACAAATTGGTCTTGGTAATTGCCTGCAATCAGCTGGTCGCAGCCGTAACAGATGGCTTCAGTGATTTTAGCATCTAAAACGCCGCAATCTCTATTGGCTAAAGCAGCTGCTTTTTTCACATAGCCTAGTGCTTTTATAAATCTAATTTCTTTAGAAATTGGAATTCCTGTAATGTTAAAGTTTTCTTTGGCTCTGTAGGTTTGAATGCCGTAATATAATTCGTCAGGGATATCTAATTCTCCCAAAAAATCATGTTCTCTTCTTGTGGTCATGCAGCTAAAAATTGAACTCAATATTAGGATTATTTTTTTCTAGAAAACAAACCTTTGCAATAATTTAAAATGAATGGTGCCTGAAAGTTTTGATTAGACCACCATTAAAGAACAGCCACGGGTATCAGAATGGTCAGCTCTTCCAAGTATTTCAAAGCTTCCATCTGCATGGTTTTTGCCTAAATCAGAAGTTTGAATAAAGCAGCAGCTTTCAATATTGGCAAGGTCAATCACATTGATGATACCTGCTTTTTGTTCAGGCAAAATGCAAAAGGGGTCATTGAGGTCGGTAATTAGCACTTTCATCCAAGGTGCCGGAATGTATTTTCCATCTCTTGCAGCATAAGCTTGGCTCAAGAGCTCTGTCATACCATATTCACTAAAAATTCGGTTTGAACCAAACCCTGATTCGAGCACAGCCATTAATTCATCCCTTGTAATTTCTTTTTTACGTCCTTTCATGCCACCGGTTTCAATTACTTTGCCATATTGAAGTTGCAACTGTTGTTTTTTTGCAAAATCTAGCAAGGCAAAACTAACGCCAAATATAAAGTAGGGCGTTTGTTTCCTTTCCAATAACGCAATACGCTCCAGCAATTGTTTGTGTTCAAACAGAAAAAAACCATTGAGTGGATGAGCAGAAATTTTCATGAGGTGTTGAACCATGTAAATGAGCGAAGAGCCTTCTCTGTCTAAGTAAGAAGGCAGCAATCCTAGTATACAAGTGTTTTGGATTGAACCAAACTGGTGCTCAAATGTATGGATGAAGCTTTTCTCGTAAAAGGATATATCTGAAATGTGGTGCTGACTGCGTCCCATATTTCCGGTTGCTGAACTTTGGAAAGATAAGCTTGGTTTTTCTGGAAAGGATTTTACCGCATGCGTTTTAAAAAATGAGATAGGGAGGAAGGGAATTTGTAAAAGGCTCGTCACACTATTTGGGTCAAGCAAACCAATATGCTTGCAATAGCTTTGGTAAACCGCGTTTTTTTGAAATTGATACTGAAAAGCTGCTAATGAGTTTTGCTCAAAATTCTCTACTTTCGTTTCAAAGATATTTGGTTTAACATGCATCAAGTACGCAAATATACATTTCTGCTGTTCCTTGCCCTAGTGCTTGGAATGTTTGCCTGCAAAAAAAAGGAGGTCTATCCTCCCATTCCTTCCATTGAATATAAGGCAGCATATTTTTATCAAAATGCTGAAGGCGTTGATACTGCAATGGTTTTGGTGTTTAGTTTTAAAGATGGCGACGGAGATTTGGGCCTTGATGGAAAAGATACACTTGCTCCCTTTAATGCGGTTTTAGATGCCAATGGCAAAAATTTGAATCCTTATTACTACAACTTAAAAGTTGATTATTTAGAGAAAATAAATGGGACATTTCAACATGTAACCTTGCCTTTTTCTTCTGATACATTGAGATATTCATTTAGGTTTGAAAACATTACTCCAGAAGGTAGGCACAAAGCCATAAGAGGGGATATTGAAATTAAGATTAGTTCTTCACCTTTTCCAAATCCTTCAGATACAGTAATGTATCAGTTTTACATATATGATAGAGCTTTGAATAAAAGCAATACCGCCATTACCATTCCTTTAATTTGGAACAGATAGTATTAAGAGGAGCGATGATTAAAAATCATCGTCGTCGTCATCATCATCAAATGGATCAAAGTTCTTAATTACGATTTTAGAATCGTCCAAGTCTGTGTCCAAATCATCATCGTCATCATCATCTTCTTCAATTGAACGAGATTTTTTGGTTTCTTCATCGTCATCCTCATCTTCTTCATCATCTACCATGTAACTCTTCTTTTGAGAAGTTGGATTTTTACCCTTAGAAGCTACTTTCTTAGGTGTTACATTTTGCTCTGTTGACTTTTTAGGCCTGGTCATGTTCGTAGTAATTGTTCTTACAAATTTATGTGTTTAAAAATCGAAATTTTCAATTGCTTTTACTAACAATTGAGCTCGTGAAATAAATTCACAAGTTTTAAAAAATCAACAGAAAGTTTCAATTAGTTAAAAAAAATTGAAGTGGCCATTTTAAAAGTATTGCAATGCGCCTCCACAATGTCTTTAATATTTGGCGAATAACCGCCGCCCATCGCCACAGCAACAGGCACTTGGCGCTTTTTGCTATATTCAAAAACTAGTGCATCTCTGCCTATGCAAGCTTCTTTTGAAATGTTTAATTTGCCAAATTTATCTGTAAATAAAATGTCAACACCCGATAAATAAAATACAAAATCGGGCTTTATTTTTTCGAAAATTTTGTTAAGAGAATTTTCAAGTAGATTTAAATAAACTTCATCGGTTGTACCATCTTCGAGTTCTATGTCTAAATCTGATGCTTCTTTATGAAAAGGATAGTTGTTTTTGCCATGCATACTACAAGTATAAACATGAGGGTTTTTGGCAAAAATGGAAGCTGTTCCGTTACCCTGATGAACATCTAAATCTATGATGGCAATTTTATTTACTAGTTTTTTATGAAGCAAAACATTTGCAGCCACAGCAATATCATTTAATAAGCAAAATCCTTCCCCTTTGTTCGCAAAGGCGTGGTGTGTGCCACCAGCAACATTTAAGGCTACGCCATTTTCTAAGGCAAAAATTGCAGCATCTATGGTTCCTTGAACCAAGATCCATTCCCTAGAGATTAGCTCCTGAGAAAGTGGAAATCCAATGCGTCTTATATGCGAGGCATCAAGGGAAAGACTTTTTAAATCATTCACATAGGACTGCGCATGTGTTAAAAGAATATCTTCATCCGCAGCTGGTTTAGGTTCAAACAAATTTAATTCAGTAATAATACCCTCATACAGCAACTGCTTTGGAATTAATTCATACTTCAACATTGGAAAACGATGACCTTCGGGCAAGGGATGTTGATAGATGGGATGATAGGCAATCTTGAGCATGATATAAATTAGTTTGTAAATGCGTATAATTCTGTATAATTGAAATAGATTTGGTTTAGGAACAGTCTGGCCAAAATAATGTTTTAACTTATCAAATGAAGATTGCAGTAGTAAAAGAAAAACGAGTAGCTGAAAATCGTGTTGCCATAACACCTACAGTGGCGCAGCAACTTATTAAAGCAGGGTATGAAGTTTGGGTTGAACCCAACGCAGGATACGCTTCCAACTTTGATGATGGCGCCTACGAGAAAGCAGGTTGCTTGATAAAGCCTAAGCAGGAATTGCTTCAAAATGCTGATATCTTAGCCAAGGTAAATGCCCCAGATGAGGAGGAGATAAATTCAATGCGTTCAGGCATGGCTTTAATTTCATACTTGTACGCAGCTTTTAATGAGGCCATGGTGCAACAATTGGCTGCAAAGCAAATAAGTGCCTTCAGCATGGATGCTATTCCAAGGATCTCTCGTGCCCAAAACATGGATGCTTTAAGTTCTCAAGCTAATTTGGCTGGATACAAAGCCGTAATAATTGGAGCGGAGGCGCTTAGTAAAATTTTTCCTTTGCTAATGACTGCCGCTGGAACAGTTACACCTGCGAGGGTTTTAATATATGGAGCAGGTGTTGCTGGTTTGCAAGCCATAGCAACAGCAAAGAGACTTGGGGCCGTTGTGGAGGTAACAGATGTTCGACCAGAAACCAAAGAACAGGTAGAGAGTTTGGGAGGAAAATACATTGAGGTTAAGTCAGAAGAAGCTGCAAAGGTGGAAGGTGGTTATGCCAAAGAAGTGTCGGCAGAATACTTAGCCAAGCAAAAGGAAGCGGTAAATAAAAGTTTGTTTCAGGCAGATTTAGTTATAACCACTGCTTTGGTGATGGGAAAGAAAGCACCAGTTCTAATTACTGAAGACCAAGTGAAACAAATGAAATTGGGAAGTGTCATTGTTGATATGGCAGTAGAACAGGGTGGTAACTGTGCTTTAAGTGAGTTGGATCAAACCGTAACCAAAAACGGTGTAACCATTATTGGTAAGAGTAACTTACCTTCTACTTTAGCAACCAATGCAAGTGAACTTTATGCTAAGAATATTCAAAATTTATTGAATCATTTAGCCACAAAAGATAGCTTTAAATGGGAAATGGAAGAAGAGATTACCAAAGGAACTTTGATTACGCACAAAGGCGAGGTATTAAAAAAATAACTATAATAAAATATGCTATCATTTATAAACGAACATTTACAGCTCATTTACCTCATTGTGTTGATGGTTTTTGTGGGCATTGAGTTAATTGGGCATGTGCCATCTGTTTTACATACACCTTTAATGAGCGGCGCAAATGCCATACATGGCGTAGTTATCATTGGTTCTATCATTGTAATGGGGGAGGCAACGCACACTATTTCTTTGGTACTAGGATTTTTGGCAGTGGTATTGGGAACACTAAATGTGGTGGGTGGCTTTGTGGTTACAGATAGAATGTTAGAAATGTTTAAAAAGAAGAAGTAAGATTATGACATTACAGATTACACTACAAATAATATACTTAATTGCCTCAGTTACTTTTATTCTTGGATTGAAGTTTCTTGGCAACCCAAGCACTGCGCGTAAAGGAAACTTAATTGCAGCATTTGGAATGGGAATAGCCATTTTTGGAACCATTTTTTTATATACAGATGCCAATGGCCATCATTTAAAAAATCTCCCCTTAATTTTTGGTGGATTGGCCGTAGGAACGGTAATAGGTTGGCTTGCGGCAAAGAAAGTTCAAATGACAGCCATGCCAGAAATGGTAAGTTTATTTAATGGAATGGGAGGTGCTTGTGCCATGTTGATTTCTATTATTGAGTTTCAGCATATTCAATCAACTTTTGCTGAACCAATGGCAATTGCAGCCTTATTAATACCGGGTGCGTCTGCTGCGTTAAAAGGTAGGTTACTAATTATATTGTTAGGAATGATCATTGGTTCAATTTCTTTCTCGGGCAGTATGATTGCTTATGGCAAGCTAAGTGGTAAGGTAAAGGATAAATCTTTTGGCTTTCAACAATTTATTAATATTGGATTGCTGGCAGTTATTCTTGCTTTTACTTGGATGGCCATGATGGGTGAGAGCAACCAAGAGTTTTGGTTTTATTTGGTATTAGCACTTTCCTTGTTGTATGGAATTTTATTTGTGATGCCAATTGGTGGAGCAGACATGCCTGTAGTTATATCATTGTTGAATTCATTTACAGGTGTTGCAGCAGCCTTTGGCGGATTTTTATACGACAACAAAGTGATGTTGGTAGGAGGGATTTTGGTAGGCTCTGCCGGAACTTTATTAACCATAGTAATGTGTAAAGCCATGAATCGCTCCTTGTTAAATGTGCTGATAGGTAATTTTGGAGGCGGCGGCAAAGCCGCCGCCGCATCTTCTTCCGCAGGCTTCGAAGGCGCTATCAAAGAAGTAAATGCCTCAGATACCGCTATCTTGATGAAGTATGCCAAAAAAGTAATTATCGTGCCTGGCTATGGACTTGCTGTAGCCCAAGCACAACATGTGGTGCACGAATTAGAAACATTGCTAGAATCTGAAGGCGTAGAAGTAAAATATGCCATTCACCCAGTTGCTGGTCGAATGCCCGGACATATGAATGTATTGCTTGCAGAAAGTAATGTAAGCTACGATAAGTTAGTTGAAATGGAGGAAATAAACCCAGAGTTTGCAACAACCGATGTGGTGCTGGTAGTTGGAGCTAATGACGTAGTTAATCCTGCTGCTAAAACAGACCCAAGCTCCCCAATTTATGGTATGCCAATTTTAGATGTAGAAGCAGCAGCACATGTGATTGTAAACAAAAGAAGTATGAAGGCTGGTTATGCAGGAATAGAAAATGAATTATTCTATAAACCAAAAACCAGCATGTTGTTTGGAGACGCTAAAAAAGCACTCAACCAATTGGTGAGTGAGATAAAAGCCTTAGGATAAGGCAAAAAAAAGACTTTCTTATCTTGGTTCAAACCAGAAAAGAAAGTCTTTTTTATATAATGAAATTTAATCTTAATTAGTGGTGATGGGCACCCGGACCATGAACATGTCCATGGTCTAATTCTTCTTCACTTGCTTCACGTACTTCTAATACTTCCACATCAAAATTCAACTCTACGCCTGCCAATGGATGATTACCATCTATTGTTGCAAATTCATCATTTACATCTGTAACCGTTACGATAAATCTTTGCTCCTCTGTACCAGCTTCAAACTGCATACCAGGGCTAACCATTTGACCGCCAAATGCGCTCAAAGGAACTTGCTGTATCATTTCAGGTTGGTGAATGCCATAGCCTTTTTCTGGCGCTATTTTTAATTGAAGTTTGTCTCCTTTTAACTTGCCTTCCAAACCTTCTTCCATACCAGCTATTAAGGCACCAACACCTTGAATATAATTCAAAGGTTCTCCATTGCTAGAGGTGTCAAGAACATTACCATCATTGTCTGTAAGCGTGTAGTGGATGGACACTACCTTTTGTGCACTTATTTGCATATTATTTGTTTGTGGGTGTAAACCCGTGTAAAAAAATGTATATTAATTGTCTTGACTCAAGTTAGCGCCAATATTGAACCTAACTAGGTTTTTGAAAGCTTGGATACGATCATCTAATTCACGTTGGCTCAAATCTATGATTCTTTCAGTGCCAAAGCGTTCCACACAAAAAGAGGCCATGGCTGAACCAAAGATGATTGCATTCTTCATGTTTTCGAAACTAATATCATCTGTTTTCGCCAAGTATCCAATAAATCCTCCTGCGAAAGTATCACCTGCACCAGTTGGGTCAAACACCTCTTCTAATGGCAAAGCTGGAGCAAAGAAAACTTGTTTACCATGAAATAATAAAGCGCCATTTTCGCCCTTTTTAATGATTAGGTATTTAGGGCCCATTTCTTGGATTTTTGCAGCCGCTTTCACTAAAGAATATTCACCAGAAAGTTGACGAGCTTCTTCATCGTTAATGGTTAGAACATCAACCATTTTAAGCGTTTGACGTAAATCATCCATGGCTACCTCCATCCAAAAATTCATGGTATCCATTACAATAAGCTTTGGTCTTTTAGTTAAACGCTCAATTACAGTTTGTTGAACTTTAGGGGTTAAATTTCCTAACATTAAGTATTCGCAATCTTGGTAAGATGCAGGTACAATTGGGTCAAAACTACCTAATACATTTAGCTCTGTAATTAATGTGTCTCTTGAGTTCATATCAGTATGATACTTGCCACTCCAGAAAAAAGATTTTTCACCTTCTTTAATTTGCAGCCCTTCGGTATTTACACCGTGTTTGTTGAGGTGTTGAATGAAGTTGTGTGGGAAATCATCCCCAACAACCGCTACAAGATTTGTGCTTCTGGTAAAGTAAGAAGCAGCTAAAGAAATGTAAGAAGCGGCACCACCAACAATTTTATCTGTTTTCCCAAAGGGTGTTTCAATGGCGTCAAATGCCACACTACCAACGACTAATAAACTCATGCAAATATTTTTTAAAAAATTATGTCGCAAATATTGCGTTTTTTAAAATCAATTCCTATCATTGCATCCCCGAAAGGGAAATATATTCCTTCTTAGCTCAGCTGGTTAGAGCACATGACTGTTAATCATGGGGTCCCTGGTTCGAGCCCAGGAGAGGGAGCAAAAGGCCGCATTCCGATAGTCCTCAGAAGCGGCCTTTTTTCATGAAATGATTTATGAAGTATATATAATTTTCTCAGCCAAACTTAATAGGTATTATATCGGAACTTGTGCAAATTTTTCTCTGCGATTAGATGAACATAATAATTTAGCCTATCCAAATGCATTTACAACCAAAGGTATACCATGGATTAAATTTTTACTTATTGATAATCTCACTTCCCAACAAGCATATTCAATAGAGAGACATATTAAAAAAATGAAATCTAGGAAATACATCGAGAATTTGATTTTGCACCCAGAAATTATCGAGAATCTCCGTTTAAAATATCAGTAAACTACTGGTTCGACCCCGATTGCTATCGGGGCAGGAGAGGGAGCAAAAGGCCGCATTCCGATAGTCATCGGAAGCGGCCTTTTTTCATGAAATGACATATGAAGTATATATAATTTTCTCAGGCAAACTTAATAGGTATTACATCGGAACTTGTGCAAATTTTTCTCAGCGATTAGATGAACATAATACTTTAGCCTATCCAAATGCATTTACAGCTAAAGGTATACCATGGATTAAATTTTTACTTATCAATAATCTCACTTCCCAACAAGCATATTCTATAGAGAGACATATTAAAAATATGAAATCTAGGAAATACATAGAGAATTTGATTTTGCACCCAGAAATTATCGAGAATCTCCGTTTAAAATATCAGTAAACTACTGGTTCGACCCCCATTGCTATCGGGGCAGGAGAGGGAGCAGTAAAATCAAGGGTTTAGAGCATGTCCGCTTTAAACCCTTTTTTTTTGCATACTATTTGCATACTGTTTTGGCACGATTTTTTTTTGAATCAAACACAAAAGTTGGATCAAACGCAAAAGTTGTGGAGGAAAAAATTAAAGGTTCAATTTTTTGGGACAACAAAATAATGAACGATGACAGAATCAATTCCAATTAAATTATTAAGTGAATTATTTAATTCCTTGACATTCTAAAGAAGAAAGTTTTAGGCCAGAATAGTTTTGGATTATCAGTTCTTGAATCCACATCTTTGTGTAAATAAATATGAATAGTTATGCAATTTGATGAAGGAAAACAGTTAAGGGCTGATTGGCCAAAAGGAATGATTTGTGAGCATTTTGAAGTTACAAAGGAGTATTATCTTGGGGGCGATACTGGTGATAAAATTTGCACCAAATGTGGAAAGACATTTTTCAATGATAAGGAGTTAGACGAAGCTCGTCTGGAAGCAACTAAAAGGAAAAATACCTTGTAAAGTTTATCCATATTCCTATCTCTTTAAATTGTATATAATAATTAACTTATTAAAGACTATTTTACCTAATTGATAATAGGCCTTAATTGGCTCAGAATGGGTGAAAAAAGTTGATGGATCTAATGAATTTATTTTATGTTGGTAGTTCCGATTTAGCTAAGTTTAGTTGAATTTTGTATATTAAGGAAAATCTTTTTTTGTTTTAGATTATTTAATCAAAGATGGATTCCATAACTTTAATATGAAATCCTAAGTTTTAAATCAACTAAAACTTAAATGTAATATTGTTATTAGATTTCGTAAATTTCATTTCGTGCATGCCACACAACTAATATTCAACTTGAATGTTAAAAACGTAATCTTTTAATGTTTTAATTTTATCTTCAAACTTAAGCTTCGAAAGTTCCAATCCTCTAGTATTATCTATTGAAATAGAATAAGATTCCAATAATAGTTTAAGATAAGAAGTCTTTATACAATATCCAACACCTTCTGCTTCTGAATGCTTAGATGATGCAATTCCTATTAATTTACCTTCCATGCTGAATACGGGACTGCCGCTGTTTCCTGGTTGTATTGGAGCGCTTATCTGGTAGGATGTAATATCATCCTGAAATCCATTCTGAGAGCTTATTATGCCATTTGTTAGCTTTACCTCTTTACCCATTGTTTCAACAAGAGGATACCCAAGAACAAAAATTGACTTTCCTTGCAATTGAGAAGTGAAAGTAATTGAAATTGGATTCTTTTTTTTATTTAATGGCTGCTCAGGTTTTAATATGGCTAAATCATTTGCTTTATCATACCCTATTAATTTTAGTTCTATTTCTTTATTATTAACACTATTTGTAAGTTCAATCTTTTTTGCATCCTTAATAACATGATAATTGGTTATAATTAGACTTTCATTAATCAAAAATCCAGTTCCAGTTCCAATTTTAGGTTTTGAATTCAAATTCCAAACTTGAATGTCCTCCTTTGTAGGATAAATGCGATCATAATTTACATTTACTCTTAATAGTCCTAATTCAGTATCATATTGTTCTACAACTATGGATTGAAATGAGTTGCCATTGATGAATTCTAAATCCTTAATTGGATCCTTTTTTACAGGGATTATATATTTATAAGCATATGATTTGTTAATTTTATCCTCATTTATTTTAAGAATGCCGCTAGATTCAATTTCATAGATTAAAAATTCACTTGTATCAACAGTTGACCTAATTATGGCTTTTTTCAGCACTTTACCTTTATCTCTCCATGCCCCGTTATCAATAGATAGCATATTATATTTTTTATAAATGCCTTCAATTTTGTCTAAACTAGTATTTTTTGAATTGAGATAATCATAAACATCTTTCTCTGTTTTCGGATTCAAGTTTTGAGAGCAGATAGCTTGAAGGAATGAAAAATAAAAAAGTATAAAAGTTATTGTTCTCATTTGGTGTTGACAATTTATCTTGAAAATTCTTTCGTTGATTGCTTTTTCAATTGAATGGCTAAAAATTGAATACTACAATAATAATGATTTCATTATTTATTTCTTAGATCAACGATAGTACAAAGCATAAGGTTATTAATGGGAGATTACCAAATTGATTGGAGCCATTCAGACAAGTCTGAAAGCGAATGGATTATTCATTTATAAACCAAATAACTATCCAGATTGGCCATGGTACATTGATTATTGGAGAAAACGTTCTAGAAAAAAAAACGATTCTTTTTTTAACCGTTTTTATTAACTATTAATAATACTCGATTAAATAGACTATTCATTTTAATTATGGAATACGGGACTTTGACTAAAGTTCAGTTCGTCTTTCGCCAAATCAATAATAGCATTAATAATTTGCAATTCTGAGGCCACACCACCTTCATTTAACATTCGATAATCCACAGCTAAATCTGGGTTGCCCACTGGTTCGAT
Source organism: Chitinophaga pinensis (assembly GCA_945898275.1). Lineage (GTDB taxonomy): Bacteria > Bacteroidota > Bacteroidia > UKL13-3 > UKL13-3 > B1. The sequence continues at coordinate 115,467 of CAMDHZ010000001.1, read as the reverse complement.
TTTTAGCATCCATTCATTTTCAATATTGAAGACCGTTTGGGTAGACGAAAGCCTATATTGCCCGTTAAATGCAGTGTGAACTAACTGTTGAATTGTTTCTATTAGCATCTTGATATTTATTATGTGCCAAAGATAAAAAGGGATTTAAGATTCAACTCTTAAATTCATCATAAATAATTCCTGAAGTTGAAAACAAAAATGGAGCCTACTTAAAAAGAAAGCCCCATTTTTGAGAAAATAAATCATTTAGAATTTAGATTTACACTATACCTTCAACCAATGCTATTAGTTTGTCTACAATTTTGACTGCATCTTCCTGTTCTTCAATCGCCCAAATCTCATCCTTAATTGGTCGCAGTAATACTACTAAACCATTGTTTTCTTTATTCTGCCAGATAAGTAAATCAATTACAGTCAAAAGCATCTCTTTAGATTTCTTTCCAGGCACCTGGACTAATGCAGAATCAAAAATACCAGCTTGCGAATAGGCCCAAGGGTCCTCCCAGCGATTACACTGAAATACAGTTCTTGCAAGACCTTCAAATCTCATTGATACATCGAAGTCACTTCCATTAATTACGTTCATTTTACACCTCCTTTCTTTAAGGTTCCAAAGGTATGTCTAATTCAATGTTATTAGGCTTAATTTTTACATAATAAAGCATCTGAAATGCCTATAAATACTAATGCTACAGCTATTATTATTATATACAACACTTAAATCATTTAGTACAATATCTAATATCGATATATTAGTAGGTTTAAATCAATTATTTGGTTTAGCTACGGCCTTAATTCTTTTACTAAATCTCTTTTTACAATAATAGCATCAATATGATTTGTTGCCATTAATTATGTAGGTCATTCCACAGACCCTTGGTCTAGATTTGTGAAGCATTTGAGTAACTCAGGAGATAAATAATTAAAAATCCTGTTTCCCTCTTTATTTACTTTCTACCTATTATATCATACCTTCGTTTAAATGAAAAATCAGGTTGATCAATTAAGAATCAGGCATTTTAAATCTATTGAAAATTTGGACATTAAACCAAGCAGGATCAATGTATTCATTGGTGAACCAAATGTAGGTAAATCAAATATTCTTGAGGCTATAGGGCTATTAGGGTTCGCTTATGGAGTGGAAAGTGTTAATGACGAGATTCTAAAAAACTATGTTCGCTACGAGGAGCCTTCAAATCTTTTTTACGATGATAAAACCGAAACCGAATTTGAAATTATTACCAATCAAGTTATAGCTTTAGGTAAATTGTTTTCACACCAAGGTAACCCTTTCATTTTTTCAACTTTCCCAGCTAACACGCAATTTCCGGATATTTTTGATGCGATAAAGGAAAGCAATGATTCCAATGAATGCGTGAATCTTGTTTCTACTGCATTAGATAATTTTTCAAATAGAAACATAGTTGCAGAATTTAACCCACTAGTGTATTCAATTCCGAAATCCTATACTGCAAATCAAGATTTCAGAATTATTTTTAAGAATAACTCCCCTTTCAAAAAATACGATTTTAAAAAGTCAAATGATATTTCAAATAGATTTCCTTCATTTTTGATTCCTCCTTTTGGCCCCAACCTTTTTCAAATTGTTAAAAGAGACACAGACCTAAGTTTGGAAATCAAATATATTTTTGAGAGTTATGGTTTGAAGTTCAGATTTGACGAAAAGAATTCGAACTTCACCATTGTAAAAGAAAAAGGATTGAGTGATTTTACCACCCCTTATTCAAGCATGGCCGATACATTGCAAAGATTGATTTTCTATTTTGCAGCCATCGATAGTAATGCCAATTCTATTTTGATTTTGGAAGAGCCTGAGGTACATTCATTCCCTCCTTATACTAGGAATTTGGCGGAAAGAATTGTAAATGCAGATCAAAATCAATTTTTTATAGCAACGCATAGCCCTTACATGCTCGAAGCTTTAATGGAGAAATCTAATGAAGAAGAACTGAGCATTTGGCTAACTTATTATGAAGACCATGAGACAAAGGTTAAGCTTATTCCACATCAATTATTAAAAAATCTTCAAGCATTTAGTTATGATGTTTTCTTCAATTTAGATCAATTATTAGAGGAGGTTTCTGCATGATTAATATGGAATGCATTGTTCCCGAATGTTATGGAGATACAATTTTAATTAAAACAATATTTGGAGGCAAAAGTCCTAAACATCAAAAGGGAATCGCCAACGTGAAAATTACCATGAATGCTTTGGCATTGAAGTATCCAGTGGTGGTTGGTGTAATGGATAATGATAAAAAAGAACAGACCTTTTTCAATCAATTAACTTGCATCAAGGATTATGGCTTATTTGAACACCGGATTGATGAAAACAAACATTTTATTATTTTAAAACCTGCCCTTGAGAAATTCTTAATTGATTCTTGCAAAGAAGCCAATATTGACTTAAAGGAATATTTTCATGTAAACAATGACCCTAAGAAATTAGGACGATATTTAAAGGCTAGCTCCATTTCAAGCTCCAACATCTATATTGGATTAATTTCCGATTTATTGAAGGCTAAAAATTCTAAATTAGGGGAACTGAAAAAAGCAATTGAGGGTGTTTTCCTTGAATATGCATAAAGATTAATCGTCACCCTTCCATCTACCTAAATTCTTTAACACAATTAAAATATTTAATTTCCCAATTCTTTCTCAGCGTATTTAGTTTAAAGAAAAATAACTTTTCTATAATTTTAATAATCAAGAGTGTCGGTTGTATAACATGTACAAATAAAACTTTAACATATTTTACACCATTTTTGCTTAGACTTTAAAGTCCAGTCTGTGTAACAGGCTTTAATGAGACGCTTCTTGAATTTTATTCTTTTTTTAGCTTAAAAGGGTTCTTCCAAAGCACTCGCACTCTTTCTCCTTCTGTTAGCACTTTACACACTTAATGGGACGCTTCCTTACACACTTAATGGGATGGTGTCCAACATTTGTAGAGTAGCTTGGTACAACATGGGTACCCCCTTGGTGTAACATGGGTACCCCCTTGGTGTATCATGGGTACCTGCTAGGTACAACATGGGTACCTGCTTGGATTAACATGGGTACCTGCTTGGTACATCATGGGTACCCCCTCCATGTAACATGTATACCCCCTTGGTGTAACATGGGTACCCCCTCCGTATAACATGGGTACCCCCTCCGTGTAACATGGGTACCCCCTTGGATTAACATAGGTACCCCCTTGGTACAACATGTTTACACCCCCTAGTAGTGTAAATTAGATTGTGTAAATCTGTGAGTTGCATTTTTTTTAACAGCCACCACCTCGACAAGCTCGGTGACCGGACAAGCTCGGTGAATGTCTATCGGTCATTGAGCGGAGCCGAAATGACATAAATCATTCTTAAAATTTTCTAACATCCTTATAGTTTAATTACATTTGTAAAGTGAAGCGTTTGCTAATCATATCATTTGTTTTTATACTTCAGTTTCAGTACTTAAGTCAGATTTATGTGCTTTCTAGCTTTTTACTAAAGCAAGATTACATTGCAAAGGCTCTGTGTATTAAAAGAAAGGAAGTGAAAAACACCTGTAATGGTACTTGCTACCTAAAAATGCGCTTAGATAAAACGGCATCCAAAGAAAGCAATACGCCATTAAATAGCTTCAAATTTAAATTTGATTTTGATTGGAATATCCATCCACTTAAAGAAAATTTACTATTAGTTTCAGCTATTGAAACTTCATTTAGTGCGTATTATTTTGGTCCTATTAAAGATGGTTTTTCTTTGAATCTTGTCAAGCCACCCACCTGCTAATTTAATTATTTTATCTTAGGGGACATGCGCTTTTATCAGCAAAGGAGTGTATTGTCCTGCAATCTTATGTGGTTCACAAGGCTAACAGCGGTTCTGTTTAGTGGCTGTTTGAACCTATGTTATTGCATGGTTTTTATTGCTGACCAATCTTAATAACAAACAAAATGAAATCGATTTTAAATTATAAATCTTATGTAGCCGTATTGCTACTTTCTTTAACCATTTTAGCTTCTTGTAAAAAAGAAGATACAAAAAATGACGACAACACACCTACAACAGGTGCGTTTCAAATTGAGTTTGAACATGTATGGGGTACTACCTTAGAACCCTTTTCTTTGAACCAATGGTATGTTCATCCCATGTCTAAAGACAGCATGAAATTTACCATGTTGCGCTATTATATCTCTAATGTGAAGCTTAAAAACACCAAAGGAGAATGGGTTACTATTCCTGATAGTTATTACTTAATTGATGCTTCTCTTACCAATGGTAATATAATAGAAATTAAAGATGTGCCAAGTGCTGATTATACAGAAATGGCTTATACCATTGGGGTAGACAGCGCAAGAAATGTTTCAGGCATTCAAGGTGGTGTACTTGCTCCTTCTAACGGAATGTTCTGGAGCTGGACTACCGGTTATATCATGCTCAAAGCAGAAGGAGAATCACCAAATTCTTCTACCGGTGGCTTTGCTTTTCACCTAGGTGGCTTCTCAGGTGATAACAATGTTATTGCGAGTAAAACTGCAAGCTTTGGAAATGAGGTAATGACAGTAAATTCAACTGCAAAACCTGTTGTTCATTTATTAGCAAACCCTGCTAGGTTCAGACATACCTTAGGAACCTTAGCCAATGGCATTACAACCATTCACATGCCCGGCGCAAATGCTAAAATCTCAGCCGATGACTTTACAAGCTGGGTAAGATTTGACCATTTGCATAAATAATAATATTCAAGCATAAGCTTGAGTTTCTTAATTTCTGCAACACTATCCCTGCATTTTGCGGGGATAGCTGTTGTAAATTACCATGTTTCAATTCGTGATCCATTGATGAAAAATTCTATCATTGTTTTTTTTCTATTGTTATTGTTTGCATGTAAAAAGGAAGCAGAGCAGGTGCAAACTACCAATCCATACCAATTAAATAAGCCAGTACATTTTCCTGCTATTGCATACAATAACCCAGAGAATGAAATTACCCAGCAAAAATATATATTGGGTAAGCGTCTCTTTTTTGACCCAATTTTGTCCATCGATAGCAGTATTTCTTGTGCCTCTTGTCATGCGCCAGAACATGCCTTTGCCGACCATAACCTTGCCTTAAGCAAGGGCATAAATGGAAAGGTTGGAACTAGACATTCTCCCGCGCTGTTTAATTTAGCTTGGATGCGTTCCTTCAATTGGGATGGTGGGGTAAACCACCTTGAAGTATTTCCAATTGCACCCATTACCAATGAATTGGAAATGGGAGAGGATTTGAAAAATGTACTTAGAAAGTTAAATCAAAGCCAATCCTATCAAGTTGGGTTTAAAGCCGCCTTTGGTTCAGACAAAATTGAAGATAAGCAAATGATGCTCGCACTCACCCAATACATGCTTATGATTGTCTCGGATGATGCAAAATATGATCAAGTAAAAAGGGGAACTGCAGCGTTTACAGCGCAGGAGCAGGAGGGCTATTTGGTTTACCAAAACCATTGCAGCAGTTGCCATGTAGAACCATTGTTTACCTCGCCCGAATACAAAAGCAATGGATTTAATAAGGATGCCAAGGAGCTTGGGAGAATGCGCATAACACAACTTGAGAAAGATAGAAATTTGTTTAAAGTGCCTTCTTTAAGAAATTTAAAATTCACTTATCCATACATGCACAATGGAAAACTTTGGAATTTGGATGCCGTGATAGCACATTACCAACTTCCCAAGCCCGATGCCCTCAATGCAGAACCCTCAATTGTAAATGGAATGAAGTTGACAGAGACCGAAGTAAATGCCTTGAAAGCGTTCTTAAATACCCTAAACGATAACACCTTTATTGCTAATCCTTTTTATAGATGAGAAAGCTGCTGTTCCTTACAATGATTTCAATGCTCTTTTCGGGCAGTCTTTCTGCCTGCGATATCTGTGGTTGCGGAATGGGTGGTAGTTTAATTGGCATTGTGCCGCAATTCAATACCAACATCATTGGTGTTCGATACCGATACCAAAAGTTCAACCATCAAAATGTTTCCTATTCGTTAAGCGGCACCAAACGCGTGCTAAGTGATGTTTATCAATCGGCCGAACTTTGGAGTAGGTACAATTTTAACAATAGATTGCAGTTTTTTGCCGCAGTACCTTATGTGTTTAACAAGCGGGTAGACAACATCAATGATAATCCTATCAAGGGAATTGGAGACATTAGTACCACCTTAAATTACATTTTCTATAACTCTGGAGACAGTATTAATAGAAATACTAAGTTGATGTTGTATGGAGGTGCAAGTCTTAAACTTCCTACAGGAAAGTACCAAGTAAGAAACATAGACAAGCTAATGCACCCAATTGGCATACAACCAGGAACAGGAGCTTGGGGAACAGCTTTAAATGCAGGCGGCGTACTTAGGTATAAGAAGTTTGGATTAAGCACAGAGTTAAGATACCTGTTTCATTTTGAAAATGAATTGAGTTTTAAATTAGGTAACCAACTATTAGGTGAGGTAAATGTATTTTATTGGAAAAAATTTGGATTCAATTCCCTACTCATACATGTTGGTTCAAGCTACGAGCACTTTGAAAAAGATTATAACTTTGAAAAGGTAAATAAGCTTTCTGGCGGCAGCGTTTGGTATGGTTCTTTGGGTACAGATTTCTTCTACAGGAATTTCATGCTAGGCAGCAAATATATTCATGCCTTAACTATAAATTCACCTGCCGATTTACCCACTGCTGGTCCACGCATTCAATTGCAGTTAAATTATTTCTTTTAGGTTCAGGCAATTTTTCCATTAATAAATATTGATGATTGCTTTTATGTTTTTTTATTAAGAGTATTTCTTTTTATTTGTTTGAAATAGAAACACTAAAAAATGAAACACCTGTTAATTTCTTCAGCGTTGCTAATGACGCTAATAATGATAAGTTCATGTGGAAAGAAAATTGAGGCATGCGCTAACTCCGATAAATCTGCTTACCTCGTAAATGATACCATTACGCTAAATGCCTCTTGTAGTGAAAATGTAGACACCTATTTGTGGCAGCCTCAGGCGGGTTTGCAAATGCTAGGAGGCGGAAATACCTCTACAGAACGCTTTATTGTTCTTTCTTTGCAAGGCACACTTTCTAGAACAGTAGAATTAACATTATCTAACTCAAAGTCTACTCGTAAAATTTCAAAATCTGTAGTGGTGCTTTAAGCTATTTCGTTTCTAGATTTATGAACGAATTGGAAGGACTTTGCTGAAGGCTAGTTTTGGATGTGGTAATAGGATATTTTTCGCATAAGTATAGGTAGGGTTCAAACGCATGGTGCGTCCATATTTTATCCTTATCAATAGGAAATAATTTGTAATAATTAGAATCTGCAAATAGAACAATATTATCTCCCGTTCTAACATAATTGTTTGAGTTAAAAAAAGTAGGAGCAACATATTCAGGAAGACTCTTCTTAACAAACTTTCCCAAGGTATTTCCCAATTGTTTCTGGTAACGTTTATTGGCTTTTTTAGTTGGCTTGTCTAAACTATTATAAAAGTAATTCAATCCAATTCGTTTTAGAAGGGGAGCCTTTTTAATTACCTTTTTTGCATTTGCAAATGGATTGGCAGGATTGAAATCTAGTGTAGTTTGAATAGAAAAAGGAGCCTCTGGAACCCAATCGGCAGAATTTACAACTGTGTAAGACCAACCCCCTTGTGTCATGTTTTCATAAGCATAGGCAAAATGCAAATTACCCGGCTTAGGTGCGGCGCTGCAATAGGTTTTAAACACCAGGTCTTTAGCAATTTTGTTATGCTTTTGGAGATTTAAGAAATGAGCAGTCAAGAGATAGGCAATGGCACCACCTTGGCTATGCCCCATAATGTAAAAGTCCTTAATTCCTGCATTGCTCAGCGAATCCAGTTTTGGCAAAATGTCTCTTGAAAGAAAGGCTGTGGCAATTAACCAGCCAGCATGAACTGCCGCTTTTTCATCATCGCATAAGTGATAATCAAATACAAACTCATTTGATAATTTAAGTTGTCCTTTGGCCGGAACCATTACTGCATAGAAGTTTTCTAGCCAACTAATGGTTTCCATGGTTGTGCCCCGTAAACTTATAACAGCAGTAGATTCATCAGACAACCAAAGATCCCACCTATTGGCTAATCCAATTACATTTGAACGATATACTTTCTCAAAAAATTGAGGTGCTGGTAAGTTGGGATTATATAAAGAATCTCCCTGTCTGCTAGAAACTTTAAGCAACTCTAGAAATTCATCTTTATCGAATCCTGGTTTCAATTTTGAGGTTTGAGCTGTAGCATCAAATACATTAAATTGAAAGTATAGCATTAGAATTAAAGCATAACTTGCTAGTTTCATTAGGGATTATTTATTGGCTTATGCAATTAATGATTCAACAAGCATTGGCTATTTTTTCTTTGCCTTGCTTTTTTTAGGGTTTAAAATAGGCGTAACATCTTTTACAGTATTCGTTTTAGGTGCATCGTCATCAATTATTTGTTCTGAAACTGTAGCGAAATCAATTGCTGTTAAATCAATTTTTCTAATTTGTCTATTCCACATGGTGTGGTAGTAATAAACTTTATTTTTCAAATCAGAAGAGGAGGTAATTTGAGTTGCGCTCACAATATCAGTTGGCAAATTGTCTTTTGGTACTTGGGCACCAAGTGGGATATTAAAGTTATCTAAAATCCTAAACGATTCAAACACGGCATCAAGACTCGATTCTAACGGCCTGCATGATGCCGTAAAAGCTGCTGCCCTAACAAACCTTGAAGGCGGTGTAAAGTCGCCCGGCAGCCCAATTAATCCTGAACCACCACCTAATGGTTTAAGGGAGTAAGCCTCTAAGTTAATAGAATTGTTTGGAATGGGAGAAAGGTTAAGGTAGTTCCTTTGATTAATTATGTGCCAATCATAGGTAGGAGAATTGGTAATAACGCCAATATAAGGGTCGTAAACCTTTACTTCACCCTTATTTACAATTTCAATTACTTTACTATTGCCACTAGGATCAACAATTTTAAAGTGGAAAGGTAAAGCGGCACCGCCAAATTCTTTATTTTCTACATTCACCACAAGCACAGAATTTAGATTGGCTATAACTTCATCCACAGTTTTAAAGGAGGATAACATCCACTGCATCAAATCTCCTACACTCATAGATTTTTCCGACTTTGTAGAATCATAAACGCCATATTCAGCAAAATCTGGTAAATAATAAACGCCAACATATAAACCTTCCTCATTCAACCCATCTGGTCCGTAAGGTTGCCCGTAGGCTGTTAAGGTAACAAATCCATATTTTCCGTCCCAGCGTTTTCCGTTATAGCCTTCAGGTGTTTGTCCAACAAACTTCTTATTTCTTGGCACTACCAAAATTTGATTGTGCTGTGCATCATTTAATGCCCATTCTACTGTTCGTGCCACCACTACACCGCCATCTTTTGATTTGAGTGTAATTCCAGTACAGGGAAAGGCATTGGTGTTTAGCATTAAAAACGCAAGAGATAGTAAAGCAATCCTTTTTATTAAAGTCTTCATTCGATGAATTTATTCAATTTAGAACAAATTTATTTTAATTGAACCAACATAAAAGCATTTTTCCTAATTTCCCTTTAATATTGACTAAAATCGTTAAAGGATTGACTGCCAATAATTCTATTAGGTTCAAACCGAACCATTAACAATAGGTTAAACCTTCTTTACAAACTCGCTTTTTAGCGCCATGCCACCAAAGCCTGGTACTTTGCAATCAATATTATGGTCGCCTTCAACTAATCTAATATTGGTAACCTTTGTTCCAACCTTAATAGATTTTGCAAAACCTTTTACGGGTAAATCTTTGATGATGCTCACAGAATCGCCGTCTTTTAACAAATTGCCATGTGCATCTTTAACAATTAAACCATCATTGGTAGCCTCTACAATATCAGTTGCATTCCACTCATGGCCACATTCTGGGCAAACCATTAAATGATCCATGGCATAGGTATATTCACATTTGCAAATAGGGCAAGGTATTATCGTATCACTCATATGCGTACGAATGTAAGCACATTAAACTAATAGCAAGGATTGATTTTCCTCAGTTCCTTTAGAAGGGTTAGGATAATATGCTTGAACCAACTATTTTCTAAAGGTCTTATTATATAAATCAATGCTTTCCATCAATATTCTTTGTGCTAAGTCTTTGCCAAAAAACTCCTCAACAACTACTGTTTTATTTTCAAGTTTTTTGTAATCTTCAAAAAAGTTTTTCATTTCAGATATAAAATGCGGAGGCAATTCTGAAATATCGTTGTAATGATTTACACTTGGGTCGCCTGAGGCTACAGCAATCAATTTATCATCAGCTTCATTGTTGTCTAGCATGCGCATTACCCCAATAATTTTGGCTTCAACAATGCACATTGGAACAATATCAATTTGAGACAAAACTAAAATATCTAAAGGGTCTTTGTCATCACAGTAGGTGCGCGGAATAAAGCCATAGTTGGCAGGATAATACACCGACGAATACAACACTCTATCTAGCTTTAGCAAACCGCTGTCTTTATCAAGTTCATATTTTGCGCGAGTTCCTTTAGGTATTTCAATAATTCCGTTCACCAGTTCAGGAATATTATCGCCAATGCTTACATCATGCCAAGGGTGTTTGTGGTCGCTCATATTTAGTCAATTTTATTTGTTTCTATTTCGGTTCAAAGGTAAATCAAACTTTGGGATAAGCAGTTTTTGAGAGGCATAAATACCTTGTTTCCCAGAAAAATAATATGCAATAATTGTACTCAGTAAAACAAATAATCCTATTTCAAATCCAAACAATTCCATACCCATTATGGCACAGGCAATTGGTGTATTGGCTGCTCCTGCAAATACTGCTACAAATCCTATTGCGGCTAAAAACGACACAGGTAGAGGAAGCCATAAGGAAAGTGCACTGCCTAAAGTTGCGCCAATAAAAAATAGGGGAGTCACCTCTCCGCCTTTAAAGCCACTGCCTAAGGTTAAAGCGGTTAATCCCAATTTCAGTAGCCACACTTCGTAACTTTGTGCGTACTCAAACGAATCTATAATACTTGGAATGCCTAAGCCCAAGTAGGGTTTTAGGTTAAACAATAATGCAAATATTAATATAATAACGCCACCCATTGCAGGTCTGAGCGGGGGGTAGCTCACTTGTTTTTTAAATAAGGTTTGAACCCAATGTACACAAGAAGTAAAAAGCCTAGCAGTTAATCCAAATGCAATTGCCGCTGGAATAATCCATAAAAAGGTGGTAAATGAAATAGCAGGAAGAATAGGGTTTAAATATTCGGTATGGTTTGAACCAAAAAACAAGCAACTGTAATGCGCAACAATTGCGGAAACTAAACTTGGTAACAAATATTTATACCAGCTTTTACCCACCCAAATTACTTCTAAGGCAAAAATGGTTGCAGCCCACGGAGTTCCAAACACAGCCGCAAATCCGGCACTAATGCCAATCACTATTAATATTTTGGTGGGATAGGAATTTGCTTTTAAAAAATGTTTAAAAGGGTGGGCAATTGCGCCTCCCATTTGTACAGCAGTTCCTTCTCGGCCTGCAGATCCGCCAACCAAATGGGTGAGTAGGGTAGACCCAAATATAAACACCGACATTTTAAAAGGAATGCCTCCTTGGGGCACATGAAACTCATCCAGTAAAAGATTATTTCCTTTGGTAATTGTTTGACCCCACCTATGATAAACATACCCAATTAATAATCCAGCCAAGGGCAGCAGCAGCAGCCAATTATCATTTTGAATACGTTGTTTGGTTACCCAATCTAAACTTTGTAGAAAAAGAGAAGAACCAAAACCAATAAGCGCGCTTGCAAGTATGCAAACCAACCAAAAGCTTACTGCTGCTTTTATCTTCAAATCGAATTACTTTTTAAGTGCCTCTTCAATGAGTTGGTAAATCGAAGGGTTACTAGGTCTTGGTGCAGGTGCAGAAATAAAGTTTCCTTCTTTGTCAATTAAAAAATAGGAAGGAATGCTTTCTACTTTATATTTCTTTTGAACCTCTTGATGATTGCGATTATTTGAAAGTGCATGGATACCATTAATATTGTATTTAGCTTTTGCTGCCACCCAGTTCTGTTCGCCTTCATCAATTGATATATTAATAAACACGACATCTTTACCTTCAAAGCGTTTCTTTAATTCTTCGCCTGCCGGAATTTCTCCTAGGCATGGTCGGCACCAACTGGCCCAAAAGTCTAAGTAAACCACTTTTCCTTTTAAGCTTTCTAAACTAATTACTTTTCCTTGATCATCTTTCATCACAAACGGAAATGCTTTAGAGCCGGGTAAAAACGGCAGCTTATCCAAATATCCTTCTTCTATAAACTTAAATCCAGGTGTGTTTGCACAATCTTTTTGTGCCAATTTATAAAGCTTTGAAGCATCTTCATTACTTCCATTAAAAACTATATCCGACCAAATGTTTAACCTAAATTGAGGCAAGATATCTCCTTTGAAATACTGTGCACACATGTTCCAAATTTCTTCCATTTCTAGACGTCTTCCTAAGGCTGTAATGGCTCTGATTAAGAATAATTTTTGAAAGGTTCTATACTGTAAAGATTGCATGTATTTGCTTTGGTTCAAATCAATTCCATTAATAAAGTTAAAATAGGAGCTATCTAAGGCAGGTAAACCAGGATTGCTTTTTTTCTTACTTTGGTAATATTGAGGGTAGCTTAATTTTAGGTTTTGATATTCAAAAATATATTCTGCTTGCAATTGATTTTTGGTATTGGGAGATAAGTCTTTGCCATTCTTTTCTAAATAGGCTAACTTTATTTTGATGATGCTATCTGCCCAAAATTTAAAGCCTTCTGGCGTTCTATTGGAAATTTGCAAACCAATCTGTTTTTGAAAATCGGTAGCCTCTGTGCTCGTTTTAAAAAATTGAAAGTAATTGTAGCCATACAATGCTTCTTTGGCTCCATTTCCAGAAATTAGGATGGATTTGGGCTGCTTTGGATCAACCCTAAAAAACAAGCTGTCTCCAGGTTTTACATAAACTTTAAAATAGTCAATAGCCGTTACAAACACCAACATTTGGCCTTCTGAGATGTTGATTTTTTCTTTAAAACTGCCATCGGTAGCAATCATAAAGTTTAAATTATCAGGGTTGCTGCTATAAGGGTTAGAAAAATATTGCAACATGGCTTGCCCTGCCTTTTCAGGTAATACGCCACTTATCGTGGTTTCGGTTTGAGCCAAAGCGCCTAAGCCTAAAAATATTAGCGTGAGTAGAAGACCAAATTCTTTTTTTAAGGTTGCATAAATCTTATTAACAGGCAAACCCATTACATTATAATAGCAACCTTCAATTTTTTCTACCACTGTAAGGCCAAACCAATCCTGAATGCCATAGCTTCCTGCTTTATCAAAAGGTTGGTGTTTGTTAATATAATGTTCCATTTCTTTCATGCTAATATTACTACAAGTTACTTCCGTTTGCTCGGCAAAACTAACTTCTTTACTGGCAGATTTAAGACATACACCAGTATAAACACTGTGTGTATTGCCACAAATTTGAGTTAACATTTCCATGGCCTCATGTTTATCTTGTGGCTTATTTAAAACTTTTTGGTTGACCCAAACAATGGTGTCTGCTGTTAGCAAAACTTCGTTATCTTTAATTGGTTCAGGATAAAAGCTAGCTTTTTTTATGGCCAATCTTTCTGCAATTAGGTTTGGAGTTAGGTTAGCATCGAAAGATTCATCCACATCATAAAGCGCTAGGCGGAAAGGGATATCTAAATGTTTAACCAATTCTTGTCTTCTTGGTGATTTTGAGGCTAAAATTATTTCCATGGTTTATTCAACGGCATCTACCCAAATAAAGTTTCCGCCACTTAATCTAAAAATGTCATTATCTACTTGAAACTCCTCTCCATCTTTGAGTTTTTTCATGTCAATATCATTGCTTATGGTATGAAAGGAGCCTTTAGTTTGAAAGGCAATGCGCAGGTATTGTTCGTTGATACCTTTTTTGGTACCACACATAATCACATGGATAGGTTTTTTGATACGTTTAAGAAGGGCCATGTCTCGCACATTGCTTTCATCAGCAATCAATATTATATCAGAGTAATCTCTAAAGGCTACCATTGCAGCAGTAAGTGCTTCTATGTCATTTTCAGGGTCATCGCCGCCTTCACCTAGTTTTCTTACATCTTCAATGTCCTTTTTAAGTTTGCGGTAATCTTTGGCTTCAAAAGGATGCACACCGCCTGTTCTTCCTAAAACTTTTTTGTCATCTGTTAAATTGTCGCCATCATTAAACAGGACATAATATTTTACCCTGCCATCCTCATAGTTTTGTCTATACCAAACCAACATTTGACCGATATAAGGAAACATGCTTCCTGTCATGTCAACTACAAGCATCATTTTTTTCCATTCTTTATTTCTTTTGAAAACAAAGAATAGGGTGGAGTCTTTAATTTTATATTCTCCACTAAGGAATTTGTCGAATTTTAAGGTAGTTTCTTTAGATGGACTTTCATAAGTTACATATCCTTTTTTATCGAAATGGGCATAACTACCATCAAGTTCTCCTTTTAGAAAATTCCCTTCAGTAAGCAAGACACCGGTTTGGTCAAAGTTTCTTTCGTAACCATCTTTCAAACCATTTTTGTACATTTCTTCAACCCTGGTGCTGCAATTTGGATAAAACATAACCCTCGGGCCATCAAGAACTCCCTTGTTGTAGGTATTAGAATATTCTATGCAATCTTGGCCATCATAGTAGCTAATTTCTAGGCCTTCTTTTTCTCCATTCTCGTAGTAAACTTCATATTTAAGGTCGCCATTAGACCAAAAATATCTCCAGAAACCTTGCTTTTTTCCATTGGCTAAGGTTAAGTTGATGGTATCGCCATCATTGATAACAAAGGTTTGCGACTTTACATGAGCGCATAAGAGCAGAATAATAAGGGTAAATAGTATCCTAATCATAGTGCCAAAGGTAAGGTAGAAAGAGTGTTACACCAAACCTAAACCTTTACCCAAGCTTTTTGTTCAAAGTCATAATGTTTGATTACCCTCGCAGGGTTACCAACAGCAATAGAGTAAGGTGGAATATCCTTTGTTACCACAGCTCCAGCTGCTACAACTGAGTGTTTTCCTATAGTAACGCCTGCAGTTACCACTACGTTTGCGCCAATCCAAGCTTCATCTTCAATGGTAATTCTAGACGTAGTAACTTTTTGGTATTTAATAGGGATGTCAATTCGTTCGTATGTATGGTTTAGTCCACTCACCACAATGTTTTGCGCCAAAATCACATGATTTCCAATTGTAACAGGTCCGATGATTACATTGGCAATTCCTATTCTACAGCTTTCTCCAATTATCACAGAACCAACACCATTATTGATTGTACTGTAATCTTCCACCGTACTCAATTTACCTAGCTCAAATTCATTAAAAGGTAACACATCAATTCTGGTTCTTCTATTGATTCTGCTCCCCCTTGCAACTTTGTGAAAAAAGGGATTTACAAACCAAGAAACCCAAGTTCTTGGTCTGGCTTGGCCTTTGGGAATAAGCATCCAATGTGCTAACTTTTTTAAGTTAGGGTTGGTTTTGATGTAAGTAATAAAAGACATAATTAATTAATATTTGGGTTCACAATTTGAATGGCTTTATAGATTTCTTTCACACTATTTTCCCAGGTGTGCGACCTAGCAAATTTAATTCTTTGCGCTTCTAATTGGGGAGAATTTTCAATTAGTGCTTTTTCAATTAAAGATACATATTCTTCGGCTGATTTGGCCAAATAGGTATGGTCCTTAAAAATGCTCATTGCTTTTGTTTCTGTGGCAACTACAGGTTTTCCCATGGCTAAATATTCATCTACTTTCCTTGGGTAATTTCCAATGGTAGTTGGGTTAAGAATTTGGGGGTTTATGGCAACATCAAAATATTTGAGGTAGGTTGGTAATTCAGAACTTTCTTTAAACCCAAGAAAATGGACATTTGGTAAATTATGGAGCTCTGAACGCTTAAAAACTTCATCTTCTGGTCCTATCAATACTACCGTCCAATTGGATGGATGAGTAGCAATTTCTTTAAGGATGTTTATGTCTAGTCGCAAGGTAAATAAGGTCCCAATGTACCCTATAATTGGACCCTTGAGATGCGCTATATCTTTAGGTTTTTCAACTTGTTTGTTGGGGTCAAACGCTGAAATATCACAACCTTGACCCACATAAAAAGTATTTTTATTGTATTCGGAAGCAATTTCTGCGAGGTAGGTAGAGTTTGCGCAAACCAATTCAGATTTGGCCATTAATATTGGTTCAAGCACCCTACCGTGTTTATACCAATAAGGTACCGACATCATATTGTCTCGGGTATAATAAATACTCATTTTAGGTTTGAGGAATTCTTGAAGGTGAAATCCCCTTAACATAACGGTGTCATTGAAAAGAATAAAGTCCTTGAAGCCTAAGGTATTTATTGCTTCTTGTATGTCGGCTGCAAATTTTTTGTTATTGAAATAATTGAAAATACGGAATATGCTTGTGAGTGGAATTCCATTAATTGATTCGAGCAAACTGTTAGGATATAAATTCCAAAGATTAGGCTTAACTTCCAATAAATTTGGGATTTCTTTGGACCTCATTTTAGCCCGTTTTTGAACATTTGGGAGATGTTTATCGAGCCTAAATGACTTTTTGTCTAAGGGGTAATTGACATAAAGTACTCGATTTTGCTTAGAAAATTCCTCCGCAATGTTTATTGTATTCGTCCCAATATCACTGTCATAGGGCTGCAATCCTACCAAAACAATATCATAACCTGTCATATGAATTAGTTTAACAGCCAAAAGATATAAAAATAATTTAAAAATCCTACTTAAATAAAAAAGTGTACAACTTTGTGAAATGGTTCATATTTGGTTTGTTTTCTTATATATTTGTCGTTTTACTTTGTTGAGTGAACATTTGAAAAATTAATAACTATGTCAAATTTGGGAAAAATCTATAAAAAACATTTTTTGGTCATTCTGGTCCTAATTGGTTTTTTAGGTTCTGTTAATGCGCAGGAGGACACTTTATTCTTGAATCCTAAATATGAAATAGAAATGCTACTTCCTACTTTGGACTCTTTGTACGAAATAGCTATTTCTGTTAATCCAACACTCAAGCAACAGAATGCTGCCATGAGGGCTAGTTTATGGGCAGCAGATTACAACAAGTGGATTTGGGGTCAGAATGTGTATGTTTTTGCAAATTATTCTTTTGGTAGTTTACCATTCTTTGCCTACACAGAGCAAGACCCAACGCAACCAGCAAGGCAAAACTTGGTTCAGGTAAGAGAAGGTTATCGTGCAGGTATAAATATTCAATTTTCGATTTTTGATATCATGGGACATAGAGGTAGGGTTAATGAGCACAAAGAAAGAGCTTTGATTAGTCGATATCTAAGAGATGCTGAGGCCATGGAGTTAAGAAGAAAATTGAGTTTGTACTATACCGATGCAGTTGGGTATGGTAAGTTGTATAGAGGAAGAAATGAGGATTTATTGACCCAAATTGTAGCTTGTCAAGTTGCAGAGAAAGAATACAGAGAAGGAACCATACATATTTCTGAATATGCACGTCAAAAGAATGTATTGGCAGATGCTGAGGCAGCATATAATGAAGCGTTCAGGTTCTTTTACAGTGCATTAGAACAAATGGAGGCAGTTTTAGGTGTGCCTTTGAATACCATAATGATTAAACCTAACTAATTTTTAGAGAATAATTACAACTTATGACACTTGTACAGTTTTTACGCGTATTAAGTAAAAACCTTAAATGGTTAATAATATTCCCACTTCTCGTGGCAATTTTGGTTTATTTCCTAACTTCTAGGTTACCCAAAGAATATGCAGCAGCAACAATAGTTTACACAGGTATTGCCTCAGGTTATGGAATCACATCTGATGAAAATGCTCCTAGGGCAGATTATTTTACCATCAATAATGCATTTGATAATTTATTGGCAACCATTACCGCAAGGCAAACGCTAGAAGATGTTGCAATTAAATTGTTAGCCCAGCATTTATTGCTTGAAATGCCTGACCCGCTTATTCTAAGTGAGAAAAGTTTTGCAGAATTAAAAAACACTATCACAGAAGAAAGGGCATTAATTGTAGTACCTGGTAATTTTTCTGCCACTGTAGAAAAAATTATTAAGTTTAAGAATGCATCCACCGATAATATCATCGTAGATTTACTTTCTAGGCCAAAAGGTCATTATAGTCTTACCCAAATCAATAAAAATCTAACAGCTTCTAGAAAATCCACCTCCGATTTTATCGATTTAACCTACAAGTCGGATGACCAAGGAGTATGTTTAAATACTTTAAAATTCATAACAGAAGTATTTATTCTAAAGTATAAGTCACTTAAAGGTGCTGAAACTGTTAACGTTTTGAAATGGTTTGAGGCACGTTTGAAGGAATCTTCTTCTGCTTTAAATAATTCTGAGAATAAGCTGAAAGACTTTGGTATTCGTAATAAAATCATTAACTACTATGAGCAAGCAAAAGCAGTTGCCATTGAAAATGAAACCAACGAAACAGATTACTACAAAGAATTAATGGCGTATGAGTCGCATAAGCGCGCTGTAGCCAGGTTAGAAGATCAACTTGAAAGTCGTGAAATTTTACTCAGGAATAACACTGAGTTAAATAAATTGAGGAAAGACCTTGCAATTGCGCATGAGGAGTATGAGCGTGCGAAAATTTATAGTAATTCACCAGAGAAAATTGAAAAACTAGCCACAAAAGTTGATGCCATAAAACAAGAGTTGAGGTTGTGGGTACTTCAATATTATAGTCTTAATAACACCATTGAATCTGTTCCTGCCAATATTGTTTTAGAAAATTGGCTCAAAGAGGTGCTTCAAATGGATGCATCTGAGGCCCGTCTTCAAATCTACATTGATAGAAGAAAAGAATTTGATAGAAGATACAATGAGTTTTCTCCATTAAACATGCAAGTAAGCAGGCTTGAACGCGAAATCAGTGTAAATGAACGTCAATATTTAGAGATTTTACATGGTTACCATTTAGCTAAACTTCGTCAGCAAAATATCGAGATGTCTAATAACTTACAAGTTATGGATGAACCGGTGTTTCCTACGAAACCACTGGCAAGTAGAGCGCCACTATTAGTAGTTCTTGCATTTTTAGCTACTTTCTTTTTCTTATTAGTATATTTCATTGCTAAAGAATTATTGGATAGTTCAATTAAGAATACACAAAGAGCAGAAGATATTATTGGACTTAAAACCTTTAGTGCCTTACCAAATAGATTGTCTTTGAATAATAGCTTGCAAATAGGCAGAATTGAAAATACCTTATTAGATTATGCTGCCACCAATCTTAAGATTGAACTTGAAAACAATCCACTTGTTGCTAATAATTATCTGATTACATTCCTAAGTACGCGCGAACAGGAAGGTAAAACCTATGCTGCTCAGAAATTGGCAGAAAAGTTATATAATCTAGATTACTCTGTATTATTCATTTCAAATGATGATAATATGGAAGACGCCGAAACAGAAGACAGAAAGTTCAGAACTTTGAGATATGATGTAACTTCAAGATTCTTTTCAGCTAAAACAGAAGAAAATCTTCTACCAGAATTTTCTCGTGTGAACAGAAGTTCATATAACTTTATTATTGTTGAAATTCCTGCAATTAGTATCAATGCAATTCCAAATCAATTAATCAAGAATTCAAGGTTATCTTTGCTTGTAGTTGATGCAAGAAGGTCATGGTCGGCTGCAGATGAAAACATCCTGAAATTATTTAGAAAAGCTTCAACAGAAGATACGAAAATAATGTGTTGGTTGAATTACGTGGAAGCTGAGAACTTGGAAAACATGGTGGGAAATATCCCTAAACCTAAACGTAATCAATCTAAGCCTGCCTTAAAACAAGAACTTGATGAGGCTGTTGAAGCAGATTAATTGAGTTAAGGAATGCAAGCTGTTTTACAAATTATTAAAAGTAAAAGTTTCTCTTCGCTTATTGGGAATGGATTAGGAGCCTTACTTGGTGTAATTACATTTGCCTACCTAGCCAGAGTTTTACCAAAAGGCATTTTTGGGCCATATATCATTTTTTTAGCCATTTACGGGATTTTTGAGAACCTAAGAATCGGGATGGTCATGAATGCACTTGTTCGAAATTTATCACAATGCAAAACCATAGAAGAGGAAGAAATGGTGATTGGTTCAACCCTTTTTATGACAATTGCTTTGACCCTTGTATATGCAATTGTAATGTTCATTTTGTATTACATTTTTAAGCAATTTGGACTGTTTGGGGAGTATTTGTTTTTCTTTAAATGGTGGATTGGTTTGGCATTTCTTTCCTTGCCAAATAATTATGCTACATGGTTGCTAAATGCAAAACTTATGATAAAAAGCATGAGTGTAATTCGGATTGTTAGTCAATTAGCCTTTATTGCTTATATATACTTTTTTATCCTCGAAGAGAAGACAATTTATAATGTGGTAAATGGATATTTATTATCACATTTATTAGTAAGTTTAATAGCCATAATAATGGGATGGTCTGGTTTTGTAAATTTATTAAAATATACAAGAAAGACTGTGTTGGATATTTTTCATTTTGGAAAATACAGCATGGGAACATTGCTTGGTTCAAATCTTTTAAGAAGTTCTGATACCTTCATTATAGGTTTTAGCGCATTAGGAAATCAAGGGGTTGCGAAGTTTAACGTGCCAGCAAGATTATTAGAGGTGATGGAAATGCCTTTACGCAGCTTTGCGGTAACGGCTTTACCTCAATTTGCCAGACAATATGCGGATGGTAATTTTGTGGCTTTGAAGAATGAATTTGAACGCAAATCGGGTATGGTATTTTATTTGTTGCTTCCAATTGCTATATTTTGCTTTGTTTTTGCAGATTATTTGGTTTTATTGATAGGTGGAAATCAATATGCAGATGCTGCCTTAACCTTAAGGTTTTTTGCAAGTTATATGGCGATTCTCCCATTGGACAAATTCAGTGGTGTTATGCTTGATACCATCAACAAACCTGATCTAAATTTCTACAAAGTGCTTCTCATGCTTTTGGTAAATATTATTGGCGATATTATTGCAATTTCAATTTTTCAAAATGTTGAATCTGTTGCATTTGTTTCATCAGCTACATTTTTATCTGGGATGATTTTTGGCTATTACCATTTGAAAAAGCATATGGATATTAGCTTTAGAAGTATGTTAAATCTTGGATGGATAGATTATAAAGGCTATATTGTTCGAATTTTAAAAATAAAGAGAAGTGAGACCTAATACCAGCAGTGTAAGTCAACGTACCAATAATTTTATCATTGCCCTACTGATAGTGGTAACTGGTATAACTATGGGTGTGGTCTTATCTATTGGTGATTTGGGTATTGGGAGTTTGGTGGCTTTCTTACCAGCCATTGTTGGGTTGATTGCGCTTATTATTTCTAATCCTTATTATGGATTAATATTTTACGTTAACTATTCATTTTTCTTTATCGGGTTGAACCGATATGTTCCAGCCATTCCGCTTGGTTTGATGGTTGATGGACTTTTGGCTCTAACTACCTTGTCAATGGTATTTAGACTCACAAAAGATAGCGCAAGTAGATTGCAAAATGGTTTTTTTGCAGTAACGGGTCTTTGGTTTTTATATTCTTTGTTTGAAGCAATTAATCCAGAAGCAGGTAATTTATCTGCTTGGGCATACGCGGCTCGTGGTATTACATTTTATGCGGTTCAAACTGTTCCATTGACCTTGGTGTTGTTTGCCACAAAACGCGATTTGGATCAATTCTTTAGATTGGTTTTAATTTGGGGGGTAGTTGGCGCAATTTGGGGATGGAAGCAGATTAATATTGGCTTAGACCCTTTTGAAAATGGTTGGTTAGAAGCTGGTGGAAAGGTAACCCACGTTTTGGACGGTCAGCTAAGGGCTTTTTCCTTTTTCTCAGATGCAGGACAGTTTGGTGCAACCATGGCCTATGTTGCTTTCTTAGCCTTAATTATGGCATTAGGACCCTATAAAGCTTCTAAAAGGTTTTGGTATTTTGTAGCGTTTATTGTTTGTATACTTGGTATGGGAACTTCAGGTTCTAGGGGGCCTATTTTCGTAGTATTTATTGGTTTAGTTTCTTACCTTTTGATGATAAGAAATTTTCGAATTCTAATTCCAGGCGTTATAGGTATTTTAGTAGTATTTGCATTCCTTAAATTTACCTATATTGGTAATACTAACTATCAAATTTTTAGGGTAAGAACTGCGCTTGATCCAAAAGATGCTTCACTTTTGGTTCGTTTAAGTAACCAAGCCAAGCTTAGAGAATACCTTCAAACAAGACCTTTTGGTGCAGGTATTGGAACTACAGATACATGGGCAACACGTTTTTATCCAACTAGTTATTTGGTGAATGTACCAACAGATAGCTGGTTTGTGAAAATTTGGGTAGAAAATGGAATCGTAGGTTTATCAGTTTATTCATTTGGTTTAGCGTTCGTAATTGTTTTTGGTGTAGTGAATATTCGAAATATGAAGAACCGCGATGCCAAACAAAAAATGTTGGCATTATATGGTGGATTCCTTGGGATTATTTCAGCTTCTTTTGGTAACCCAGTATTTGGTCAGGCACCCTTGGGAGCCTTAATGTACATGTCAATGACCATGTTGTCAGTTGCTTATCGATACGATGAACCAGAAGAAGTACCCCTTAAAAAATTAACCTAATGAATCAAAACTACCCTTTAGTTAGCCTTATCACAGTTAATTTTAATGGTGTAATTCATACAAGAGCATTTTTAAAATCGCTAGAGAAAGTTTCTTACCCCAATTATGAAGTTTGGGTGGTTGATAATGCTTCAACCGAATCTATTTTGCCTTTAAAGGAAGAGTTTAGAAACGTTAATTTTATAGAAAGTAAAGAAAACTTGGGATTTGCAGGTGGTAATAACATTGCTATTGAACAAGCCAAAGGGAAATATTTTTTTCTCATCAATAATGATACAGAACCGCTGCCTGATTTTCTTGAACCCATAGTTGCATTAATGGAAAGCAATCCACTCATTGGTGTTGCAAGCTCAAAACTCAAATACTTTAATGCCCCAGATACACTGCAGTTTGCTGGAAGTAAAGGCATAAATATGTATACCGGTAGGGGTTTTTCCATAGGATATATGGATAAAGATAAAGAAGCATATAACCAAAATTATAAAAGTGAATTGGCACATGGTGCCGCTATGCTTATTTCTAGAGCAGTTGTTGAGAAAATTGGCTTGATGGCAGAATTGTATTTCCTTTACTATGAAGAAACCGATTTTTGTGAAAGAGTGAAAAGGGCTGGTTTCGAAATTTGGTATTGTGGAAAGTCAGTTGTGTTGCACAAAGAGTCAATGACTGTTGGTAAAGAAAGTCCAATGAAAACTTACTACCTTACCAGAAACCGATTGATATACACTCGGAGAAATGCTAAAGGTTTTCAAAAGATAGCAGCACTGTTTTTTTTCTTTATTTTTTCATTCCCAAAAGGGATTTTTAAGTATTTAATAAAGAAAGATTTTATATTGCTCCAAGCTTTTATAAAGGGTGCGTTATGGAATCTCACGCACTTTAATATTCATCACAATACAGGTCTAATAATTAAATAGCATATGGATTTACTCATTAACATCATACTTGGATTCTTTGCAGTTATGCTGGGATTCAATTTGTTATATATGTTGTTTTTTTCCATTATGGGGCATTTATTGCCCAAACCACCCAAATTGCCGATTACAAAAAAGAATAAGTTTGCCATCTTCATGCCTTCCTATAAAGGAGATGAAGTAATTTTAAATACAGCCAAAGAGGTATTAAAGCAAGATTATGATAGCGCTTTATTTGATGTTGTAGTTATTGCAGATTCTCTAATGCCAGAAACTATTCTTGAACTTAGGAAGAGTCCAATTATTGTGGTTGAGGTTAAATTTGAAAACAGTACCAAAGGAAAATCCTTAAATGCAGGTATAAAGGCCGTACAAAATAACCATTATGACTATGCGGTTATTTTGGACATTGACAATGTTATGGAGCCTTCTTATTTAACTAAGCTAAATGAGCGCTTGCAGCTTGGACAGCAAGTAATTCAAACACATAGAGCTGCTAAAAATGAAGATACACAGTTTTCTGTTTTGGACGGCATAAGCGAGGAAGTAAATAATCATATTTTTAGAAAGGGACACAAAACAGTTGGATTATCTGCGGCGCTAATTGGTTCAGGAAAGGCCTTAAAATATCCTTTGTTTGTAGAAATCATGAGTGAGATTACAGCAGTGGGAGGTTTTGATAAAGAAATGGAAATCTTACTCATCTCCCGCAGAATCAATATAGATTATGCTGATGATATTATCGTTTATGATGAGAAAGTTCAATTTGCAGAAATCTTTCAAAATCAAAGAAGACGCTGGATGTCGGCTCAATTGGTGTTCATGCGAAAGTATGCTTTAAAAGGAATTGTTAAATCAATCATTACTTTTAACATTGATTACCTAGATAAATGCGTTCAGTTAATATTATTGCCAAGGGTGATAAATTTAGGCTTAACAGGCTTAATGATTATAAGTTATTTCTTAAATCCTTGGTTTGGTAAATTCTTTTTATTTACACTTATTGCCCAGATTATTGTATTACTTATTTCCACCCCTAAAAAGTATTTCAATGAAAAAGGCTTGTCTTCAATGGCAAGATTACCCTATGGTTTCTTTTTAATGTTCATGAACTTATTTAAACTTAGAGGAGCCAATAAGAAGTTTATTCATACCCCACATTCAACTAGCCAGAAAGAAAATAAAAATTAAACATGATAGCCATTTTGCTGCTAATAATAGAGATTTTTATACTTGCTTATCTGGCATTTAATGTGGTTTATGTGGCTGTTTTTAGCTTTGGTGGAATCTTATATAAATCTACCAACTTCAAAACTATTACTATTTCAAAACACCAAAGATTTGCAATTTTAATTCCAACATACAAACACGATGATGTTGTTTTAAACACAGTAGGGCATTGTTTGAACCAAAATTATCCTCAGGATAAATTCGAGGTAATTGTTATTGCTGACTCTTTAGAGCGATTAACCTTGGCAGAACTTAAGGTAATGCCAATTAGATTAATTGAAGTTTCTTTTGAGGTGAGTACTAAGGCAAATTCAATTAATACAGCCTTATCTCAATTGACTTTAGAAAATTACGACTATTGTTTGGTATTAGATGTAGATAATATCATGGAGAAAAATTTCCTCTCCAAAATTAATGCGCGGCTTCAAGAGGATCAAATGGTTATCCAAGGACATAGAACTGCGAAAAATCTGGATACTCCGTTTTCTATTTTAGATGGAATTAGTGAGGAAATTAATAATCATATTTTTAGAAAAGGACATGTAGCCCTTGGGGTAACCTCTGCGCTCTCTGGTTCTGGTCAAGCAATGCGTATTCATGAGTTCAAAACCGCTATGTCTGGCATTCATTCTGCTGTAGAAGATAAAGACCTAGAATATTATTTATTGAGAAATAAATTTAAAGTTTTATACGAGAATGATGCCTTAGTTTTTGATGAAAAAGTGCAAAACTCGAAAGTATTTACCTCCCAAAGAAAACGTTGGATTTCTTCGCAATTTCATGAAATGAATAAAGTTTTGGGTGAAGGATTAAAGGATTTAGTCTTCAAAGGAAAATTTGATTTTTTCGATAAGGGATTGCAAAGAATAATTCTTCCACGTGTGTTGCTGCTAGGTTTTTCATTCTTTTGTGCTTTATTGTTTTTTATACCATTCATACAATTAGGCAAGTATTTCCTCACCTTGTTTATCATCAATTGCTTAAGTTATATCGTTGCGATACCTTCTTCTTATTTTAATGTTAATACACTTAAAGCTGCCTTGCGGTTGCCATTGGCATTTTTCCTAATGTTTTTTGCAATGGTTAAGAGTAAGGGAAATAGTAAAAAGTTTGTGCAAACGGAACATACGGCCACTGTTAAAAATCCCAATGCATGAAAATAGGAATTGAGGCGCAAAGAATTTTTCGCAAAAAAAAACATGGCATGGATATGGTTGCCCTGGAGCTTATTAAAGCTTTGCAACGCAGCAATTCTAAACATGAATTTGTAGTTTTTGTGCAGGCAGATGAAGATGAAAACTGCCTTCAAGCCTCAGAAAAAGTTAAAATTGTAAAGGTTAAATCAGCGCCCTATCCTATTTGGGAGCAAATTTATCTCCCTAAGGCCGCTGCTAAAGAAAAGGTAGATTTGTTGCATTGTACAAGTAATACTGCTCCTTTATACCTATCAATGCCTTTGGTTTTAACGTTACATGATATAATTTATTTAGAAAAAATTTCCTTGGATCAAGGCACAGCTTATCAAAAGTTTGGAAACATCTATAGAAAGCTTAATGTTCCTCGCATAGTTCCGCATGCAAAGCGAATCCTTACGGTTTCAGATTTTGAAAAGGAACGCATTCAAAATTATTTTAAGCTAGACAACCAACGCGTTATCACAGCTTACAACGGAGTGGGTTCACACTTCAAAAGGGTTTTGGATCAAACCGAGTTAAACAATGCCAAAGCCAAATACAATTTGCCTGACGAGTTTATTTTCTTTTTAGGAAATACAGACCCAAAAAAGAATGTAAAAGGCGTTTTGCAAGCACTTAGTATCCTTAGGAAAAGAAATGCTTTACCAGCTCCTTTAGTAATGCTAGACATAAATAAAGATTATTTAAGTAAGTTGGCCACAGAGATTGGTGATGCAGAAATATTAAACCATATACATTTTACTGGATATGTGCCCAACAAAGAATTACCCGCCATTTATAGTTTAGCCAATTTGTTTTTATATCCTTCTTTGCGCGAAAGTTTTGGAATTCCACTTGTTGAGGCAATGGGATGTGGTGTTCCTGTGATAACTTCAAATACCTCTTCCATGCCAGAAATAGCTGTAGATGCCGCAATTCTTGTTGATCCATTTAATCCCGAAGCCATTGCAACCGCAGTTGAAAACTTATGGGCTGATAAAGAACTGCAAAATTTACTCGTAAATAAAGGGCTAGAAAGAGCTAAATATTTTAACTGGGATGCAAATGCAGCGCTTACTTTAAAGGTATATGAAGAGGTTCTAAGCTAATTTCCTATTGCATGATTTTTTAACCTACTAATTGTAATTGTAATGAATGTATTAGAATGGATTTTTTGGATTGGAATTGCAGTGGTTTTATACAGCTATATTGGTTATGGCGTTCTGCTTTATTTTTTGGTAAAAATTAAAAAGGCAGTGAGTAAGGCAATTCGGTTTGAACCAAACTTTGAACCTCCAGTAGCCTTGGTGGTGCCGTGTTTTAATGAAGCAGAATACATCGAGGATAAGATTATAAATAGCTTACAACTGGTATATCCTAAAGATAAACTACAGTTAATATTTATTAGTGATGGCTCAAATGATGATACATATGAAAGGGTAAAAAAATATCCTGAGGTGCTTGCTTTACACGAACCTGCAAGAAATGGTAAAGCTGCTGCAATGAACAGAGCAATGCAATTTGTTAAAGCGCCTATTGTAGTATTTTGCGATGCCAACACAGACCTAAATCCTGAAGCTATTAAAGAAATGGTTAAACACTATGCAGATCCTGGTGTTGGTGCAGTTACTGGCGAAAAAAGAATCATTACCAAAGACAAAGAAAATGCAAGTGGCGCAGGGGAGGGTATTTATTGGAAATACGAAAGTTTCTTAAAGCAACTTGATTCTGATTTTTATACCATTGTTGGCGCAGCAGGGGAGTTGATGAGTTATAGAACTGAGTTGTTTAGGCCACTGCCTAAAGACACCCTTCTGGATGATTTAATGCAAAGCATGTTAATTGCTACAGATGGTTATAGAGTTATTTACGAAAAGAATGCGTATGCAGCCGAAACAGCTAGTGCTAATGTTGGGGAGGAATTAAAGCGTAAAGTTAGAATTGCTGCTGGGGCCTTTCAAAGTATGTCTAGGCTTCCAAAGGCGTTTAATCTTATTGGAAATTTTAAAGTGAGCTTTTTGTTTATTTCCCATCGCGTGCTTAGATGGACCTTGGCTCCTTTATCTCTTTTGCTATTATTTTTGATAAATATTCCATTGGCCATAAATGCAGGCACTTTGTATATTTTGCTGATGATAGGACAAGTAATTTTCTATAGTATGGCTTTATTGGGCTGGTACCTAGCTAATAAGCAGATAAAAGTGAAGGCATTGTTTGTGCCGTATTACTTTTTTATCATGAATTTGTGCATGTACCTTGGATTTGTAAGGTTTATTAGAGGTAAGCAAAGTGCAAATTGGGAGCGCGCGAAGCGCGCTTAATTTGCTTTAAACCTTTTCTATCCAACTAAAGCTATCTTCAACTTTAGAAGTTTGAATACCATAAATTGTGCTGTATAGCCAATTACTTACTTTACGCTTGTCTGCTTCTGGTAATATATAATCTTCGCCTTCATATCCTATCGCCTCAATTTTTGCAATAATGGCCGCTGTGCCTGTTCCAAAGCAGTCTGTAAGTCGGCCTTCCTTGGCAAAGGATATTATTTCTTTTATGCTGATTTTTCTCTCTTCAACAGTATAACCTTCTTTCTTCAATAATTTGATGCAAGAATCTCTTGTGATTCCTTGCAAAATATTTCCATCTAAGGCTGGAGTTAAAATTAAATTGTCATCCACTACAAAGAATAAATTTGTAGTGCCAGACTCTTCAACATGCTCATGGGTTCTGCCATCAGTCCAGATGATTTGATCATAACCTAGTTTTTTGGCTTCCATGGAGGGTAACATGCTAATGCCATAGTTCCCTGCGGCTTTTGCATAACCAGCCATTCCTTCTGATGCCCTTACATATTTTTGCTCAACTTTTACTTTAATAGGTTTTGGGTAGTATGAGTTTACGGGGCAACAAAATATAATGAAACTATAATTGCTACTAGGTCTTACCCCTACAAAATCATCTGTAGCAAACATAAAAGGCCTAATATATAATGCTGAACCTTCTTTGGTTGGAATCCAATTTCTATCTATATTAATTAACTCCTTCAAACCATTCATAAACAACTCCTCCGTAATTGATGGCATACCCATGCGTTGAGCACTGATGTTGAATCTTTTGAAGTTTTCTAAGGGTCTAAATAATTGCGGATTGCCATCTGCCCCTTTAAAAGCTTTCATACCTTCAAAAATGGCTTGGCCATAATGCAATGCAGAAATACTTGGCGCCATCGAAATTTCGCCATATGGACTAATCTCTCCTTTTTGCCATTCACCATCTTTATAGTCAACCCTAAACATGTGGTCTGAGAAGATTTTCCCAAACTCAATATTATCAAAATCACATAAATGAATCCTTGAGCTTTGTGTTTTATTTATTTTTATTGAAATTGCCATGGTATGCAAGATGGTTTTGAAATAGATGATTCGTTTCTAGCTCCCCTTTTTGGAGAAATTTTCGTGGTCAAAGAAAGAGATTTTTCCATAGAATACAATCCTATGGGGGAAGGTCGGCAAAAATTATTGATGTTAGTAAACTCTAAAACAACTGAATTTCTTGAAACTGATGAATTGAAACTTCTTCAAACCATTGTAGAAAAGGGTCTTAGAAGAACCATGGAAGATGTTTGGGTGGTTAATTACGACAGATTTCCTGATAAAAATCTTACATCCATGTTAGGTTATTTTGAACCAACACACATCATTGTTTGGGGGCTAGATACTTGGATTGGCGCACAAGGATGTAATGTATCAGTTCATAAAAGTGCCTTGTTTGATGGGGTTGAAATTTTGCAAGCACTTCCTCTTGGGCAATATATCCTTGAGCCTGCACAAAAGTCTAAACTTTGGTCGGCCATGCAGAAATTATTTTTTAATTGATATGAAACTCATTTTTGCCTCTCACAACAAAAATAAAACAAAGGAAATTGCTGCAATTTTTCAAGGTTTTGCAGAGGTAAGCTCCTTAGAAGATATTGGATTTTTTGAAGAAATTGCCGAAACTGGTTCAACTTTAGAAGAGAATGCCGACATTAAGGCAACAGCAGTTTACAACACCACCAGCTTAAGCTGTTTTGCAGATGATACAGGTTTATTGGTAGAAGCGCTTGGTGGCGCTCCGGGTGTGTATTCTGCCAGGTTTGCCGGACCAGAAAGAAGCGCAGAAGCAAATAATCATAAATTGCTTCAGGATTTGGTTCAAACCGAAAACAGAAGCGCAAAATTTGTTACCATTATTTGCATGATTGTAGCAGGCGAAAAGCACTTCTTTAAAGGTGAATTGGAAGGTAGAATTGCTATGGAATATAGTGGTTCAAATGGTTTTGGGTATGATCCAATTTTCATTCCAAATGGGTTTGCAAAATCTTTGGCTGAAATGTCCTTAGAAGAAAAAAATGCAATCAGTCATAGAGCAAAAGCTTTTATGAAAATGTTGGATTTTTTAAAAGGGAAATCTTAAGCTTATTTTCTAACGCGGTTTTCAAATAAAGATTGGGTGATTTCTTCTTGAACCGAATCGTCTACCTCTATATCTGTTATTTTATGACTATAAATATAAACTGGCAATTGGCCAGCTATTATAGTTAGCCCAACTACCACAGAAAGCACTACATAAGCAGGTTGATCCTTAATAGCATAAGCAATTAAGATAAAAAGTAAATTGATTCCACTTAATATCAAACTTACTTGTTTGTGACCCAAACCAATTTTCATTAACCAATGATGTAAGTGATTTTTATCGGCTTTAAATGGTGAGGTTCTTTTATAGGCTCTTAATAAAAAAACTCTAAGCGTATCATATAAAGGAACGATTAAAATGGCTACAGCAATTCCAGGTGCAGATTTTAAACGTAAATAGTTTCCTGCCCCAGGGCTATGGGATTCAATAAAGTGAATGGCAAAAACAGATAACAAAAATCCTAAGGTTAAAGACCCAGCATCACCCATAAAAATTTTGGCTGGATTAAAATTGAAAAACAAAAATCCAAGTAAAGCACCACTTAAAGCAAAAGCCAAAATTGCCCAGTTTGTATCATTTAACGTGGTGAAAAAATAGGCAAAAGTTAAGCTGATAATTAAACCTAAACTTCCAGCTAAGCCATCAGCTCCATCAATAAGATTCAAAGAATTTGTTATCACTATAATCATAAACATGCTTAACAGAATGCTTACATAGCTTGGAATTTCATTGATTCCAAAAACTCCCTGCAAATCATTTATTCTTACACCTGCTAAAATGGTTACAAAACCTGCAGCTAAAAGTTGAGCCATTAACTTTTTCAAAGGTGATAAAATTACAATATCATCTTTTAATCCACTTATAAATAAAATTAATCCTCCCGCAGTGATAAACTTAATTCCTTCAATTTGAGCAACATCTCCAAAAATAAGCATGGAAATGGAAAAGGCTGCAAAAATAGCCACCCCACCTAAGCGTGGAATTTTTATTGTATGAATTTTACGTTCTTCAGGTTTATCATATAGGTTCTTTAATTTGGCTACAGTAATAATTGAAGGTATTGCATAAATGCATATCAAAAATGAAGTAGATACTAGCAGGATTATATCAATCATGAGTGAGTAAGATATAGGGCAATTTATTAAAAAGTTCTTAAAACAAAAATTTTAATAATTATTTTTTATGGAGATAACCTTTTATTAACCCAAGCTCCTTTTGAAAATGTAAATTCAAATCTATCATGAAGTCTATTAGGACGGCCTTGCCAAAACTCAATTTTATGTGCAATAACTTTGAAGCCTCCCCAGTGTTTTGGTCGAACTGGCGGTTCTGTTGAAAATATTGCTTTTAACCTAATGAATTCATTTTCTAATTCTTCTCTATTTTTAAGCGGTTGGCTTTGGTTAGAGGCATGCGCACCCACTTGACTTTCAAATGGTCTACTTAGAAAATAAGCATCAGCATCCTTTTCCGAATTCTTTTTAACTTCACCTTCAATACGAACCTGACGCTGCAATTCTGGCCAAAAAAACACTAATGCTGCGTAAGGATTAGTTCTTAATTGTTTGCCCTTGTTTGAATCATAGTTTGTATAAAAAACAAATCCATTTTCTTCAATTCCTTTTAATAGTACAATGCGCCCGCAAGGTTTTCCATCAAAACCTACAGTTGCTAGTGTCATGGCATTTGGCTCCATTACTTCAGCATCTAAGGCCTCATTAAACCATTCGTTAAATTGAATAATTGGGTTTGGATTTACATGTGTTTCATCAAACTCTCTTAAAGAGTAATCTTTTCGAATGCTAGCTATTTTTTTAGAATCTATCATAACTCAAAACTATATTATTGTTTATAAACATAACTTGATAAAAATCAGCCGAGCGAAATATTAAATTTTATAACCTCAAAAAAAAGTCAAAAAAATTGATACTTCTTTCCTAGTTTGCAGAAAATGGAAATAAGCAAAAAGCAATATAACTTTACTCCAGAAGGTGGGCGAATACTTATTAGTGAACCTTTTTTAAATGACCCAAACTTTAGAAAAACAGTGGTTTTACTTTGCGAACACGAAAGAGAAGGAAGCTTTGGCTTTATTCTTAATCGTTTGTTAGACATGCAAACCTCTGATATAATACCTGATTTATTGCAGAGTGATTTTCCAGTTTATTTTGGAGGACCCGTTGAACCCAATACCTTGCACTTTATTCATAAATGTGGATTGCTAATAGAAGATGCATTTCCTATTGGAAACGGATTGTATTGGGGTGGAAACATTGAAACCATCAACCAAGTTATTAATTCTGGTCAGGCTAAAATTTCCGACTTTAAGTTTTTTGTTGGATATAGCGGTTGGGGAGAAGGCCAACTTGAATTTGAAATAGAACAAAAAGCTTGGTGGCTTGCCAAACCAAGTGTTAACTTAGTATTTCTAGAAAATACTGAAGAAATTTGGCCTACCGCAGTGCGAAATCTTGGGCCCGATTTTGCCTATTTGGCTGACTCGCCAGAAGATTTTCTCTGGAATTAATTAATAAATGTACTTTTAAAAACCTGCTTAAAATTACTTTCCACCTGAGTGGCAAATGCCAATCTATCGATGTGTAATTTGCCAGAAATTTCCTCATAAGCAATACTAACGGGTTCTCTAGTTTGGTCTGTTTCTACAAATAACCTTTCTAATGGTATTTTTTGAGCATACTTTTGGTTCAAACCGCTTGCCAACCTAAACCTTTTGCCTAAAGAAAAATATACGTTTGGCAGTTTAAGAAATGCTTCCGTCAAAACTTCTGAAGTATAATAGTTATGCAGTATCACTCGCCCTTGAAAGTTTTTTAACATGCTTACTATTTCTGGATAAGCTTTTACACAATGAATAATAATTGGCAATTTAGCAGCCAAGGCTATTTCGGTTTGAACCAAAAATGCAACGCATTGCAACTCGAAATCTGGTTTTAATTTATCTAAACCGATTTCTCCAATGGCAACGACCTCAGGATTTTTAAGCAATGGTTGAAGGATATCAGGTATTTTATCTATGTTAAATTTACCCACATACCAAGGATGAATTCCAATACTAAGAAATTGGTTTAGTCTATTTTTTGAGATAGGAAAATGGTATGCATTTCTTATAATCACTTCATTTTTTGCAAGTGGTTTAAAGTGAGAATGGACATTATAATAATTCAAGGGAGTGTGTGTTGATTTTGTAAGATTTGCAAATTAATAAGAAATACTAAATTTGAAACCTTATCTTAGCAGATTATGAATGCAATACCACTCAAACCAAGCCGCTTAGAAGTGATGAATTTCGTCGGCAGAGAAATTGAACAGGATATACAAACGTATTTGAATCCAGTTGATGTTAATTGGCAAGCCTCTGAATTATTGCCACTTACCTCTGACGATACCTTCGTTGAGGATTTAAAAGAGATCCAAGAAGTAGCCCAAAATCATTCTTATGATTTGATGGCAGTTTTAGTTGCGGATACAATTACAGAAGAGGCTTTGCCAACCTATGAAACTTGGTTGGCAGGCATGACTGGCGTAAACCAAGGTCAGGATAATATTTGGATGAAATGGCTTCGCTCCTGGACTGCCGAAGAAAATAGACATGGCGATGTGCTAAACCGTTACCTTTACTTATGTGGCAGAATTAACATGCGTGAGTTTGAAGCTAGTACCCAATATCTAATTGTGGATGGTTTTGATAACGGCGCTGGAAGTGACCCTTACCGCAATTTTGTGTACACCAGTTTCCAAGAAATGGCAACCAATATTTCTCATAGAAGGGTTGCTACTTTGGTTAAAAAAGATGGCAATAATATGTTGTCTAAACTTTGCGGAATGGTAGCAGCTGATGAAGCCAGACACGCAAAAGCTTACAAATCTTTTGTAAGCAGGATTTTTGAAATAGACCCAAATGAAATGATGCTTGCCTTTGAAGACATGATGCGCAAGAAAATTTTAATGCCTGCACAATGTCTTAAAGAATTAGGTGGCGAACTCAATACTTTTTCAAACTTTAGCATTGCAGCGCAACGGTTAGGTGTTTACACCTCAATGGATTACGTTGATTTGTTAAGAAACCTTGTTACAGATTGGAAGCTTGAAAGTATCCGAAATTTACAGGAAGATGGTGAAAAGGCTAGAGATTTCTTGATGGGCTTACCTGATAGAATGGCTAGAATTGCTGAAAGAGCAAAACCTAACGACCAACAATTCAAATTCAGTTGGATTAGAGCGTAACCTCCAAACTATATTCAATAAAAAAACCCACTGTGTTTAGCAGTGGGTTTTTTTGTTCTTATTTTATCAAATCCTATTCGTGAGAATGGTGATGCTTGTTGTTATGTTGAGAAATGATTTGGTTAAACTCCTCAGTTGGAACCGCTTTGGTTTTGATGGTAACGGTGTTTAAAATGTACTCATTTACTTTAGTTCTTGCAGCCACATTTATCATTCTGCTTCTAAAGTCTTCTTTCTTTAATTGTGGCTCTACAATACTCATCATTACCTCGTCACTGATGCCTTGGTTGCCGTAAGCTCCAAACATGTTTTTTGTATAAGCAAATGCAGCATCTCTAATATCAGCTTCATCTATTTTGATACCAGCACTCAAAAGAATTTTTTCTTCTAAAATGTGGTTCTTTAAATAGTTGGCCTCAGGAATATAACCTTCTTCAATATTGTCTTGGTTAAATTTATCAGCATGACGATCTATTAACCAACGCTTTAAGAATGCATCTGGAAGGGTAATATTATGTTTAGCAACCAAATGGTCGAATAATTCATGTTCCAACAAATGCTGCGCCTGTTGATCAAAATACCCAAGAATTTCTGCTTTTAATTTCTCTCTCAATTCTTCTTCACTTGTAATGGTATTTTCACCATAAAGTTTATCAAACAACTCTTGGTTCAATTCAGCTTTTTCTGTGTGTTTAATTTCTTTAAGTTCCAATTTAAAATCTGGACTTAAATCGCCAATGGTTTGTTTTTGAACACCAAGGGCATGGCTCATTTCACCTTCATCATTGTTGAATAGACCAAAGATATTTACCGTAAAAGTATCACCTTTTTTAGCGGCTAAAACTTTTGCTTTAATTTCTTCATTAGTGATAGTATTAACCGCAACTGGAACACTTTCAGCATCTACTCCACCTTCTAAAGCCTCACCCGATTCTAATAATTCTGTTAGTCCAACATAAACCATGTCATTTTCGCCAACAACGTCTACATCTACAAGGTTTCCAAAACGTTTGGTCATGCGTTCCACTTCGTCGTCTATCATTTCTGGAGTAACCTCAACAGTATATTTTGTAAAGGAATCAGCAGCACTGATATTTAATTCGATATCTGGGCTTAGGCCAATATCAAAACTAAAGGTATATTCTGCAGTTTTAGTTAATTCATCAATCTTGGTATCATCGTTCATTACGGGTTGACCCAATACATTGAGTTTATTTTCTTCGATATAATCAAAAAGACCTTTGCTGGCAAGTGTATTTATTTCTTCGAGTAAAAGGTTGTTTCCAACCATTTTTTCAATCATGCTTTTTGGGGCATGTCCCGCGCGGAAGCCAGGAATATTAGCCTTTTTGCTGTAATCTCTTAGTCTTTTGTCGTAGTTAGCTAAGTAGTCTTCAGTACTAATTTTTACGGAAATGGTTCCGTTTAAATCATCTTTTTTTTCGAATGTAACGTTCATTATACTTTATTTACAAGGACATAATAACAAATAAGACTGACGAGGGGTCAGTCTTATTTGATTTTGCAGCAAGCTGCATACTGTGCGCATGGAGGGACTCGAACCCCCACGCCTCTCGGCACCAGATCCTAAGTCTGGCACGGCTACCAATTACGCCACATGCGCCTTTCCTTCGAAAAGGGAGGGCAAATATAGGGATATTTTTTAAAAACAATGCACATACGAAAAATCTTCTTTAAAAGCATTATAAAAGGATTTGTAAATTTATGATTACAAGATTTTACTCCTATTTAGGTTCAAACCGAATTAAAAACTATTTTTGGGAAAACTCCTATTTAAGTTTAATGGTCCTAAAGGAATTCAATACCGAACAAGAAAACAAAGAAATTGTCAAAGCCTATCAACAGCTCTTGCGCAGTATTAGGCGCGCTGTTACAAAAGAGGATAAAGCGCTGATAAAATCTGCCTTTAAACTCGCCCTTGAAGCGCATAAAAACATGCGCAGAAAAAGTGGTGAGCCTTATATTTTTCATCCACTTGCTGTGGCTCAAATTTGTGCAGAAGAAATTGGCCTTGGTGTTACTTCTGTTATTTGTGCATTATTGCATGATACGGTAGAAGATACAGAAATAACCCTCGAATTAGTTCAACTCAAATTTGGAGAAAAGGTTGCCAGAATTATTGATGGATTAACCAAAATTTCTGGTGTTTTTGACCAACCCGACCGAAGCATTCAAGCAGAGAATTTCAAGAAAATGCTTCTTACTCTCAGCGATGATGTGCGTGTAATTCTTATCAAGCTTGCGGATAGACTTCATAATATGCGCACCCTCGACAGCATGAGCCCTAAATCTCAACTGAAAATTGCCTCAGAAACTGCTTATGTTTATGCTCCCTTGGCGCATCGTTTAGGGCTTTATGCATTAAAATCTGAACTTGAAGACCTTTCAACCAAATACCTGCAAACCGAGAATTACACTTTTGTTAAAAATAAACTTTCAGAAACCAAAATTCAGCGTAACAAATACATTCGCACTTTTATTGACCCAATAGAGGAACAAATGGAAAATGAGGGCTTTAATTTTGAAATTAAAGGCCGCCCCAAAAGCATTCATTCTATTTTAAATAAGATGAAGTCGCAGAATGTGCAATTTGAAGAGGTATATGATTTATTTGCTATTAGAATTATCATAGATTCTGAGTTTGAGCGCGAGAAAAGTGATTGCTGGCGCGTTTATTCCATAGTTACTGACAATTATACGCCTAATCCAGATAGGCTGCGCGATTGGGTGAGCACTCCCAAGGCAAATGGCTATGAAAGTTTGCACACTACGGTAATGGGCCCTAAGGGTCGTTGGGTAGAGGTTCAGATTAGAACCAAGCGAATGGACGAAATTGCTGAAAAAGGCTTTGCTGCGCATTGGAAGTACAAAGAAAAAGCGGCCGCAGGGCAAGATAGCAGCTTGGAAGGTTGGATAGGCAGGGTTAGAGAAATTCTTGAAAATCCAGATGCGACAGCCCTAGAATTTTTGGATGATTTTAAATTGGCTTTGTATGCCGATGAAATTTTTGTGTTTACTCCAAAAGGGGATTTGAAGAAAATGCCTGCAAATGCCACTGTTTTAGATTTTGCGTTTGATATTCATTCAGATATTGGTTTGCAATGCATTGGGGCAAAACTCAATAATAAACTAGTTCCAATCAACCATAAACTAAATAATGGGGATCAGGTGGAAATTCTTACCAGTAGCAAGCAAAAGCCAGGTGAAGAATGGTCGAACTTTGTAATTACTGCCAAGGCAAAATCCAAAATCAGAGAGTACTTTAAGCAAATTAGGCTCAAAGCTTCTTCCATGGGTAAAGAAATTTTGGAGCGTAAGTTTAAAAATGCCAAGATTTCTTTTACCTCTGATGCTTTAAATTCACTCATTAAGTTTTATAAGCTAAAATCTGTAAGCGACCTATATTACCAATTGGCGCAAGAGACCATAGACCGAACTAAAATGGATATTGAGTCGATTTTGGCGAATGAGCACAATAAGATTTCAGACCAAAATCAGCCAGTTAAACCCAAGCCAGCCATTCCAAATGTGCCAAATGACGTGGTTGTTTTAAGTGAAAATGAAGCTGCTATGGAATATGGTTTTGCCAAATGTTGCAATCCAATTCCTGGCGATGAAATTTTTGGTTTTATTACTATTGGTGAAGGCGTTAAAATACACAGAACCAGTTGCTCTAATGCTGTTGCCCTCATGAGTAATTATGGTTATCGTATCATAAAAGCTAAATGGGCAGGTGGAGCCGCGGTTTCTCAAAAAGGATTTCTTTCTTCTATACGAGTTTCTGGAATTGATAGCGTTGGTATTGTGAGTATTATCACAGATATCATATCAAAGCAGTTGAATATCAATATGAAATCTATTAGTATTTCTAGTAATGAAGGAACCTTTGAAGGAAATATTTTTTTAGAGGTGCATGATACGCAACAACTCGAAAACATTATTAACGCCATTAAGGAAGCAAGTAATCTTATCAGTGTGCAAAGAGTTGATTTGAATTGATAACAAAGATTTGTGTATTTTCGTACCTTTCAAATTTTGAATGAGCACAGATAATCAGGCAGCGTTAAAAATAAAGGAAGAGGTAAAGCAAAAGTTTGTGGAGTACCTTGAGCAGCAGCAGCAGCGCAAAACTCCTGAAAGATTTGCCATTTTAGACGAAATCTATTCTAACAAAGAGCATTTTGATGTTGAAACGCTTTTTGAGCACATGAAGGATAGAAACTACCGCGTGAGCAGAGCAACTGTTTATAATACTTTAGACTTATTGTTAGATTGTGGTTTGGTAATTAAACATCAGTTTGGAAAAAATATTTCCAGATTCGAGCGCGCTTATGGGTTTAGGCAACATGATCACCTTATTTGCAACCAATGCAATGAAGTTTTGGAATTTTGCGACCCACGCATTCAGCAAATTAAAACCACAATGGGTGAGTTGATGCAGTTTGAAATTACAAATCACTCGCTTTATTTGTTTGGAAATCCGCTTTTAGATGCGGAAGGAAAATGTTTATCTTGTAAGAAAAAAATCAATATATAAAAGGGTATGGTAGATGTAGTATTAGGGCTTCAATGGGGTGATGAAGGCAAAGGTAAGATTGTAGATGTGTTAACGCCTCGCTACGATGTTGTGGCTAGGTTTCAAGGTGGCCCAAATGCAGGACATTCTCTAGAGTTTGGCGGGAATAAATATGTTTTGAATACTATTCCTTCTGGTATTTTTCATGAACACTGTATCAATATCATTGGAAATGGTGTGGTGGTGGATCCTGTTCAGTTGAAAAAGGAAATTGAAAAAGCCATGACCACAGGGGTTGACATTAAAAAGAACCTTTATATTTCAGAAAAAGCACATGTGATTTTGCCCACGCATCGTTTAGTAGATGCTGCCAGCGAAGCCCATAAAGGTGAGCATAAAGTTGGTTCAACACTTAGAGGTATTAGTCCAACCTACCAAGATAAAATTGGTAGAAGTGGTTTGCGTATTGGGGATTTGCTCGACCCAAATTTCAATGAAAAGTATGCCCAAGTAGTAGCTAACCACAAGAAATTATTGGATAGTTTTAACTATGAGTATAACCTTTCCGACCATGAACCTGCGTTTTTTGAGGCGGTGGAATTCTTAAAACAATTCAAAATTATCAACTCTGAATACTACGTAAATAGCCTTATCAAAGAAGGTAAAAAAGTTCTGGCAGAAGGCGCTCAAGGAACTTTGCTTGATATAGATTTTGGTTCATACCCATTTGTTACTTCCTCAAATACCATTACAGGTGGGGCTTGCAGTGGACTTGGTATTGCACCTCAACATATCAATAAGGTGTATGGAATTTTTAAAGCTTATTGCACACGTGTGGGAAATGGACCTTTTCCAACCGAACAAGAAAATGAAACGGGCGAAAAGCTTAGAAAGTTAGGTCATGAATTTGGCGCAACAACAGGCAGACCAAGAAGAACAGGTTGGTTAGATTTGCCTACCTTAAAATATGCCATCATGCTTAATGGTGTTACCGATTTAATTTGCACTAAAAGTGATGTGCTCAGTGGCTTTGAAGAAGTTTTGGTTTGCGATGGATATGATATGAATGGGAAAACCACCTCCGAAATTCCATTTGATTTAAGCAGAAAAGATATTTTGCCTTTGTACCGCTCATTCGCAGGTTGGACAGAAGACTTAACTAAAATTAGAAATTACCAAGATTTACCTGCTACATTTAAAACCTATATGGATTATGTAGAAGCACAAATTGGGGTTCCTGTAAATGTAATCTCTGTAGGTCCGGATAGAGAAGAAACCATTATGAAATAACTTTCAGCTGTCTTTTGTACAATTGAATAGTGTTTTCCATGCCATACGTTAATGCATCACAAACGAGCGCATGGCCAATAGAAACTTCTAATAAATTTGGAATTTCTTGCGCAAAGAAATGTAGGTTTTCTAGACTTAAATCATGGCCAGCATTTAATCCAAGCCCAACCTCTTGTGCAATTTTAGCTGTTAATTTGTAAGGTGCTATGGCCAAATTTCTGTTTGCTGCATAGTCACTTGCATAACTTTCGGTATACAGT
Organism: Chitinophaga pinensis; assembly: GCA_945898275.1. GTDB lineage: Bacteria > Bacteroidota > Bacteroidia > UKL13-3 > UKL13-3 > B1. The sequence goes on along the minus strand of CAMDHZ010000001.1, from coordinate 74,553 downwards.
TCAATTCGGTTTGAACCTAGTATTGCCGCTCCTTCTACCATTTGGGGAATTGGGTCAACAAAAATAGAAGTTCGAATGCCATGTGATTGAAAAAGCATAATCATCTCCTTTAAAAAAACTTTTTCTTTAAAGGTATCCCATCCATGGTCACTGGTTAATTGGTTGGTGTTATCTGGCACCAAAGTAACTTGAGTGGGTTTTGTAAGCAACACTAATTCTACAAACTTGCTCTCTTTTGGATTCCCTTCAATGTTAAATTCTGTTTTAACAAGGTCTTTTAAAGCGATTGCATCGGCATATCTGATGTGTCGTTCATCGGGTCTAGGGTGAATGGTAATGCCTTCTGCACCAAATTTTTCGCAGTTAACAGCCCAGTTTATGACATTTGGATTATTTCCGCCTCTTGAATTGCGTATTAATGCAAGTTTATTTATGTTTACACTCAGATTTGCCATAGGTAAGTTCTGTATTTTTTTTCTCAAAATAAGTGTATATCATTCATAATTTGAAAGTTTGGCAAAACAATTAAAATATATTACAATTTTTGTAGTTCTTGCCTTATTGCAACTCACCAAGGTAGGGGCTACAATGCCTTCTTACAATCTTGATAGTTTAAATTTTTTGCTTCAGAAAAATCTTAAACCAAAAGATAAGGTAGATGTATTGGTTAAAATAGCTTCAGTTTACAATGAAGAAGGCAATCCTTCTGCTCAAAAGTATGTTTTGGAGGCACACGAGCTATCCAAAAAACTTAAGTATGATAAAGGTTTGGGTCAAACCTACTTTATGTTAGCCCAATCCAAAGAAGGAAAAGTATCTTTTGATAGTATTGATTTTCTATACAAAGAAGCAATTTCTGCTTTTTCTATTGCTGGTTTAGAAGAAAAGGAAGCCTACGCTAGAAATAGTTTAGGGATAGTAAATGAAAGAGTTGGCCGATATAAAAAAGCATTGGAATTATATTATAGCAGCCTAATTATTTTTAGAAGACTAGAAGATAAAGAAGGCATTGCAAATGAAATAAATAATATTGGTTTAATATATCAATTGCAAAAGCAGTATAAAAACGCGATTAAGTTTTTTGAAGAAGCGATGAAGCTTGGGCAAGAATTACGAAATGAAACCATTTTGGCTAATGCTTACAATAATTTAGCTATTTGCTACCAAGAACAGAAAAACATGGAATTGGCTCGAACCTATTTCTTAAAGGTACTTGCAATAGATATCAAGCAAGGCGAGCCAGATAATATTTCGAGTAGTTATAATAATTTAGGAGTTGTCGAAAGTGAGAATGGACATTTAGAAAAGGCAAAAACTTTTTTCCAAAAAGCTATTTTTATTAAGGAAGCCAATGGCAAGGGTAGTGGTTTAGGAAATACTTATGGAAATATCGCAACAGTTTATAGAAAACAAAAAATCTATGATTCTGCATTTTATTTCTTAAACAAAGCCTACCTATTAGCCAAAAAAGAATCTGCAAATGAAACTTTAGTTGAGGTGTATTTAGAATATTCATTGTTAGCTGAAGCAAAAAAGAATTATCCAGAAGCAGTGAGTTGGATGAAAAAATATGCTGCGCTTAAAGATAGTTTGTCTACCGCTGAAAGTGCAGTTCAATTGAAAACGTTTGAGGAGAATTTTGAACAACTTATTCAAACAAAAGAGTTGGATCAAACCAATAGCGAAAAAGAACGAAAATACCTGAGATATGGATTGTTTATCTTAATAGCTATTTCAGTTCTGGCGGCGCTCGTATCCATGATTTTTCATACCAGAAAGATTAAGGCGATTAACAAAACCTTGCAACAAAACCAGAAAAAGATTGAAGTGCAAAATAAAATCTTGCAGGTTAAAAATATCGAAGTAATGCAAGCCAAAGAGGCTGCAGAAGAAGCCGCAAATCTTAAAACACAGTTTATTTCTACCATTAGCCACGAAATTAGAACGCCCCTAAATGCTATCATCGGAGTTACAAATTTGTTACACCAATCTAATCCTTCCCAAGAGCAACTTGAGAATCTAAATATTTTAAAAATAAGTTCGGATAATCTTTTGGGTTTGGTGAACAATATTCTTGATTTTAGCAAATTAGAATCAGGCAAAATTCAACTAGAGAACATTGAGTTTAATTTAAAGGCATTGGTACAAGATGTAAGAGATTTGTTTTCTGTTAAAGCTGCTGAAAAAAATATTCAACTATTGATAGCTTTTGATGACAAGATACCAAATGTTTTAAAGGGAGATTCTTTACGCATCAATCAATTGCTCATTAACTTAGTTGGAAATGCTATAAAGTTTACTGAGTCTGGTTATGTGAAAATAGAAGTTAGCTTGCAGTTGAGCACCATTAACCATGCCTTGGTTTATTTTTCTGTTGCAGATACAGGTATTGGTATTCACCAAAACAAGCAAAAGCAAATTTTTGATAGCTTTACCCAAGCAGATGCAAATACAACTCGCAAATATGGCGGAACAGGTTTAGGACTATCCATCTGCAAAAGGATTCTTGAAACCTTACACAGTCGTTTACAATTAGAAAGTACTATTGGCGTTGGTTCAACCTTTTACTTTACCATTAATTTTGAGGTAAGCAGAAATGCAAGCCTTGGCAAAAGCGCAAAAACAGCCTCTTTCGAAGATTCTATTGAAGGTAAACGCATCTTAATTGTTGAGGATAACATGATGAACATTATGGTATTAAGACAGTTTTTAGAAAGATGGGGCGTAAAAGCAGAAATTGCTATGAATGGCAGGGAAGCTATAGACAGAATCAAAGAAGCACATTTTGATGCGGTGCTAATGGATATTCACATGCCAGAAATGGACGGTATTGAAGCTACTATTGAGATTAGAAAACTCCCTGAAGAGCGCAAAAGGAATGTACCAATCATTGCCCTTACCGCAGAAAATGAAATGCAGTTTAGACAAAGGGTTTACGAAGTAGGCATGAATGATTACATCTTTAAACCGTTTAACCCAGAAGATTTAAAAGAGCGTTTAGGGTATGCCTTATACAATAGCCATATTAACAAATACAGGGCACCTCAATCTTAATTGAAATGCCCTGCATTTTAAAAAGTAGTTATTTTTATAATTTACATATTCCTTCTATACTGCCCGCCAACTTCGAACAAGGCTGCTGTGATTTGACCCAAAGAACAATACTTCACAGTTTCCATTAATTCTTCAAAAATGTTTCCGTTATGAATAGCAATTTGCTGTAGTCGCTTCAAACAAGCGTCTCCTTTTTCTTTGTTGCCTTGCTTTAACTCGTTCAACATTTTTATTTGAAACTCTTTTTCCTCAGTGGTAGAACGTATCACTTCTTGCGGAATAATAGTTGGAGAACCTTTAGAAGACAAGAAGGTATTTACCCCAATAATTGGGTACTCTCCCGAATGTTTTTGCATTTCGTAATACAAACTCTCTTCCTGTATTTTGGTGCGTTGGTACATGGTTTCCATAGCTCCTAAAACGCCACCTCTTTCTGTGATTCTATCAAATTCTGTTAGTACTGCTTCTTCTACTAATTCAGTAAGTTCCTCAATGATAAACGAGCCTTGCAGCGGATTTTCATTCTTAGCCAAGCCTAGTTCTCTATTAATAATTAACTGGATGGCCATTGCTCTTCTTACCGATTCCTCAGTAGGCGTTGTGATGGCCTCGTCGTATGCGTTTGTATGCAGTGAGTTGCAATTATCATAAATGGCATACAAAGCTTGCAGCGTAGTACGGATATCGTTAAAGTCAATTTCTTGTGCATGTAAACTTCTACCACTAGTTTGGATGTGGTATTTCAACATCTGACTTCTTTCATTGGCACCATATTTTAACTTCATGGCTTTGGCCCAAATTCTTCTCGCAACTCTTCCAATAACTGCGTATTCTGGGTCAACACCATTCGAGAAAAAGAAGGATAAGTTTGGTGCAAAATCATCAATGTTCATGCCTCTGCTCAAATAGTACTCTACAAATGTAAAACCATTTGAAAGCGTTAAGGCCAACTGTGTTATAGGGTTAGCACCTGCTTCTGCAATATGATAACCACTGATAGAAACAGAATAGAAGTTTCTTACCCCGCTATTGATAAAATACTGTTGCACATCACCCATTACACGCAAGCTAAATTCGGTAGAAAATATGCAGGTGTTTTGTGCTTGGTCTTCTTTTAAAATATCGGCTTGAACCGTTCCTCTCACTTGCTTTAGTGTATCTACTTTAATTTTTTGATACACCTCTTGTGGCAATACCATATCGCCACTTACACCTAGTAACATCAATCCTAAGCCGTCGTTTCCTTCTGGCAAAGTTTCGTTATAAGTTGGTCTAGAAGTGCCTCTTGCCTTAAAAATATCATTTATATTTTGGTCAACTTCCGCTTCTAAGCCATTTTGTTTAATGTAAATTTCGCATTGTTGGTCGATGGCCGCATTCATAAAAAAGGCACAGATAATGGCAGCTGGTCCGTTTATGGTCATCGATACTGAAGTCTTTGGATCAGCCAAATTAAAGCCAGAATACAATTTCTTGGCAGCATCTAAACTCCAAACGCTCACGCCTGAGTTGCCAATCTTACCATAAATATCTGGGCGATGGTCTGGGTCGTTGCCATATAAGGTAACCGAATCAAATGCTGTGCTCAAGCGCGCTGCAGGCATGCCTAAACTTACGTAATGGAAACGCTTGTTGGTGCGTTCTGGTCCGCCTTCTCCTGCAAACATGCGGGTTGGGTCTTCGCCTTCGCGTTTAAAAGGATAAATTCCAGAAGTATAAGGGAAATCTCCAGGGAAATTCTCTTGCAAAGCCCAACGAAGAATGTCTCCCCAACCTTTGAACTTAGGCGTGGCCACCTTTGGTATTTGCGAATGAGAAAGTGATTCGGTATGCGTTTTAATCTTTATTTCTTTGTCTCTTACTTTAAAAATAAAGTGTTCGTTGCGGTATTGCTGAGTTTTTTCGTCCCAAGTTTCTAATAAAATCCTGTTGCGTGGGTCTAAGTCTAAAGCCAATTGGGTGTAAGATTCTTGTAAGCCTTTTACCAATCTATCTTTATCGTCTAAATTACTTTCTTTTATGGTTTGAACCGAGACATGGAGGCCAAATAATTTATCGGCAATTGCTGCTTGTTTTTGAACCCACTTATCATAGTTTCTATTGTTTTCAGAAATCTCAGATAAGTATCTATTTCTAGCGGGTGGAATGATGTATATCTTCTCAGACATTTCTTCGGTAATGTGGTAGGTTGAACCTAGCGATGCGCCAGTTTTCTCTACTATTTTTTCCATTACTGCTTTGTAAAGTCTGTTCATGCCTGGGTCGTTAAACTGCGAGGCAATGGTGCCATAAACTGGCATAGTCTCTGGGTCTTTGTCAAACAATACATGGTTGCGTTGGTATTGTTTTTTAACATCCCTCAAGGCATCCAATGCGCCTTTTTTGTCAAACTTGTTTAAGGCAATGATATCTGCAAAATCAAGCATGTCAATCTTTTCAAGTTGCGTAGCTGCGCCATATTCTGGGGTCATTACGTACAAGCTAACATTGCTATGCTCAATAATTTCTGTATCACTTTGGCCAATGCCAGAAGTTTCTAGGATGACCAAATCAAAGCCTGCTGCTTTTACAATATCCACTGCTTCTTTCACATATTTAGAAAGGGCTAGGTTACTTTGTCTTGTAGCCAGTGAGCGCATGTAAACACGAGGGTTGCGTATGGCATTCATTCTAATTCTATCCCCTAACAAAGCGCCACCCGTTTTTCTTTTACTTGGGTCAACCGAAATGATTGCGATAGATTTATCTTTAAAGTCGAGTAAAAACCTTCTCACCAATTCATCTACCAATGAAGATTTACCGGCGCCACCTGTCCCTGTAATTCCAAGAATAGGGGTGGTTGAACTAGCGCTATCAATACTACCTGCAATTTTATTAAAGTCTTCAGGGAAATTTTCTGCGGCAGAGATTAGTTTGGCAATAGATTTATAATCTTTATCCTTCAGGTGTTTAACTTCTCCATTAAGGTTTGCACCTGTAGGGAAATCACATTTCTGCAACATGTCATTGATCATGCCTTGCAAGCCCATGGCACGACCGTCATCTGGGTGATAAATGCGTGTAATGCCATATGCTTGTAGCTCTGCAATTTCATCAGGCAAAATGGTTCCACCACCACCCCCAAATATTTTAATATGGCTGCATCCTTTTTCCTTGAGTAGGTCGTACATGTATTTAAAATATTCAACATGTCCACCTTGGTAACTCGTTAAGGCAATGGCATTCGCATCTTCTTGGATGGCAGTATCCACCACTTCTTCAGCGCTTCTATCATGTCCAAGGTGAATCACTTCTGCGCCGCTGGCCTGAATAATTCTGCGCATGATATTGATAGCTGCATCGTGGCCGTCGAACAAACTTGCTGCAGTAACTACCCTGATTTTGTTGATTGGCGTATATTTTTCAATGATTTCCATACGAGATACAGATTTAGGATTAAAACGCAAAAATAGACTTTTGACCCAATAAAAGAAGCAGGAAATAAGTAGACTAAAATCTGTAGATTAAGGAATTTCGCATGTTTACCGAATTCGAAGGAATATAGGGTGGAGGGTTGGTATTGTAGTTTTGACTAAAGCTAACTCGGTAATTAATTTTTGGGGTTAGCAGCATATCCGCATGCAGTTCTGATAATAAGCGAAAATCGCTGAGGTTGATAAAATCTGGTTGATAGTATATGACTAAATCTAAGGTGAAATTTCTCACCTTAAAGTATGAAAATGTGGCATATAGGTTCAAACGGTTTTTTACATTTTTTTCTGTTTGCAAAGTTGTTTCCTCATATTCATACATCCACATTGGAACAATAAATGCTTTCATGCTATCCGAATAAAGTAACCTAATTCGCGGCCCTCCAGCCAGCAGTCCCCTAAACTTTATACCCATCTGCTGGTTAAACTGCGTTTGGACGAAAGCTTCGCCATTAAGCCAGGGATTGATGTTTCTTTTATACCTAAAATGTTGGTAGGTATTGTAATCAAGGTTTGTTTGGTTGGCCTGAATAAAATTAAATTCATTCAGCAACAAATAGGTATTTACATTTAAATTTTTCTGCAAAAAGAACTTATTTCCAAAAGCCACAAATTGATTTTGGTTCTTAATGAGGTTAAGGCTAAACTCTAATTCTCCATGAAAACTGCTATCTCTTTGGTCGTATTTCCGGCTTTCAACATTAATAACTTGTTGCGCCCAAACATCTTTGAGGCAGGAAATAGCGAGTATTGACAGTAATATTACACGTTTCAAGCGGTGCAAAAATAAGTAGGAATCATCGGTCAAAGGAAATTTTATTACATTTGCCCTTCATTTTTCAAAATATGGAATTAAAAGACGTAGTAGCAATAGCTGGCCAAAGTGGCCTTCACAAGGTGGTAGGTAGAAGCAAAAATGGCTTAATCGTGGAAACTATAGGCACTGGTAAAAGGTTCTCTACCAGCTTTCAAGACAAAGTTTCGGTTTTAGAAGATATTTCAGTTTATACCTCAGGCGAGGATATGCGTTTATCAGATGTTTTTGTTAAGTTAAATGAAATTGGCAATGTGCCAGAAGCAAAAACTGACCTTAAGCAAGTAAGAGAATTCCTTATTGGCGCAATCAATTTAGACAGCGAAAGGGTGTATGACAATGACATTAAGAAACTAATCAACTGGTTTCATATGTTAAAAGATGTGCTCAATTTTGAGAAATTGGCTCAAACCGAAACTGAAGAAGCTGAAGTAGAAAATACTGAAGCAGCGGGTGAAGAAGCAAAAGAAAAGAAAGTTAAAAAGGCCGCTGCCCCTAAAAATCCTGAAGCTAAAAAGGTGGCAAAAACACCAGCGCCAAAAGCCAATACCAAAGGCAACAACAGCAATAAAACTACTTTCAGACAAAAATCTGTTTAAGTTATTTGGTCTTAGGACTTGCGCTTAGAAACACTGATAAGGTATGAAAAAAGCACAGCTCCTAGGACCATTATTCCTGCAAATAAATATTTTTCTTTCAGGTAATTGTCATATGCCAAATAGCCTAAGGCGGCAACGGCTAGCACTATCTTGATTATCTTTTCTTTGTTATAGTTGTGTTTAAACAACTTGGGTAGCAAAACATAAACAAATAGAACGATTGCACCAATCGCGACCAACATCCAAATCCAACTTGTATTATTTTCCATTGAGGCCTAACAGCTTTAAGAATTTATAATGAATGGCAGTGTTTTCATAGATGCCAGCAAATTCTTCAGCACCTGGACCGAAGGCGAAAACTGGAACCATAATGCCGCTATGTCCTTTGCTCGCATAATTAGGTTTAAAAGTACTTTTATCCTCTTTGTTTTCGAGCAAACTTAGGCCTCCCGTTTCATGGTCGGCAGTTACCACCACCAAGGTATTTCCATCTTTAATAGCCGCATCTAAAACAGCATTGATTACTTCGTTAAAATCGTATAATTCGGCTGCCATATATTCATAATCATTGTCGTGCCCGCCCCAATCTATTTGAGAGCCTTCCACCATCAAAAAATAATTGCCATAATGATGTTGCAAATTACGTGAGGCGAGTTTGGTTGCTTTAAGTAAAAAATCCCCTCTACCTTCACTCATTTTAGGCATGCCATCTTCTGCAAGGGTATAAATAAGTTTATTGGCCAATGGTTCAACCCACGATGTGTCGTGAAGTGTTAAATAACCAAACTCGGTTAATTCGTTGTATAAGTTTCTGTTGTCTTTTCTTTTAAGGAAGAATTGATTGCCACCGCCAATAGCGATATCGCAAGTTTTGCGCACCAGAAATTCAGAAATTTCGTCTTGAGATTTTCTACTAATCACATGGGCGTAAAAAGCTGCAGGAGTGGCATGTGTAATGCTGCTGGTGGCAACTACCCCTGTGCCCCAACCTTTTATTTTTAGCAGTTCAAACAAACCATCTTTGCTTTTTTCTGCACTATCCACGCCAATTGCGCCGTTTTTGGCTTTTTTGCCAATTGAAAAAACGGTTGCCCCAGCACCGCTGTCTGTTACATAATTATCAGCAGAAGATGTTTTGCTAAAACCAATCACCTTAAATCTTTCAAATGCATTCTGACCTTTATAAGTGCTCATGGCGCCAGAGATTTGCGCCAAACCCATGCCATCGCCAATTAAGAAAATTACATGTTTTGGTTTTTTAGGCTTCTTTGGGCCAGCCCAAGCGCTTGCATTAAGGGTTAATAGGAATGCCAATAAACTTAGCAACTTCATAGTGAATATTCTTTTCATAACCCTGCAAATATGCAAGAAAAGATTGGAAGGTGTAAATTATGCTTTCTAACTCAACTCATACATTTTCCCTGGCAAGGCTCTTAAGTAACCAGAAAATTCTAGTTCGAGCAGTTTGAGGGCTAAAGTTCCTGGGTCTATTTGTAGTTCAAAGGCCATGTCGTCTATGCTAATTTTTAATTTTTGCCTAATGAATTGCAACAAGGCCCTGTCGTTCTCGGGTAAGGCTTCAAACAATTGCAATTGATTTTTGGATGCATTAAACTCGGTTTTCTTTCCCCAATTCATGAAGTCGAGCAAGTCTTTTGGCTCACACAACATCGTTGCTTTGTTGGCCTGAATTAAGTAATTGCAACCTTGCGAATAATAATCACTTACCCTGCCCGGTACGCAAAAAACATCTTTGTTATAGGAATGTGCAATTTCTGCAGTTATCCTAGACCCTCCTTTAATCGCAGTTTCAACCAATACAAGTGCATCACACATACCTGCTACAATTCTGTTTCGTTTGGGGAAATTCTCCTTGTCTGGCACGGTAAAGCTTTTGTACTCCGTTAGCAAGCCTCCTTGTTGTATCATTTTTCTGGCAATAGCCTTATGTTGAACGGGATATATCCTATCTAAGCCGTGGGCCAAAACACCTGTGGTTTGCAAACCTGCTTCCAAGGCATATTTATGCGCCATGCCGTCAATGCCCGCTGCAAGTCCGCTTACCACCAATACGTTTTTATCTTTGAGTACCTCAATTAATTTTTCGGTAAACTGCCTTCCATATTCGCTGGCTTTGCGTGTTCCCACAATAGCCACCACATAGGCATTGTTTAGCTCATGGTTGCCTAATGAATACAGCAAATTTGGCGCATCAGCGCATTCCAAAAGTCTTTTTGGGTAGTTGGGGTCAAGGTAAAAAAGCGGTTTAATTTGATGCTTTTTTAAAAACGCTATTTCTTCTTCGGCTCTTCCAAAATCTTTGAAGCGCTTGATATTGTTAGCCAAAACTTGACCAATACCCGGTATTCTTTGCAGTTTGGCTGCACTTTCCTTGAAAACAGCTTCCTCACTGCCACAATAACTTAACAGGTTTTTAATTAAAACGTCGCCAATACCCGGAATTAGGTTCAGCGAAATTCGATATTTTAAAACTTCTTCCTCGTGCATCAAAAAATACTGTCGAGGGTGTAAACAATTGCATTTTCAATGATTTTGCTTGGGTTCAAACTAAACGTATGGTTGATCCTATTGGCTAAAATTGCATTTACAGAGATGGCTTTAAAGCCAAATATCTCACTTAAGCCTAATATGGCGGCAGTTTCCATTTCAAAATTGGTTATTCTTTGGTTGTCAATTCTAATTTCACTTAGTTTTTGCGGCAAGTTTGGTTCAACAATAGGTTTTCTTAAGCTTCTACCTTGCGGGGCGTAAAAGCCTTGGCAGGTAGCCGTAATGCCTCTTAAGGAGCGATTGTCGAACTTGGCTAGCAGCTCAGGATTGGCTTCAAAAAGGTAGGGTTTCACAAATGGAATACCCAATTGTTCTTGTAAGTTTCCTAACTCAAATTTAGGGGAATGCGAATAATACCATAATAAGCCATCCAAGCCCAACCCATGTGTAGACACCAAAATACTATCTACCGAAATGTCTGTTTGCAGCGCCCCACTAGTGCCCACACGAATGATAGTTAAATCGTGTTTGTTGGATTTAAGCGCCCTTGTCTGCAAATCAATATTGCATAATTGGTCAAGTTCATTGAGCACAATATCAATGTTATCTGTGCCAATGCCCGTAGAAATAACACTAATTCGGTTTGAACCAATCCTTCCTGTGTGGGTAATAAATTCTCGGTGCTGTTTTTTTAGATAGATTTGGTCGAAATGCTTAGAAACCTCAGGCACACGGTCTTGATCGCCCACCAAAATAATAGTATCCCCGATGTCTTCTGGCAATAAATGAAGGTGGTAAACAGAACCATCTGAGTTTAAAATCAATTCACTTTCCTCAATTTTCATAATCGAATTTTAATCGTTGCATCCTAATTAAAAAATTTACATTTGCAATGAAAATAGAAACTAAAAATGGAAAAGAAAAAAAACATTATGCTCGTTCCGGTTGATTTCTCTGAAATCTCCCTCAATGCACTTGGTCATGCAGCACAAGTTGCTAAACATTTTGACAATGACCTAGTATTATTAAGTATTTTAGAAGAAGATTTTTTAAGCAATATTTTCAGTTTTAGCAAAAGTGATATAAAAGACAATTTGGCCAAAGAGGCCATGTTAACTCGCCTAAACGACAGAGCCAAAGACATAAAAGATAAGTTTGGAATTACTTGTCATACCATCGTTAAATCTGGCAAGATTTATAAAACCATCATCGAAACTGCAGAAGAATTTGGTTGCGATTGCGTAATCATGGGAACCCATGGTGCAAGTGGTGTTGAGCGTGTATTGGGCTCAAATGCTAGCCGTACCATCAGTTATTCAACTATGCCTGTGATTGTGGTTAAAACGGATAAAAATCCTAATGCCTATAAAAATATCGTGTTTCCATTAGACCTTTCTGCAGAATCTAAGCAAAAAGTTAAATGGGCTATTCACTTAGGTAAATCTTACAAATCAACCATCCATATTTTAACTTACAAAGTTTCAGACGAGTTCTTAAACAATAAACTGATGGCCAATTTGCGCCAAATACAAGGTTTGTTTAATGAGGTAGGTGTAGCGAGTGAAGTTACCATTCTTGAGGATAACGACGATTTCGCACGTAAAACACTTGAGTTTGCTGAAATTAAATTGGCAGATTTAATTATGATTATGACGCAACAAGAAGATGATAAATCTATCAGAGAATATATCATTGAAACGTATGCGCAACAAATTGTAAACGACTCTGGTAATGTGCCAATTTTTTGTGTGAACCCAAATTTTGATACCTACAAGAGTGAGTTTAACTTCTAGTAAGGACAACACTTCAAGTGTTCAAATTAACCTTTGATTCCTCAAAGTAAAATAGATGAAATCTTACAAGCGGCCACGATTGAAGATGTGGTTGGCGATTATGTAAGGTTAAAAAGGAGAGGGGCTAACCTTACGGGGTTATGCCCCTTTCATAATGAAAAGACACCTAGTTTTTCTGTGTCGCCGGCCAAAGGAATTTACAAATGCTTTGGCTGTGGCAAGGCAGGTAACTCCGTTAATTTTGTAATGGAACACGATGGGCTTGGTTACATCGAAGCACTTAAAAGCCTTGCCGATAAATACCGCATCGAATGGCCGCAGCAAGAGAACGTAAACATAGACCAAGAAAAGGCGCTTCGGTCTGAAAAGGAAAGCCTTCAAATCCTTAACAACTGGGCTGCTGAATACTTCGAAACGCAATTGTGGGAAGCTGAAGAAGGCAAAACCATCGGACTTTCCTATTTTGAGGAGCGTGGGTTCAGACAGGATATCATAAAAAAGTTTAAACTAGGCTATAGTTTAGAAGGGTGGAACCATTTACACGAAACCGCAATTGCCGCAAGCTACAACGAAGAAGTGCTGGTAAAAGCAGGTTTGGTTAAGAAAAACGAACAAGGCAAAACCTATGATGCCTACCGCGGCAGGGTAATGTTTACCATTCACGGGCATACTGGAAAAGTAATTGCCTTTGCAGGCAGGCAACTTAAGAAAGACGATAAAAGTGCCAAGTATGTTAACTCGCCAGAAACTTTATTGTACCATAAAAGCAATGAGTTATACGGACTTTTCTACGCCAAAAATGCCATTCGACAAAATGATTTTGTATACCTCGTTGAAGGATATACCGACGTCATTTCTATGCATCAAGCGGGAATAGAAAATGTGGTGGCTTCTAGTGGAACTTCGCTTACCGAAAACCAGATTAAACTCATTAAACGGCATACAGAAAATGTGACTGTTTTGTATGATGGCGATGCTGCGGGTATTAAAGCCAGTATGCGTGGTATTGACATGCTGCTAGAACAAGGATTAAATGTTAAGGTGGTTCCTTTTCCTGATGGCGAAGACCCAGATTCCTACTCACGTAAAGTGGGTGCGGAAGACTTTGGGACTTACCTCAAAAAAGAGAGTCGGGATTTTATCTTGTTTAAGGTGAAGTTGCTGCTTAGCGATGTGGCAAACGACCCTTTGAAAAAAGCACAAGTAACCCGTGATATTGTAGAAAGCATTGGTAAAATTCCGGATGGCATTAAGCGCATGGCCTTTATCAAAGAATGCGCTGTGCTTCTAGATATGAATGAAGGATTGCTCATTACAGAATTAAACAAAACACGTAATGATTTCCTTACCCAAAAAGAAAAAGAGTGGGTGCCTACCGAAACTCCTAAGGTCTCCTTGCAGGATGAGCTCAAAGAGTTACTAAAGGATGAACCTATTTTTGAGCAAGAGCGATACATGGTTAAAATGATGATTTTACATGGCCATAAAGAGAAGGAAGGTTATATAAATACGGCTCATTATATTTTAACTACCATGCAAGCACTTGAATTAGAGTTTGAACAAGAAGCGATGCGCCTGTTGGTAGATGAAATCAAATTTATGTTGCAAGAGAATTTGCCACTTTCTGCGGCTGCCTTCATCAACCATAGCAATCCACTTATTTCTGCAAGCACGGCCAGTATCTTGGCTCAGCAAAATGAAGCCAGTAAAAAGTGGACAGAAAAATACAATGTACCCCTGATTTCGCCTGAAGATAATTACTTAGAAGACATTGCCTCAAACCTGATTTATCTGGAAAAAAAGCAACTCGAAAAAATGGAGAAGCTTGCCACAGAAGAACTAAAAATTGCCATAGAAAAGGGAAGTGAAGAAGAGGTGAATTTTTCTTTAGAACTCATTAAACTCTTAAAAGAGAAACAAAAAGAATTAAGCAATAAAGCAGGTATTGTTATCTTACATTAATACACATGAACATTACAATAGGCATCATTAAAGAAACTAAAATTCCGGTAGATCATCGCACGCCGCTTACGCCGGTTCATTGTTCGGAGTTGCTTAACTCTTTTCCGGGTCTTACGATCTTGGTTCAAACCTGCACAGAAAGATGTTTCTCTGATGAGGCCTATACCGAGGCTGGCGCAAAAGTAACCCATGACCTCTCTGAAGCTGATATTTTATTGGGTGTGAAAGAGGTGGCCATAGAAGCCTTAATCCCCAATAAGACCTATTTATTTTTCTCACATACCATCAAAAAACAGCTGCACAACCGTAAGCTCTTGCGCGAGATATTAAAACAGAATATTCGCCTCATAGATTACGAAACCCTTACTTGGGATGCCGGCAATCGCATAATTGGGTTTGGTAGGTTTGCAGGTATTGTAGGTACACACTATGCCTTTTTAATGTTGGGCAAAAAATATGGCTATTATAGCCTTAAACCTGCTAATCAACTTAAGGATTACGAAGCTTTATTAGAGCAGTATAAAGGACTTGAAATTCCACCTGTTAGAATAGTGGTTTGTGGTGATGGTAGGGTAGCGCATGGTGCCTTAGAGTTGATGAAAAAGCTCAAGATACACCATGTAAGTCAGGAAGAGTTTTTAGAAGATGATTATAACATGCCCATTTATGTGCATTTGCGTAGTGAGGATTACTATGCCCACAAAGACGGTCGCCCTTGGGATAAGCCAGATTTCTATAAACATCCAGAAGACTACCTAAGTACCTTTAAACCTTACTACCAAAAGGCAGATATTTTTATCAATGCCGTGTTTTGGAAGGAGGGGATTGCTCCCTTTTTTACCCATGAAGAAATGAAAGGCAGCGATTTTAGGATCAAGATTATCTCTGATATTACCTGTGATATTCCTGGTCCTGTTCCTAGCACCCTTCGCAGTTCTACCATTGCAGAGCCCTTCTTTGGTTACAATGTTTTTTCTGAAAGTGAAGTAACGCCCTTTTTGTCCAATGTAATCGATATACAAGCGGTTGGTAATCTACCATGCGAGCTTCCTGTAGATGCTTCTATTGAATTTGGAGAGCAATTAAAACGACATGTATTGCCTTTATTGTTTATGGGCGATAAAGATGATATTATCAAAAATGCTACGCTAACCCAAGCAGGACAACTCACAGACAAGTACCATTACTTGCAAGATTTTGTAGACTAAGCCTATAAGGTATCCATGCATTTAAAATGTCCTTTTGGGCAAGCCTTAAATCCAATTTTGGAACAAGGTCTGCAAGACAAATTTTTGTTTTCGATGAGCTGTGCTGGATATATCTCATCCTTGGCTAATTTGCCATAATAGGGCGTCATGCCAAAGGCTGGAAGGGTATTTCCCCAATAACTGATGATAGGCTTGTGAAAAGCTGCTGCAATGTGCATTAATCCTGTATCGTTGGTTTGAACCAAAGCTGCGTTTTTAACTAACCATGCGCTTTGCGCCAAACTAATTTTGCCGCAAAAATCTATGACTTGTTCCCCACAGGCAGCAGCAATTTCTTTGGCAGTTGCTATGTCTTCTTTGCCGCCAAGCAATACAACTTTTAGCGACTGTTCCTTTATTTTAGCAATGATGTTTTTAGCAGGTAATCGTTTGGTAAAATGTTGCGCACCCACTGCCCAAGCTAGGTATGGGGTTTCAAATACGTTAAAATTTATTACGGTTTCGGTTTGAACCGACGCAGATAAAAAGTAGTCTAAGCCATGGCCATCGTCTACTACCCCTAAAGGAGCTGCTGCAGCCAAATACCTTTGAACAATATGAATGTTTGGCAAGCTGTTTCGCTTGAAGTTTACGGCAAGAAATTTTTCTACATTAAGTTTATTAAAGGCAAAGGATGGAACACCCAATGCTTTCTTTAAAATTAAAGTCCTAAGGTTATGGTGTAAGTCGATGACATAATCATATCCTTCTGCTTGCAAATCAAGGCCTTTTTGAAGCGGAGATTTGTCTAATACCTGTAATTTATCAATGTATGGATTATCGGCAAGGATAGCAGCAAATTGCGGTTTGGTAAGGTAATGCAGGCTAACATTTGGAATTTGCATTTTAATGCACCTAACTGCAGGTGTGGTTAGCACAATATCCCCAATGGAGCTAAATCGGATAATTAATATTTTTAGGTTCAAACCGAAACTTAATTTTTGTTCAAATATACGTAATATCGTAGCTGCATGATTAAATATCCATTCCCAGTTCATTATCTTGAAATTGACCCTAAGATTAAAATGGCGTATTGCGAGGAAGGTCAGGGAGAAACCACCTTACTCTTTATACACGGACTAGCCAATTATATTCCAGTTTTTAAATACAATATCAAACCGCTTAGCGAAAAGTTTCGTTGCATAGCCATTGATTTGCCGGGAAACGGGCTTTCCTCTCGGGAGGACTATCCCTTTACCATGCATTTTTATGCAGAATCTGTGGCGAGGTTTATTCAACAGAAAGGCCTAAAGAAGGTTGTGTTAATTGGCCATAGCATGGGTGGGCATGTGAGTTTGATGGTATCTTTACGCTACCCAGAATTGGTAAGTCATTTGGTGTTATTTGCCCCAAGTGGATTAGAGGTATTTACAGACGTTGAGAAAAATTGGTTTAAAGGTTTATTGCATTTGGGTTCATTTGTATATAGCGATGCCATGAGTCTTGAAACGGTTATCAAACAAAGCTATTACCATAATCAAAAAACGGGGTCGGAAGCTATTATACACGACCTAAAATTATTGATGACAGGAGAGAAAGGAAAGTATTGGCGAAAGATGGTTAAGACCAATATAGAAGCCATGTTGGATGAACCTGTATTTCCATTTTTAGGAGAGCTACAGGTAAAGGTTTTGTTGCTGATGGGAGAGCAGGATTTGTTAATTCCCAACCGCCTGATTCATTTAACCGACACGGCTGCAAAGATTGGCGCGCGCGCTGCTACTGTCATGCAAAATTGTACCCTAGAAGTCTATCCAAAATGCGGACATTTTGTGCAGATAGAAGAAGCAAATGCGGTTAATCTGCGAATACAGGATTTTTTGGCAATACCATAATTGGAATACTAGGTTCCATCACCAATTTTCTGGTATTGCTTCCCAATAACAAATTATCTAACCAACTGTGTTCTGCCCTGTAAAGAATTAGCATTTGCGTGTTACTAGGGTCTATTTGCTGTTTGATGTTTTCTGCTACAGACATTTGGAGATTGCCTTTTTTTACCCTTAGGGAAACATTTTTATACGCTAGCTCATCAATATATTTTTCAGCATCAAACATCAATTGCTCACTTTCTGGACCTACATAATCAAAGTAGAAAATTTCTAACACCGCCTGAAACACCTTAGAAAACGGAATGATTACGGCTAGTTCATCGCTTAAGTTTTTTAAGTCGGAAGCATATACCAAATGGTAAATAGGTTCAAACCGATAACTGGCTGGGATGGCAATAATTGGAATTTTTGCTTGTGAGATAAGTTGGGCAGTGTTGCTTCCTAATATAACCTCACTCAAACCACTGGCTCCGTGCGTACCCATGATGACCATGTCGCAACCATGATTTTTGAAAATATCTTGTATGCCATCAGAAATATTATTGTTAGATGAAACAGCCGCACTAACCTCTACCATTAAGGGGTCGAGGTTATTTTCTAAAATTGTCTTTTTAAAACTATCGTGTAGCAAGTCAATTTCTTGTTGCTCGTCTAAATAATAATTCTCAAAAGGAATATCTGTAACAGCTATAGGGAGTGGAATGGCATGGTAAAGCAGAATAGCACTATTGGTATACCTTGCAAATTCATAAGCATAAAGGCAAGCGTTTTTAGCCTCTGGTGAGAAGTCGGTAGGAACTAATATTTTTAGCATAGCAGCAATATTATGTTTCGAAGATATAGATAAAATTATTGATTAACTTGATGGGTTTGCTTCAAAATAATGGTCGGTATCTAGATTTTTGCCATCTGCGGCAGCCGTTGCCAGTTGGTCGCAACGCTCATTTAAGGGGTTACCGGCATGGCCTTTAACCCAATGAAAGTGAATTTGATGTTGTGGGTAAATGTTTAAAAATCTTTGCCATAGGTCGGGGTTCTTTTTACCCGCAAAGCCTTTTTTAGCCCAGCCAAACACCCATTTCTTGTCTACAGCTTCGCATACATATTTGCTGTCTGTATAAATATGAACTTCCGATTGTGGAATTTTCAGGGATTCAAGTCCTATGATAACCGCCAATAACTCCATGCGGTTATTGGTGGTGAGCCTAAAGCCGCCACTTATTTCTTTGTGGTGTTTGCCACTTTGCAACACAATGCCAAAGCCACCCGGGCCGGGGTTGCCTCTGCTGGAGCCATCGGTATAAATAACTATCTTCATGATTAGGGGTGCAAGATAAGGCTTGTTTATGAACCAAGCATTCACCCCCAAAGGGCATTTATCCCTAAAATAATGTATGCCAAGGTGATAATTAGAAAATCTGTTATATTTGAGGTATGATTAGTTTGCAACAAGAAATAGTAATAAAAAATGCTGTAAAAAAGTACAAACCAACGATGGTAGGGGTTTTTGGTTCTTTTGCAAGAAATGAAGATAACCGTATGAGTGATTTAGATATACTCATTGATTTTGAAAATAATATTAATCTTATAGAGTTGATTGGTTTAGAACAAGAATTAACCGAATTGTTAGGAATTAAAGTTGATTTGGTTACGTTAAAATCTGTTAATCATAATTTGAAATCTTACATTGAAAAGGACCTTATAAGGATAATGTAATGAAGAAGAATTCCATCGTATACCTTTTGCATATTCAGGAATGTATTAATCGAATACAAAGTTACACAGAAGGTTTAGGTGAGAAAGAATTTTTGGACAATTTGTTGATTCAAGATGCGGTAATAAGAAATTTTGAAATTATAGGCGAAGCCATAAAAACAAGCAATGAACTTTAATAAATCTTATTCTGTTGGAGTTATATATATTTTAATATTATTTTTTTCTCTGAGTTGTAAAAAGGAAAAAAAAAGTGAGGAAAATGATTTTAGAACTAAATATTTAGGAAGTTTTAGATTTGTGCTTATTACTGAATCTTGGAGGCTTGGGCAATCGAATCTTTATGATACGTCCTTTTACAATGGAGTAATACGTAAATTTGAATTGATAGATAAAAATGATGATTTATATAGTGGTAATGAAGATAGTACCGAGAATATAAATGATAAGATAACAATTGAATTCAGCCACAGTTCAAAAATAACAACTTTAATAAAAAAGGATGGAGAGTTAATTTCAAAATCTGGTTATCATTATGTTCATGAAGGAAGGTTTGTAAATTTAGATTCAATAAAGGTCTATATTGGTGGATTAGGAGGATTAGGAGGAGGGTTGAATTATATTGTAGCTGGCAATAGAATAAAATGAGAAAATAAAAAAAACGGCTTATAACAACTTTTTTTGCTGAAACACATAAACATTGCAAATTTACAAGACAGAAGAAGAGAAAGTGTTTCGGTTGTTTAAGCGTTACCACAAATGCGATAGAGACATAAATAATTAGGAAAATTTATTAAATTGCGAATATGTTAACAAGAGCAGATATAGAGAATAAGCTAAAACAAATTAAACCAGAACTCGCGGAAAAGTTTCACGTAAGTCGTATTGGATATTTTGGCTCTTATGCTTCTGACATACAAAATGTAAATAGCGACATCGATTTGCTCGTTGAGTTTTCTGAACCAATTGGTTGGAAATTCTTCACACTTGAACGCTTTCTTGAACATACGTTTGGAATGCCAGTAGATCTTGTAACAAAGAATGCGCTAAAGGAACGAATTAAGGAACCTATCTTAAACCAAGTCAATTACATTTGAAACCGAGCGATAGAGATCCAATTCTATATTTGGAAGATATATCCTTGTCTATGATGAGGGTTCAAGAATATATTCAAGGTCTCGATTTTCAACATTTCAAACGGGATTACAAAACAGTTGATGCTGTGATTAGGAACTTTGAAATTATTGGCGAAGCTAGTAAAAATGTGCCAGGACGAGTTAAGGAAAAATACGCCAATATTCCTTGGGAAGAAATGTATCGTTTGCTGAATAGAATTTCGCATGAGTACTTTGGGATTGACTATGAAATCCTTTGGGATATTGCTACCAAACATTTACCACAAAACCTACTAGACATTTTAGAAGTTATAAAAAACGAATGTTAAAAAAAATGCACTGGTTGTAGGCCATCCGCCAACATTATTAACCCAAAAGCGGGGGTGTTTTGCCTCAAAGTAAGACTACTGATATTTGATAATATATTTAAATCTAAATAAAATGGAAATTAGACTCAATGTATTCGAATTGATTCTTCTGAGTGTTGGACTGCTTATGATGGGAGTTTTTATTCAGACTTTAATTAGTGGGCATCAAACCACAACTACTATTATTGTATTTTTCTTTTTTCTCTTTTCCTCTTTAACTATTGTTTTTAGAAATAGGTATCAAAAAAAAAATAAGTCGCGCCTGGGAAAGATGATATAGAACTTTGATAAATATTGTTTCAAAATCGTTGAAAACGACATACAGAAGAAAATTAGAAAAAGTATGCAGCGCTTAAAAATGTTTTAGGCTATGTTGAACGACTTCCAAGTATAGAATGAACATAACAACTCCAAAGATTAATTTAAAAAGCTATTAACACTATGAAAAAACTACAATTCAAAGTAAGCATCAATGCATCTGCGACCAAGATTTATGATATTATGCTTGGCATCAACAATAAATCAACTTACGAGCAATGGACTTTTTTGTTTAACCCCACATCTACCTATGAAGGAAGCTGGGACAAGGGAAGTAAAATTCTATTTGTTGGCGTAGATGAGAAGGGAGAAAAGGGAGGTATGGTTTCCAAGATAGTTGAAAACATTCCCAACCAATTTGTTTCGATTCAACATTATGGTCTTTTTAAGGCTGACGAGGAAGTTACCGAAGGACCAGAAGTGGAAAAATGGGCAAACGGATTTGAAAACTATTCCTTCGAAGAAAACAATGGATCTACAACCGTTACGGTTGACTTAGACACCACTGAAGATTTTTTAGATTATATGAACCAAACCTACCCAAAAGCACTCGATAAGCTGAAAGAACTTTGTGAAGAATAACAATTCAAAAAATAACTTATAACACTACAGTCTTTTTTAGTTCCCGTATAATTAGGGTTTATGTATTAATAAAGAAAATGCATGAAAGAATTGCGATATTTAACAAAGGCAATAACTCCCTTTGACTAGCGCATTCAAACAAAGAAATCCCGAAACTGTGATATTTATATTACTTTTAGGTTTTACAAACAACTATAATTGAATATTTTTGTATTAAATAAATTATTCATGAAACATTTAGTTGAAATAGATGATACCACAGAAACAGGCAAAAGCATGTTTGAGTTGTTAAAGGCCTTGTCGAAAACTACTACAAGTATAGATGTGATAAATGATGAAGATTTATCAGATACCATTCCATTTGATACTTTCTCAAAAAACTTACTTGGTGTATTGGAAGAAAAGTTGAAGAATAAATGATAGAATTACTTATAAAACAAAAAGTAAATAACAGGGTAGACGAAATAACTGACTTTATAATAAATGAGTCACCTATTTCTCCACTTCCACAAAGGCGTTCTTAAAGGCTTCCTTCCTTTTTGCTTCATTCTTTATAGGTTCAAACCGAGCGCTAAAATGCCTTAATTGCTTTGGCTGCCAACTAATTTGATAGCCGCTTAATTGCGCTTTGTTTGCATTGATTTCTGTGAGGGCTTCAATTACATAATCGATATGACTTTGTGTGTAAACCCTTCTTGGAATGGCAAGTCGAACCAAATCCATAGGTGCGGCTTTTTCTGTTCCATCTGCTTGTGCACCAAACATCACAGTACCAATTTCACAAGCCCTAATGCCAGCATGCAAATACATTTCAACGGCCAAGGATTGTCCAGGGTAATTTAAAGGTTCAATATGGGGCAACATGTTTCTGGCATCGATATAAATGGCATGTCCACCTGCTGGTGTTACAATAGGAATACCAGCCTTGGTTAAATGTTCTCCTAAGTATTGCGTAGAACTAATGCGGTAATGCAGGTAATCTTCTTGCACCACCTCTTCTAATCCAACTGCCATGGCTTCTAAATCTCTTCCTGCTAAACCGCCATAGGTAGGAAAGCCTTCTGTTAAAATTAATAAGTTTCTGGCGGCTTCGGCCCAAGTAGAGTCGTTCATGGCCAACCAACCCCCAATGTTAACCAAAGCGTCTTTTTTTGCACTCATGGTACAACCATCGGCATATGAAAACATTTCTTGCACGATGGTTTCTACTGGTACTTCGGCATAACCCGGCTCGCGGATTTTTATGAACCAAGCATTCTCTGCAAACCTGCAGGCATCTAAAAACAATGGAATGCCATACTTCATGCAGATGTACTTTGTTTCTTGAATGTTCTGCATAGAAACGGGTTGTCCGCCTCCCGAATTATTAGTGATGGTTAGCATTACCATGGGGATATTTTCCACTCCCTTTTCTTGAATAAAGGCCTCTAGTTTGGCAATGTCCATATTGCCTTTGAAAGGATGATACAAGGAAGGATTTTTTCCTTCTTCAATCACCAAATCAACAGCCGTGGCACCCGTATATTCTATATTGGCTCGCGTAGTGTCAAAGTGTGTATTGTTGAGGATGTATTTACCTTTGCCACCAATAATAGTAAATAGTATTTTTTCGGCTGCTCTGCCTTGGTGTGTTGGAATAATATGCGTAAAAGGCATTAAATGATTGACAGCCTTTTTAAACTTATCGTAAGAAGGACTTCCTGCATAAGATTCGTCGCCGCGCATGATGGCTGCCCATTGGTTGGCGCTCATGCTGCTGGTGCCACTGTCTGTGAGCAAATCAATGATAACATGCTCGGATTCTAAGGCAAATAAATTGTAATGGGCATTTTCTAAATAAACCTGTCTTTCTGCGCGGTTGGTCATGCGAATAGGTTCTACAGATTTAATTCGGAATGGCTCGATAATAGTCTTCATGCTGAGTGAGTTTTTGTTTGAGTTTAAGCGACCCAAAAAAACAAAAGCCTAAAAGTCTAAAAAATGACTTTTATCCATGTTTTGAAAATCTGACGGAGGGAAGTTGTTAGTAAAAGAAAATAATTTGTACTTGGTTATATTTTGTTGCAGACTCAAGGATGATTAAGTGTTATGTGAATTTCTACTAGATTTGAAATATGTTAAGTCAGCATCAAGAAATAATGATAAAAACAACAACATTTGCACTCACATATTAATAATAAAAAAAATAGATTTGTGGAATGAAAAATTATTCAGAAATAATTACTATTAACTCCAATATACGTTTTGGGAAACCTTGTATTAGAGGAATGCGAATTACCGTTTATGATGTTTTGAGTTGGTATGCTTCGGGTATGAGTGAAACCGAGATATTAAATGATTTTCCTGAATTAACTAAAGCCGATTTAATTGCTGTATTGTCGTTTGCAGCCGATAGAGAGCATCGAATAAAAACGGCCTAGCTGGTTCACTGTTTTTGCCTTGACAACTTGGAAACGTTTTTTACCCATCAAAACAAAGAAAGCTGCTTAATAGGCAGCTTTTTTGTTTTATAAAAAACGACTAAACTTGTGTAAAATATAATTGAATGGAAATCAGAATCCACACCAATAACAAATTGCTTTACAATGCACTTTTAAGATTGTTAACAACAATGGGAATTGACATATTGCCAAACAAAACAAGAACAAAAAAAATGAGTAAGGATTATCCTTTAACTGGCTCTTTGATAAAATATAATAATCCTTATGAAGCAGCAACCGACTTAAAGGATTGGGATGTTATTGTATGATTTTAATTGATACTCATATTTTTATTTGGCTAGTTAGCAATGACCCAAACTTAAAACCTAATTATCGAACTGTTTTAGAAAATGAAACTGAAATTGTAATGTAAAATAAACCGCATTTTAATCCTTCTTCGCTTCACAACGCAGGCAATTCTTTGCCATAAACTAAATTAGTATGATTACAATAGTAAAACGTAGGTTCTTACCTAACAAAATTAAGGTAACAGATTGGGACGTAATCGCTCCTTACTTTGAAGATTTATCTACTAGAAATCTGCAATCCGTAGAAGCCCTTGAAGATTGGCTTAAAGATAGAAGTGAGCTGGATGCTTTTTTAAGTGAAGACCTCGCGTGGCGCTATGTGCGCATGACTTGCGATACCACCAACAAAGATTTAGAACAAGCCTACTTGTTTTTTGTGGAAGAAATAGAACCCAAAATTGCACCTTATTCTGATGCACTTAACAAGAAGTTAATGGCTTGTGCGTTTTTAAAAGATATAAGCAAAGACAAATATTTTATTTACCTGCGCGGCATTGAAAAGGAAATTGAAATCTACCGCGAAGCCAATGTGCCTTTGTTTGCTCAAATTGCAGCGGAATCTCAAAAGTATGGAACCTCCATTGGTAGCTTAAGTGTAGAAATTGAGGGCAAAGAATTAACCTTGCAACAAGCAGCCAATTACCTTAAAAATCCAGATAGAACAGTGCGCGAAAATGCCTTTAAGGTAATAGGAGAGAAGCGTTTGGGCAAAGCCGATGAATTAGATGAACTTTTCGATAAACTGATTGCCCTTCGCCATCAAGTGGCCGTTAATGCAGGCTTCGACAATTACCGAGATTTTATGTTTGCTGCCATGGGTAGGTTTGATTATACCCCACAAGATTGTTTTAATTTTCATGAAGCTATTCAGACCGAGGTAATGCCTTTGGTGAAAGCATTTAACGAAAAAAGAAAAGCAGAACTTGGGCATGAACTAAAGCCTTGGGATTTAGAAGTAGATACCCAAAACCGTCCAGCATTAGAGCCCTTTACTAGTGGAGCCGATTTGCTTGAAAAAACTGTTAGATGCTTTAGAAAAGTAGATGAATATTTTGCTTGGTGCATAGAAACCATGGACAATATGGAGCGTCTAGACCTTGAAAGCAGAAAAGGAAAAGCCCCAGGTGGATATAATTATCCTATGGCAGAAACAGGTGTGCCTTTTATTTTTATGAATGCCGCTAGCAGCACCCGCGATGTTGAAACGATGGTGCATGAAGGTGGTCATGCCGTTCATTCTTTCTTAAGTAAAGACCTTGAATTGGCAGCCTTTAAAAGTTGCCCTAGCGAGGTGGCAGAACTTGCCTCTATGAGCATGGAGTTGATTAGCTATTCTGGGCAGGATGAATTTTATCCTAACCCACAAGATTTTAAACGTGCCAAAGAGGAACACCTTGAAGGCATCATTAAAATATTGCCTTGGATTGCTACCATTGATAAGTTTCAACACTGGATTTATACCCACCCAACCCAAACCGCAGCAGAACGTAAGGCCTATTGGTTGCAATTAAGTGATGAGTTTGGTACTGGCATGGTAAATTGGGATGGATATGAAATGTATCGCGCTTATGCTTGGCAAAAACAATTGCATTTGTTTGAAGTGCCTTTTTATTATATTGAATACGGAATGGCGCAATTAGGTGCCATTTCTGTTTGGAAGAATTACTTGGAAAACCCAAGCAAGGCCATTCAAGAATATAAAGCTGCTTTGGCCTTAGGGTATACCAAAACCATTGGAGAAATCTATGAAACTGCCGGTGTAAAGTTTGATTTCTCTGCTGCTTATATCAAAGAATTAATGACCTTTGTGAAACAACAACTAGCTGATTAATATGAAGATATTTTGTATTGGAAGAAACTATAGCGAACATGCAAAAGAACTAGGCAACGCTGTGCCAGAAGATCCAGTGGTCTTCACTAAACCTGATACAGCTTTGCTCAAAAATGGTGAACCTTTTTACTTGCCCGATTTTAGCTCAGACGTGCACCATGAAGTTGAATTGGTCATAAAAATTAACAAGGTAGGTAAGAACATTCAAGAGAAATTTGCCCGCAATTATTTCTCAGAAATAGGCATGGGCATAGATTTTACCGCCCGTGATGTGCAAGCAAAACTCAAAGCCAAAGGCCTTCCTTGGGATTTAGCTAAAGGTTTTGACGGCGCCGCACCACTTGGAAATTTTATCGATGTTTCGCAAAGAGAAAGCTTGCAGGATATTACTTTCGGACTTCAAAAAAACAAGGCTTGGGTGCAACAAGGAAATAGCAACGACATGATTTTTTCTTTTGAGAAAATTATCGCCTTTGTGTCTTCCTATTTTACCTTAAAAGTAGGCGATTTAATTTATACAGGTACGCCCGCAGGGGTCGGTCCTGTTGCCATTGGAGATACTTTGGAGGCCTATTTAGAAAATGAGCTTGCCTTAACTTGCGAAGTAAAGTAATGTATTTTTGTAGGCACATTGTTTTAGTTGTTTTTGCTTTTTTAGGTTTCGGTTTGAACCTATTTGCACAACAGGTAAAGTTTGACCCAACAAAGTATCCTCAGAATTACTTTCGGTATCCACTTGACTCTGCAGTTAATTTGGTTTCACCCTTTGGCTCTTTAAGAGATAATCATTTCCATAGTGGCTCAGATTTGCGAACCAATGGAAGAGAAGGCTTGGTTGTGTACGCTGCTGCTGATGCTTATGTAAGCCGAATAAAAATACAAAGAAATGGATATGGTAAAGCTGTTTACTTAACCCATCCTAATGGGTATTCCACTGTTTATGGACATTTGCAAAAGTTTTATGGACCGCTAGCAACCTTCATTCACAACTACCAATACCAAAATAAAACCTTTGAGTTTGATTTAATATTTGACAAGAAAACGCTTTGGCTCAAAAAGGGTGATACACTTGGTTTTTCTGGCAACAGCGGCAGTAGTACTGGTCCACATGTGCATTATGAAATTAGAGATGCAAAAACAGAAAAAATCATTAATCCTGCCTTCTTTGGTGTTTTGCCTTTTGATACTTTGAAACCTCAGATTAACCAGTTACACCTATATAATTTTGTTACCGATGGATTGTTGTTGCACAAGAAATTGGTACTTAATCCCAAGCAGTTTTCTCAATACGATTCGGTATGGGTGTATAAAGATACTTTAGTATTACCAGCCAATACCTATGGCTTAGGCATTGAAGCAGTTGACTATATTCACAATACAAAAGACGCCAAACATGTTTATGCTTATGCTTTAAGCTTTCAACAAAAGGAAGTGTTTAACCATACCCTAAACTCCTTTGCTTTTGATGAAGGAAAATACATTAACACGCACATAGATTTTCCCTACTTTAAAATTGAAGATAAACGCATCCAAAAATGTTTTCTTGATGATGGCAATTTCTTTTCTTCCTATACCTATAATGTCACTAAGGGGAAATGTGAATTAAAGTTTGGCGATACCAGCAATTGGACAATAAAGGTTTGGGATGTAAATGGAAATTGTAGTGTGTATGCATTTCCATTTAGGGCAATTGCGGCTAATCCAAATCAGACAGAGTTGCTAAAGTACAAAGCCAATATTGCCAACAAAAGGAAGTTGCTGCCTTTGCAAAGTAATAAGGTCAATATGTTAGGGTTTCAGGCTCGGGTTGAACCAAATGATATTTATGATACCATTTTTTATGATGCTCAAATGTTGGATCCTAAGCCATATACTTTGGCAAACATTTACCAATTTCATCATTACAAAACACCATTGCATAAAAGTATAGATATTGGCATAAAATCAGATACAGTTTTAAGTGCATTGCAAAGCAAATTATTATTGGGATACGCACCAGAAAAACCAGAGAATTTTAGAGCAATGGGCGGCAAATTTGAAGAAGGCTGGGTGAGGGGTAAGGCTGCTAACTTTGGGTATTACACCATTTTGGCAGATACAATTCCACCTAGCTTGCAACAAGTGCTCATCAATACGCCTTCGGATCAAACAGATACCCTAACTTGGAATTTTATAACCAAAGATAATCTAAGTGGGATAAGTACTTTCCATGCGTACCTAAATGGCGAATGGATTTTATTGGACTTTGATGCAAAGAATAACTTGCTCACTTATCGTTTCGACCAAGTGTATGAAAAACGAAAAGCATTTTACCAGCAATTAAGATTAACCACCAACGAAGAGTTGTGCTTTGATGTACAGTTAAAAGTTGCAGATAACAAAGGTAATCTAGCAGAGAAATTTTTTTCTATCCCATTTTTTTAGGTTCGAACCAAAACCAAAATAGGGCATTAAGAGTTAAATAAATAAATTCAAAATATTATGGCAATTACATTACAAGTTGGTGATAAAGCACCAGCATTTAAAGCTAAAAACGAAAAAGGTGAAACCGTATCATTGGCAGATTATAAAGGAAAGAAACTAGTATTGTATTTTTATCCAAAAGATGATACCCCAGGCTGCACTGCAGAGGCTTGCGATTTAAGGGATAACTACCAATCTTTTCAAAGCCAAGGCTATGAGATATTAGGTGTTAGTCCGGATGCAGAAGCCAAACACCAAAAATTTATAGCTAAGCACGAATTGCCCTTTTCATTGTTGGCAGATACTGATAATGCTGTTGCAATAGCCTACGGCACTTGGGGTGAGAAAAGCATGTATGGCAAAAAATACATGGGCATTTTGCGCACCACTTTTGTGATAGATGAAAAAGGGAAAATTGAAAAGGTAATTGAGAAAGTAGATACCAAAATGCATACTACTCAGTTGCTTTAATATTTAATAATGCCTCTCTACCGCTGCGGCAATCTTAGCCGCCGGTAGTTCCTCCATACAAGAGGTTCCATCCAAACAACTGCCTCTGTAAAAACATTTACAGGCTTTGTCTGGCATTACAATTTCTCCTTTGCCAAACAAATCAAATTCGTTCGGATTGAAAATATTATTCATCAAAATAATCTTCTTTCCTAAGGCCAAAGTGATGTGCATGCCCATTGTAACCTGCGTGATTACCAAATGGCAATGATTTACTAGGTTGATAAATTCAAACAAGCTAAAGTAGCCTAAGTAATGTGCACCAGAGCGGGCCTGAATCTCTTTGTTACGGGCATCTTCTGCCTCTCCTCCTAACAATAAAATATGTGCATCTGGATGTTGCTGCTTTAATTGTCCTACCAATTCTACCCATTTGTCTATGGTCCACAAGCGGGTTGTCCAACGGCCGCCACAACCTGTGTTTAAACCAATGATTTTTTTATCTTTTGGTAAATCCCATTTATACCCTTTTTCGGCATGGGTATCCATTAAATAAGGCTCACCTTTGTGTTCAAACCCACATATCTCAAAAATCTCTTTTAAATAGCTTTTAGTATTGGCCTTGCTCACATCGTCAAACATGCCAGTATCAAACTTGTGTTGTGCTAAGGCATTGATGGGTTGAATCTCATTGTCTTTTAGCACAAATCCGTATTTTTCTTTGGCGTCAAGCACTTTCAACAAGGCACCAGCTTCCTTTTCTTTGTCAAGATTAATGGCAATATCCCAAGAACTGTGTTGGGTGTAAAGAATGCTGTTATAATCCCATTTCAAAATTTCATCAATTTGCGATGAAGGCAGAATGTCTGGTGTCCAAGTTAACCAAGTTATTTTGCAATTTGGGTAAAGAGATTTAAACTTTAACACCAAAGGAGTAGTGCGTATAACATCGCCAATTGCGCCCAATTTGATGATGAGAATTCTTTTCGAAACCTGCGTGTAGGCCACACAGTTATCGCAATGATACCCATGCTGCTTATGCGGTTTGCATGGAATATGACCTTTAAAATGTAAACAATCTGCCTTGTAACTCATGTCGTAAAACTTTCGGCTGCAATATCTGTGAATTTTTACCGCTTATACAAGTTTGCGTACAATTTGTCAGGTTTAAGGTGTTTTGGTTAATAATTTGTAACTTGCCAAGAGTAAATATTACTAAAATGAACAGAGGAACCATTATCCTATTAGCCATTGGTGCGGCAATTGTGTTATTGTTTATGAGCGGCTGCGGCAGCTACAATAACATGGTAACTAAGCAAGAATCCGTTTCGGGTGCTTGGTCGAATGTAGAAAATCAATACCAAAGACAGGCAGACCTAATTCCAAATTTGGTGAGTACTGTAAAGGGAGTTGCCAATTTTGAGCAGAAAACCCTGACAGATGTGATTGAGGCTAGGTCAAAAGCTACTTCAATTAAAGTTGACGCTTCAAACTTATCTCCAGAACAAATTGGCAAGTTTCAAGCTTCTCAAGGAGAGTTATCTCAGGCGCTAGGCCGTTTGATGATGATTACTGAAAACTACCCGCAGCTGCGTGCTACTGAAAGTTTCAAAGAATTGCAATCCCAATTAGAAAGTACTCAAAATCGAATTACAGTAGCGCGAGGAGATTTTAATAATGAGGCCAAAGCATACAATACTTACATCCGCACATTTCCGCAAGTGTTATTTGCTGGAATGTTAGGCTTTGACAAAAAAGGTTATTTTGAAGCTGATAAAGGCGCAGAGAAAGCTCCTGAAGTAAAATTTGAATAACAAGAATGTCTAAGAATTTTTTTAGTGTTACTGAACAAAACCAGATTGTTGAGGCTATTCATCAGGCAGAATTAGCAACCTCTGGCGAGATTCGCGTTCATATAGAAGAACATTGTCCGGGCGACCCAATTGACCGCGCCAAGGAGATGTTCTTCTCTTTAAAAATGAATGAAACGGAACAACAAAATGGGGTGCTCATTTACGTAGCCTTACTCGATAAAAAGTTTGCCATTGTTGGAGATAAAGGCATCCATGACATTGTGCATGACAGCTTTTGGCAGGCAGAAA
This sequence comes from Chitinophaga pinensis, assembly GCA_945898275.1. Taxonomy (GTDB): domain Bacteria; phylum Bacteroidota; class Bacteroidia; order UKL13-3; family UKL13-3; genus B1. Next base: position 43,541 of record CAMDHZ010000001.1, on the reverse strand, counting down.
AAGACCTCATGAAATCACACTTTGTAAAATCTGAGTACACAGAAGGTTTGGTTCGAGCCATTGAAAAAGTTGGTGAGAAATTAAAAGTAAATTTTCCTTACCATAAAGACGATACCAATGAACTTAGCAACGAGATTTCGTTTGGAGGGAAACCAGATGCATAAACTATTTTTTTGGTTCTTGTTGTTTCCTTTGTTTATTAATGCAAAGGAAATTCCTAAGCAAAGCAATCCCCCAAGGTTGGTAAACGATTTTGCTGGGGTTTTAAATAGTGAAGAAATCAATCAATTAGAAAGAAAGTTATTACGCTACGAAGACAGTACTTCCAACCAATTCGCCATTGTCATAGAAAATTCCTTAGAAGGCGAAGACGATTTTGAGTATAGCCATCGAATAGCGGATGAGTGGGCAATTGGTACTAAAGAAAAAAGAAATGGGGTTCTGATTTTTATTGCCCTAAAAGAGCGCAAAATTAGAATTCAAGTTGGCTATGGTTTAGAAGGTGCCATACCCGATGCTATTGCTAGGCGAATCATCGAAACGCGCATCAAGCCAGCTTTTAAAGCAAATGCTTTCTTTGAAGGTTTTGATACTGCTACCGATGACTTAATGAAGGCTGCTGCTGGAGAATACAAAGCAGACGCCAAAAAGAAGTCAAAGGGCAAGAATGATTTCCCTTTAGTACTCATCATTATAGTTATCATTATCCTTATTTCCTTCTTTGGAAAAGGCGGTGGTGGAAGAAGAAACAGAGGCTTTGGTGGACCATTTTTAGGTGGCATTCCATTTGGTGGAACTTTTAGCGGCGGCGGCTTTAGTGGTGGTGGCGGAAGCGGTGGGGGAGGCTTTGGAGGTTTTGGCGGTGGAAGCTTTGGTGGCGGTGGCGCAGGTGGCTCTTGGTAAGCTTATTTTTGCGGAAGATAATTCCTAATAAACTCTTCGGGTTTTAATCCATATTGTTTAACCCTTCTTCGTTTGCCCAAAAACAGTGTTTGCGGAACACTTCCAATTCCCAATTTTCTGCTTAATTCTTTGTTTCCATAAGCCAAATAATAGTTTGGTTTTGCATCTGTATTGTATATGCGCAACTCATAACTTTTGTTCACGTACAACACCATTATCACCTTTAGGTTATTAGTGTCTAATGCCGCAATGGTGCGTAACATCATGGTGTCCGACCTGAAATTCTTACTATTTCTGTTGCCAAAATATATATATACTGATTTCCTTCTTAATTTTCTGAGGTTAAGTTTCTCTCCTTTCGCTAGGGTAAACTTAATCTTAGGAACTTTTTTACCCGCTGCTATTCGGTTAAATTCAACCGTATCATTGCTAGGTTTGAACCGAATGAACTTGCCGGCAGGATCTGCTTCCAGTATTTTGTAAAGTCTACCATTTTTTTCAAAATAATTGGGTTGACCCAATTTTGCAAACACCACATAATTCAAGGGATTAGTAGCGTCTAAAACAGTGTCATTAGAATTTACAAATACGATTTTATCTAGTCCGGGTTCGTTGTAAATTCCATTGGTATTAGCGTCTAACAAAGCAATTTTAAAGGATTCTTTGGCAAGTTTAACCTGACCCACTCGGGCAATGTACTTTTGCTCACGGTAGGTAAACTCCATCCCAATAAATTTCTTTCCGGCATAGGCCAAAGAATAGTATTCATCGAGTTGCTTTTTAAATTCATATTTCTGTCCAAAGAGTTTGTTGCGCGTTAATTCAACCCTAATTTTTCCTTCGGGATAGGAGGCGTTTGCAATTTCAAAACCCAATGGTTTTTCATCAAAATAGGGAAGTATGTAACTGCTATCATCTGTAAAATCGTTGTTTTGGTTCAAGTCTAAAAACAAGCTTGGATTTTTGTGATAGGGATTACAAACCAAGGCTGTAACATATCCTGGGTTTAGCTTATTTACAATGCCATTAAAGAACAAATAACCATAGGCGTAATCCTTAAATCCATTTGGTTTTTTAATGATTACAACCTCAGACTTGCGTGTGCCCTCATAATCCAAACTTTCAATGGTATCTCCTTTGCAAATAAACAAAGCAAGTGTGATTTGGAATTTATCAAAACGCTCATCTTTGGCATATTGGGTTAAGGGAATGTGAATGGTTCCAGTATCGGTTTGACCCAATAATTTGCTCGCAAAAAGAGCCAGAGAAAGCAAAACATTCAAGTGTTTCATTGGGTCAAAAATATAATTATTTCGGTTTGAACCTAAAAATAAAGACCTGTCAAGCCAAAGCTTGACAGGTCTTTTGAAAATTAAAAGTGTATTAGTGTGAGCCTAAATATTTAGCAACACCTTCGGCTGTAGCATTCATTGCGTCTTTGCCTTGCTCCCAATTAGCAGGGCAAACTTCACCTTTTTCCTCAAAGTATTGAAGCGCATCAATCATGCGTAATGCCTCATCAATATTTCTACCTAAAGGCATATCGTTTACCACTTGATGACGAACTACACCATTTTTGTCGATTAAGAATAAGCCACGGTATGCAACTGCATTTTCACCATTATCGCCAACCCATTCTAATTCTTCGTTGTCATTGTAAGTATAGCGACCAGCCAAAACACCATAATTAGTAGCAATAGTTTTATTAACGTCTGCCACCAAAGGATAGGCTACCCCTTGAATACCACCGTTGTTTTTAGGGGTATTTAACCAAGCCCAATGAGAAAATTTGCTGTCAATTGAGCAACCAACCACTTGAACGCCACGCTTTTCAAATTCTGCAATTTTGTCCTGAAATGCAATGATTTCTGTTGGACATACAAAAGTGAAATCTAATGGGTAAAAGAAGAATACAACATGCTTCTTTCCAACATACTGACTCAATGAGAAGTTTTCTTCAAACTCTCCGCCGTTTACAACGGCATCGGCACTAAAATGAGGTGCCTTTTTTCCTACTAACATTGTCATAATTTATTTTTTTTGATTTTGAATATGTAATTCGCCTTTGATATTTATTTGAATTTGGTGGATGTCAAATGATGGTATACCATTTTTCTGGAAATAGCTTAGTACCATAGCTTCAAGCGTAGGATCTTCATGGTCTAAAATTTGTTTGGTTTTTTCGCAATACAAGTGAATGTGTTGATCGGTTCGATGATCATATCTAACCTTGTCTTCATCTGTAACTACTTTAGAAATCAATTTGTTTTGAACCAATACTTCTAGTGTTTTATAAATTGTGGCTAGAGAAATTCCCGGGTGTTTTTTATTTACCTTACTGAACAACTCTTCTGCACTAGGATGTTGTTTGAAACCAAGCAAAGTTTGATAAATATATACCCTAGGAAGGGTAACTTTTATACCGCATTCTTGAAGGGAAGTCTTTATCTTGGTTAAACTTGAAATCATTTAATAATTATTCTTTGTTAAGAATTATTCTGCAAATGTAAAGACATATTATTATCAGTTCAAAATTAAATTTTGGTTCAAACCAAAACACTGACAAAAATCTGATTATTTCAAGGCTAAATTAAATAACTTGCAGTCGATGGATGCTTTAAGTTTACGTTCGAAAATAATTCTTGCCTTTGGATTGATTATGATTCCGATAAGCATTGGGGTGTTGGGATATATTTTGATTGAAGAGGTTAGATTTTTGGACGCCTTATACATGACTATCATCACCGTTTCTACAATTGGATATGGTGAAATTTTCCCCTTATCTGATGCTGGGAGGGTTTTTACAATTTTTCTTATCATCGGAAATTTGGGGATTTTTGCCTATGCAATTACCTTAATTAGCAGGTTTCTGATAGAAGGAAACTTTTTTTACCAACTAAAAATCAAACGAATGAAAACAAAAATTGCAGCCATAAATGACCATGTTATCGTTTGTGGATTTGGAAGAAACGGTCAAGCGGCATGTGAAACCTTAAAATCTCATGGTTTACCTTACGTTATATTAGAAAATAGCAAAGAACTTTTGGAAACTGAAATTGACCTAACTCATCCTTATTATTTAAATGATGATGCAACCAAAGATGAAGCTCTTTTAACTGCTGGTATTGAACGCGCTCGAGCGCTCATTACTACTTTACCCACTGACGCAGATAATGTTTTTGTAACGTTAACAGCCAAAGGATTAAATCCAAACCTTTTAATAATTAGCAGGGCCTCTGACAGTTCGTCCTTCAGCAAGTTAAAACGGGCTGGGGCCTCAAACGTAATCATGCCAGATAAAATTGGTGGAGCGCATATGGCTTCGTTAATTTTGCGACCTGATGTAAAAGAGTTTGTGGATATATTGTCTGGTCAAGCTGGTGCAGACGTTCAATTAGAAGAATTTCCAATAGAAAAACTCACGGAAAGATTGAATGGTTTAAACATTGTCGACCTTAATATAAGAAAAGTAACTGGAGCTAATGTTATAGGATTGAAACAAGCGGATGGCTCTTATATAGTTAATCCAAATATTAATCTACCATTGCAAGCTGGGATGAAGTTGATTATACTTGGAAATACTGAGCAAATGAACACGCTTAAAAAAATGTTGGTTTAAGGTTTAATCGAATCTCTGAATAATAAACTAGCATCACCAAAGCTCAAAAATCTGTAATCATAGGTAAGGGCATGGTTATAAACTTTTATCCAATCATTTCCTACAAATGCCGCAACCAATAGCAATAACGTGCTGCCAGGTTGGTGGAAATTAGTAACAAGCGCATTGGCTATTTTGATTTTGTAACCTGGTGCAATTAATAATTGTGTGGTACCGCTAATTTCTTGTTGGTTATGTTCCACGGCATGCAAAATCACCGCTTCTATGGCTTTAGCAGGACTCACATGACTAGGTAATTCGTAGGGGTCCCATTGTGAAACTTCAATTTCGGAAAAGCTTGTTTTCTTAAACAATAATTTTACCCCAAACCAATACAAACTTTCAATGGTCCTTAAAGAAGTTGTTCCTACAGCAATGATGGGTTTTTCTTCTTCCAAAAATGTATGCATTTGTCTTAATACCTTTAGCGAAACAAATATGGCCTCGCTATGCATTTCATGGTTTTCCAATTTAGCAGCTTTTACTGGTCTAAAAGTTCCTGCCCCTACATGTAATGTAAGTTCACTAATGGTAACACCTTTTGTTTTTAGTTTTTCAAAAACCTTTTCAGTAAAGTGCAAACCTGCAGTTGGTGCAGCCACAGAGCCTTCAACTTTCGAATAGGTAGTTTGGTACTGGGCCTCATCCTTTTCCTCAACATCTCTATTTAAATAGGGTGGGATTGGAAGGATTCCAGCATATTCAAGTAACTTACCAAATGTTAAACTAGGTGAATTCCAGTTGAACTGAATGATAAATCCATCGGGTATTTGGTCAATTTGTTTGGCCTCAATTGTAATTTTGCTGCCAGCTAAGGTTAATTCCTTTATCAAAACTTCGTTTTTCCAACGCTTGGCATTACCCACCATACAAATCCATTCACAAGAACCTTTGCTGTTAAAAATTGATTCAAAGTTCCCATTGGCTGGCTGCAAGCAAAAGATTTCAATCTTTGAGCCCGAACTTTTATTAAAAAGTATTCGAGCATGAATAACCTTTGTGTTATTTATTAGTAAAAGGCTTTCGTTCGGAATAAGTTCCCCTATTTCTGAAAAATCATGGTCTCGAATTCCACCATTTTGATAAACCAGTAATTTGCTTTTGTCTCTTTGAGATAAAGGGTATTTGGCTATTTTTTCATTAGGTAATTCATATGAAAAATTGTCTATTGAAATGTCTTTTGGATTCATTTCTTGTTTATTTGCCTTTAAAGTCCGGCTTTCTTTTTTCAACAAATGCAGACATTCCTTCTTTTTGATCCTCTGAGGTAAAACTCATGTAGAAGTTTTTGCGTTCAAAAAACAAACCTTCTTGCAAACCGGTTTCAAAAGCTTTGTTTACACTTTCTTTTGCAAGTCTTGTAGCGATTGGACTCATTGCACACACTTCAGTTGCCAATTTTACTGCCTCATTTAAATACAGTTCTTCTGGCACCACTTTGTTGATTAAGCCAGCTTTTAAAGCTTCTTCAGCAGAAATAAATTTACCTGTTAGCACCATTTCCATTGCTAGTGCTTTTCCAACTGCCCTAGTTAGCCTTTGCGTGCCACCTGCGCCAGGCATAATACCAATTTTAATTTCGGGTTGTCCAAATTTTGCGGTTTCAGAAGCCACAATCATATCGCAGGTCATGGCTAATTCGCAGCCGCCACCTAGGGCAAATCCAGAAACTGCCGCAATAATTGGCTTTTTAGTTTTCCTTATTTGATCCCAAGTTTCAAATTGGTCTATTTTTAATAAGTCAATGGCTGTTTTGTTTTCCATTTGCTTAATATCTGCCCCAGCAGCAAAAGCCTGTTGGTTGCCAGTTATAATAATACAACGAACTTCTTCATCCTCATCCAAATCTTGAAGCGCTTTTTTCAATTCCAACATCAATTGTAGGTTCAAAGCGTTAAGTTCTTTTGGTCTGTTTAGCCGAACAAGCGCTATTTGGGGGGCATATTGGTTTTCTACAAGGATAAATTCAAAATTCATGTTAGTTTTGTGTTTGGTTCAGCAAAAAAAATTAAAAATTGATAATTACCTATGAACCCAATGGTTTTGGGGAAAGTTTTATAGAAAAATGAAACTATTTCTTCAATCTTTATAAAAAGAGTTGCATTTGAATAAAAAAGCTCGATATTTGCACTCCTTTTGAGAAAATAATGTCATGAGAGTTTGTGATTTAACTGGTAAGCGCCCGATGGTGGGTAATAATGTGTCTCACTCTAATCGTAAGACCAAACGCAGATTTTACCCAAATTTGCAGGAAAAGAAATTCTTTATCCCTGAAGAAAATCGTTGGATTACTCTGAAAGTTTCAGGTAAAGCCATTAAAACCATAAATAAAAAGGGAATAACCGCTGTTTTGAATGATTATATTCGTAACGGCAAAATTTAAGGAGGAATAAGAAATGGCTAAGAAAGGTAATAGAATCCAAGTTATAATGGAGTGCACAGAGCACAAAAACAGTGGTTTAGCTGGTACATCTAGGTACATTACAACCAAAAATAGGAAAAATACTACTGAGCGTTTAGAGCTTAAAAAGTACAATCCTATTATGAAAAAAGTAACTGTTCACAAAGAAATTAAATAATAAGTCATGGCTAAGAAGGTAGTTGCTACATTAAAAACCGGCGCAGGTAAAGACTTTGCAAAGGTGTTCAAAGCGGTTAAGAACGCAAAAGGTTCTTATTCATTTAAATCTGAAATCGTTCCAAACGATAAAGTAAAGGATTATTTTAAGAAATAATCTTTAATTCTAAGGTATATAAAAGCATTCTGTTCTGCAGAGTGCTTTTTTTGTTTATAATGCACTCAAATTATGGGAATTTTTAGTTTCTTCAGTAAAGAGAAAAAAGAGAAGCTCGATCAAGGCCTCGAAAAAACAAAGACTAGCTTATTTGATAAAATTAGCAAGGCGCTGGTTGGAAAAAGCTCCCTTGATGATGAATTTCTGGATAACCTAGAAGAAATTCTGGTAAGCAGCGATGTAGGTATAGAAACCACCTTGCGTATAATTGATCGACTTCAAGCCAGAGTTGCAAAAGATAAGTTCCTTGGTGTTAGTGAACTCAATACCCTTTTGAAGGAAGAAATTGGGAAACTATTGGATGAAAATAAATCTGATATTCCAACTGATTTTTCTGATTTGAAGGGAGTTAAGCCTTATGTGGTGATGGTGGTTGGTGTAAATGGCGTTGGAAAAACTACCACTATAGGCAAAATGGCAAACCAATATAAAAAAGCCGGAAAAAAAGTTGTTTTAGGTGCTGGAGATACTTTTAGAGCGGCAGCTGTTGAGCAACTTAAAATTTGGGGAAGTAGAAATGATGTCCCTGTTATTGCTCATGGCATGAATACAGATCCAGCTTCAGTTGCCTTTGATACCGTTAAACATGCTGTTGAAACAGGTGCAGATGTTGCCATTATTGATACTGCTGGGAGATTGCATAATAAAATCGGCCTCATGAACGAGCTTACGAAAATTAAACGTGTTATGCAAAAAGTAACACCCGATGCTCCTCATGAAATACTGCTTGTTTTAGATGCAAGTACTGGTCAAAATGCTTTTGAGCAAGCCAAACATTTTACAGCTGCTACAGAAGTTAATGCTTTGGCGCTTACAAAATTAGATGGCACTGCAAAAGGTGGCGTTGTAATTGGTGTGGCTGATCAGTTCAAAATTCCAGTAAAATACATTGGCGTTGGAGAAGGAATAGAAGACCTTCAACTGTTTAACAAACAAGAATTTGTAGATTCACTTTTTAAAAGCTAGTAATGAAAACTAAAACCCTTAAAAAAGATAAGGTAAACATTATAACCCTAGGTTGTTCAAAAAATATTGTTGACAGCGAAGAGTTATATTCTCAGCTTAAAGCCAATGATTTTGACGTAGAACATGAGTCGGAGGAAGATGATGCAAACATTGTAATCATTAATACTTGTGGGTTTATTGACAATGCCAAGGAAGAAAGTATCAATACCATTATTCGTTGGGCCGAAGCCAAGCAGGCTGGTGAGATTGAAAAATTATATGTTACTGGCTGTCTTTCTCAGCGTTATAAACCAGATCTAGAAAAGGAAATTCCAGAAGTTGACCAATATTTTGGAACAACACATTTGCCACAATTGTTAAAAACCGTTGGGGCTGATTATAAGTATGAACTTGTGGGTGAGCGACTTATTACCACGCCAGCGCATTATGCATATTTGAAAATTTCGGAAGGTTGTGATAGACCTTGTTCGTTTTGTGCGATTCCGATTATGCGCGGCAAACATGTAAGTAAGAGTTTTGAACAAATTGAAACGGAAGTAAAAGGTTTGGTTAAAAACGGTACAAAAGAACTTTTATTAATTGCGCAAGACAGTACTTTTTATGGCCTAGATTTATATGGTGAAAGGAAATTAGCCGAATTGCTTAGACGAATATCTGATATTCCAGGTGTTGAATGGATTAGACTACATTATGCCTATCCTTCTCAATTTCCATTAGATGCTTTAGAGGTAATGGCAGAAAGAGATAATATCTGCAAATATATTGATATTCCTTTACAGCATGTGAGTGATAACATGCTAAAAATCATGCGTCGTGGTATTACTCGTCAGCGAACAGAGGATTTGGTTCAAACCATTAGAGAAAAAGTACCTGGCATAGCCATAAGAACCACCCTAATTGCTGGACACCCTGGAGAAACACAGCAAGATTTTGAAGATTTGTGTGAATTTGTAAAGAAAAATCGCTTTGAACGACTTGGAATTTTCACCTACAGTCATGAAGAAGGAACCCATGCTGGTACTTTGCAAGATGATGTACCTGCCGAGGTGAAAGAAGAAAGAGCTGCCATTATTATGGAAATCCAGCAAGGGATAAGTGCTGAAATTAACAAAGAGAAAGTAGGAAAAACCTTTAAAGTCCTTTTTGATAGGAAAGAAGGCGGATATTATATTGGAAGAACCCAGTTTGACAGTCCAGAAGTTGATAATGAAGTATTGGTAAGTGCAAAAGATACTTATATTCGAATTGGAGATTTTGCAGAAGTATTAATAGAGTCGGCAGAAGATTTTGATTTGTATGGGAATATCGTAAAATAAAATAATGCTTAAGCTTCACGAAACAGTTCAGTTGCCTTATGCTGGGTTAATTCCACCCATTGTTGCAGATTATCTCAAGAAAGATGATTTTCTAGCATCACAGGTTCAGGGTTGGTTTGAACCAAAAAGTTTTGAAAGCTTAATAAAATCAAGAAATTTTTCGAATTTTCAGCGTCAAATATTGGTTCAAACTTTAACAGATAAATATACAAGTTTAAAATTAATTTCACATAAAAAGGCAAAACAACAAATTGAAAGTTTAGCAAGTGATGAAACCTTTACCATAACTACTGGGCATCAATTGAGTTTATTTGGGGGGACATTTTTTATGGCTTTTAAGATTTTAAAAACCATAAAACTGGCTAGAGAGTTAAAATTGCAATTCCCTGATAATAATTTTGTTCCAATTCTTTGGCTTGCATCAGAGGACCACGATTTTGAAGAGATTAAGGCTACTTGGTGGCAAGAAAAATACCTTACTTGGGATGCGCAAAGCTTTGAAAAGCCTACTGGAGAACTTTCAGTTGAGACCTTACAACCCGTTTTGGAAGAATTACTTGTTTCTTTAGAAGCAATGGGGGGGATTGGTTCAACCCTAAAACAATGGATTAAAAGTGCTTATCACGGAAATCATACTTTAGGGGAGGCCTCAATAAGCTATTATCATAGTCTTTTTGCTGAGGAGGGCTTGATAGTTATAGATGCAAACCAAAAAATATTTAAAGAGGCCTTAAAGCCAGTCATTGAGAGGGATATATTTACAGAAGACAATTATTTGGGCCAATTGAATAGTGACAGAAAGTTATCTAAAAGATACAAGTTACAAATAAAGGCTCGGAATGGAAATATCTTTTACCTGCATGAAACCCATGGCAGGAGAATGATTAAAAAGCAAAAAAAGGGATTTAAGTTAGCAGAAACGGATGTTCAATTTAGTTTAGAAGAAATGAAGGCCGAAATTGAAAATTACCCAGAAAGGTTTAGTCCGAATGTTAATTTGAGACCCATTTACCAAGAGTTGATTTTGCCCAACCTCGCTTATATTGGCGGACCTGCAGAGATTGCTTATTGGTTGCAATTAAAGCCAATTTTTGATTTAAATGAGGTTAAGTTTCCTGCCTTGGCGTTAAGATTTATGGGTGCTGTGATTCCGGATGGAATGGATAAAAAATTAGCTAAGTTTAAATTGCCAATTAGTTCTGCTTTGGGCAATGAAAAGGTGGTTACAGAGCGATATCTTGGAAAGATTAACCCTTTTGATTATTCATTGGTAACAGAAACTATACTTGAGCAGTATCAAAGCATTATAGAAAGTATTAATAAGAAAGACCCAATGTTAGCCAAGGCCTTTTTAGCGATGAAGCTTGAGGCAAAGAGATCATTTAAATCGAAGCGTTCTGATTACAAAAAGGCCACTAGAAAAGGGAAAGAAGAATCGATTGCCCGTTTATTGAAAATAAGAACAAGCTTGTATCCTAATGGGATATTGCAAGAAAGAATTGAAACCTTTTTAAGTTTACAATTAAAGGTTGGTTTGAACCTAAACAGAGAGTTATTAGAAGTTATTTCTCCATTTGGGGCTGAATTTTGCCTGCTTAAAGCTGAGCGCCAGCATTAAGTTTTAAATAGGTAAGGTGCCAAAGAACAATGCCACCACAAACAGCAACATTTAAAGAATGTTTGGTGCCAAATTGAGGGATTTCTATAGTACCATCACAAATATCTATGATAGATTGTTGAACACCATCTACCTCATTTCCTAAAATTATTGCAATTGAGGCATTTGAATCAATGTTGAAATTATTTAAGGGAATGCCATGGGCAGTTTGTTCCACTGCAAAAACCTTAATGTTTTCTGACTTTAAGGTTTGAACCAAGTTTAGCGCATCTGGATGATGTTCCCATGCAACAGTATCTGTTGCTCCAAGAGCGGTTTTCAAAATTTCCTTGTTTGGCGGTAAAGGGGAAAATCCAGTAAGATAAATTTTTTCAATTCTAAATGCGTCAGCGCTTCTAAAAATAGAGCCAATGTTGAGTCCGCTGCGAACCTGGTCAATAATTATAAAAATTTTATTTTTTTCAGCTTGGTGAAAATCAGTCTTGCTCAAGCGATTGAGTGACTGCAAGGATTGTTTTGGGTTGCTCATTAAAAAAATCTAGTTTGAATGGGTGGTTTCAGTTATTAAATGGTAGGAAAAATAGGTTAACTTTTTATTTACTTTGCCAATAATGATTTTAAATTATATTTGCTGCAAAATAAAGATTATGAAGCTATTTCACAATTTCAAGAGACTCAATCAGGTGATACTTTTAATAATTGCCATCGCCATTGGCAATTCTACTTTTGGACAGGGATCCCCAAAACGTTTATCAGCCAGTATTGCTTTGGGCGTACCAGTTACATTTTTCTCTGTAAAGTCTAAATTTGTTGGACTTTATACTGGAGCTGTGAGGTACTCCCTAAATAAAAGTTGGTCAATTGAAGCCAAGCTAACCTCTAATACTTTTTATAATAGCACCGGTAATCCTTCAAAAACTACCTTAGATGGAACAATTTCAGATGTATTAAGTTACCGTTCGCAGGTATACGGATTTAATGGGATTGCCTACTATAATTTCCAAAAATTATTTGGTCTAGCTGGCAAATCTGAAAATCGTTGGATGCCCTATGCAAATTTTGGAGCTGGTATAAACTACTACAAACCAACTGTTAAATACGTAAACGGCACGGGGTGGGATTTCAAGAAATTTGGCAAACCTTACAGAGATTGGCAGGTTGGGTTAGGTGCAAGATATTATTTAAATGCAAATTTAGATTTGTATGGTGGGGCGGAATACCACATTGCAGAAACATATTATTTAGATGGTTTAAAAGAGGCAAGTAATCCAAGTTTAGACCAATACTTGAATTTTTATGCAGGTGTATCTGTTAAAATTGGAGCTAAACCTTGGAATAACCTTATCGATTGGAGTAAGAAAAATATGGAAGAACCAACTGATCCAATTCCTAATTATGCAAAATGGGCTTTGGATGTTACAGTAGGTGCACCTTATTTGTTTTCACCTGTAGGTGGTTACAAGCTAACTGGAATGATGGGTTTTGGATTAAGAAGATCATTTACTAAAGCAATTGGCTTATCTCTTAATTACAATTTTGGCAAATTTTCAGGAGGTAATGATAATGCGGCAGGAATTGTCTACGGATCACCAGCTTCAGTTTTATCCTATGAAACTTCAATTAAGCAAATTACTGGAAGAATTCATTTTAACCTTAGGAATTTAGTAAAAGAGCCCTTTGGAAGAAGAGATTGGAATCACTTTGGTACAATTGGAATTGGTTATATTCTTGCCACAGGAGATGGTAGCTTTTCTTATGATAAAAAAGTCGAAGATGTTAAACTATACTTGACACCTGGAATTCAAAATATTGTTTTAGGTTATGAGGCAAGAAGGTACCTTACCAATGCATTTGATTTAATCGTTGGAATGGATTTTAGTTACAATCAAACAAAATATTTAGACCAATCCTTTGACAAACCAAATTTAAATAGTCATTTATATATTCACACAGGTTTAACTTATAAAATTGGTGCTTCAAAAACTAAACAACATATTGATTGGACACATAGCACATACAATAATTTCAAAGACAGAAAGAAGATTACACCAAAGCTTCCTGTGTTAGAAAAGCCTGTAGTAATGGATTCTGTTGTTAAAGCGCCTGAGCCTGTTGTTGAACCAACACCAGAACCAGTTGTAGCACCAGAACCAAAACCAGAACCAGTGGTTGAGCCAAAACCTGCACCAGTAGTTGAGCCAAAACCTGCACCGGTAGTTGAACCAAAACCAGCACCTGTGGTTGAGCCAAAACCTGCACCAGTTGTTGAACCAAAACCAATTATTGTTAAGCAACCTGAAAAACAAACTTCAGGTGAAGTTACACCTCCATTGTATAAATACAATGTGGTTGTGGCTTGTTACAGTGTCAATAAATTAAATATAGCAAAACTCAATCAGAAGAAATTGGAGAATAGAGGATACAATACCAATATTTTCAGAACTTCTATGAAGTCTCAATTATTAAGATTATCAATAATTTCTACTGATGACAAACAAGAGGCATTAAAGATTGCACGTAAAGCTCGCAAAGAAATTGACCCTTATAGTTGGATATATATCTATAATAAACAGTAAGTTGTAGATAACTAACATATTTTTTTAACTAAGTTCTCATGCTTTGGGTTAAATTAGCAAAATAATTAGGCTAAGACCCATCGTATGAGAACTTTTCTTTTAATAACAATTTGTTTAACATCATTTGTTAACCTTACAATTGCTCAGAATAAACCTTTGAAATCTGGTGAACAGAAGAGCATGGAAAAATTGAAGTCGCCAGATATGACGCCGATATACGGCGGCACAACCACAGAGGCTGCAGAAAAAGAAAAGGCTAAGGATACCATGAATATTATTCCTAAAGCCGATTATAGCAAATTTTCTTTTGGTGCAAACTATGGTGCATCTTTTTATTTGGGCGATGTTCCGGCAGATGCGCTTTATCCAGGTTTTGGGGGATATGTTAAATATTCTTTTAGTCATATCCTTGGTTTCAGAGCTCAGTATCTGCATGGTAAATTCTCAGGCAAAGAAACAGAAGATTACAAGAATGCTTGGTTCACCACTAAAATCAATACTTTAAACTTCCAAATGATTTTTAACATGGGTAGCGTTGATTTTAGGAAGAGCTTTCCTAGAGATAATTTTTACTTTGGTGCAGGTGCTAGCTTTCAATTTTATAATGCTAAAAGAGATAATCCACAAGATACTGGAAACCCACTGGTTCCATTTTTTCTTGAAGCGAGTGGGAGGGCATTTTCTATTCCTGTTTCAATGGGTTACAAGAGAAAAGTTACAAAGAATTTTGACATTGGTTTGGAATTAAATTATCAAATTAATACGGCAGATAACCTTGACTTATTAGATGGATATGGATCTTCACCAGATGGCAATGGTTATGTAGTTGCCACCATTGTTTATAATCTAACAAGCGCAAATCGTCCAAAGCATATTGATTGGTATAATCCTATTGATAAAATTTATCGCGATTTGGAAAACTCAAAGGAAGCTATTGAGGCAATGAAATTAGATGATGATAAAGATGGTATTCCTAACAACCTTGACAAAGAATTAGATACTAAAGAAGGTTATAAAGTTGATAGCAAAGGGGTAACATTAGACAGCGATGGAGATGGTATTCCTGATTCTGAAGACAGTGACCCATTTGGATTTAGTCAAGCTTTAGGACAGTATTTTCCAGAAGGTAATGCTGGTAAAACAACAGACGGAGGCATTTTGAAAATCAATGACTCTATTCCGATGACAGATTTTGTGACCATTTCTCAAAGTGGTATGGGATTGCCAACTTTAACCTTTCCACCAAACCATTTTACGGTGCATGTAGAACAATATAATGTGCTACAACAAATCGCTAGAATTCTTATGATAGATACTTCGGCTTCTTTAGTAATCATTGGTCATGCCGATAATAATAAACCTAATATGACTCAATTCACTTTGGCTGAGAAAAGAGCTTTGGAGGTGAAACGTAGGTTATATAAAGTATATGAAATTCCAGAACAAAGAATGCTAGTGTTCTCAGAAAAGGACCCATATGTGCAAAAATTTCAAATGGCTTCTGAAGGCCTAGATAGAAAGGTTGAATTTAGAATTATTAGACCTGTCGTGAAAAGACAGCCTAGGGTGGATCAAGAAGATTTGAGACCAGCTAAATCATTGGATTTAAAAGATTAATTTTTCTTAGGCTTTTTCTTAGTATTTGTATTTTCCTTTTTCCAAGGTAATGGTCCAATCCGATACATATACCTTGCTATTAAGGTCTGTTTCTTGGTAATATATCTTGAAGGTTTGCTTGCAGTCCAACGCCTTGGATTTGGATAGCATGCAACAATTGCTGCTGCCTCATTTGCTGTTAGCTTAATTGCAGATTTGTGAAAGTGAAATTGGGCAGCAGCTTCGGCACCGTAAACGCCTTTTCCCATTTCTATGATGTTTAGGTAAACTTCTAAAATTCGCTTTTTGGTCCATAAGAGTTCTATAGCTATAGTAACATAAATTTCTGCAACCTTTCTGATATAACTTCTCTTTGGCGTGAAAAACAGGTTTTTTGCTGTTTGCTGGCTTATAGTGCTAGCTCCTCTAAGTTTTTTCCCTTTTTCTAAATTTTTACTAATGGATTCATATATCTGTTCAAAATCAAATCCATAATGTTTAAAGAATTTTGGATCCTCGGAGGTAAGTGTGGCTAAGGCAATATTTTGCCCTAAGTTTTCTATTTTTTCCCAATCCTTTTTAAGTCTAATTGGGTCCTCCCCAAAGGCTTGGTCAAATAACCTTACCACAGGTAGTGGTGTTATAAACACAGGAATTATCCTATATATTATAATAAAAAATAAACTAACTTGAAAACTCAAAAGGAGCAATCTCAATAACCAATTTTTTAATTGGTTTAATTTTTTACCTAATGCTTTAATTGTTTTTCCCATACGATTCATCGCAATTTTAGTAAACTTTGACTACAAACTGCATGTGGTTCATCTTTTAATTCTGAATGATTCAACTTTTTCTTTTTTCTTTGAATAATAATCATCAATAATGGAAGTTTTTAGGATAAAAATGTTTTTGGGCATTGCCACTTTTGTTTTGTTATCTGATATTTATGTTTGGCAAGCTGTTAAGACACTTACCAAGAATAAATCTAAGCCATATCAAAAAATAATTTATTGGTTTTATTGGAGCATCCCTTTTTTATTTTTAGCCATTTTATTTGGAGAAAATATTTGGCATTATTTTGAAAATAACAAACTGGCCAGAACGTGGTTTATGGCTATGTTTTTTGTGGTCTATGTTTCAAAATTTGTGACTGCTATCTTTGTACTGTTGGATGATATTAAGAGGCTATTTAAGTTAATTTGGCATTGGATAGAGCGAAACTTATTATCCATGAAAAAGGAGGCAGCGGAAGAGGAATTGGAGGAAGCCATTGAGACAGATGTAAAAAAAATATCGAGATCAGAGTTTATAGCCAGAGCCGGACTTGTGGCAGGTGCAGCGCCTTTTATTTTGCTCACCCGAGGAATTTCAAGCGGTGCTTATAAATACCAAGTTAGAAGGGTAAATTTAGTGTTACCCAATCTACCTGAAGCTTTTGATGGAATAAAGATGCTTCAAATTTCTGATGTGCATTGTGGTAGTTTCTATGATAGAGATGCCGTTTATCGCGGCATACGAATGATCAAAGAACAAAAAGCGCATATTGTAACTTTCACTGGGGATTTTGTTAATAATAGAACCAATGAGGCAAACGATTGGGCTGATATGTTTTCGGAAATCAAAGCTCCCATGGGTGTGTTTTCTATTTTAGGCAATCATGATTATGGAGATTATGTAAGTGATTGGAAAAGCCCAGAAGAGAAACAACAGAATTTGGAAGACATTTACGCGCTACATAAAAACATGGGATGGAAGCTCCTTAGAAACGAACACGTTATTTTAGAAAGGGAAAATAAGCGATTGGCCATTCTTGGTGTGGAGAATTGGGGAGACCGCGGTCGTTTTCAGAAGTTTGGTGACATTGATAAAGCTAAAAAGGGTATGCCCGATGTTCCTGTGAAAATTTTATTGTCTCATGACCCAAGTCATTTTGATACTATCATTCAACCCAATCACAAAGATATCGACTTAACGCTTTCTGGCCATACGCATGGCTTTCAATTTGGTGTTGAAATGGGCCCTATTCGCTGGAGTCCATCGCAATATATTTATAAGCATTGGGCCGATTTGTACCTTTTAGAGAAACAAATGCTATATGTAAATAGAGGGTTTGGATTTTTAGGTTATCCAGGACGCGTAGGAATTCTACCTGAGATTACGGTGTTTACTTTGAATAGAACCGCTTAGACTAACCTAGATATTTACCGGAGATGGGCACTCTTCTGCCTGGTCCAAAAGCTTTTTTAGAGAGCCTTATAACGGGAGGAGCCTGCCATCTTTTCCATTCATTCATATTTACCATTCTCAAAATGCGCTTAACCAAATCTTCCTCAAATCCCTTTTGGATAATTTGTTGTGGACCTAAATGTTCTTCGATGTAATAATACAGGATTTTGTCTAGTACATCATAAGCTGGCAGGCTATCACTGTCTTTTTGGTTCGGCCTAAGTTCTGCCGAGGGTTCTTTGGTAAGGATATTTTCTGGGATAATTTCAATGTCTCTGTTTATATAATGACATAATTCAAAAATCTCGGTTTTGTATAAATCCCCAATTACAGATAATCCTCCACACATATCGCCATATAAAGTACCATAGCCAACCGCTAACTCACTTTTATTGCTTGTGTTCAAAAGGATATAACCATGTTTATTGGCTAAACCCATTAATAAGACACCTCTACTTCTAGATTGTAAATTTTCCTCTGCTAATCCAAAACTGCTGTCTTTAAAATGAGGAGCTAAAGAATCTATGAAGGTGTTAAAAACAGCCTCAATAGAGATTGTCTCATATGCTAAGCCAAGATTATTGCATAAGTCTATGCTATCTGTAATAGAATGTGAACTGCTGTACTCGGAGGGCATCATAACTGGTAAAACATTTTCTTTACCTAAAGCTTTAACGGCTAAATATGTTACTAAAGCAGAATCAATTCCACCTGATAATCCAAGAATTGCTTTTTTAAAGTTTAATTTTTGAAAATACTGCTTAATGCCAAGTACCATGGCTTGCTCTAAATCGGCAAGTTTATTTCTATTTCCAATTGCTGTATTGAGTTTATTGATAAGTTCAATATTACCATTTTCAATTAAATAGGTTTTTTGGTCCTCCTCAAAATAAGCCAATTCATCAAAAATAACCCCGTTAGGTTCAATCACACAACTGCCTCCATCAAAAACCAAATGTGTTTGCGCGCCAATATGATTCACATAGAAAACAGGTAGCTTATATTTAATTGCATTCTTTTTTAAAATGTTTTGTCTATTTGCAATTTGTGTTTTTGAATAAGGTGAAGCGGCTATATTGATAATCACACTTGGGTCAAACCCAATTAATTTATCCATTGGCGTAGTTACATACATTGGATTTTCATCTAGGTTCCATAAGTCCTCACAAATAGTTAATGCAATTTTTTGTCCTTTGTACTCTATTAATGAAAACTCATCATTAGGTTCAAAATACCTATACTCATCAAAAATATCATAGTTAGGTAATAAGGTCTTTTTGACAACTTTTTTGACTAAACCCTCTTCTAAAAAGAATGCTGCATTAAATAAATCTTTCCCTTCAACTTTAAGGTTTGGTTCAGGCGAACCAACAATTGCTGCGATTCCAAAACATTGCGCTGCCAAGTCTGCCACACACTTTTTTGATTTTATGATGAAGTCTTCAAATTCTAAAAAGTCTCTTGCAGGATACCCGCAGGTTGCCAACTCAGAAAATACAATTAAATCCGAACCTTCTTGCTTTGCCAGTTGCAATGCATCCAGCATTTTTTGTGTATTGCCTTCAAAGTTTCCAGTATGAAAACTTAATTGTGCTAATGTTATTTTCAAGTAATTCTGATTAACTGTTAAGTATTACCATTACGTAATTTATTCAAATGTAGAAGCAATTACAGATATTGCAAAATATTTGCTTAAGCTACTTTCATTATGAAATTTAAAAATCTGTTAATCTTTCTTTTTGGTTCAAGCCTATTGCTATTCTTTACTACTTGCAAGGAAGAAGAATTACCAATAAAAGTCTTACGATTTGAACAAGATTTATTAAATCCTAATTTAGCAAATAGCCCTGTTCATTATCAAAGTTTAAGAGCTAAATATCCTTTGTTTTTCGAGAGCTATTGCAAGGATATGTTAGGTTTAGACCCAAATGAGGGTGCAACAAATTTTATCAGACCTTTATCGGGGTTTATTCAATATCCTGGAACAGTTTTGTTAAAGCATGAAGTGGATAGTGTGTTTCCAAACTTAAATGCCTTTGAACTGGAACTTGGTAAGGCCATGCAGGTATATAAAAAGGAGTTTCGGTCTGAACCCATCCCTCAATTTGTGAGTTATATTTCAGAGTTTAGTTATGCCCATGTTACTTATGACAGCCTAGTTGGCATTGGATTGGATTTTTATTTAGGTGAAAATTACGCATTGTACAAAGCTCCGTCAATAGAATTTCCTGATTTTATGGTTAGAAAATTGCGCAGAGAATATATGTTGACTAATACGTTAAAAGCTTTTGCCATTGGAAAGTTTGAAAGTCAACTCACCGATAAACGTTTATTAGCTTTGATGTTATTTGAAGGTAAAATAAAATACTTCATTAAAACACTTGCGCCAAACTTGCCTGATTCTATTTTATTTGGATATACCACTCAACAATTGAAATGGTGCGAAGAAAATGAAAGCATGATTTGGAAACATTTGGCTTCAACAAATTTGTTGTTCAGTAAAGATGGAGCCCAATTCATGCGTTACATCAACGATGGTCCTTTTACCATTGCCGAAAGTGTACCTCAAGAATCTGCGCCTTCTATTGCTATTTACAGTGGGTATAAAATCATTGAAAAATTTGTAGAGGAAGAAGGAGTCGATTCACTTAAAGAGTTGATGGACAACAATAAATGGGATGAAATACTCAAGAAAAGTAGTTATAAACCAACATTAAATTAGCATTAATTGTAATAACTGTGTAAAATAAAACTTGCATTTTACTTAACTGAAAATTAATTTGGTATTGTAAATGTAAAATGCAAATGAAAAAAAAGCTACTAACTTTGTTGTTGGCATGGACGGTTTCCATGTCGGCATTGTGGGCGCAAACGCGGCAAATTACCGGGCTTGTGACAGATGGAAAAGAGCCAGTAATTGGCGCATCAGTGCAATTAAAAGGAAGCTCAATGGGAGCTGTAACGGATGCAAATGGCAGGTATGTTTTAAATGTACCAGCAGATGCTACTGCCGTTATTATTAAAGCAGTGGGTTTAAAAACCCGTGAAGTGAGCATTGCGGGCTTGTCTGAGATTAATGTAAAACTTGATTTAGACAATGTCAATTTAGGTGAGATGGTTGTTACAGCCTTTGGTATCGAGCGAGAAAGAAAAACGCTAGGTTACTCTCAACAAAAAGTTTCAGGGGATGAAATGCGTAAATCAGGCGAGCAAAACTTGGTACAATCTTTATCAGGTAAAGCGGCTGGTGTGTTTGTGCAAGGTTCTGGAGGTACACCAGGTGCCTCTTCAAAGGTATTACTTAGAGGAAATGCAACCTTTACAGGAAACAATCAACCTTTAATGGTAGTAGATGGTGTGCCTATTGATAATAGCACAACACAAACTACACCCGGTGATTATCCATTTAATTCAAATCTTCAAGGTGTAAACAATTCAAATCGTGGTATTGATATCAATCCAGAAGATATTGAAAGCGTGAATATCTTGAAAGGACCTGCCGCTGCTGCGCTTTATGGCGTTCGTGCAGGAGCTGGTGCAATTATTATTACCACTAAAAAGGGTAAAAAAGGTGTTAAAAGTTTTGGTGTTGACTTTAGCTCATCCGTTGAAATAAGCCAGGTTAATAAATTGCCAAAGCTTCAATACAAATACAGCCAAGGTCGCGGGGCTACTGCAACAGGTGGAGGTCGTCTTGCCTATGATTCTATAGGTAAATTTTATTACTCTATTGCAGAAGGCAAATATGAGCAAGACATTACACCACAAAGTTGGGGTTCATTAACCAAAGAATCTGCTGGTATCGACCCAACTAATAATATGGATGAGTTTTTCCAAAATGCTTATTCTTTCAACAATAACATTTCAATCACCAACAATAGCGAAAATAGTTCTGTTAGGTTTTCAGTAGGTCGCTTAGATCAAAATGGGGTTGTTCCAAATACAGATTTTAAGCGTACTACGGTTCGTTTAACAGCGGATACCCGTCTTAATAATAAAGTTACCATGGGTGGAACGGTTAACTACATTAATTCAGGAGGTATCCGTGCTCAAAATGGAAGTAACTTATCAGGTGTAATGTTGGCTTTGTTGCGCACACCAAATTCATATAAGTTAAATGATAACAGCATTGGAGCTTTTGATAATTTAGACGCACCAGGTTGGAAAAATCCGGATGGCACGCAACGTACCTATTTTGCACCTTATGATAATCCATATTGGTCGGTTTATGAAAATCCTGCAGTAGACAATGTAAACAGGGTTTTAGGAAATGTTTATACAACCATCGATCCAGTTGAGTGGATGTCTGTAACATACCGCGTGGGTACAGACGTTTACACAGATACACGTAAGTCTATCTTTGCGGTTGGTTCAAACCAACCTAGTAATGCACCAGGAGGTGAAATCAATGAAAATATTTTAACTTATCAAGAGTATTATTCAGATTTATTGGTAACCTTTAAAAAGGATTTAACCAAAGACATTAAATCATCCTTATTGATAGGTAACAATTTAAATCACCGTTTCAACAAAGATTCTTACAGTAGAGGTCGCGACTTAGGTGTTCCTAACAATTATAACTTAGCAAATGCTGCTAATTTATATGCAAGTGAAGGAAACGCAACAGTTAGAACTGCTGCCTTGTTTTTTGATTTGAACCTATCTTATAAGAATTATTTATTTTTAGGAGTTTCAGGCAGAAACGAGTGGGCTTCAACATTTGGAGCTGCTAAAAATAATTTCTTTTACCCATCTACAAGTTTATCATTTGTATTCTCAGAATTGATTTCAATTCCTACTTTGTCATTTGGTAAAATTAGAGTGGCCTATGCACAAGCTGGTATTAACCCAGATCCATATGGTTCAAGAACTTATTTCACAAGATCAACTTACACGGATGGTTTCACAGATGGTTTATCATTTCCTTACTTAGGAATTAATGGATATGGATATTCATCTACGTTGGGTAATAAGAATCTTAAACCTGAAAGAAATACAGGTAAAGAATTTGGTTTAGATTTACGCTTTTTCGAAAACAGAATCGGAATTGATTACACCTATTTCAATCAAACTTCTACAGATTTGTTAGTATTTAGACCAATTGCTCCTTCTTCTGGATTTAGCTTCAGCTACGAGAATTTAGGGGAAATGGTTAACAAAGGCCATGAATTAGTGTTGACCCTAATCCCTATTCAAAAGAAAAACTTTACTTGGGATGTAAACTTAAACTGGACCCGTGTTCGTAATGAGGTATTAGCTTTGGCACCTGGTGTTGAAGAAATTAACCTTGAATCTGGTTTTGCAGCTATTGGAAATTATGCAATTAAAGGACAACCTTATGGCGTATTTTACGGCACACGTTGGGCTAGAACTGCTAATGGTGAGTTAATCATCAATGCAGCTAATGGTCTTCCAACACTTGAAGGTGGAGGTACCAATGGTAACCTTGGAAGCCCTTACCCTAATTGGTTTGGTGGCTTAAGAAATACCTTTACCTACAAAAATTTATCATTCACCTTCTTATTCGACAGACGCAGTGGTGGTAAAATTTGGAACGGTACTTGGGCTCGTTTGAACCAAATTGGACAAACTGATGAGTCTGGTGAAGGTAGAGAAAAGGCTTACTTAATTGAAGGTAAAGTTATTACTGGCACTAACCCAGATGGTTCTGCAGTTTATGCAGACAATACCAAGTATGTTTCTGCATTTAACTACTTCAGAACTTTTAAAGGTGATGGAGGGAGTTATGCAGCAGAAAATGCAATTCAGGATGGTAGCTGGATAAGGCTTCGTGATATTGGTATTAATTATACTTTTAATTTTAACGCTAAAGCCAAGAATGTTATTAAAGGCTTAACTGTAGGTGTGGTTGGAAGAAACGTTTGGTTGAAAACGCCATACAAAGGTGTAGATCCAGAAACTAGTTTAACAGGTGCTGGTTCTAACATTGGCGGATGGGATTATTTCAACAACCCAGGCACAAAATCATACACATTCTCTGTAAGAGCATCATTTTAATTTTTAAAGGAAAGTATTATGAAAAAAATAGTATCAGTATTAATATTAATATCGCTTCTTGCCTCAACTGGATGTAAGAAGTTTGTAGAAGGCTATGATGAAAGTCCAAATAGCCCTTCTGCTGTAACGCCACAATTATTATTGTCTAATGCACAAGTGGCGTATTTCTCTACAATGAATGGTCAATTGTCTCGGCAGTCTGCCATTATAACACAACAAGTTGTTGGGTTAGAATTTCAGGCAAAGGATGTCAATGATTACCAAATTGATGAAAATACAAATGGGAATGAATGGGCTGTTATTTATACCAATGGCTTAGTAAATCTTAAGCAATTGTATAACCAAGCAGGTTCAAAAAACCCATATTACCAAGGACTTTCTAGGGTATTAACAGCAATGTTTTTAGGTACTGCCTCTGATTTATGGGGCGATGTGCCGAATAAAGAAGCGGTTAATGGATTTGATGGTATAGTAAATCCGGCTTACGATAAGCAAGAAGATGTGTTGAAGGATATTCAGTTATATTTAAGTGAAGCAATTACACTTTTTGAAAAAGCTGAGGCTGAAAACAGTCTAATTCCCGGTGATGATGATTTGATTTTTGCAGGTGATATCGCTGCATGGAAAGCTACTGCAAGCGTTTTAAAGGCGCGCTATTACAACCGCCTCAGCAAACGTGATGCTGCTGGTTCTGCTGATGATGCCTTAACCGCCTTAACTGCTGCCTATGCTGCTGGTTTCTCTAGCAATGCTGCAAATTGTAATGCCAACTTTGGTACCAATAGTAATGAGTATAACCAATGGTTTGCTTACACGCAGGTTGACCGTAGAGGTTATATCAGAATGGGAAGCATGGTTACAGATACTTTAAATGTAATGAACGACCCTCGTTTAAGTTTCTATGCTCAACCAGACGACAGTGGTGATTATACCGGAACAGATGTAGATGAAGGTAACACAACTGTTTCTGATATTGGTGAATATTTGGCCACGCAAAACGCTGCTTTTCCACTTGTTTCTTATGCAGAAGCTAAATTTATTGAAGCCGAAGCTAAGTTAAGAAAATCTGATGCAGCAGGTGCGGCTTCAGCATTTAACGATGCTGTTAAAGCAAGTGTAGAACAGGTATCTGGAACAGCTGCAAATGCAACTTATATTACTGCGTATGCCAGTGAAACTGGTGCTTCTATTAGTTTAGAAAAGATCATTTGGCAAAAATATCTTTCGCTATTTGGTCAGATTGAAGTTTACAACGATTGGAGAAGAACGGGCTTTCCTAAACTGAAAGTTAATTCAAATGCAAATGATCCAATTGTTCCTCGCAGATTGCCAACTGTTTTAGATGAGCGTTTGTATAACACTAAGGCTCCTAAAATTACAGATATACGCACCACTGTTTGGTGGGATAATTAATAGTTGTGTAAAATTTTTGTTACCCCGCAAAATTTTGAAAACGGGTCACCTTTGGTGACTCGTTTTTTTTATGTTTGAACCCATGTATATTATTACCCAATTAAATATTTATCCAATTAAAGGAATGTCAGGAATTGCTTTAAATGAAGCGCATATTTCCCCAAGTGGCTTTTTATTTGATAGAAATTGGATGCTTGTTGATAAACATTTGGAGTTTATCTCTCAAAGGAATCTTCCAGAAATGGCTTTGGTTAAGGTTAAAATCCAAGGGGATGAAGTCCAAGTTTCATATAAAAATGATCAACTGACATTTGGAGTTCAAGAAGCAATTGGGGCTCCTATGGCTGTGAAAGTTTGGGATGATTTTCCTTTGGCTTTAAGGGTAAATGAAGCTATTGATGAGCAAATTTCTCAATGGTTTGAAAGAGAGTTAAGTCTTGTAAAAATTGTTCAAGGAAGCAGAGAAATCCCAAAAGGATATATAGAGAAAACTTATAACCTCAGCCTTGCCGATGGCTTTCCTTATTTGTTAATTGGTGAAAGTTCATTGGTAGATTTGAACCAAAGACTGCCTGAAGCGATTTCAATGAATAGGTTCAGACCAAATATTGTGTTTAGTAGGGGAGAGGCATTTGTGGAAGATACCTTCAACGAATTTTTGATTGGTTCAAACCGATTTAAAATGGCCAAACCTTGTGCACGGTGTAATGTTACCACTATTAACCAAGAGACTGCTGTACAAAGCAAAGAGCCTTTGGCTACTTTAGCAAAATACAGAACAGTAAACAATAAAGTTATGTTTGGCGCCAATGTTATTGCCTTAAACGAAAATGGCAGCATCAGCATTGGAGATGCTGTGCTGCCATTAACTTATAAGTAATTTAATTGCTTATGCGTAAGCCTCTGTAGGCAA
Organism: Chitinophaga pinensis; assembly: GCA_945898275.1. GTDB lineage: Bacteria > Bacteroidota > Bacteroidia > UKL13-3 > UKL13-3 > B1. The sequence continues at coordinate 17,543 of CAMDHZ010000001.1, read as the reverse complement.
ACATGCACAAACTAAATTTCTATCTCCGTATGTGTTATTTACTCTACCAACAGTTGGCCAAAACTTAGCAGCCCTTACATAGGATAATGGATAAGCAGCTTGGTTACGAGTGTAAGTATGATTCCATTCATCCGCGATAACCATTGAGGCTGTATGTGGTGCATTTTTAAGCACATTATCCAACTTATCTGCGGTTCCATTTTCAATGGCTCTTACTTCATTTCTGATAGCAATCATTGCATCACAAAAACGGTCTAATTCAGATTTAGGTTCACTTTCCGTTGGTTCAATCATAATGGTACCTGCAACTGGGAAACTCATGGTTGGTGCATGGAAACCATAATCCATTAAACGCTTTGCAATATCTTCAGCTTCTATGCCACTTGCTCCTTTAAACACACGTGTATCTAAAATCATTTCATGAGCACATCTTCCTTTTGAGCCAACATATAAAATTTGGTAATCGGCTTCTAATCTAGCCTTGATATAATTAGCATTTAAAATAGCATACTTGGTTGCATTTTCTAAGCCTTCAGTTCCCATCATACGGATGTAAGCATAAGAAATCAATAGGATAGAAGCACTTCCCCAAGGAGCTGCAGATACAGCATTCATGGCATGTTTATCTGCACCCATATCAACTACAGCATGTCCTGGTAAAAATGGTACAAGATGCGCAGCAACTCCAATTGGTCCCATGCCAGGGCCACCACCACCATGAGGGATACAAAATGTTTTGTGCAAGTTTAAGTGGCAAACGTCTGCCCCAATATTTGCAGGTGAGGTTAAGCCAACTTGTGCATTCATGTTTGCACCATCCATATAAACTTGTCCGCCATTTTGGTGAATTAGCTCACATACTTCTGTGATTTGCTCTTCAAATACGCCATAAGTAGAAGGATAAGTCACCATTAAGCATGCTAAGTTATCTTTATGTTCAATGGCTTTGGCTCTTAAATCTTCTATGTCTACGTACCCATTTTCTAAGGTTTTTGTAACTACCACTTTCATTCCAGCCATTACCGCACTAGCAGGGTTTGTACCATGTGCAGAAGAAGGAATTAAGGCGATATTTCTATGGGACTGACCAATACTTTTAAAGTATTCACGAATAACCATTAAGCCAGCATATTCGCCTTGGGCACCAGCATTGGGTTGTAAACTAATGCCAGCAAAACCTGTAACCTGTTTTAGATAATCTGTTAGTTCATTGAATATTTTTGTATAGCCGTTAGCTTGGTTACGCGGAATAAAAGGATGCAACTGACCAAATCCTGGCATTGTTACCGGGATCATTTCTGCTGTTGCATTTAATTTCATTGTGCATGAACCTAAGGCAATCATCGAATGACATAAAGACAAGTCTTTTGATTCAAGGTGCTTAATATAACGCAACATTTCGTGTTCACTATGATAAGTGTTAAACACCGGATGCGTCATGTAAGTTGAAGTTCTAGCATACCTAGCACCTGCTTTTAATTCAACACTAGCCGCTTGTTTTAGGCTTATTGATTTTCCGCAAATGATGCTAGCTAACTCACTAATGTCATAGATGGTATGTGTTTCATCTATTGAAATACGAATATGTTTGTCGGATACCTTAGCAATGTTTATACCTTTAGCATTTGCATTTGCTTGAATGGTATTTGCATTTTCAACTGCAATTGTTAGGGTGTCAAAATAGGTTGAGTTTACTACAGATGCACCATTTGCATTTACTGCATCAGCAAGCGTTTGGGTCAAACCATGAACCCTACCTGCTATACCTTTTAGGCCTTTTGGTCCGTGGTAAACGCCATACATGCTTGCCATGATAGAAAGCAAAACTTGCGCGGTACAAATATTAGAAGTTGCTTTTTCTCTGCGGATATGTTGTTCGCGGGTTTGCAGTGCCATACGCAATGCTGAGTTACCTTGGCTATCTACAGAAACACCAATGATTCTGCCAGGCATTTGACGCTTGTAAGCATCTTTTGTGGCAAAGAAACCAGCGTGCGGTCCACCATAACCCATTGGCACACCAAAACGTTGTGAAGAACCTAATACAACATCAGCACCCCATTCGCCTGGAGGGGTTAATAAAGTTAAAGAAAGTAAATCGGCAGCAACAGCAACCATTACATTGCTTTCAATGGCTTTGGCCATGAATTCACTATAATCAATTATTTCGCCATTGCCAGCAGGATATTGAAGTAATGCACCGAAGTAGGTATTATCAAATTGAATGGTTTCATGGTTTCCGATGATTAATTCAACACCAATTGGTTCGGTACGTGTTTTTAATATATCAATGGTTTGAGGGAAACACAACTCTGACACGAAAAATTTAGTGGCATTTGCATTTTTTGTTTCGGCATGTAACATGTGCATAGCTTCTGCAGCTGCGGTGCCTTCATCTAACAAAGATGCATTGGCAATTTCCATTCCAGTAAGGTCTATGATCATGGTTTGGAAATTCAACAAAGCCTCCAATCTTCCTTGTGCAATTTCAGCTTGGTAAGGCGTGTAGGCAGTGTACCAACCTGGGTTTTCCATGATATTTCTTAAAATCACGTTGGGAGTATGTGTGCCATAATAACCTTGACCCAAGTAGTTTTTATGCAGAATATTTTCATTGGCATATGATTGTAGCATTTGAATTAACTCCTGTTCAGACAATGCTTCTGGAAGCTTCATTCTTTCTTTCAGCCTAATATGAGAAGGGATAGTTTCGTCAATTAGTTGGTCTAGGCTTTCTATGCCTATTGTTTTTAGCATAGCCGCTGTGTCATTGGCCATTGGCGAAATGTGACGATGAATAAATTCATCCGAGTGATTTGCTTTGATTTGCATATGTTGAATTTTTATCTAATGCCTGTTAGGGAGTGCAAATTTATTTATTTTCTTTAGCTGACAAGAAAATATTTTGCAACTGTTTATAAGTGGTTTAAAACCTATTTTTATTATTATTGTTCAAACTAAAAATTATCAAATGATGAAAAACACATTACTATTATTTGTAGCCCTAATCTTAACATCGTTCTCTACCAAACTGTTTGCTCAAGATAAAGAAGGTGACGCAATTGTTGGTTTATGGGAAACTGGAACTGGCAAAGCCCGCGTAAACATTATTAAGTCTGGGAACTATTACTATGGCAGAATTGTATGGTTGCGTGAGCCTAACAATGAAGAAGGTAAGCCCAAAGTAGATAAAAATAACCCAGATGAAACTAAAAGAACAGTTGCCTTGCTTGGCCTAAGAATGTTATCTAGCTTTGAGTTTAAAGGAAATAATCTTTGGGAAGATGGTACAATTTATGACCCTGAGAGTGGCAGTACTTATAGCTGTACCATAAATATGACAGATAAAAATACCATGAATATCCGCGGTTATATAGGTATTTCTGCCTTTGGAAGAACAGATGTTTGGAAGCGTTTAGAGCTTAAAAAGAAATAGTATCACCCATTAAGGAGATACTAAATTCAAAGAGATCTGAAAATACAAAGGATTGGTGAGGGTATTTACCATATGATATTTTTCATCTGAGCCAATTAATCTAAGCTTATCGCCTTGATCAATATCAAAGCTGTAATTTATTCTGTATCCGGCTTGAACCGAGAGCCAAACAAAGCCAGTTAATGAAAATTCGTAGGTAATACGCGGCCTTAACTCTGAGCGTCTTAATTCTAAATTGTCATAACGTGGAATGCTGGCGGCTCCACCCATATTGCCGATACTATAACTAGTCCCTTCTAATTCATATCCTACAAACAACAAATTTCTGGTGTTGATGGTTCTTCTAAGCGCAAAACGTGCAGGAAACAAAGTTTCAATGCCCCACTTTCTGCTAGGGAAAGTATGGTTAAATAAGATTAATGGAATAGCTCCCAAGGCACCCGGCCTGTAGGTTCTAGATAATCCAAAACCTAAAATGGAGTAATCACTGCGCTTTTTACCAAAAAATACTGCTGCGGAGATTTTTGGTTTTGCAAGGTATGAACCAATATCGCTGCTGTTTAATTTATAATCTCCATTGGCATCGGCACTGGCAAATGCCAAGATAAAATACTTTTCATTTAAAGGCTTGAAAATAGTGGTGTTCAAACCTATTGTAGTTAAACCATTTTCATGTAATTTGTGAATAACATGATTACTACCGTCATGACTACCCATATTGTAATTGGTTCTCCAATAGGTTGCACCCATATTGATGAGCCATTTTGTATTGGATAGAATTGGATAATTTGCTGCAATTCTAATTCCAGAAACATTGTTAATGGCTGCTTGATTACTGTCGCCATTTAGCGGGTAAGTTTCATTTCCTAAATAATTTTTTAGTTCATGTTTTCCTTGAAAATCATATCCAACAGAAATAAGTTTACTCGGACTAAGTCCCAGCACCTTGCTTGTACAAAAGCGTTTAACTCCAGTTGGTTCAACCACATCAAATTGGCTAAAGTCAACCATTTCTTCTTGGGTGCTATCTACCTGCGCTCGAATTGGGTCAAAGCTTAAAAATAAAATTGAAGTAAAAAGTAGTTTTTTAATCATGTGTTTTGTTTTTATCTTGTTTAAAACGTTTAGCCAAATTAATAGTTTTATTTAATATTGCATCATGTTTGATAAGTTAAACCAAGCCAAACAAATGGCTGACGGCATTAAAGCCAAATTAGAAACAATTAGTGTTATTGGAGAAGCCGAAGGTATTAAGGTTATTGCTAATGGCAATAGGAAAATTTTGGAAGTCAATATTCCTGAAAACCTACTTACTGTCAACTCAAAAGAAGAAGTTCAGGATCTTTTGTGCGCTGCTATAAACCGCGCATTAGCTGCTGCTGAAAATGTTTCAGAAGCCGAAATGCGAGGTATGATGGGAAGTATGATGCCCGGTTTAGGTGGCTTATTTAAATAAATTATTCCTTAATAAAGGTTTTCGAATAAATGCCTTTTTCGGTTTGCATTATGATTTTATAAACACCGTTTTTTAAATCATTAAGTTCTACTTCTCCTGTGCTTCTATACAATTCGAATTGTTTTTCGCTCATTTTTCTTCCCTGCATGTCATAAATAGAAACATTTGCATTGCCTTTAAAATCAGGAAGATAAAACTGTAAAACATCTTTTGCAGGATTTGGGTAAACCAACAAACTTGCTTCACTTGTTATTTCTGTAGTTCCATTTGCTGGATTGACGATAATTGAATAACGCGCATTTGAATCATTCACGGTTTGACCAATTGGCAATGGACCTAAGAAAGCTGTTGCTCTTATGGAAATCAAAACTATTAAAGGATAAATACCAACTTGCCCAGACGTTGGAGTGCCAACTAATTTAGCACAACCGCCTGTTCCACCCACAATTTTACATTGCGAGTTGTGACAAGAATAGGTGAAACCTTCTGGCATCCCAACCACATTGTCTATCCATAAGGTATCAATTTTTGCAGATACAGTTTGACCCAATTGAGGGACAAAGACAGTGGTATCTTTTGTAATAAAATATTGAATTACTTGTGAATAGGGTTTTCCAACATTTGCTTCTGCTAAAACTGCTGGAAAAGTACCTGAACTTTTAATCGCTGGATCTGGTGTACATTGAGCAAATACATTTTGCGTAAAACTAAGCAAGCAAATTGCTATCATTGAAAGTAAAATTTTTTTCATGGATTTTAAATTTTTTGCAAGATATACGATATTTTCAATTCTTCAATTGGCCTATCTGTTTGCCAACGGACAAGATACTATAACCAATAAAAATAATTTGCTTAACCAAACGGTTGTTACCGCAGGACGATACGAGCAATCAGTAAAACGCATGATGGTAAGCACAGAACTGATTAAACCCTACCTTATTCGGAATCGCAATACAACCATGATGGATAAGTTGCTCGATAATATACCTTCTGTGCATGTAACAGATGGTCAGGTAAACATTAGAAATGGCAGCGGCTGGACCTACGGCGTGGGCTCAAGAGTAATGATTTTGGTAGATGACATGCCTTTTCTATCTGGTGATGCAGGGCAAGTAAAATGGAATTTTATTCCAATCGAAAGTGTGCAACAAATAGAAATTATTAAAGGAGCCTCTTCAGTTTTATATGGTTCAAGTGCTTTAAGTGGAATTATACATTTTAGGACTGAAATGGCCAAAGAAAAGCCAATTACACGTTTTAATTTACACAGCGGTTTTTTCAGTCAACCGAGTCGAAGCAATGCGAAATGGTCAGAGCAAAGCCGAGTTCAATATGGTTTTAATGGCTTTCATAGTTTTAAGAAAAAGAACAAAGCCTTTGCCTTTTCCATGGATTACTTTAAAGACCAAGGCTATCGAATGGGTGAATCAGACCATAGACTTCGATTAACTGGTCGCTCTGAATTTAAAGGTAAAAGAAATTCAAAGTATGGTCTAAATGCGGGTGCATTATTTACAGATGGCGGTTCATTTCTTTTATGGGAAAACAATGATTTGGGTTATACTGCATTAGATTCTCAAACTACAAGTACCTTTTCAAAAAATTATTACCTCGACCCCTATTATAATTTTTATATAGGAACTTCAAGACATACTATCAGAGGGAGATGGTATCATGTAAACAATGATATCACCAACACCGATACTGCAGCAGTTAACCAAGATAACACCTCGAATAACTTTTTTGGAGAGTATCAAGTGCAGCAATACCTAAGTGCAATTAGAATGACCCTAACTGCTGGTGGCATTTACCAATACTCAAGAACTAATTCTCCTTTGTATCAAGGCTTTCAAGAAAGTAGAAACATTGCTGCCTTTTTACAATTAGATAAAGCCATTGGAAAGCTTTTAAATCTAAGTGGTGGGGCTAGAATTGAGCATTATGCCATTAACGGTAGAGGAGAGCAAAAACCTGTTTTTAGAGCAGGTGCAAATTTTGAAGCAGCTAAAGCAACTTTTTTACGAGCATCGTTTGGACAAGGATTTCGATTTCCATCCATTGCAGAGCGTTACATTCAAACTTCGGTGGGATTACTCAATATTTTCCCTAACCCTAATTTGCAAGCAGAAACTGGTTGGAATGCGGAGCTAGGCATTAAACAAGGATTTCAATGGCAGGCGCTCAAAGGTTATATTGATTTGGCTGGGTTCTATACAAGATACCAAAATATGATTGACTTTAATTTGGGTGTTTGGCGTCCAATTGTAGACCCATTCAATCCATTTCCTTCATTTGGTTTTATGACAATCAATACCGGGGAGGCAGAAATTGCAGGATTTGATTTAAGCAGTGGGGCTGAGTATTTGCAAGAAAATCTCAAATGGAATTTCTTAATTGGATATACATATACCCAACCAATTATGTTAGATATAAATGAGGTTTTTGCAACAGATACCTTAGGAAACGACATAAGCTTTAGGTCCACCAGAAGTGACAGTACAAATATGCTTAAGTATCGGTTCAAACATTTACTAAGAGCCGATATTCAGGTTGCCTATCAAAGGTTTCAACTAGGAGTTAGTGCTAGGTACAATAGCGCAATGGAAAATATTGATAAGGCATTTATTGATATTCCATTGTCTTTATTTGTAGAAGGAATAAACCAAGGCAGAGCCTTATCAGCCAATGGTAAAACAATTTTTGATGTAAGATTTGCCTATCAAATTTCAAACAAATTAAAGGCTTCATTGATTATTAACAATGTTGCCAATGTGGAGCTAATGACAAGGCCTGCAGACATGCGACCACCAAGGTTAACAATGTTACAATTGGCTTATACTTTTTAACTATGCAAGGTTTCGGTTTGATCCAACTCACCTCAAAAGGATTGTATTGTGCTGAGGGAGATTTTTATATAGACCCATGGTATCCTGCTGGCAAGGCAATTATTACACATGGACATAGCGACCATGCGCGCTTGGGTCAAACCGCTTATTTGTCTCATCCTATCACTGAAAAAGTTATTCAGCATCGCTTGGGCTCGGTTCAAACCGAAACTTTAGACTATGAAAAAGAACGCATGATAAATGGGGTAGGAGTTACCTTATTCCCAGCTGGGCATATTCCTGGTTCGGCGCAAGTGCGGGTAAGAAAAGGTGCAGAAACGTGGGTAATATCCGGAGATTATAAATGCCATGACGATGGAATTTCAGAACCTTTTGTACCTGTTGCAGCAACGCATTTTATCAGTGAATGCACATTTGGACTGCCCATTTTCAATTGGAAATCGCAAGCGGAGGTAATGGGGGAGTTAAACTTGTGGTGGAAACAAAATGCTGCATTGGGTTTGCAATCTGTGGTGTTTGCCTATGCGCTGGGCAAAGCCCAGCGCGTCCTAAATTCATTAGATACTTCTATTGGAAATATTTTTGGGCATGGCGCAGTGCTTGCCATGAACGAAACCTTAATGGCTGCAGGGGTGAATCTTAACCCTTGCTTATCGCTCCAAAATGCCACCAAAGAAGCCTTAAAAGGTGCTTTAATTATTGCACCGCCTGGCGCTAATGGAACACCCTGGATGAAAAAACTCGAACCCTACAGAACCGCTTTTGCCAGCGGTTGGATGGCTATGCGTGGCAGCAGAAGGTGGCAAGCTGCTGATAGAGGTTTTGTATTGTCTGACCATGCAGATTGGAAAGAATTAAACAGTGCTATATCAGCAACCAATGCAGAACATATTTATTTAACTCATGGCTACAAATCTGTTTATGCAAAATACTTACAAACACAAGGTTTTGATGCCTTAGAATTGGATACTTTATTTGAAGGAGAATCCTTGAAAGCCAATTTAGAATTGGAGGATAACCATGCAGGCTGATTGGGCGCAGTTATTTGATGAACTCGATGCTAGCAACAAAACAAACGATAAGGTAGCAGCGCTACTTACCTATTTAAATGTTGCCTCAGATAAAGATAAACTTTGGTTAATTGCGTTGTTTACTGGTAGAAAACCTAAAAAACCTATCAAGGCAATGGACATGAGAACCTGGGCTGCAAGTGCATCAAACGTGGAGCCTTGGCTTTTTGAAGAATGTTATGCTGTGGTAGGAGATATTGCAGAAACAATTGCCTTACTTTTTGCAAATAAAAATACAGGTGAAACACTGCAATTTAGTTTGGCTGAATTGATGCAAGAAATTGTACAAATGGCAAGCTTCTCACAAGATGAAAAGAGGCATTTACTTCAAGAACGTTGGCTTCAGTTGGATAAAAATACATGCTTTTTATATAATAAGTTTTTAACTGGTGGTTTTAGAATTGGCGTTTCTCAACAGCTTTTGGTTCAAGCTTTAAGTAAACATTTGCAAAAACCAGCTCCAGAAATTGCACATCGATTAATGGGCAATTGGCAGCCTACTCTTCACACTTTCGAAGAATTGTTTTTGCAAGATTTGGCAAATCAAGAGGATGCCAAACCTTATCCATTTTATTTGTCCTATCCCATAGAATCAGATGTGAGCGAACTTGGGGATATAGCAGATTGGCAAGCAGAATGGAAGTGGGATGGTATTAGAATTCAGTTGATAAAACGTAATAATCAGGCATTTTTATGGTCGAGAGGTGAGGAATTGATTAGTGAAAATTTCCCTGAGCTGATAGCTTCGGCCACTCATTTGCCTAATGGCACCGTGATTGATGGAGAATTATTGGCCTATAAAAATCAAGAGGCCCTACCATTTAACTTATTGCAAAAACGGATAACACGCAAAAAGCCATCGGCCAAAATGATAGAAACCTGCCCTTGTGCAATCATTGCCTATGATGTATTAGAATTCGATGGAATTGATGTAAGAAGCAAATCGCTATCAGAAAGAAGAAAAGTATTAGAGCAAATTATTACACAAAATGGTTTCGGTTTGATCCAATTGTCGCCTGTTTTGGATTCTGGAAATTGGGAAATGCTTGCTAAGCTTAGGGAAGAAAGTAAGTCGCAAAAAGCAGAAGGATTGATGTTGAAGCGAAAATCCTCTCCTTACCAAAATGGTCGCAAAAGAGGAGACTGGTGGAAATGGAAAGTTAATCCAATGCACATTGATGCTGTGTTGGTTTATGCGCAAAAGGGGCATGGGCGTAGGGCAGATTTGTACACCGATTATACTTTTGCTTTATGGCACGAAGGGAAATTACAAACTTTTACAAAAGCTTATTCTGGTTTAACAGATAAAGAGATGATTGAAGTAGACCAATTTGTGAAAAAGAATACTTTGGAGAAGTTTGGTCCAGTAAGGACCGTTACCCCTCAATTGGTTTTCGAAATTGGTTTTGAAGGTCTTCAAGAAAGTACCCGTCACAAATGCGGCGTAGCCCTCAGGTTTCCGCGAATATTGAGGTGGCGAAGAGATAAATCTGCCGAAGAGGCAAATACTTTAGAAGAGTTAAAAAAGTTAATCTAGTTTTTCGAAAATGATTACCTTCTCGGTGAGTTCTTTACCGCCAACAATATGTTCTTCAACAATTCTTTTTACATCCTCAGGTTGAATGTTTCCGTAATAAGTTCCTTCTGGGTAAATAACAGCGGCTGGACCGTGTTTGCAGGCATCTAGACAACCAGATTTTTGGGCTCGAACTTTTCCAACTAAACCCGCTTCTTTAATGGCATCTCTAAATTTTTCAACTAATTCCATGCCTCGGGTTTCGCCGCAACAAGCTTTTCCTTCAGCTTTTTGGTTGGTGCAAACGAAAATATGATTTTGATAACGCATTTGTTTTATTAGTGTTTATTAAGCTTAAAAGGTCATTAACATATTTGTCAATGACCTTTTAAGATAAACTATTGAATAATTATATTGTTTTATTTTTTAATTCCTTGAAGGATTACTCTTCTATTTTCAAAACGGCCTTCTTCAGTTTCGTTGTCGGAAATTGGGAATTTCAAACCAAAACCTTGTGTTCTGATGCTAGTAGCTGGAACACCTTTACCAATCAAATAGGTTTTTACCGAAGAGGCACGACGCTTAGACAACTCCAAATTATAGGCTGCAGAGCCAGTATTATCAGTATGTCCAGATAATAATAAAGTATATCCTTTATTTGTCTTCATGTAATCAATAGCTTTTGCTAATCTTTCAACAGATTCTTCAGTTAATTCAGTAGAATTTAGTTTGAACCTTATGCTTTGAACTTCAATAGTATCGGGTTTTGGAGCAGGAGGAACTGGAACAGGAGGAATCGGTGGAACGGGGTTAGGATTATCTTTTGGACAACCTTTAAGTTCTTTTAAACCTTTAACATCAGGGCACGCATCATCTTTATCTGGCACTCCGTCTTCATCTCTATCAGGGCAACCGTTAAATATTGCTAAACCTTTAATGGTTGGGCAATCATCCTTAGCATCTTGAATACTATCATTATCGGTGTCTGGGCAACCTTTGAATAAGGCAACTCCAAAAACTTCTGGACAGGCATCATCTTTATCTGCAATGCCATCCTTGTCTTTATCTGGGCAGCCTTTTAAACCAATTTCTCCAGCATTATCTGGACATTCATCTTGTTTATCTTGAACGCCATCATTGTCTCTATCAGGGCAACCGTTGAAGGCAGGAATACCAGGAACAGCAGGGCATGAATCTAATCTGTCTGAGATACCGTCTTTGTCTGTATCAATTTCGCAGCCATCTTCATCCACTTTAGCGCCTTCTGGTGTATTTGGACACTTGTCTTTTGAATCTTTAACGCCATCTTTATCAGCATCGCCATCAACTTTACCAAATGAGTAGCTTAATACTAAACTATGATTCCAAAAAATATCTTTTCCTCCTTCAATGTTGGCATCACCGTTGTCTCCAGTAGTTAACCCTAGGTTAGATTGTAATGTTAATCCTAATCGATCGTTGAAAGGGATTCTAGCGCCAAGTCCAAGTGGTAAAACAAGTTCGTTTTGAGCAGATGTTACTTGAGTAGCCTCTAAATTTCTGTAACCCAACCCTGCTAGTGCAAAAGGTTCAAAATATTTAGGTGTTTTACTTAAAAACTTCCAACGAATATTTGCGTCTAAATATCTAGAATTACGATAGAAAAATGAATTATTATCTGTATTATAGTATCCCCATTCCCCCCAATGTCCGTTCACTGCAACATCAAATTTTTCATTTAAGTAACGTGCTACTGTTAACACCCCAATTCCTGGTCTATTGTTACTTTTAACACTATTTATTTCAAATGATTTTAACTGGAAATTAAATAAGCCATTTCCTAATTCACCTTTGTAATCCAATATTCCAACACCCAATCCAACACTCCAAGGATGGTTTGAGGTTTGGGCGAATACTCCTTGGGTGAGCAAAATCGTTAATAGTACGAAATTTAATTTCCTTAGGATAATTGTTTTCATTTTATAATGCTTTGTTTTTCATGCTCTTTCTACGGTTTTTTGTTGAAAAAGCGCAGCATATATAGTTGCTAATCATATATTTTTTAAGCATAAAATTCCCTTTACTATATAAATAATTCTATAAACAGAATAAAATAATACTTTCTTAATATAGACTTAGGTTCAAACCAAAAAAAAGGAGGCTACTTTTAATTGTAGCCTCCTTTTTTGGAATATCACGTTGTTTATTTTACAACCGCAAATGATTTGTGAATGATTTGCTGATCGCTACCCAGAAATATCAGATTGTATTTACCTGCAGCTAAATTCAAATCCTGAATAGTAATTTCTGACTGATTAGAAATTGTTTTTGAATCGCTATACACTTCTCTTCCTAGCATATCTACAATAGTTATTTGAGCGTTTTTGCTAGTTATATTTCCTAAACTCAACTTGAAGGTTCCATTGTTTGGATTTGGATACAAATTAATTTCACTTGCAGCTTCGTTACTGCCAATGCCTGTTGTTGATGAAGGCATTTCTCTTACATTATCATCTCCACCATAATAGCCTGGGTCTGTATTCTTACTTAAACCAGCGCATGGTGTTGGACTAACCGTTACAAGCATGCTTGTTGTTCCTGTGCAACCGTTTGCAGAAGTTGAGGTTAAAGTTACAGTGTAGGTGCCAGCTGATGCATATTCTTTCTTAAAATGAATATGTGTTTGTGTTGCAGTAGTTCCATCTCCAAAATTCCAAGCATGTGAAGGCATCCATTCAGGAGAGTTCACTCTACTTTCATTGTTAAAGTAAAAAGTATTTCCAGTTACACATTGAGTAGCAAGTGTACCAAAGGCTAAAGAAATATTAGCATCTGGAACTTGGTTGCCAATGGTTGTTACATTGATGGCATTTGTTGTTGAATTTGAGCATCCACCATTGTTAGCTGTTAAAGTAACTGTATAACTTCCTGTTGCTGCATAAGTATGGAAAATTGTAGTACCTGCTGTACTGATGTTCATAACACCATCACCAAAATTCCAAGTATAACTAGTTGCACCTGTTGAGGTGCTGCTATTAAACACATAACCAGTGCTACAAGCAGATGAATTTACAAAAGTACTTGTGAAAGCTGGCACTGGACCAGAACCGCTTGAAACATTGATAGCTGAATTTGTAGCTGTTGATTGGCAACCGTTACCTAAGGTTGCAACCAATGTTGCGCTGTTTAAGCCAGAACTTGTATAAGTTGTGCTTGGATTGGTGCTTGTGCTTGCAGAAGGACTAGCTGCAGTAAATGTCCAAGCGAAGGTTGGCGTGCCATAAGTTGCAACTGTGGTGTTTAAAAATGAAACATTTTTGTTACAAGAACTTGGTGTTGGAGTAAATCCTGCAGTTACATTTCCGATTTCTACGGTAGCCTCATCAATATCTTCACAGCTACCATTAATTGCTTTTAGGGCGATAGTATGCGAACCAGCACTTAGACCAGTTATATCATAAGGGAAAGTGCTTTGACTTGCGTAGGCTCCACCATCAACACTAACCTGATAACTTGTTGCTGTGCTGCCAGTGTTATTGATTGTTCTAGTACCAGAACATGCGTCTGCTGCTGTAATTACTAAGTTAGCTGTAACTAATGGTCCAGTTGCAAAAACAGAGTAACCACTTAAAGTAACCGAAGTTGAGCATGAACCAGAGAATGCAGTTAAAGTTGCATTTTCTGTACCTGAAGCAGAATAGCTTTTGTTTACCACTGCAGAAGTGCTTACTGGAGAACCTCCATTTACATTTGAAAAGCTCCAAAGGTAAGTAAGGTTGCTTCCGGTTGCTGCCGCTGTAAAAGTGTAAGTTGTGTTACAAGCATTTAAAGCTGGAGTAATTGAAACGCTAGTTGGGGCTGTAGATACAACTACGGATTGAGGTGTTGAAGCGATACTTCCATTGATAGTTAATATAACTGAATAAGTTCCAGCAGTAGCATAATTATGTGTTGGATTGGCAATTGTTGATGTGTTTCCATCACCAAAATTCCAACTGTATGAGGTAGCTCCAGTTGAAGCTGAACTATTAAAGGTAATTGAAGTACTTCCACATGCATTAGGTGTATAACTAAAACTTGCAGAGGTTGGCGCAGATACAATAACATTTCTAGTAAATGTTGTTGAACAACCTAAATTAGAAATTGCAGTTAATGTAATAGTGTATGTGCCAGCTGAAGCATAAGTTTTTCCAAAAACATGTGTATTTGTGCTAGTTGTTCCATCACCAAAATTCCATAAGTAGTTTGGTATCCAACCATCGTTGGTGTGGGTACTTGTATTTTCAAAATAAAAACTATTTCCACTTAATACCTGAGTGTAATCGTCATTTCCTTCTACAAAGGATGCTGCGCTTCCGCTAAATGACGAGATATTAATCGTTTGAGTTGCATTGCTAGAGCAAACGCCATCCGAAACAGTTAGTGTCACTAGATGATTGCCGCTGCTTCCAAAGTACTTAATTGGATTTTCCAAGCTAGTACCCGAATGGTCTCCAAAATTCCAAAGGTAGCTTAACCCTGTGCCACTAGTTGTATTTGTAAATTGTTTGCCATTACCACAACCACTAGCTGATGTATAGGTGTATGAAGCTGTTGGACCTACAAGAGAACTTACTGATACATTATTTGAAACGGATGAGGTACAACCACTTACAGAAATAACACTTAAACTTACTCCTTTTGAACCTCCAGTTGCAAATGTAAATGTAGGATTTTCTGAACTAGAAGTCCCTTCTGCACTATTGAAATCCCATGCATAGGTTGCAGAGCCATAACTTACTGAAGATGTGTTTTGGAAACTTACATTTTTGCCACAAGCTGGTGGAGTTGCAGTGAATGTAGCAGTAGCTGGAGCAACTGTTA
Organism: Chitinophaga pinensis; assembly: GCA_945898275.1. Lineage (GTDB taxonomy): Bacteria > Bacteroidota > Bacteroidia > UKL13-3 > UKL13-3 > B1. The sequence goes on along the minus strand of CAMDHZ010000001.1, from coordinate 2,377 downwards.
CAGTTGTTGAAGCTTCATCTGGACAAAGTCCGCCATCAGTTGCTCTGATATAAATAGTATGAATTCCTGGTGTTAATCCATCAATATTGAAAGGGAAGGTTGTTTGAGCCGAATAACTTCCACCATCTACTTTTATTTCATAGCTATCAGCATTTGTAGAAGTATTGGTTATAGTTACTGAAGTTGAACAAGCACTAACCAAAGAAGCTGATAATCCTGCATTTGGTCCAGGAATAGCTGCAAATGGGTTTAAGGATAATTGACCAACAACAGTTGAACAAGCACCATTTGCTGTTACTGTCAAATCTACAGTTGTAGGGTCGGTAGTACTATAAGTTCTCTGTGCTGAAGAAGTAGTTGATGCACTGCCACTACCTCCTGAAAAACTCCAAGCGTAGGTAAGGTTTGTACCCGTTGCATTGCTGCTAAAGGTGTATTCGTTTGTGCATGTATTAAGATTTGTGCTAATAGTTCCTGCCACAGGATTAGTTACTACTGCTACCGATTGATTTGAACTTGAAGCTCCAGTATTAATAGTAAGTGTAACAGTATAGTTTCCATCTGCTGCATAAGTGTGGATTGGATTTGCTAAGGTTGAAGTATTACCATCACCAAAATTCCATGCGTAAGTAACAGCTCCAACACTTGCGCCGCTGTTAAATGTCACATTTCTGTTGCTACAACTATTTGGAGTAACACTAAATGAAGCGGTAGGGGCAGGGGTAACTACCACGTCGTAATGCGCAGTATCTGTGCAACCTGTATTTGTGTAAATTATCAAATGAGCGCGGAAGTTTCCAGCAGTAGTATAAATTTTTGGGGTAATATTTAGGTAAGAAGCAGTGGTTGAAGTTCCATCACCAAAATCCCAAAGGTTGCTTGTTTTGTAAGATGGATGCTGATCAACATTTCCAAATAGGAATTCAAAGCTATTGTTTGTAACGCTTTGTGTTGATGGGTCAGTTAATCCAACACTAGCATCTGGACCAGTTTTAATATCTCTAGAAATTGAAGTACTTGTAGAACATCCTTGGTTGGTTACAGCTGTCATTTGGATAGTGTATCTAACATTTGGTTCTCCTGGTGTTCCCCAAGGCACGTTTGTTACGGTAGGGAAGGTGTGCTTCATCAAACTTGGATCTGTTACTGATTCCAAAGAGCTTCCATCGCCATAATTAAATATGTAAGCATCAATTGTGCCTGAAGGAATTGTTGCAGAACCACTAAAAATAGCTGCTCCATTACAAATCAACTGTCCACCATTTCCATTTAGTCCTATTTAACCAAATTGGCCTTGTGCTCCCATATCAGGAGTTGATAAACTTGGACTAGCAAATGGGTAAACATTTATTACTTGTGAAGGTTCAGTAGCAAAATCATTGCTAGTACAACCATTGTTATCTGTAACTCTTAATGAGTATGTTATTGCGTCTGGGTTGCTAACAGCATTAACGGCTGGACTATAAATCGAGGCAGTTGACCCTGTTCCACTTGCATTTGTATTATCTTTTCTCCATTGGTAGCTGATGCTACTTGCTCCAAAACCATAACTAGAACTTGTACCATTAAAGGTTACAGTTGCACCAGTACATATATTGTAGTCATTGTTTGCAGTTCCGCTGGTTTCAGCAGTTGTAAAAGATGCTGTTGGGTGTTGGTAAACCCTTACATTATTAGTGAAGTTAGTGCTATGGGTACAACCATGTTGATCTGCAACTGTCAAGTTAATGGTATAATCACCATGGCTGGCATAGGTTAATGGGCCATGTGGACCAACACCCGTAAAGGCTGCATTGCTAGAACCAGTTGCTGTCCAGCTCCAGGAATTGATTGTTCCAGAACCAGTAGTACTGCCATTAGAAGAAGTATTGCTTAAGTTGAACCCATGTCCAACAAAGCATTGTGTATTGTCGTTAAAAGAGAAACTCGCAGTTGGATTCGACCTTACTAGAAATTCACCATTGATATAATTGATGTCATAATTAGATAAGCCAGAACCTACTGCTGCACTTGGTGCAATTGAATATGGAGTAGAACTTGCTGCTGCTCCGCTTGCTGCGCCACTTGTGGTTAAAGTAACAGAAGTAACCTCATCAGGAGAAATAATTCCAGATACACCAAACTCTGAACCATTTAAGGTAACACCTGCACCATGGCATTTGGCCTGATTATCAGCGGTAATGTTTAATGTTTTTGGAGTGATAGTAGCAGTTAAACCACTTGGTTGAATTAAGTTATAATTACCAGCATCCGGTCCTGATTTTGTATAAGTACCTGTAAGCGAAACTGGTTTAGCTACACCAATATTAAAATTATCAAAATTAGCAGTTACAGTGCCACCTAAGGTAACGTCATCTCCACCAATTAGGTTACTAAA